>JAFGGJ010000045.1 GCA_016930595.1 Planctomycetota bacterium
ATGCCGGACATCGACCTGGATTTTGCGCCGGAGGGACGTGCGCAGATCATCCGGCACCTGGAGGACACGTACGGGAGCGATTCGGTGAGGCCGATAGTGGCGTTCAGCGAACTGAAGGCGAAGGCGGCGATAAAAGACGTGGCGAGAGCGCTGGAAATACCGCCGTCGCGGGCGGACGCCGTCTGCAAGTTCATACCGTCGGTGCCTGCGATGACGCTCGAAGAGGCGCTGGGGAACATCCCGGAAGTGCGCGACGCCTACGAAAAAGACGCCGAGATGCGGGAGGTGATAGACCGTGCGAAAGGGCTGGAGGGCGTGGTCAGGCAGTGCACGGTCCATGCCTCCGGCGTGGTGATAGGCGACAAGGCGCTGGAGAACTACACGCCGCTGTACTACAACCCGTCAACGGAAACGGTGACGACGCAGTACGAGATGAAGGTGATAGACAAGGTGGGGCTGCTGAAGGTGGACATACTGGGGCTTGCGACGCTGAGCCTGGTGCGCAAGACGCTGGAAATAATAGAGCAGACCGGGAAGGAAGTCCCGGACCTGGAAAAGCTGGCGACGGACGACAAGGAGACGTTCCGGCTGCTGGGGAAGGGGCGGTCGAAAGGGATATTCCAGTTTGAAAGCGAGGGAATGAGAAGGCTGCTGCAGCAGGCGAGGCCGTCGAACATAGAAGACCTGATAGCGCTGAACGCCCTGTTCAGGCCCGGGCCGCTGAAGAACGGGTTCACGGACATGTGGGTGAAGAGGAAGCACGGGCGTGAAAAGACGACGACGCTGCATCCGCTGATGGACGAGGTGCTGAGGCCGACGTACGGAGTGATAGTGTACCAGGAACAGGTGATGCGGCTGGCGAGCGAGCTTGCGGGGTTCACGCTTTCGGAGGCGGATTCGCTGAGGCGTGCGATGGGGAAGAAGGACGAAGAAACGATGGAGAGGTTCCGTGCGATATTCGTGGCCGGGGCGAAGACGCGCGGGATAGAGGAGCGGACGGCGGGAGCGGTGTACGATTCGATGTCGCGTTTCGCCGAGTACGGATTCAACAAGAGCCACGCGGCCGCATACGCCCTGGTGGCATACCGCACGGCGTACCTGAAGGCACACTACCCGTCGGAATTCATGGCGGCGCTGCTGTCGATAGAAAGCGACCCGAAAAAGGTGGTGCAGTACATAGACGAGGCCCGCGGGATGGGGATAAACGTCCTGCCGCCGGACGTGAACGAATCGCGGAAAGACTTCACGGTCGTGGAGAACGGGGTGCGGTTCGGGCTGGCGACGGTGAAGGGCGTTGGGGAAAAGGCGACGGATTCGATAATAGGGGCGCGCGAGGCGGGAGGAGCGTTCGGGGACATTTTCGACTTTGTGGAACGGGTGGACACCCGGCTGGTGAACAAGCAGGTCCTGGTGACGCTAGCCAAGGCCGGGGCGCTGGATTCGCTGGACATCCGGAGGAAACAGGCGCTGATGGTGATAGAAGACGTGCTGGCATACGCGTCGGGGAGGCAGACGGCGGCGAACCGCGGACAGGTGTCGCTTTTTGCGGGGGGCGTGGAAGAGGAGGCGCTGCGGCCTCAGGTGCCGGACGTCGTGGAAATGCCGGACCAGGAGATGCGCAAGAACGAGAAGGAAGTGCTGGGATTCTACGTGTCGAGCCACCCGATGAACGAGTACGCCGCCGCGGTAAAAGAGTTCGTCGAGCGGGGGCTGGGGCAGACAGAGGAGCTGAGCGACGGGGAAGAGGTGACGGTGGCGGGAATAGTATCGGGGCTGGTGGTGAAGAGATCGAGGCGGTCGGGGGAACAGTGGGCGGCGGTGACGCTGGAAGACCTGGAGGGCCAGGTGGAGGGGATAGTGTACCCGTCGGTGTACGCGGAAGCCCGCGACAAGCTGGAAAACGACCGGCTGGTGTTCGTACGCGGGCGTGCCAAGGTGGAAGAAGGCGGGGCGAAGATAATGGCGGACGAGGTATTCACGCTGGCGGAGGCGCCGGCGATGCTGTATTCGAGGGTAGTGGTGCGGGTGGACGATTCGGGCGGGGACAGGCTGGACAGGATAAGGAAAGCGGTGAGGGCGCACCCTGGGCCGGTGGACTTCTGCATAGAGCTGTGCGAAGACGGGCAGAAAGTGCTCATACAGGCGGGCGAGGAGCACCGGGTGAACCCGGTGGAGGAGTTCGTCGAAAAACTGGAGGAGATAACCGGCGCCGGCAGCGTGAGGAAAGTCGGCCAGGCAAGGTACCGCAACGGGAACGGCGGGAGAAGGGGTTCCAGCCGGCGGTACGGCCGGGGGCGCCGGTAGAAGGAGGAGGCAGAAAGATGCGGTTGCCGCGAGCGTTGTGGGCGGCCGGTGCATTGCTGACGGCGGCGGGATGCGGGTACCTTCCGCCAAGGACGGCGAGACCGAGGCCGGTAATGAACGACGACCTGTTTACGCTGCTGGGCGGGCCGGCGGAGAAGGCCGGGGAGAAAGCGGAACCGGCGCCAAAGCCCGAGCCGCCTCCACCGCCCCCTCCGCCGCCGCCGGTCGTGCGCAAGCACCTGATGCTGAAAGGGGAAACGCTGTGGCAGCTGGCGGTAAGGTACTACGGCGACGGCCAGCAGTGGGTGAAGATACAGGAGGCCAACCCCGGGGTCAAGCCGACGGCGATAAGGGTGGGAACTGAAATAACGGTGCCTTAGCAGGGCGGGAGGGGCTATTCAGGCCCGGTGTCGGAGCGGCGTGAGCGGCGGAGGGCGTCGCGGCGGAGTTTTTCCCAGTATTCCATACGGCGGTGGATTTCCTTTTCGTCGCCGAGGTCTCCCGGCTTGTAGAATTTCATACCCTTGAGTGCATCCGGAAGGTATTCCTGCGGCGCGATGTGGGCTTCGAAATCATGGTCATAGGCGTAGCCTTTGCCGTAGCCGGCCTGTTCCATGAGCCTGGTGGGCGCATTGCGTATATGGAGGGGAACGGGGGCGGCGGCGTAATCCTGGATAGCGCGGCGGACGGCGCCCATGGCCGCGTAAAGTGCGTTGGACTTGGGGGCGGCGGCGAGATAGACGGCGGCCTGCGCGAGGGCCAGGTCGCCTTCGGGAAGACCGATGAAGTGGACGGCGTCCCTGGCGGCAAGAGCGACCTGGAGGGCCCGCTGGTCTGCGAGGCCGATATCTTCGCTCGCGAAGCGGACCATGCGGCGCGCGATGTAGAGAGGGTCTTCGCCGGATTCCAGCATGCGCGCCATCCAGTAGAGAGCGGCCTGAGTGTCGGAGCCCCTGAGGGCCTTGTGGAAGGCGCTGATGAGGTTGTAATGCTCTTCACCGGACTTATCGTAGAGGAGGGTTTTTTTCTGAAGGACGCTCTGGACGTCGGCGAGGGCGACACGGCGAGAGCCGTCGGGGGCGGGGAGTGCGGAAGTGACGGCCATTTCGAGGGTGGTGAGCGCGATGCGCGCGTCGCCTTCGGAATACGCGACGATGAATTCGACGGCGTCGTCATCGACGTGGGGCCTGAGGTGGGCTACGCCGCGATCGGGGGTGTCGATGGCGCGCCGGACGATGGTCATGACTTCGCCGGGGAGGAGGCGTTCGAGGATGAAGACCTTGGTGCGCGAGAGGAGTGCGCCGATGACTTCGAAAGAGGGATTTTCGGTGGTGGCGCCGATGAGGGTGATGGCGCCGGATTCGACGTGGGGGAGAAAGGCGTCCTGCTGGGCTTTATTGAAGCGGTGGATTTCATCGACGAAGAGGATGGTGCCGACGGACTTGCGGCGAAGACGGCTGCGCGCTTCCCTGATGACGAGACGCACTTCCTTGACGCCGCTGGTGACGGCGCTGAAGGGAACGAAGAAGCGCCGGGTGGCATGAGCGATGACGGCGGCAAGGCTGGTCTTGCCGCTGCCGGGCGGCCCCCAGAGGATGATGGAACCGATGGTGTCGGAGTCTATGGCGCGGCGGAGAAAAGAACCCTGGCTCAGAATAGTCTGCTGGCCGACGTATTCTTCGATGGTGCGTGGCCGCATACGGTCGGCGAGAGGGGCGGCCGGGTCGTAGCGCCATGGTTCCGATTCACCGGGGATGTCATCGTCGAAAAGGCTGGGCATCAGCGTGAGGATCCTCCAGCCAGGAGGGCATCGACTTCGGAGCGGCGTGGCTGCGAAGGCTGGGCGCCGTTGCGCGTAACAGCGATGGCGCCCGCCGCCACGGCGCCGCGCATGGCTTCGACGAGGGGGAGTCCTTCGGCAACGAGGACGGCGAGAGCGCCGTTGAAGGCGTCGCCCGCCCCGACGGTATCCACCGGGACGACGTCGAAAGAAGGGACGGTTTCCGCGGCGCCGGCGCGCGTATAGAGGGCGGCGCCGTCGGGTCCGAGCGTGACGAAAAGAGCATCCGGACCCGAAGCGAGAAGGTGGGCGACGGCGTCGTCGACGGGCCTGCCGCCGGTAATCAGAGCTAATTCATGGACGTTGGGCGTAAGATACGTGACGGAACGGAGAAGCGTGTCGAGGAGTCCTGGAGGGGGGGCTGGGGCGGGGTTGAGGATGACGGAGACGCCGGCGCCGTGAGCGAGTGCGAGGGCTTCAGCCAGGGTTTCGGGGAGGATTTCCATCTGAAGGAGAAGGATATCCGCGGATTCGATGGCGGCGCGTGCCGCCCTGATATCGGCAGGGAGGAGGAGGAAGTTGGCGCCGGGTGCGACGGCGATCATGTTCTCGCCGGTGTTTTCCTCGACGAGTATGAGGGCGACGCCGGAATGGGTATCCTTGGCGTAAAGGAAGGAAGTGTCGATGCCTTCGGCTTCCATGAAGCGCCTGGTCCGCGCGGCGTAATCATCCAAGCCGACAGCGCCGATGAAAACGACGTCGGCGCCCATGCGGCGCGCGGCGACAGCCTGGTTAGCGCCCTTGCCACCGCCGGCCTCGGCATACGAAGAGGCGAGGAGGGTTTCTCCGCTCCCGGGCAGCCTGTCGACGCGGGCAACGAGATCGGTATTGGCGGAACCGACAACAGCGATCCTGACCATTGGCATCTCCGAACAATCCCCCGGACGACACGGTTCATTATCGCCGGAGAAGCGCCGGGGGCAAGAAGAAGCCGTTCCGCGATACGGAAGCAGAGGCAAGAACACAACAGGAGGCGGGTAGCGCGTGTGGGGGAAGGAGATTATCCGGCGGGAACGAGGTTAAATAAAAAGGGCGACAGGGGATCTAGGCCCACCCGTCGCCCCGCTCGGGAGTTGAGGGCAAGTAAGGTGTGGTCTATACATCTGACCGATACACTGCTTTACCGAGTGCACCGGCAGGACCACTTTAAGGCGGATTATATGGCGTCAACATATATCTGTCAACATAAAATTCGGGAATCTTTGCAAGGGCGGTAACCCGAAGGCACGCAGTTTGTATAAATGGGGAAAGGTCCATGAAAGGAGAAAGAAGATGATGAGACGCATCTCCGCGGCCATAGTGCTGTGCAGCGTGGCGATGATGGCTTTGGGGCAGGAAGAGGGAGATGGAGCGCCGCCGAAACGGACCGCAAACAAGGCGATCCGACAGGGGATGGGAACTCCACCGGTGATCGAGGTAGGGGAGAATTCGATATACGTGTTCATGGATGGAGTGCTAAAAAGACTGGACAAAAAGACATTGAAGGCGCTTGCAGAAGTGAACCTGGAAGAGCAGGAAGAGGAGGGCAAGGACGCGTTCGACCAGGCGGACAAGAACGGAGACGGGCTGTTAACGCCGGACGAGTTTCCGCTGGTGGGGGTGTTCATCCAGCGTGCGGACGCCAACGGGGACGGAGCGCTTTCCAGGGACGAAGTGCCGGAGCAACTGCTGGCGGCGTTCGGGAACAAGGCGATGAAACACATGATGAACGGCCCGGCGGTCATAAAGCTGGACAAGAACGACGCTGCGGTGTTCATCTATCACAACGGGGTGCTTTACAGGCTGAACGGAACGAGCCTGCAGGTGGAAGCGAAGACGACGCTTGCGGAAATGCCGGAGAATCCGCTGATGATGCTGATGGGCGGATTCGGCCGGAGGCAGGACCGCGGAGGCGAGCGGAAGGTCAGGCCGGAGAATGCGCCGGAGGGAGCGCCGGAGGATTTTGCGCCGCCGATTTTCTAAGCGACACGAGAAGTTTTCGAGAAAAAACAGGCCCGGGATAAGACGTCCGGGCCTGTTTTATAGCACGGGGACGGGGCGTCCGGAGACGGCGGCCGTTCTATTCATCTATGATGACGTCTTCGGGGATTTCGGGCTTGGGCTCACCGCCAAGGTCATCGTCGATAACGACCGTAGGTTCGAGGGGGATGTCCATGGGCGCTTCAGCGGGGAGTTCTTCTTCGGCTACGGCGTCATCGGCAGGGGCGGCGTCGGTGGGGGTTTCCCCGGCAGCGGGGGAATCGCCCGAGGCGTCGGCGGAAGCATCTTCGTAACCGTCGGGAAGGAGGGACGGAGGCACCGGGACATCGATGGCTTTGAGCTTGGCGCCGACGTTCTTGACGACGTTGACGAGGGAAGCGGGAAGCTTATCGGGCACGAACATGACGGCGGCAGCGAGGCCGCCGACCAGGAAGAGGACAACGAGGAGGAAAACGAAGAGCTTGCCGATAAGGCTGCCCTTCTTGATGCGCTCACCACAGTTGGGACAGACCTTGATGCCGGCATTGACTTCTTCTCCGCAGGCGGGGCAGACGGCGAAGTCGCCGCGACGGCTCCTGGTCCTGGAAGAACGCCTGCTGGAAGAAATCTTGCGCGAGCTGGGCTGGGAAGGCTTTTTGCCTGCGACGATGGGAGGGCCGGCGGGTTGTTTCTTGGCGGGGGCCTTTTTCGCCGGAGCGGGCTGCGCCACCGGAGGCGGGGGAGCGGTTTTCCTGGCGGCCGGATCGGGGATTTCCGGGATTTCGGGGAGGAGTTCCGCTTCGGAGACAGCGGGGGCTTCGGCGAAAAGCTGTGCGGCTTCTTCATCGGCGGCGGGGGAAGTAATCAATTCCGGTTCCTGCAAGTCGACGCCATCGGCGGGAGGAAGAACGACTTCCGGGATACCTGCGGCGGCGGGGAACTGTTCAGTCTTGTCGTAGGGGGATACGGCACCGACCGGGACAATGTCTTCCTGCGGAGGGGGAGGAGGCACGGGAGGGGCGAGCTCAAGGGAGTCTTCGACGGCGGCGACGGGCTCTTCAACAGGGGGCATGCCCGGCATCACGGGGATACCTTCGGGGGGAGAGATTTCAGCAAGGGCGGCCTTGGCGTCTTCGATATCCTTCGGCGAAAGGGAGACGGCGTCCTGGGGGATGACAACCACTTTTCTGCAGGTGGGGCAGAAAGTTCTGCCGCGCCGGGTACCATCCGGGGCTTCGAGAACGGCCGTACAGGGACAACGGAAGAACAGTGCCATCGGCAGCCTCCATAAACAAGAGCGAATCGGAATCATTATCCGGCGAAAAGGGGGGATTGTCAAGACGCAAGGTGCGGAGCGGCGCATGAAATGGTAGAATGCCGCCGGCCTGAAGGAGAAAGCGGCGATGTTTGACATGGAGGGGACGCCCACGTTCTGCGAATCGCCGCACAGGAACTCCCTGGATACCGCCATTCCGGGAAGCGAATACGTGGACGGCCGGGACACGGGACGGACGGGAGAATGGCGTGACAAGCGATGGCGGGGCACGGCGACGGGAGGACTCGTCACGCTGCAGGCCGGGGCTTCCCTGCGAACGGAATTCGAGGGGAGCGCCCTGAGCATCGTGTTGCCGCCGAATTTCGTTCCGCCCGGGCCTAACTACGGCCCGTGTCCGAACGGGTCGTTCGACGTCTGCATCGACGGGGTTGAAAGCCGCCACGTAAGCCTGAGCGGGGCCGGGCGCGAGGTCCTTGTCGGGAACGGACTTTCCGGCGGGAAGCACGAAGCCGTGGTGAGATGTATTCCGCCGAAAGGAGATGAGGCCGGGGATAATTCATGGGGCATCTGCGGATTCCGCGCGTGGACCGGGACGCCTTCGGCGGTCAGGTTCCAGGTATGCGGACACCCGCTGCTGGGGGACCTGCGGGCCGACGTGGAAGGCCCCGTACGGTTCAGCCGTTCCGTCCGCGAGGCGAGGTGGGGCTGGGTATCCATCGTGGTCCCCGCGCCGGGTGTCTACAGGGCGAAGCTGAAGGCGCTCGGCTGGAAGGAAGAGACCGTTGAATTCAGCGTATCCGCTGCAGGCACAACGAAAACGCTCGACCCGCTCCGGATGACACTCGAAGCGCCCGCGGACCCGGTCGAGCCGCGTCCGCTCGCGGCGAACGAGCCGCTGGTGCTCATCTGCATGGGGCACGCCAACACGTGGGGCCAGGAAACGGCGGAATACATAGCGAGGCTGGTCCGGCTGTGGAACGCCCACAGGCCGCACGCCGTAATTCTTGCGAACGAAGTGAACCCTGCGTACGTGGCCGGGGCGCTGCGCGGCCTGGAAAGCCCCTGGGTAACGGGAAGCGGCAACCACAGCATGGGGGGATTCGAAGCGTTCCTCGACGGAAGGCACCTGGAGGCACGTATCGGCCCGGCGCACCTGGTTGCAGCGGGCATGGAGGCGGCCGACGATGGATTCGAGGCGAGGCTTTCCCGTTTTGCGCGGGACGCGAGTCTCCGCGTATTCGCCGGTTTCCAGGCCGATGCTCCGTGGCGGCGAATACTGGCGGAAAAAGTGCGCTTCTATTACTACGCGCATAACCTGGTCCGCGGCATAAGGTTCGAGGAAAACGGGACCACGTACCTGCGAAAACCGGATGCGAATTCATATTTCCGCGTGGAAATCGGTCCGCCGCACGCGTTCGAAGCGCCTATAAGGATCGAACGGTTCACTGTCCGGCGGGAAGACTGAGGAGGGGTCCCGGCCGCCGTTATCTCAGGGCGTCGCGAACCCTGAGGCCGGTATCGAGGGTGCTGACGACGGGAACGATCTGGCTGACGACTTCATCAAGCTTCTTGAGCGGAGTCTTGGGGACAAAAACGATATCTCCCGGGGAGAGCTTCAGGTCGGGGATGGAGCCAGTGAGGACATCCCGGAGGTTGACGGGCAGGATGGTGGGAGAAGAGAGCCTGCCCCTGACGATGAAGGCGCGTCTTTCCCATGCGCCGACAGGGACGCCGCCGGCCTCGGCGACGGCTTCGACGAAGGAGATCGAGCCGGAGAAGCGGACGACTTGCGGATAACGGACCATGCCCAGGACAAAGACCTTGTTTTCCAGGGAAGCCCCGCTGGGTATGTAAACGGTATCGCCGGCGCGAACCGCAACGTTATTAGAGATGATGTCCTGCGGCCTGCCGTCGATGAGAGCGGTGAAATCGACGGGAACGACCTGCTTGCCGCGCAAAAGCACGGCTCTCTTCAGGTCGGCGATGGAGCGCATATCGTAAGTGACGCCGCCGCCGGCGCTGTAGGCGGCGCTGGCAATGCCGCCGGCGGCGGCAATGACGTCGAGGAGTTTCATGCCGTCCTGTATTTCGTAGCGGCCCGGAGTCCTGACGACGCCCGTGACGGTAACGGTATTGCCGCTGTACCTGGAGCCCGTAATGGTGACCCTTGGGTCGATGTAATCATGCGAGAGTTCGGCGGCGAGGACACGGCGGACTTCTTCGAAGGTCCTGTCGGCGACCCTGATATCGGTGGCCGAGAGGTAGGAGATACGGCCGTCGGGGCCGACGGTGACCTGCTTGAGGGCGTCGTCTTCGCCGAAGATGTTAATTTCAAGGACATCGCCTGGCTTGAGGCGGTAGGGCGGAGAGACTTTGGGCGGCTCGGGCCCGAACTGCAGGGCGGCTTCGATGGGAGGGGGTGAAGAATCAAGCGAGCGTGAGGGCGGAAGAAGAGAGACTTCCCTGCCGGGGGCACCGGGAGGGACGGGGCCCGAAGGCAGCAGCGCAGCGGGCTGCTGCCGATAGACCCGGCACCCTGCAAGACAGGGCAGGCAGAGAATGACCACCAGCAAGCGTCTCATGGTTGGGATTATCGGCATATGGAGAGGCGCGGCTTGAACGGAGGTTTTTTCGGATATGCGAAAAAAAGGTGGAAACCTATAATGGTCGGACCACGCCACAGGGAAGAAAGGCCCGAAGTGAACAAGGAATGCCACGACCTGTTCAGGACACTCGCAGAAAGGGTAGCCGAACTGCTGGACAGGGAGCGTTTCGACTACTATGACATTCGGATCGTGCAGTCGTCCGGATCGAGCCTGATGCTGCAGGACGGCAGGCTGGAGCGGTCGAGTTTCAGCACTGGGGAAGGGATCTCGGTGCGGGTGTACGCCGGCGGGGTGTGGGCGATGGCAAGCAGCGACAGCCTGCTGAAGGAAGAGGCGGAAAGCCTGGTGCCCGAAGTGAGGCGGCTGGCGACGTCCGGCAACGGGGCTACGGACATAGATTTCGGCCTGCTGCCTCCCGGGGAGCGGCAGGCGGTTGCAGACGAGGTGGAAGTGCCTCCGGAGGAAGTGAGCCCGGCGGAAAAAGTGGGCCTGCTGAGGAAGCTGGCCGAGGAAGCCCTGAGAACCGGCGACGAGAGGGTGGTGAACCACACGTTTTCGTATTCCGACGGCGCCGGTGCGTCGGCACTGGCATCGAGCAGGGGGAGTTTCATCTATTCGGAACGGTCGAGGGTGATGCTGGGCTGCAACGTGGTGGCGCGTGAAGAAGGAATGGCACAGAGCTGGAGCGAGCGGCTGGGGGGCATAGGCGGGTACGAGCGCGTCATGAGCGTGAAAAACGACGAGTTCGGGATAAGGGCGGTGCGGGAGGCGCTTACGCTGCTGAGAGCGCCGGCGGCGCCCGGCGGGAAGATGCCCGTGATACTGGATCCGTCGGTAACCGGCCTGTTCATACACGAATGCCTGGGGCACAACGCCGAAGCGGACCTGGTGCTCGAGGGACAGTCGCTGCTGGACAGCAAGAGAGGCCAGAGCGTGGCGTCGGACCTCGTGACGGTCATCGACGACCCTACGCTCAGAGACGGTTACGGCTACCACCTGTACGACGCGGAAGGGACACCGACCCGGCCAACGACCATCATCCGCGACGGGGTACTGGAATGTTACCTGCATTCCATCGAGACGGCGCTGAAGATGAAGGAGAAGCCAAACGGGCACGCCCGGCAGGGAAGCTACGCCGCGAGGGCTTTGCCGAGGATGAGCAACACGTTTGTCGCGCCGGGCGGAAGCAGCCTGGAAGAGCTGGTGTCGCAGATCGACAAGGGACTGCTGCTGTCGCGCGGAGAAAGCGGATACGTGCTTTCGGAAAAGGGGGAATACGTCTGCCGCGCCGAGACGGGGCAGATAATTGAGAAAGGCAAGCTTGGGGAACGGGTAAGGGAAACGTCGTTCAACGGGCGCGTACTGGAAACGCTGCACAACACAGCCGGCCTGGGCAACAAACTCGAAGTAAACGACCCCGGCATGTGCGGGAAGGAAGGCCAAAGCGTGGCGGTTGATTCCGGGGGGCCGCACATGCTGGTATCGGAACTGGTCGTAGGAGGGTTCGGGGAAGAGACGGCCTAGGTTGAGGGAAGAGCGGGGCGGGCCATGCAGGCAAGGGGGGCCAAGGGGGAGGCCGCGCGAAAAAACCGGATTTTCCGCTAACGGCGGGAGCCGAGGTGCGTTATGGCAGATGAAAGGCAGGGCATGAACACCAGGACCGAGGCACCGGGGCGGTCGTCCACAAACGACAGCGACAGGCCGGTGCAGGAATTGGTGGAAGCCTACTGGGACCGAGTATGCCGGTATGCGATGTATCTCGGAGCAAGTGCGGCGGACGCCGAAGACATAGCGCAGGAGACGTTTCTGAAGGCGTGCCGGGCTGCGGACAGGTTCACGTGCGGGAGCAGTTTCCAGGCGTGGATACTGAGAATAGCCGGCAATTGCTACGTGGACTGGACGCGGCGGCGGGCGGCCAGAAACACAGCGACATCGCGGAAAACGGCAGGCCAGGCACTCGAACCTGCGCCATCGCAGACAGTGGAAACCCGGGAGATCGAGTCCGCCGTGCGGAGCGCCCTGGCTTTGCTGAGCGAAAAGGAGCGGGCGGTCTTCCTGATGAAGGTGCACGAAGACATGGCTCACCGGGAAATAGCTGAAACGCTGGGCACCTCGGAGGAAGCGGTCCGCTGGCACATGTACGCGGCCAGAAAGAAGCTGCGGGAGTTGCTCGCGGACTACGTCTGAGCCGTCCGCCGCCGGACGTGAAACGCGGCGGGAGAGGAGGAAGCCGGATGGACTGCGAAGAAGCGCTGAGAATGTTATACGAGGGAACGGACGAAACGGCCGGAGGCGACCTGGCCGATCACCTGAAACAGTGCGAGGCGTGCCGGACCGAAGCGCAGAAATTGAAACGGCTCGAAGAAGTGGTAGGAGGCGTGCGGCCGTTCAGGGCCACCAGGAAGCGTATGGCCGAGACGATCCGGCTTGTGGAAAAGGAGGCAGCCATGGGTAAAACCGGAATCGGCGTTCACGTGTGGGGAGGGCTGGCCGCCGCGGCGGCCATCCTGTTGACAGCAGGCGTGATGCATTACGGAAACGTATTCAGGAAGACCGGCACGGAGACCGCGAGCGAACAACCCGTCGTCGCGACGGCAGCGGAACCCCGGACAGCCGCCGCGAGGCCGGCGGAAGCCACCGCATCGGAGACGCGCGTAGCGGACGCCGCGGACCGGGAAACCATCGCCGGCATCGCCGGACCGGAAGAGGAAGACACCGATTTCGTCGCCCGGCTGGTACAGGCGGACCTTGCGCTGGCGGAAGCGGAAGGGGCCGTGGAGAAAGCGGTGATATTCTGCGACATGTCGAAAGAGGTGCTGCTGGTGCTGAAGGGATCGATAGCCCGCGGAGACGAAACCGAGACTCACGGACTCGGGCTCGGATACCGGAATCTCGTCAATGAAGGGATTCTCGCCAACATAAGCCTGGCCGAAGCAGGGGATGACACGAAGGAGGCGGCCCGGATAGCCGACGCCATGGAAACGAACTGTGGAGTTCTGAAGGAACTCGTGGCCGGGGATACCGGCCGCGACCGCGTGCTGCTGGCCGAAGCGCTGATGGAATCGGAGCGATGCCTGGCCGCGGCGAAGCACGCAGCGGGGTTCTGAAAAACGGGAATGACTGTGAAGACCAATCGGGAAATCGAACGGAGGAACGAAATGAACAGGTTCATCGGAACGTGCATGGTGATGCTGATGATATCGGCCGCAGTCTGCGCAGAAGGTTCGAAACCCGGAAACAAGGGTGCGAAACAGGCGAGAAACAACCTGGTCGGGACGCTTATAGAACGCGGTATCGCCATCGGTCGGGAAAAAGACGACCTGAAACGCGCCGGCCACTTCGAGGAGATAGCGGGAGCGCTGGCCGAGGCGACGGAAGAAGCGGTCGACAACGGCGAAGACGAACTTGCCGGGAACCTGGCGGAACATTTCAGCAACGTGGCGCAAAACGGGGTCTACGCGAACGTGGACAAGGCCCAGGGGAAAGACGCTCACGGCCTTGAGAACGCCATCCAGGTCCACATGGAGCACATGGAGAAGCATGAAGAGAAACTGCAGGGCGTGCTCGACAAAGCACCCGAAGCCGCGCAGAAAGGGCTGCGAAACGCCATAGCGGCTTCTCAGCACGGCCGGGTACGTTCCATGCAGCGCCTGCGCGAAAACCTTGCAAAACACCAGGCCAAGCAGCAGGGGAAAGGCGAAGGCAAGGGCAAGCCGGAAACCGCCGGCCAGGGCCACGGGCAGGACAAGGAAAAGGGCGGACAGGGACAAGGCAAGGGCAAGCCGGAAGACGCCGGCCAGGGCCGCGGGCAGGACAAGGAAAAGGGCGGACAGGGACAAGGCAAGGGCAAATCGGAAGACGCCGGCCAGGGCCGCGGGCAGGACAAGGAAAAGGGCGGACAGGGGCAAGGCAAGGGCAACGGCGGGGGAAAGGGCCGGTGGAAATAACCGAGGGCGGCGCCCCGAACAAACAAGGCCGCAGCCGCCGTTGAGCCGGCAAGCCGATGGAACTGGTCAGTAAAGGACGTTGAAATTCATATCGCCCAGTCCCATGATCGAAACGGCATAGAAGGGAATCAGGACGGCATCGACGGCGCCGGTTACAGGCGTCGCAAAGGCAGCAACGGTTTTTCTCAGGCCGTGAGTCCTGTCTTCAAAAGCGGGCATGCTTTTGACAAGCACCCACATGTCGCGCCGACTGTTGTAGAGGTAGACGCTGTCGACCAGCTTTTCCCTGATCCCGTAATCGTCCGCGCAAGACATCCTGCGCCTGAGGATGAAGCAGCCGGAAGGGGCGGAGGCCGGAACACCCGACACCGCCTGCAGAGGCTGCAGCGGACCGTATGGGGCGACGGCACCGGGGATGATTTCCTGGATCGGGAGGGCGATCCCGTCCAGCGAAGCGGTGGTGTCGGACGGACCCAGGTCGCCGGCGGACCCGAGGTATTTCTCATATGCTCCCCGGGGCTTGACAGGAGCAGAGGGACCGCCAAGCAGGACGTATCGAACGGCACCAGTGGAGGTGTCCCAGAGATAGACACAGCCGCGCCAGGACCAGGTAAGAAGCGTGCCGCCGTCGCCGCTGAGGCATCCGACGGTGTGGCCGGCGGTTCCCTTGAGCACGAGCGGCCTGGACGGGTCAAGCGCATCCATAATCCGCAAATCCACGGGCCCGCGGTCCCCGTATCCCTTGACGACAGAAAAGCGCCTGCCGGCACTGAAACAAAGGACACGCTCCCATCGTTTACGGGGAGAGGCCTGGGGCTCCGCCGGGGCAGGCGTTGGGACAATGACGGGCTTCCCGGATTCCAGATCCCAGGACTGGTAGACGGTGCGGCCATCACGCGATAAAGCAATGACGGCAGCGGGATCAAACGCCAGGCGGCCATTGGTATGGAGAAGATCCACCTGAAGCGTATAGAGGAGACTGCCCGAAGAGATATCCCACATACTCCACGGCGCGCGCCCGTATGCGTTCGAGAGGATACGGCGGTCATCGGGGGAGAAAGCGACCTGGGTGCACGCCGAATCCGCGGCGAATTCATGCAGTTTCCGGCCGGTTTCGGCAGACCATACGACGATACCCCGGCCGAAACGGCTCCCCGCTGCGATCATATCGCCGTTATGGCTGAACACGGGTCTGGAGGCGTACGGCTGCTCGATATCGAGGCAGATACGACCCGAAGCAACATCATAAACATGAACGCGGTCTTCGGTGCAACTGACAAGGCGGGCGCCGTCGGGACTGAAAGCGACATGATCCGGTTTCTTAGCATAATACTTGTCGAAGGCAAACGAATGCAGAAGCCTGCCCGTAGAGGCATCCCAGACGGCCAGCCGGCCCAAGTCCAGGGCGGCGGCGACTTTCGAGCCGTCGGGACTCAGGGCCGCGTGCCGCACGCCGCCCTTCCACAGGTGGTCGGGGAGCATCATGTCTTCCCTGCGCAGCGGCATATCCTGCCAATCAGCGGGGAGGAAGAAAGCGTAGTAGCCATCCGTCATCTGATGGCACTTGCGGTATTCGAAGACAAACAGATCGCCCCCGCCGTTGCCCCGGACAATGCCCACAGGACGACTGTTACCGCGGGATTCCGCCCAGTCCCAGAGACCGGCGGTAAGGCAGCCGGAGCCGCACACGGAGACTACAGAAAGCACAACCAGGCGGAACATGGCACCGTAGAAAACCGACCGGCAAGGAACAGGCATCTGTCCAGATCCTCAAGGCACCGGCCCGAAATACGGCTATTTCCGCATGTCCATGCCGGTCATGGGATGCCAACCGTTTTCGAGCCGCCCCTTCACAGCAAACCATACCCTGGGCACGTTGGAATCATCGACAATACCAACATCCACCTTGGCTTCACCGCGCTTGAGCGAAGACGGCACGGTAATTTTTTCCTCAAACCAGGAATGCCCCGGCATCCAGGACCGTATGTCCTGCCCGAGGCGGACGACGGAGGAGTTCCTGCCCTGGCGGAAACGGACGGCCAGGCGGTAGGGCCGGTAAATGGGAGCGCATCCGACATTGTCGATGAAGAACCGGAGGAGCACCCTGTCGCCGGGAGCGGCTTCGAGCGGAAGCGTGATCTGCCTGAGGACGAACCTGTACCCGATGTACTTATCGAATTCGACGAGCTTGTCCATGACGGCTTCGGGGAAGAAGACGTTCTTGGGCATGAAGACGGACATATGATAGTTGTAGCCTTCTTCGACGATACGGTCGAAATCGTAGTCCTGCAGGAACCACGTGGCGACGTTGCCGCAGGTCTCCATGGTAACCGGGGCCGTTCTCCAGGCGTCCTTGAGACCGTTGCGTTCGATTTCCATGGGGTAGGCGTCGTAAGTGTGGTTCCATCCGAGCTCGGGAGGGACGTCCGGGCTGGTGCTGCGGCGGAGGTCGCCGAAGCAATCGGCGCGCCAGCCGATGTGGCGGGAAGTGTCTGCGGTAACGGCGGCGGCGTGAGCACTGCCGGGAGTGCCCAGCATGGAAAGGAGTTGGGTCTTTTTGAAACTGCGAAGGTAGATATCGGCCAGCTTGTGCGCTGTCGCCGTGGTCGTGTTGCCGCCGGATTCGCCCCAGAACCCGGCATAGGCGATATCGATGCTTTCCAGATCCGGATGTCCGTCGAAACGGCGGGCAAAAGCGCGTATGAAATCCCCGAAGTGCCTGATGTACTTGGGGTCGTTGCTGTCCGGCTCGTTAGCGGCGTAGGTGCCTCGACGGATCCACGCGGCGCCCGTATCCCAGTACCAGTCCGGGACGTTGACCGAACGGTCCTTGGGATGACGGCGGGAAGCCGCCGGTTCCTGGGAATACTCAACACGCCTGGTGTACGGCTGGAACCTGAGCTGTGCGGTCTGGCCCCTTTCGCGGGCGATCCGGAGCGTCTTCTCCACGATATCCCAACGGAACCCGCCTTTTTCCGGCTCCAGCCACCTCCACGGCCAGCGGCAGTACGTAAGAGTGGTATGCGGAATATACTTGACGTTATCAGGAACCTGCTTGACGGATTTGAACTCAACAGGCCCGTGGGTATCGCTGGTAATGTAGGAAGGGTAGGTGTCGTCGCCCTGGAAACGCTGAAAGGTAGTGGTGCCGCGGTGCGGATTCGGGATGTATTCATCGGATACGCCGGGCCGGACGCGCTGGACGGTCTCGTTGGGTCCGAACTTATCGCGCCAGCGGGTAACAGTTCCGGGGCGTCGGGTTTTTCTGCGTGATACGGAAGCAAGCTGGCTCAGCCTGACGGCAAACGATTCCGGGTCGGTGGGTGGCACCAGGACGCGCTCCCAAGCCGCGCGGGAGCGGGACTTCGGGGCAAGGTTGGTGAAGGCGGGGAGTTCCCGGAGCAGCTCAAGCATGCGCCGCGCATCAGGGCCGGAAGCAAAGGTTTTCTTCCAGAACGCCTTCGTAAGCCGTTCCGGCGGCACCTGCCGTGCCAGCCCGGGGAAAACCTTGAAGAAGTCCAGTATCCGCGCGATCAGCGCATCCGGGGAAATCTTCCCCTGCGTCCGTTTACCCCTGCCGGAACCCCCTGGCGACTTCCTGGCCATGACTGCACCTCCCTTGCCGGTCGAAGAGCGACAAACTCACTCGGCCCAATACACGCCTGAGACCATTTTTTCCGCATTCACCCGTGCGTCAAGGGACGGCAGGAAAGCCGCCCGGATCAGCGGGGTTTTTTCGCTTCATCGGCGATCGACCTGAGATTCCGGAACGGGGCATCGAGCGGAACGGCGCATTCCGGTCCGATGATATCAATGCCTGCGCCGATCTTTTCGGCGACGTCGGCTTCGATTAGGGCGGGAGTTCCCTGTCTTACTGCCGAGAAATTGCTGGTGCCGCCCATGAGCGAGAGCCTGTCGCCTGCAAGTCTTCTGGCATCGGGCGCCGGGACCTTGGAATCGAAGTGAAAACACGCCACTCCGGTATCGGCCACGAAAGGTATCCGATCGGAAGTATCGCCGCATATGTGAACTATGAGCGGAACGGGGAGCCGGTCCACGAGTTCCCTGTGGATATCCATGACGAAATCCCGATAGGCTTCCGGAGCGCACAGATCACGGGTACAGTGGTCGGCAAGACAGAGAGTATCAGCGCCGGCGTCTACCTGTGCGATTCCGAAGCGCACGGTGACTTCCTTCAGAGTATCCATGGCCCGCCGGATGGCATCGGGCTGAAGGATGGTCGCCATCAGGAAGTCTTGAACGCCGAACATGTGATATCCCAGCGTCCAGGGGCCGAAGACTTTTCCGCAGACGGCGACATCTGAACCGAGACGACTGCGCAGCATGCGAATGGAATCGAGGGGGACCCGCGCCGGAAGTTTCTCGAGCAGGTCCGGCGGGATGACAATTTCATCGCCGACGGCATACAGATGTTCCCGGCAGGTGGGCATGAGATCGCGACGGCCCCAGTCGACGGCGCAGCCCATGGCGGCGGATTCATGCCAGACGCTGAAAAGCGGCATTACGTCGTCGAAACCGAGAACCGTATGTCCGGCTTCAGCAAGCGCGGTCATGGCTTCGGGGTCGAGGTGGGCTTCGGGGAAAAACGTACCGACTTCATCCATCAGGTCGACGGTGGCAATGGAAGTGGCGGAGCCCGTGGCGGGCCTAGGGACCCGGTCGCGCGTCAAGGCCGCCATGAAGATTTCCCGGGGAGTCATCCGGCACAAGTCCTTTCCATTACCGAGGATACGGTCCGGCGCGGCAATGGAGAAAACGGCACTGTTCTGGTTGCGACGCCTCGCGTCCCAATGATTATAATAGCACGAGCCGTTGAACATGACACTGATAAACGGGTATTCGAAAGGGGTAGCTCATGGCCGGCAGAAAGCGTTACGCCCAGGTTGGTCTCGGGAGCAGGTCGGGGATGTATTCCGGGGCAGTGGTGGAAAAATACGGCGAATACGCCGAACTCGTAGGCCTGAGCGACAGCAACGAAGGCCGCCTGAACCAGCGTATGGGATGGGCCCGGTCGGCAGGCGCGGATCCGAAAGGATACATGGCTGCGGATTTCGAGAAGATGATCAAGGAAACAAAAGCGGACACAGTCCTTGTAATGACAAAGGACTGCCACCATGACGAATACATAGTCAAGGCGCTGGAAATGGGGTGTGACGCCATAACGGAAAAGCCCATGACCACCGACGCCGGGAAGTGCCAGCGGATAATCGATACGCAGAAGAAAACGGGGAAGAAAGTAACCGTCACTTTCAACTATCGCTATTCCCCGCCGCGAACCCAGATAAAAGACCTGTTGATGAACGGCGTCGTGGGCAACGTGGTGTCGGTGGACTTCCACTGGCTGCTGAACACGCGGCACGGGGCGGACTACTTCCGGCGGTGGCACCGGAACAAGGCAAATTCCGGGGGTCTGCTGGTGCACAAGGCCACGCACCACTTCGATCTTGTAAACTGGTGGCTTTCATCGGTCCCCGAGAACGTATATGCATACGGCGCCCGAAACTTCTACACGCCTGAAACGGCCGAAAGGTACGGGCTTTCAAAACGATCCGAAAGATGCCTGGACTGCCCGGAAAAGGACAAGTGCAATTTCCACCTGGACCTCGCCGCGTCGGAAGGGCTGAAAAAGCTGTACCTGGAGAACGAACAGTACGACGGGTATTTCCGGGACCGGTGCGTGTTCAGCGACCTTATTGACATAGAAGACACGATGCATCTTGTGGTGAAATACATGAGCGGTGCGAGCATGAGCTATTCGCTGCACTCCTTCATGCCGTGGGAAGGATACGTCATAGCGTTCAACGGCACAAAAGGCCGGCTGGAGCACAAATGCATGGAAACGGTGTACATCAGCGGGGACGGCAACACACCGGG
The DNA here is from genome assembly GCA_016930595.1 of Planctomycetota bacterium. Classification (GTDB taxonomy): domain Bacteria; phylum Planctomycetota; class SZUA-567; order JAFGGJ01; family JAFGGJ01; genus JAFGGJ01. Next base: position 19,828 of record JAFGGJ010000045.1, read on the forward strand.
CGAGTTGCTGCCCGAGGGGACCACGACCCGCATATACCCGCACTTTCTACCCGGGCGGGAGGAAGAAGTCTGGACCGGAGCAGGCGGCCACGGCGGAGGCGACGACCCGCTGCTGGATGATCTCTTTCACCCCAACCCGCCCGAAGACAGGTACATGAGGGCGGCGGATCAAAGGGGCGGCGCCTACTCGATACTCACCGGAGTGGCGGCGAACAAATCCATAGCCGGCGGAGAAGTCGTCCGGATAAACGACCTCGTGAGCGGACTCGAACTGCCGGATTATCCGCCCATGCCCGCGCCGGACGAAGCGCTGCCGATGCCCAAAGCGGGATCGCTGTCACACTAGACGGAGAACGTATCCAGGAAATGGGGACTGCCTGTTGCTGCGTTCATACCCATTGCTGCCCGCCGCCATAGCCTGGTATGCGGGATTACGCATCGCGTTTGCCCTGGGGCTGGTCTTCCCGGGTTCGACACCATGGATAACGGCCTCGGCATCCATCGTCATAATGATTCTTGTCCGTGCGCTCCCCGAAAAGCTACGCCCTCGAACAGGCTACCTGCTCCTGATAACAATACTCGCCATGCTGGCGGCATACCGCGCCGGCGGACGTTCCGGCCAGGCATCGACGTCATTGTCGGCAACCGGAGAAGGCCTGCACTACTTCCGCGGCAAAGTGCTCGACGTCGATTCGCCGGAAGGGCCCGGGCGATACCGCGGAACGCTGAAGATCACCGGGTACAGAACGGACGGTGAATGGCGTGAAGCGGACGTCCCCGTACGCCTGGGCAGCGGTCATGTCAGCCTGGTGCCCGGAGATCTGCTGGAAGGGCACTTCCGGACGTGGCGAATAGCTGAAGACGGCTACTACCGGAAGACCCTGCTGGCTGCCGGCATAGGGAATTCTGCAACGGCGGGGCCGGACGTGCGAAGGACGGGGCACAGGGCGGGTATTCGCAGGTGGATATTCCTGTGGCGGTCCTACGCGGCACGGCGCCTTGCGGGAAGAGCGTACGGCGACGTTGTGGCCTGTCTCGTCATCGGGGATCCCGGGCTGATGCCGGGCGACACGCTTGAAGCGGGACGTGCGAGCGGTGCGCTGCACCTGTTCGTGGTAAGCGGACTGCACCTTGGGATCTTCGGCGGCCTGGTGATGCTTGTGTGCGGCCGGCTGGGTATTTCAATAGGACGGCGCAACCTGCTGGCGGTAGGGGTGACTTTCATCTACCTGGCGATGACGGGTTTCGGCGCGCCGGCGCTACGCGCGTGGATCATGTTCAGCCTGCTGGTACTCGGCCCGCTGGTTCAAAGGGCTTATGACCCGGTGAACGCGCTTTCCGCCGCGGTGCTGGGGATACTGATCATATGGCCCGAAGAAGCCGTCGGCTACGGTCTGCACCTCGCCATTGCCGCCATTACGGGAATACTCGCTGCGACCTACCTGTTCGGAGAAACCGTCCGCAAACTGGAACACCGGTTACTGCGCCGGGTTGCAGAGGCGGGCACGGCATCGCTTTGCGCAAGCATCGGCGTAATGCCTTTTCTGGGAGCGTTCTTCGGGAGAGCACCGCTGGCGGCGCCGTTAGGGGCACTGCTTGGTGTTCCACTCATCACCATACTGATAGCAACAGGAAGCGCCGTTACCGCCGGGACCACCCTGGCGCATGCCGCGGGAGCGATAAGCGGCAGCACGGCCCTGGAGCGGGCGATAGAGTTCGCCGTGGGGACGTCCGGCCCCCTGTATTGGTTCACGGCCGGCGTAGCCGGAATGCTGTCCGGCACAGTGGGAGCGCTGGGCGGCCTTCCTGTGCTGAACATGGCTGTTCACGGTCCGCCCGGCTGGTTCCTGCCGCTGTGGCTCCTGTGGATGGGAGGCCTAACCGTGGCGAAACTCGAGCACGACACGCGGCGGCTGTTATTTTCAGAACGAGTGACGGGCGTTTTCCGCAAGAGCAGGATTTTCAGGTACGGCTTTTTGCCGGCGGGACTGATCCTGCTCCTGGCGTGGCCTGTAATCGGCGAGTGCTGCGACGGCATGCGGCCCGGGACGTACGTGCTGGAGTTATCGGATGGAACCGACGTCGCCATACGGGCAAGCGGACACGACGTCACGGCGTATGCCGAAAAGCCCTCGGCGGAAACGCTCCGGGAGCTGGAGATCGCCTTCCCACACTCGAACCTTGAACCGCTGCGTCCGATGGACGAACTGCCTTCGCCCCTGCGGGGCCTGCACGTGCTCAGCGAGACGCGCATTCCACTGGTTCTCGCCAGCGAAACCGGCTCTTCGCTCGACAGACTGGTGCAGTCTTCTCCCCCCGGTGCAATCATGGTTGCGACAGGGCGGCTGCCCTACGGGGCAGGATTACTGCGGGAAAAAGGCCGTACGATTCTCGCCGTGCCTCCGGGTGGAGTAGTGATAGAAAATGCGGAGGAGCAGATCGTGGTAAGCCGGGCCGGGCTCAGAACCGCGTGGGACAGGGGGAGGCGGACCCGCGAACGGGTTTTTGTTCTGAATTATCGAATAACGAACGGAGCCGATTCTGACGCCATGACCGGGGAACAGCCGGCTACAATTACCCGTCCCGCGCAAGGAGTACGGTGATGTCGGAAAAGCTGAAAGTCATTGTGAAAACCGGCAGGCATGCCAGGCCCGCCGGCATGCTTTCGATGGAACTTCCCGACGGGGCGGCGCCCGAAGGGCTACTGGTGGATTCCCGCCATCCCGAGAAGGCGTTGCCGTACCAGGTTGTCGACAAGAAGCTGCTGTTCGCAATGCCGGATGCTCCTGCCGGCAAGAATATCGTGCTGGAGTTCCTCCGGGACAGGGAATATCCGGGCCGTCTCGGCAGGGCCGACATCGTGGAGCAGGGAGGCAGGCTGGACGTGATTATGAAGGGAAAGTTTTTCACGTCATATCATTTCACGCCGGAAGCCGCTCCCAAGCCGTATTTCTACCCGGTTGCGGGACCGAGGGATATCCTGATGACCCGAGGCTGGCCCATGGATCCTCAAAAAGGAGACGACGAGGACCACCCACACCACAAGTCCATATACGTCGCCCACGGCGACATCAACGGGGCGGACGTATGGAGCGAGCAGGAAGGACACGGGTACCAGGCACACGGCAGGTTTACCCGCATTCTGACCGGAGCTTTCGCAGCCGGCTTCGACGAGGAACTCACCTGGCAGGACCGCGACCATAAGCCGCTGATGACCGAGACCCGAGAAGTAAGAATTTACAACACCCCGTGGAACATCCGGATCATGGACCTGTCGCTGTCTTTCGCGGCGGAGCACGGCCCCGTCAGGTTCGGCGATACGAAAGAAGGGGGATTGGTCAGCATACGGGTGGCGTCCCGCATGGATGGGAGCAGGGGCGGAGTCATCGAGAACGCGTTCGGAGGCACCGGCGAGGCCGAGTGCTGGGGGAAACCATCTCCGTGGGTCGATTATTCAGGCCTGCTGAAAGGCAAAAGGGTAGGGATCGCGGTCTTTGACCATCGCGACAACCATGGCCACCCGGCCAGATGGCACGTCCGTGATTACGGGCTGTTCGCCTTGAACCCGTTCGCCCTGAGCTATTACAAGTACGGCAGAGAAACCGATGGGACGCTGCAGTTGCAACACGGCGACAGACTGCGATTCAGTTTCAGAATATTTATTCACGGGAACAATGCCCGCCGGGGACAAGTGAGGGAACAGTACCTGATGTACGCTTTCCCCCCGGAAACAACCCTGGAATAAGTGACAGGCAAGCCGCCCCGGTCGCAGGGCTCCAGTCTTGGCAACCGAGGCACAATGCTCTATAATATGTTGAACAAAGCGCCGGAAAAGGACTGATGGCCGCAGCGCAGGACAGATCCCCGCGATCGTTCGCAGAAGTCGCCCTGGAACTGGGCCTTTGCGACGAGAGGAAGATCCGCGACGCTCTTCTGGTGAAGCAGAAGCTGGCGGAAATGGACGTCCACCGCAGCCTCGAAGACATTCTCATTGAACGCGGATACATTTCCAAGGAAGGCATCGAACAGGTACAACGGGCGCTCAAGGGCGATAACAGGCTGGCCGGCTTCGAACTGGTGGAACGGGTGGGATCTGGGGCGATGGGGGCGGTATTCAGGGCCAGGCAGGTTTCCCTGGACCGGATAGTCGCCGTGAAAGTACTGCCGCGACACCTGGCCGAAGATCCATCGTTCGTCAAGAGATTCCTGCGGGAAGCCCGAAACGTCGCCAAGCTCAACCATCCCAACATCATACAGGGTATCGACGTAGGGGAAGACCGGGGCTATTACTACTTCGCGATGGAGTACATCGACGGGCCGAATGCCAGGGATCTGATCGAAGAAAAAGGTCCGATGGAAGAACGCGAGGCCCTGCGCATCGTGCTGGGGGCAGCAAGGGGCCTGGAGCATGCATGGCGCAACAGCATTCTGCACCGGGACATAAAACCTGCGAACATAATGCTGACGTCCGATAACGTGGTGAAACTCTGCGACCTCGGCCTCGCCACGGCCCGAGGCCCGGAAGCCGATGCAAGCGGGTCCAGCGTGGGCAAGGCGGTAGGCACGCCCTACTACATATCGCCCGAACAGGCGATGGGCGAAAAAGACGTGGACACGCGCACGGACATATATTCGCTGGGGGCATCGCTGTACCACATGCTTTCCGGACACCCGCCGTTCGAGGGCAACTCGGCCCCGGTAGTACTTGCGATGCATCTCAAGGAACGGGTGCAGCCGCTGAACACGATCCGAAACGACGTTTCCCGAAACACCACCCTGTTCCTGGCCAAAACGTTGGCGAAGGACAGGGGGAACCGCCACCAGACACCCGTAGAAGTGATAGAAGACCTCGAAGATCTCCTGGCAAACAAGCCGCCCCGCCACTCGGTACGCTTCCGCCAGGACAGCACGTATCCCCTGCCATTCCTGTCGCCAAGGCAGACCGGCAGGCATGGAACCGTGGCGATCCGCCGGATCAAGGCAAAGAAGGCGCAGAGTTCCGGGGTAATGGCAATGATTCTCCTGCTGTTGCTGCTGATAATCCTGGCGGGCTTCATCTTCTGGCAGTTCTCCAGCCACGGTGCGAGCCTGCCGGGGTTTACCCGTCCGCCGCCGCCGCCCGGCGGACGGATGACACCGGATACGACGCCGATAGTCATAACACCTGCGTCGGCGACGCCCACGGAACGTCCCAGAGAACGGCCCGATGTCCAGTCATCCGAAGAAAAGCATGCGGAGACCGTGGCTGCGGTCGCCGAGATAGCCAGGGACCTGGAGACCGGTAACATAGGCCCGGAAGAAGCCAAGATACGGCTGTCGATTTTCGAGGAAATCGATCTCCCGGCAAACATCGAGAAGCGGATAGCTGACATAGTCGCCGAAAGCGATCGAAGGATCGCCGTTCAACGGGCCGCTCTTGAGCAGGAAATATCCGAAGCGGTGAGTCTCGTTTCGCAGGGCAGACTGTCCAACGGACTCGACACCTTCCAATTGTTATACAAGCGCGGTATCACGACGGAAGATCTTGCGCCGCTGGAACGGGCTCTGACCACGGCATACCAGGAACGGCTGCTGGAACTCGATTCCACGGTACACGAAGCGCTGATAAAAAACGATACCGCGCAGGCTGACAAACTGGTCAATGCATGGGAACGGGACAACACGGTTGCCCTGGACCGCTTTGACCAGCTTCAGTCATCGCTGACGAAAATAAGAAACGGGATAAGGAAGGTCAGGCAGGCCGCCACCGAGCGCAACAAGGAAGGATTGCTCCTGCTTGCCGCATTAATACAGGAAGCGCCAAAATCTCTGAAAGCCGGAAGGAGCCTTCACAAGGATTCCTTCCCCCCCGAAATGCCCTCGAAATATGGCGAAGCTCTCGAAAGAGAAAGCGAAAAGCTCCTGGGTTTCGTGGACGGCATAGCGCGCAAGGTGGGCAAAATGGACCGCGTGTCGGTCCCCTATCGCAATATGACCGTTTCCGGCAAACCGACGTACACAGGAGAAGGGAAGATAAAGGTCAGGACCCTTGCAGGCATGGAGCTTGTGCTGTCGTTATTCGACGTCTCCCATGAACAGGTCCTGGCGTGGGGGGACATCGCCCTGAAGCCTCCAAGCACGGACGTTGCAAGATACCTTGTGTTCACGGGCGAAACCGACGTACTGGAATCGCTCGGCTACATGCCCGACAGGGCCAAGGCGCCGGACCTGGCACTGCTGCTCAACGCCCTGAAAACCCACTCGCAAACCAGGAAGATCCAGGAGCTGAAAGCAGAAATGTCTTCTGTCGGAACCGGCGGCTCGGCCTACAGGAAACTTGCTGAAATACTCCCCCGGATCCAGGCGCTCAGGGCTGCAGGAGTGACATCGCAGGAGCTTGACGACCTTGAAAAGACTGCCCGCGGCAGCATCCTCAAGCATGCTGATGGACTTCTGGCGGCCAAGGGACAGGCAAGTCCACTGGGGCTGAAGTTCGTGTACGACTCGGCGGGCGCGCAGGAATTGGCCGACTGGATGGGCATAGACGGAGGCTGGATATGGCAGGCTCCGGGACTTGCCGCCCAGGGTGGCCGCCTAACACATCTTTTCCATTGGGGCCAACCTCTGCATGTTAATGTTCTGCTCGAAACCGGGCCCGGGCAGGAATCTCTGGTAGTAGAAGCAGGCCGTACAAAGATAGTGATGGACCCACAGCACGTACAAGTCCTTGCGGGTGAAAAGGTCCTTGCCGAAGGAGCCAAGCCGGGACTCTCACGATTCCCCCTGGATATCGTAATCGCGGACGGCAAGGGCAAACTGAAAGCGGACAAACTCACTTTGAAATGGGAATTGCCTGCCGGGGAAACGGCGGCGGCCGGGCCGGTGTATCTCGAAGGGAAAGACGTTTCCCTGTGGGGCATGACGCTGGAAGGAACACCGATTGCCGGACCGGGAATCTCCGCCCTGGAAATGCTGGCGGAAGCCCGGAAACACCTTGAGCAGGGGGAAAAAGCCCACTGGCCGATACTGCCCGGCCTGCCCGGCTGGCTTGTATCCGAAGGCACCTGGAATATCGATGCCTCGGGATACCTGGAAGGCGCCAAGACGGGAACGGCCACCATAGGCCTCGCGCTGAAGACGGCCACAAACACGGCTTGCGAAGTCACCTATAAGCAGCATTCGGCAAGGCGGCGACCGCGAAACGGATCGATACTGGTGGTAGACGCCGTAACGAAACGGGTGACGACGGCCGGAGCAAGAGGCGGCAGTTCATGGATAATATGGGCGAGCCAAGACCAGACGCCGTCCAGCCGCGACGAAATCGAAGACGAAGTGGACCACAGGATGCGGGTGGAGGCATATACCGACGGCACCATACGACTCGTTGCCAATGGCGAGCAGCGTGCCGTGGCGTCAGGCCTGATCTTCAGTGCGAATGAAATCGGCTTCGGACTCCAGAAAACGGGTGCGCCGTGCGGATTCAAAGACGTCGTACTGGAAAAGGTCGAGGATTGGGAAAGACCTGACGACTGAGCCCACGCGGGGCAACCGTCCGGCCACGCCGGTTCTAAGCGGCAGCCAGCTTTCTGCCGTGTGCGTTTATCGCCACGGACACTGCCATCGCCACCATCGCAACGTTGCTGATGAGGCTTGAACCCCCGTACGAAACAAATGGAAGCGTGACCCCGGTGGTTGGAAGAGAGCCTATGGCAACACAGATATTGAGGGCAGCCTGCCCGGCCAGATAGCCGCCGGTCCCCATGACCAGCAGCCTGCAGGCCGGATCGGGAACCCTGCGCGCAAGCAATACGCATTCCCAGAGGATCCATACATAACAGGCGATCAGCAACAGGGCGGCGACAAAACCGAGCTCTTCCACAACCACCGAAAATATGAAGTCGCTGTCGTTTACCGGGACAAGGCCCAGGCGGTTCATTTCTCCCAGCCCCCAACCCTTGCCCCAGAAACCTCCGCTGCCGATGGCCAGCTTGCTGCGGAGCATCTGCCAGGCTGCGCCATGTCCATGGGCCGCCGGGTTCAACCACGCGGTGATACGCGCCCGCTGGCTGACCGAAAGTCCCCAATGATACACGGCCAGCCCCGAGAACACCGCGCCCGCCGAACCCAGCCCTATCAATTGCCACGAAATATCCGATGCAAGCACCACAACAGCCGCAAGCCACAGGAACGCCAGCGCAACACCTATATCGGGCTCCAGTTGCACCAGAAGAAGCGGGATAAACGTAATCCAGGCAACAGTCGCATACTTGAAAACCTGCCTGCGCCACGGGTAAGATCCGAGCACAAAGCCGCTTTCCTCCCTTGCCCCCAGAAACCGCGCCAGCACAAGCAGGAGGACGGGCCTGAACAGCTCCGACGGCTGCACCTTGAACAAGCCGAAATCAAACCATGCCCTGACCCCGTTCACCGGCGGAGAAAAAAGGACAAGACCGAGAGCGATAAGCCCCACGGCATAAAGCAGGTAGGCCCTCTGCAGTACGTTGTCGACACCGAGCACGATTATAATACCAGCTATTATGCCGCCGGCCGCCACCCAGAGAAGCTGCCGGGCGAACCTGCCCGCCTCACCCGCGCTCGCAACCGATAACAGCCCTATGACAACGAGAATTATGACCGGTAACCAGATACGGAAAGGGGCCAGAGCTTTCATCTGGTGGCGCCCTTCCTTGTATACCTGAAATACCCGCCGAGGATTTCAGCAGACGCCCTGGCCGCAGGACCGCCCCCGTGTCCGGCATTTTCGATAACGACGGCAAATGCGACTTCAGGGGCGCGCGCCGGCGCAAACCCGGCGAACCAGGAATGACTCAGGATACTGCCGGCTTTCCTGGATCCGTGTTCCGCCGTGCCGGTCTTGCCGGCAACCATTATATACGGAAATTCTTCGGCAAAAGACGGTCCTTCCGGCATGCCGCCGTTGAACGCTTCATACGCGGTGCCTTCAGGCGAATGAACGGCGGCGATCATGCCCTTCGTGACGATCTGCCAGGATTCTTCATCTTTCAGCGGGATATCCGTAAAACGGCGCGGCCGATGGGAAGCCACGAAAGGTCTCGGTAACCGGCCTCTCGACGCCACCCCGGCCATGACACGGGCCGCCTGAACCGGCGTGACCGCCATCGGCCCCTGTCCGATCGCAATATAAAGGAGTTCGTTCCCGCCGACATGATACTGCCCGTCTTCGGATCGCTCCGGGAACACGCCGGCGGCTTCGCCGGGCAGGTCGATATCGGTGCGCCTGCCCAAGCCGAAGCTGCCGCCCGCAGAAAAAAGGGCCTCAGGGCCGATGTCCAGTGCGCTGAGAAAGAAATAGACGTTGCAGGACTTTGCAAGCGCTTCCCGCAAACGCGTCGGCCCGTGTGCGGCGTTGCACCTGAAAGTGCTGCCTTCATACACAATAGAACCTTCGCAGACGTGCGACCCCTGTGGCAGGATAACGCCTTCTTCCAGCCCTGCGACGGCGTCGACGACTTTCATCACCGAACCCAAGGGATACTGTTCCTGGTAGGCTCGAGACAACATGGGTTTTGCAGGCGAATTGAGATACTGCGTAACGGCCTGTGCGTCCCCGAGGGCAAAACGCTGCGGGTCATACCCCGGTACGGAAGCGAGCGCCAGGACCGAGCCGTCCAGTTTCATCAACGCGCATGCCGCGGGCCGACCGTATCTGCCAACAGCTTTTTCGGCCAAGCGCTGAAGCTCTATGTCCAGGGTAAGGTTCAAACTACCGCCGGCCACCGATTTCTGGTCGAACAGGTATCGCTTCCATTCGTCCATGGACCCCTTATCTTCCCATAGAGAACGTTCGATCAGGCGGTAACCGTGCGCCCCCGAAAGAAGCCTGTTATAGCGTGCTTCCACCCCAGCCATACCCATGCGCCGATCGGCCAGATAGGGATGATTTTTCAACCAGTCTTTTTCCCCCTGTGTCAAGCGCCTGGATACGTAATCGTTGCAGAACCGGTCCGCAAGAAGACCCAGTTCGCCGTCGAACCTCGTTTCGCCGGAACAGGCGGCAATCGCAGCCAGAAAATCGTTGTCGTCCTGAAAATCGCCGGGCAAACCTCCTGCCATGTTCTTCAGGCGACGGACGTCTGCACCCGGAGCGGAATAAACAAGTTCGAAGAAGCGGGTTTTATCTCTTTCCGGAGCATTGACAATGACGCCGAAACGCCTCGCCGATTCAATCTGGGTTCTGGACATTTCCCCCGTGTAGCCGATAACGTGGCCGCCGGTCCCGCCATACGGATATTCCCGCTTTCTGCCGACGATGCATTCCACTCCGCCGACACTCGCCGCTGCACCTTCCAGGCGGACCTTCATTGTCTCCCATACCGGGAAAGGCAAGTCGGCCAAGAGAGCCATTTGCGAATACGGGCTGTTGCGGCGGGCGGCAAGCCGCATGACTTCCACAAGTTTCGTGGAAACAGCTTCCGGGGAACGCCCCGACAGCCGGGCGATTTCGATAACGCACGCCTCGCCGGCAAGCCGCTTGCGATGGTCTTCCAGGACGGCCTGCAAACGCTCCCCGGAAACATCACGGGACCATTCCCTGAGGTAGCGAAAATCATCGTACGTGGATACCGAAACAGGCAACTGTCCGGGAATGACCATAACGTCGAAAGACGGCTTGTCGGTGGCAAGGGTTCTGCCGCGGGCGTCCAGGATGTCGCCGCGGCGGGGAGGAACCAATTGTTCGCTGGAACGCAGTTGCTGCTCCAGCCCGGCGTACTCGTTGTGGCGTATCACGGCCACGCCGGCCACCTGCCAGAGGACGGCGCCGAGCAAGACAGTCAGCCCCGCTCCCACGACAATCGGACGGTTCCCCATTCGCTACACCTCCCGGATATCCGCCCGACTCAGCACGCGTTCAAAAGCCGATGCATCCGCAAGCGTATCCGGTCTGGAAAAGCGTCTCTGCTCGAGGCGAAGCCCCAACAGCCTCCCGATGCCGACAAGTGCGTAGAATACGCCAAACGCAGCCGGCACAGTCGCCAGTACCGTGACAATACACTCGTTCAGCGGAAGATGGCCGTGGCTGCCGCCGACGCCGAGTACCACCGCGCCGCACACAAGGACGACGATTTCCCTGAAAAACAGGCCTGCCGCCAGGAACAGGGGCCTCCTGTGCAAATCATCGGCAGGCGGCGCCACAAGCAGCGTAAGGGCGTATCCTGCCAGCCTGGCCCCGGCCGGTATGCTGCCGCCCGCCGATGCGACAATGGAAACAAGCAGTATGGATATTATCGCGGCCTTGTGCATTTCCATCATGCGGCCCGCGAGATGAAAGTAAACCACGGCGCCCAGGAACAGGTCCGGCACATATCCCGCAAACGAAACCCTGCCCGACATGATGACAACCGGCCCCAGCCAGAGCAGGGCGACAAGCATGACGGCCCAGGCGATGGACCCCCTCATCGGCCGCCCTCCCCGCCTTCGGCTTCGGCCTTCCAGACCACCACCACATCCCCTGAAAGATAATACAGCTCCGGCCTGACCTCGATAGTGTGGAAAAGCCCGTCCTCGCTGACACCCACGCCGGTTATGCGCCCGATGACTGCTCCACGGGGGAACATGCCCGCCCTGCCGGACGTAAGCACCAAGTCGTGTATCATCGCGTTCGGCTTCTGATCTTCGCCGGCCACCATGACGTATGACAGCAGAAGACTGTCTGCTGATGCTTCCACCAGGCCCTCTGCCCCCGAACGGGCTATGATCGCCGGAATCTTCGCAGGCGGCGCGTCCATTCTCAACACCCACGAACTGTTCTCGCTGCTGCTTTCAACAACGCCGAAAACCGCATAACCGATAACCACGCCGGCACCGGGCAGAACGCCGTCCCGTTTCCCGATATCCAGCAACATGCGTACCCGACCCGCTTCGCGTCTGCCGCCGACGAGCACACCGGGAACATATCGGCCGCGAGGAGCAGAAAGCCGATCGGCAAGCGTCCGGAATTCGTCCAGGCGGCGATATCCGTCTGCAAGCCTCCGGTTCTGTTCGCTCAGGCGGACAATCTCCCGTTTCACGTCCTCCACGGGGCTGTCGATAATTTCACCGGACACCGGCAGGCTCAGGCTTCCGGCAGTCGTCGCTCCGGCGACCGATTCCACCACACCCGTGATCCATGGAGGGAAAGCCAGCGCCACCACCCCGAACAAAACGAGAAGAAGATCCGCCACTATGCTGCGGCGAGACCTCACAACCGGATCACCTCGCCGAAGCAGGTTCCTGAGTAGAGCGCCGAGTGCAGCGCCGGCGTTGCCGAGGCCGGACAAGCTATCCCCTTTCAAGCGCTGCGGCGAAAGTCGGGATATCTTCACACATGATGCCGGCCCCGCTGATGAGAACGGTAGCCGGATCTTCGGCTAGCATGACCGGCAGCCCCGTCCGGGCGCTCAGAAAACCGGTAAGGCCGTCCAGAAGGGCGCCTTCACCGAAAAGAATGACGCCGACATCTATCAGGTCGCCGGCTATTTCAGGAGAGACTTCCGCAAGCACTTCTGATACCAGCGATGCCACGCGTTCAAGCACCGGGAGTACCGTCCCGGTGATCTCGGCCGCAGTCACCACGACCGTGTTGGGCAGGTTGGTTATCAGGTCCCTGCCGCGCACTTCGAAAGTCGAGCCGTCCGGAGGATTCACGGACACGAACTGTTTCTTGACCCTCTCCGCAGTAGCCTCGCCAACCAGCAGATTATATGTGGCCCGGATATGCCTGATAATGGCCCTGTCGATCTCGGCGCTGCCCCCACGCAACGCACGGGCGACAACTATGCTGGCCATGGAAACCACTGCCACCTCCACCATGTCTCTCCCGATGTCAAGCAGCAGCACGCCGCGCGGCTCGCGCCTCGGAAGCGCCAGCGCGATCGCAGCCGCCCTCGGGCGCTCAACCAGCAGCACGTCCCTGCATCCGGCCCCGTAAAAAGCGTGAGCATAGGCGGCCTTTTCAACCTGAGTCAGCCCCGCCGGCACCGCCACGACCGCCCTCGGCTTCGGCTTGAAGAAACGCCTCCGCCCAACGGCCCGTTCAACGAACTGGGCCATCAGCAGAGCGGCCAACTGTGGATCCGCCACGGTACCGTTCTGAACGGGCCGATGGGCCACCACGCTGCCGGGCGCTTTCCAGAGGAGTTCGCGCACGTCCTCTCCGGCTCCTATCACGTCCCCCCCGGCCTCCGGCCTGCGCAGAGCAAGCACCGAAGGCTCGCTCAGCACAAGCCCCCTCCCCGCAACGTGAATCCGCGTGGATCCGCTGCCGGCGTCAACGGCTATGTCCGGCGAGTAAAGCCCTGCTATCAAGTTGAAGGGCAAGAATCATCCCTCCTGAAACCTGCCAAAACGCTCCCTGGAGTCCCTTCGCTGACGGCACGCTTCCATACCGGCAGGCAGCGCCACGGGGTCAAGTATATCACCGGGGGGTCTCCGGGCAAAATAAAAGGGCCGACAACGCCGGCCCTCACTTATCATTAGTATCTGTATTTGCGATCCTATTCCGCAGAAGCCCCCATGTCGGCCTGCGGCTGACCACCCGGCCAATCATAGCCGGTCGACAGTTCCGAATACTGAAACCCGATGGCAATGGCGAAAAACAGGGCTGCCACGACGAGGAGGATCGTGAAAATATTTTCGCTGCCTCTGGATTCCTCAATATCCGAGTCTTGTATTGGCATCGTCCCCCTCCTCTATCTCGGTCTCGCCGCTCTGGTAGCTTGCCAGGATCACGCCCGCGCACATATCGTCATAGACTTTTTCGATCCGCACCTTGCCGACAAACTTGTCCTTGCGGTAGACACTGAACGAGTACCCCTTCTTCACGCCGTCGTTCTGGCCGACAGAAAGCATGACAAGGTTGACGTCCTTGTCGACTGCCAGAACCTTGGCGGGAATGGAAGGCATGGCCTGGTCGGCGCCGGTAACAGCCTCGGCAATATTGATGCCCTTGCTCTCAAGCGTGTCCAGTATCCACGTTGAATGAGCCAGGTCTTCTTCGACCTTCCGCTTTTCCTTCAACGTGGCGGTCAACTGGTCCTTGACGCTGTTCAACTGGTTTTCCGCCTCGATGCGATTATTCGTAGCGTTTATTTCATGCTGCTTGGCCATTTCAAGGGCCCGCTGCTGATCAAGCAGGAACTTGTGCATTTCCTGAATGCGGTTGGCCCTGTCTTCAAGCGCTTCGTCCTTGGCCTTGTTCTGCGCCGTAAGCCAGCGACTCGTGGATTCAAGGTCGCCAACCCGGGCCTCCGATGCCTCAAGCGCCGTCCCGACACGGTCCTTCGCGGCGCTCAGGTCGTCAAACTTCATCTGGAGTTCCGTATTGTTGTCCTTGAGTTCCTTCTTTTCGGTTTCCAGCGTATCAACCTGCTTCTGGTACTTGGTTTCCGTCTCGGCAAGCTTCAATTCCGTCTGCTTGAACCTGTCCTTGTAGTCGACCCGCTTGGCGTAAAGCGTCATGGTCATGAAACAAAAGGCAACGGCCAGGATTAGGTTGACCACCACGAATATCTTGGTAAGCGAACTCACGGTACCTCCTCCTTTTCTCGGCGGCGCCCGGCGAAACTTCGCCTAATAGTCCATCTATTAAAGGCCCTGCTCTTCCCAAGTCAAATGGTTTTTCCACAAACCAAATTTAACACTCAGCTCACGGCCTGCGCTTCGATTCCAACATCCGCCCGGACAACGGCACCTCACGGAACCACAGGACACTTCACCAACGGATAATACATCCGCCCGGACCAAAGGGCAGGGTGCTGATTATCCACGTAACCGGCTGTGTCGTCAAGGGTTGTTTCGACACGACGGCCAAAATACGTAATGCCGCGCCGCGGCCGCAGGACATCACCCCGGGGCCAGGTTCTTGAGCGCCCTTTCCCGCAGCAGTTGCAGAGCCTGCAAGGCGTCCACCGGCGCCATGTGATCCAGAACCATGGCTGCAAGCTCCTTTTCGACCTCGCTGGCAACCGGGACAAAAAGTGAAAGCTGCCGGGATCCCATCCGGCCGCCGCCCAGCGCTTCATCCTTGAGCTTCTGCGCGTGTTCTTCCAACCGCTCCAGCAAACCTGTCGCCCTGCTGACAACCGTGTCCGGAACTCCGGCGATCCGGGCCACGTGAATCCCGTAGGATTTGTCCATGCCGCCGGGGACTATCCTGTGCAGAAAAACAACTTCGCCTTCCCATTCACGCACAGCCACGTTGTGGTTCCTGATACGTTTGAATTCCTGCGCCATGGCGGTCAGTTCATGATAATGCGTCGCGAACAGTGTTACGGGGCGGGCGCGTTCGTTCTCATGCAGGTATTCCACTATGGCCCACGCCAGCGACAGGCCGTCGAACGTGCTGGTGCCGCGGCCGACTTCGTCCAGCACCACAAGACTGTGTGAAGTGGCGTTATTCAGAATCGTCGCCGTCTCCACCATCTCCACCATGAAAGTCGACCGGCCTCCTGCAATGTCGTCCGAAGCCCCTATGCGCGCAAAAACACGGTCGAAAATCCCCATTTCGGCTTCTTCGGCGGGCACGAACGACCCCGCCTGGCACATTACCGCCATAATGGCCGCCTGCCTTATGTATGTCGACTTCCCGGCCATGTTGGGACCGGTAAGAACCATGATCTGCTCCCTGTCGCCGGACATGCTGATGTCGTTGGGTATGAACGATCCTGTGGGCAAACGCGCCTCGACAACGGGATGCCTGCCGTTCTTCACCTCAATGAGCGCCTCAACGGCCAGGCGCGGACGCACGTAGCGCCTTTTTCTCGCAATCTCCGAAAAACCCATAAGGACGTCGAGCGCGCCAAGAGCGCCCGCATCCAGCCGCAAGGCGGGCACAAACGTCCTGCAGTAGTCCCTGAGTTCCACAAACAGCGAATACTCGAGTTCCCGCAAGCGTTCCTCGGCCGTCAGGACTTCCTCTTCGTGCTTTCTGAGGACCGGGGTGATAAAACGCTCCGAATTGGCCAGCGTCTGGCGGCGTTCATAATCATCAGGCACCCTGTAGAGATTGCTCTTGCTGACCTCGATGTAGTAGCCGAAGACCCTGTTGTAGGCAATCTTCAGATTCTTTATTCCGGTCCGGCTCGATTCGGCCTCCCTGTAGTCGATCAGCCACTGGCGCGCATTGTCGTGCAGCGCCCTCAACCGGTCGATATCGGCGCTGCAACCCTCCCTGAAAATACCCCCTTCCCTGTCCTTGGTGGGAGGCTCATCCACCAGCGCCCCGGATATCCGCCCCCGCAATTCGGGTAACTCGTCTATAGCGGAGACGATCTCGGCGACTGCCGGAGGCGGGCCGGCTGCTTCTACCAGGCGAAGCAGCCTGGGGATGACTCCCAGGCTCAACCCGACAGCACCAACTTCGCGAGGCGTCGCGCGTCCGGCATCCAACTTGGCCGTAAGCCGTTCCAGATCCTGTATCTTCCTGAGCTCCGCCCTCAAGGCATCCGCCAACTCGGGCCGTTCGACCATGAACGACACGACTTCATGCCGGCGTGTGATCAGATCCCTGTCGGCCGACGGACGAATCAACCACGACCTGAGCATCCTCTTGCCCATCGCCGTCACCGCGTTGTCCAGGACCGCCAGCAGCCCGCCTGGTTTCCCCCTCTCGCCCGCCTCATCTACTATTTCGAGGTTCCGCAGGGCGTTTGCATCAAGGACCATGAGGTTCCTGTAAGTAATATCCTGCGGCCTCCCGAGCACCGGCGCAGACGCTTTCTGCGTTTCGGCCACATAAGCCACCAGTGCGCCTATGTGCCCGACCACAGATTCATCGTCCAATCCCATCCCTTCCAGCGTCTGAACGCCGTAGTAGTCCATCAAACGAACCCGTGCCGCGGTCTCTTCAAAGAGATACGCCGGAAGAGTCGTCGTTATCGGCTCGGCTCCGGCGGGGAGATTTCCATCCGAATTTTCTGAAACAAGTATCTCCCTGGGCAAAATGCGGGATATTTCGTCTTCCAGAGTCGCTTCCCGGACCGCCGCGATGTAAAGCTCCCCCGTGGACAGGTCCGCCCAGGCCAGATGGCACTCTTCGCCGGAAGGCTTGACGGCCAGCATGAAATTATTGGCTGCGGCGTCAAGCAGCTCTTCCTCAATCACGGTTCCGGGCGTCACGATACGGGTGACTTCCCGCCGCACCAGGCCCTTGGCCTGTTTCGGGTCTTCAACCTGGTCGCACACAACCGCTTTTTCACCGGCCTCAAGCAACCTGCGGATATAGTTTGCAGCGGCATGCACAGGCATGCCCGCCATGGGGATTCCCTGGCGGCTGGTGAGCGTCAGGCCGAGAAGATCCGCCGCCTTGTGAGCGTCATCGCCGAACATCTCATAGAAATCACCCAGATGGAACAGAACCATCTTGTCCGGATGTTCGGCCTTCACGCTCCGGTACTGCTTCATCATCGGCGTGGAGTCGGACTTGCCGCCGGCACCGGCCTTTGCCAAGATCATCCCCTCCTTACGGAACTACGGTGGGGGAAAACCCCTTGGCTCGCAGGGCATCGGCAATCCCCTGTGCCTCGCGCCGGTCGCCGACGACGGCCACGCGTACTTCGTACCTGTGCCCGCCGGCGGCAGGTACCCGCTCAACGTGCGCCCTGAACCCGGACGCCCCCACCTGGTTACGTACTCTTTCAGCGCTTTCCCATCGGCTGAAATCGCCCACCAGCACGTATTGAAGCGCAGGGGCCAGCGGCGCCTCGCTTCCCATCCTGCGACGCGATTCTTCTATATAAGGGCTGCCCGGGAAATGTTCTACCTTCCTGAACGACCGGTCGGCCTGTCTCCTGTCCCCCGTCCGCAGAAAAGCCAGCCCTGTTTTCCAGAAGAGCTCGTCCTGCTTAACGGTGGTTGCCAGCCCCTCGGCATCCACCTGCCTGTAGTATCTCAGGGCATCCTTGTACTGCCTGCGGTTGAACTCCACGTCTCCCAGCGCCATCAGCAGAGGCCCCCGGAGCAACGGTTCGGGACGGGCTTCAAGCGCCCTCCGGAATGCGTATTCAGCTTCCTGAAAACGTTCCTCTTTCAGGTCCACCCGGCCCTGCCAGTAGCAGGCCCATGCCGTAAAAGGACTCCGGGGGTTCCTGCGGGCAAAACTTCGGAAGCCTTCCCTCGCCTGACTCAGGTCGCCCCTCTGGTAAGCGGCCTCCGCCTGCTGAAAGGCCGCCGGCGGTGTAATACCGGCCGTTTCCACAACGGGACCCACACAGCCGGTGGCCACCGGCACTGCCAGAAGACATGACAACCCGGCAAGGACTGGCAAAAACCGCATCAAGAACCCTTTTCCACCTGCAGACTATCTCACGCTCGGCATCAGGAACGCCTGGTTCTTCTTGAACCAATCCCGCCAGGCGTCCTGGTCCTTGCCGAAGTCCTCGCCGGTAATGAACTTGAGGCTGTCCAGCGCCGCGTCGGCAACGCTGGCATCCTTGTCGTCCAGCGTCTCTATAAGAGCCGCTGCAGGGTCGCGACGGTCATACTTCTTGCTGTACATGTTCCCCAGCGAGAAAGCCGCTTCCCTCGCCACACTGCTTTCCTGATCGTTGAGTATGGCGCCGACAAGCATTTCCGACAATTTGTTCAGGTTCGGGCGATACCTGGTGAAATCCTTGCGTTCCGCCAGCGGACCGAAAAATTCCCCGGCCGAAGCACACGCCGCCGCCCTGAGTCTTATTACGCCCGCCTCCTTGCTGCTCTTGTTGTCATCGTACACGCTCACCAGTATCCTGATGAGGTCGGCATCCAGCGTTATCCCTATGGCCTTTACGGCGGCGATCTGAACGTCGGCGTTTGAGCTCCTTTTTATAATCTTCTCGAAGCTGGTTCCGGCGTTGGATGCCCTCGAACCGAATTTTATGGCCACCGCCACCAGCCTGAGCGTCCCGGTCCTCAGGTTCACGGGAGTTCTTTCGCTCTCCGCCAGGTCCAGCAGGGCGGAGGCGTCCGAGCTGGAGAGCTTGACCGCTCCCTGCTTCTTCACTATCAGCCGCACGAGCAGGTCTACCGAAGCCAGGTCCCCGCTACGTATGGATTCCACCAGCTTGCCGGATATGTCCTCGCCGAAAATCGAAGCCAGAACATCGTCGCACGCCTGTGTAAGGGATGACGGCGACGCCTTGTTCCCCGCTATCTCCTTCAAGAGCGTCTTTATCTTGCTTCCCTCATAGTTCTTGGGATCCACCATGTTGCCGATCTTGACAACGGCGCCCGCCCGTACCAGCGCATGCGCATCATTGTTCTTGATAATCTCCGTCAGCATCTTCATTACTTCCGTCTTGGTGGCACCGCCGACACGATCGGCCACTTCCGACAGCCCCTGCACCGCGGCCACCTGCACACGTGGATTCTCTCCCGCATCCTCCAGTATCCCCTGCAAAAGGGGAACAATCTCATATAGAAGAGTGTCTTCCTTGCTCTGGGACGCCAGCGTTCTCACCGCTTCCCTTCGCTCGCTGAGAGACCCGGAAAGATCGGCAATGGCATCGCCTATTATGTCCGCCTTGGACTTTTCCGCTCCGCAGACAACGCCCGAGCCGAACACGACTATCGCAATAACAACCGGAAGCATTCGCCTGAAGGACATCTCTGTTCCTCCTTTCGGAGTGCACTTGCCGTCACGTCCGTCTCCGGATGGCGGATCAACGCCTTCCACTGGCTATAACCGTCCTGAAACTGCCTGCGTCACATTGTGCGCAGCCACCGGCAAACGGCGTCTTAATCCTATGGCCGTCCATCTTATTGTCAAGGATGCCGCCCGGTGATCTCACGACCGTATTTGCCCCGCCGTCCCCGATGATGTATCATTTAGGTAGTCGTAACTGCACCGTCAAGCCTTGGCGAATACGGAGGTGTCTGCCGATGAAACCGTTTTTCGGCCTGCTTTGTCTTCCCGTCCTGGTCGTGCTCATGGCCGGTTGCGGCAGCGGCGACCCGGACACCGGCGGCCCCGGCACTCCCCCCGAACCGCTGGCGGCAGCAATCAACGCTGCGCCGACCGAAGGCGACGCCCCCCTCACGGTGGACGTTGACGCGTCCGCATCCACGGGCGATATCGTCGCCTATGAATGGGACTCGGACTACGACGGGGCGACTTTCGGCGTCGATGACACCGGTGTCATCGCCACCTTCAATTATCCCGTCTTCGGCCAGTATGTCGTCGCACTGCGGGTAACCGATTCCGACAGCGTGACCGACGTCACCACAGTCACCGTTTCCGTAAATACCCCCGGAAACTCGATGCCCATCGCCGCTCTCACCGCAACCCCCGCGTCGGGAGCGGCCCCCCTGGCAGTCCTGCTGGACGCGGCCGCTTCTTCCGATTCCGACGGCGTTGTCACGACGTATCTCTGGGATTTCGACTACGATGGTTTTTTCGTTGAAGACGCTCGGACTTCCGCTCCGACTTCTTCCGTTACCCATACCTACTACTTCCCGGGGACTTTCACCGCGGCGGTCAAGGTCCTGGACGATGCCGGAGGCTGGGACACGGACACGGCGGACGTCACCGTCACCGACACCGTCATCACCTTTGCGGACGCAAACCTGGAAGCCGCCGTCCGTGAAGCGATAGACAAGGAAACCGGCGACATTTACGCATCCGACGTCGCCACTCTCACCACCCTGGATGCTTCCGGCTGTTCCATTGCGGACCTCGGCGGCCTGGCCCGCTGCCACAACATCGCCAACCTCAACCTCGGCAACAATTCCATATCGTCCGTGGACGAACTGGCCACCATGACAAGACTGGAATGGGTTTACCTTTACGACAACGGTATTTCCGACATTACCGCCCTGCAGAACCTGTCACGCCTGAAGGGCCTTTCCCTCCGCGGCAACAGCGTCGCCGACCTGTCGCCCCTGGGGTCGTGCTCCAAGCTCGCCGACCTTAACATCGCCGACAACAGCCTGAACGACCTGACCGCCCTGCAGACGTGCGTCTCCCTCGCCTGGCTTGATTTCTCGGGCAACAATATCACGGACATCAGCCCGATCGTCGACCTCCCGGACATCCGGCGGATCGCGGCGGCCGGGAACTCCGTCACCGACATATCCGGCATGGCCGGCAAATTGCCGGCGCTTGAAGAATTCAGCCTCGCCAACAACGGCATAAGCGATATCTCGGCACTGGCCGGCCACGCCAGCCTCGGCATCCTGGACCTGTCGCTCAACTCCATAACCGATATCACGCCCATCCAGAACCTGACCTTGCTCACGGACCTGAACCTCGGCGGCAACGTCCTGGCAAGCACCGCGCCGCTGTTGAACCTTACCGGCATGCGCTACCTCAACCTGATAGGCTGCGGCATCAGCTCCATTGCCGACGTATCCGGCATGACGGAACTCCGCGGGCTTTACATTACCCTGAACAACGTCACCGACCTGAGTCCCCTGACGGGCGCCGCCCATCTCCGCGTGCTCTTCGCCAACAATAACCCGTCCCTGTCGGACCTGTCAGACCTCTCGGGACTCCTGGAACTCGGATGGCTCGTGCTTTCCAACAACAATATCAGCGACATCACCGCTCTGGTCACAAATTCGACATCGGGCGGACTGGGCATGGGCGACATCATCGACCTGCAGGGCAACCCTCTCAGCGCGCAGGCGACCGGCGTGGATATTCCCCTGCTGGAAGCAAACGACGTCCAGGTTCTGCACTGAGCGCGCGGGCGCCGTTGAATCCTACTCGGCCGCGTCGGCGGCGGCGTCCGCTTCCCGCCGCCCTTCTGCGCCGGAACCGAAATTGAGCACGAGCGTGCCCGCCAGACTGATCGAAAATCCATTTACCCCCCCGGGCAACACGCTCTCCAACAGCGCTCCCGGTGACGCTGCCCCGGCTTCCCCCTTTACGTCCAGGTCGAGCCAGCCGGCAAGATCCACGTCCCCGGCACGTATGCTCTTGTATTCCAGGACCAGAGTCCCGGTCTGAGTTTCTGCATCCCCGTCCCCGGTTCCGCCATTCCCGTCTCCCGGGACCATTACCGGCACCGCGGTGACGGTCAGGTTCAACCAGAGTTTCCGGCCTTCGACATCGGCCGGCTGGCTGATCGATGCGGAAAGCCTCCCCGACGCGCCGATCTTGACCATAGCCTTGCTGCCCTCCCCGCCCTCACGCCTGACGAGATCGCTGAGCAGCAAGGAAAGGTCCCGTTCGCTGAGTTCAACCGTGGTCCCCTCCCGCCGGGCCGTCTCGATCCTGTCCTTCAGCCCATCTGCTTCGTCCTGTTCCCATTCCAGGGCTTCGAAATCGGCAGGCGTCTCCTGCATCATCCGCGACATGTTCTTGGTGACGCTCCGGAAAGCCAGGAAGAACACCAGCAGAACCGCCATGACCGCCGCTGCCGCTATACCCACAAGCAGGCCGATTATCCGCCCCGTCCCCGGAGCCGCGGAATCCTTCTCTCCGCCGTCCTCGCCCGTACCGCCCGCAGCGGTGCCGTCATGTCCGTCCGGCGTCCGGGTTCCGGCCCCGTCCGCCGCGGCGGTCCCTTCGACTTTCTTCTCGTTTTCTTCCGGCATTATTTTCGCCTCCACGGCGCCCGGTCACTTGTAAACCGGCATACGTCTATGATAATGTATGAACACGGCTGCGGTCAAGCCACATCTCCGAAGGGAGACACGATGCCCCCGCATGATTACGACCACGAAGCCATAGAAGCGCGCTGGCGCGCCTTCTGGGACAGCGAAGGCATCTTCGCCCGCCGCCCCGAACCGGAAAACAAGTTCTACTGCCTCATGATGTACCCCTACCCTTCCGGCGCCCTCCACATGGGCCATGTGATAAACTACGCCATCGGCGACGCCGTGACCCGCTATCTCCGCCGCAAAGGCCGCAACGTGCTCAGCCCCATGGGATGGGACTCTTTCGGCCTGCCTGCCGAAAACGCCGCCATCCGCACAGGCATCCATCCTGCACGGTTCACCTATGACAATATCGACCGCATGCGCAACCAGATGGTCCGCGCCGGCTGGGCCTATGACTGGACCACCGAACTGGCCACTTCGCATCCGGGCTATTTCAAATGGACCCAATGGCTGTTCCTGCAATTCTTCAAGCACGACCTGGCCGTCAAGAAGGAGGCACCCGTCAATTGGTGCCCGTCCTGCAAAACGGTCCTCGCCAACGAACAGGCCCACCAGGGCAAATGCGAACGCTGCGGGACCGAAGTCGAAGCCCGCCGCCTCTCGCAGTGGTTCTTACCGATGTCCAGCTATGCCCAGCGCCTGCTGGACGGCCATGCCGAATTGGAAGGCAACTGGCCCGACCGGGTCCTCAAGATGCAGAAGGAATGGATCGGCCGCTCGGAAGGCGTCGAAGTCGTATTCACCATCCGCGAAACCGGCCATGACGTTCCCATCTACACCACGCGCCCGGACACCATCTATGGAGTGACCTTCCTGGTGCTGGCCCCCGAACATCCTCTCCTCCCCGAACTGATGCGCGGGCGTCCCAATGAACGGCAGGTCCTGGACGCCGCCCGGCGGATGTCACGCCAGAGCAGGGAAGCGCGTACCGGGGCGGATACCGAAAAGGAAGGCGTCCCGACCGGTCTTCACGTCGTAAACCCTTACGACGGCGCGGCCTCCCCGCTGTGGATAGCCAACTACGCCCTTATGGAATACGGCACGGGAGCGGTCATGGCCGTCCCGGCACACGACCAGAGAGACTTTGAATTCGCAAGGAAATACAAGCTGGACATCAAGGTCGTCATACGCCCCGAAGACACCCCCCTCTCGGCCGCCGACATGGCTCGGGCCTACGAAAGCGACGGCATCCAGGTCGATTCCGGCCCGTTTGACGGCCTTCCCAACAAGGAAGCCTGGGGAAAAATCGCCGCCATGGCCGAACAGAAAGGCTTCGGGAAACGGACCGTCAACTACCGCCTGAAAGACTGGCTGATCTCCCGCCAGCGCTACTGGGGCGCACCCATACCCATCATATACTGTGACAAGTGCGGCATGGTGCCCGTCCCCGACGACCAGCTCCCGGTCCTCCTGCCGGAAGACGTGCAGTTCAAGCCCACCGGCGACAGTCCGCTTGCTTCGCACAAAGAATTCCTGCACGCCGATTGCCCCAGATGCGGCGCCCCCGCAAAGCGCGAAACCGACACCATGGACACTTTCGTCGATTCCTCCTGGTACTTCCTGCGCTACCTGTCACCCAGGAACACCGCCGCCGCTTTCGACGACGCGCAGGTCTCCGCCTGGATGCCCGTGGACCTCTACGTCGGCGGCATCGAACACGCCACCATGCACCTGATTTACGCCCGATTCTTCACCATGGCCCTCAAAGACATGGGCCTCGTCCCTTTCAGCGAACCTTTCCGCAGGCTCTTCTGCCAGGGGATGGTCCAGAAAGTCGCATACCGCTGCCCGCAGCACCTGTGGCTGAGCGAACAGGAAGTCGACCTCAACACCCTCACGTGCAGGCAGTGCGGCTCGGCCGTCGAAGCCGAAATGGCCAAGATGTCCAAAACCAAGCTCAACGTCGTCAGCCCCGATGACGTCATAGAACGTTTCGGCGCCGACACGATGCACACCTACATCCTCTTTATGGGTCCCCCCGACCAGGACATGGTGTACAGCGAACAGGGCCTCATCGGCGTCTACCGCTTCATGAAACGCCTTTTCCAGGATGTCTCCGCCGCCGCCGCCGGCCTAAAGGACGTTCCGCCGTACGCCGGCCCCGGCTCCGACCTTAACGAAACCGAAAAACAGCTTCGGCTCCTGCTTCACACCAACCTCCGCCGGGCCGGTGAAGCCTTCGAAAAAACCATGCACTTCAACACGGTTATCGCCGGCGACATGGAAATAATGAACGCCCTGCGCGATGCACGGGACGCCGTGCGGCCGGAAGTACACCGTGAAATCCTCGGCGGCGTGATCG
Source organism: Planctomycetota bacterium (assembly GCA_016930595.1). Classification (GTDB taxonomy): domain Bacteria; phylum Planctomycetota; class SZUA-567; order JAFGGJ01; family JAFGGJ01; genus JAFGGJ01. The sequence continues at coordinate 44,711 of JAFGGJ010000045.1, forward strand.
ACACGCTCAGCCCCTTCGCCCCGCACGTGTCGGAAGAACTCTTCCACCTGCTCGGCGGCACCGGCTCCCTGTTCACCGCGCCCTGGCCCCAAGCCGATGAATCCGCCCTCCGCCTCGATGAAATCGAATACCCGGTACAGGTCAACGGCAAACTCCGCGCCAGGATCACCGTTGCTTCCGGCGCGGCCGAAGATGATATCCGCTCCGCCGCCATGGCCGCTGCCTCAGACAAACTCCAGGGGCTGGACGTCAAGAAGGTCATCGTTATCCGGGACCGTCTCGTCAATATCGTGGCCCGGTAATCCTCCCCCCGGTACCGCGGTCCCGGCGGCCCCGGCCCGGCCGCGGTACTTGAAACCGTCTCCGCCGTCGCTATGCTGTGATTAATGTAACGATTGCCGCCGTACGGCTTGCGCCGGGAGACCAGCGATGACTTCAGAAAAGACCATTGCCAGGCTCAGCCTCTACAGAAGGCTCCTCGGCCAGCTCGCCGACGCCGGCACCGCCAGTGTCTATTCGCACCAGCTCGCCAAGAGCGCACGGGTCACTCCCGCACAGGTCCGGCGCGACGTCATGGCCATAGGCTATCACGGAAGTCCCAGCCGCGGCTACATGGTCGCCGAACTGATCAAGAGTATCGACGACTTTCTCGACGCCCCGCAGGGACAGCGCGCGGCCCTCATCGGAGTGGGTAATCTCGGCAGGGCCCTTGTCGCCTATTTTTCCGGAAGACGTCCCCAGCTTTCTCTCGTGGCCGTCTTCGACAGGGACCCGAAACTCGTCGGCAAGAATTTCCACGGCTGCCCGTGTTCACCGGTCGAACAATTCGCGCCGACCAGGAACAGCCTCGATATCGCCATCGCCATAATCGCCGTCCCCGCGTCCGAAGCACAGGCCGTGGCCGACATCTGTGTCAAGGCCGGCATACACGGCATCCTCAATTTCGCCCCGGTCCCTCTCAATGTCCCCGCGACCGTCTACGTCGATAACATCGACCTGACCGTGGAGCTCGAGAAAGTCGCTTTCTTCGCCCGCTCCATGAACCGCCGCAAGACCCGCCCCGCCCCCCGCCGCCGCTGACTGCCGCCTCCCGCCCTATATCCACCGCCTCAGCCAGGACCTGAACCCGCCCGATGCCCGCACAAGCACCAGCGGTTTCTCGCACATGCGCGCCACCGTTTCCGGCACGGGCTCCCTTGTCATCTGGTACAGCATCGACTGGCGCGTGGCGCCCAGAACCACCAGGTCGTACTCCTTCGATTCCTCCAGTATCGCCTTCACGACGTTCTCCGCCCGCACCATCTTCGTGCTCACCCGCTCCCGGGGAATTCTCATCTTCTCCGCGGCGGCATCCACGAATTGCCCTATGTCGAATCCTCCCCTGCCCCTGTCGACGGTAAACGCGACTATTTCACCTTCGGCCTCATCGACGAGAATGCTCGCCACCTCCAGTGCAAAGCCGCCGTTCGGTCCGCCCGCCACCGGCACAAGCACTTTCCTGACCCTCTGGTCCGAAAGCCCCTTCAGCACCACCACGTTGCACGGCGACCGTTCTATTATCGGGTCCACCGTGCTGCCGAGCGTAAAGGGATGATCCCCGCTCCTGCCGTGCCACCCCATCACCAGCAGGTTGATCTTCTTCTCCCGCACCGCGCTCACTATGCCCCTCGCTATGCTTCTGCAGTATCTCAGCGCCGTGCTGACCGGAAAATGCACCGACAGGTAGATCATCGCTTCAACGATCGCCTCTTTCCCCTCCATCATGTAGCGTTCCGCGTCGCCCAGCGGCACCTGTTCCGGCACCTGTACCATGTGCAGCAGTTCCACCCTGGCGTTCATGGCTTCCCCCAGCTTGTACGTTGTGCGGACCATCTGCACCGCGTTCTTGGGATTCGCCACCGCCACCATCATCCTGTACTCGTCGCCCTCGGGCGCCTTCTCTTCCTCGAACGTCCTTATCTCGTCATCCGTCGCAACGGCGTGCCGCCTCGAATACACGTAGTAGACAACCGTCCCGACTGCCACCCACGCCGGCGCCATCACCCACGCCATTCTGCTCACGTGCACGAGATGCGATGCGAGCAGCGCCTGCAGTATAACCGCCATAACGGGGAACACCGGGAACATCGGCATCACGTACCCGTAGCTCAATTCCTCGCCCATGTTCCTGCGCACTTTTATCACCGACAGGTTCACGACCAGGAAAAGGAACAGGAACATGATGCTCGCGCTCGCCGCCACGTCTTCCGTCGGCAGCAGCACCGCCACCGCTATCACTATGCACGCCGAAAACAGCAGCGCCACCCACGGTGTTCTTCTCTTTTCCGATATCCTCGCAAAGTGCCCCGGCAGCATCCTGTCCCGCCCCAGCGCATAAGACGCCCGCGTCGCGGAATATATGGTCGCGTTCAGCGCCGACGTCGATGAAAATATCACCGCCAGCGTCAACAGCAGCCTCCCGTAAGGCATCAGCCGCGCTATCGCTTCACCGAAACCCTCGGCCCGGTAGCTCCCTATCCATTCCCACACCGGGTGCGTCACGCCCTTCTCCCCCGCCTTCACCGATACCACCGTGGCAAAGGCCACCATCACGTATATCAGGGTCACGCACGCCACCGATGCCAGCATCGCTTTCGGCAGGTTCCTCCGCGGGTCCACCGCCTCGTCTCCCGCCTGCGCTATCACTTCGTATCCCTCGAAAGCCACGTACGTGAATCCCATTGTGGCGAACAGCCTCACCCAGCCCCGCGGCATGAATTCCGCGAAGTTGCTGAACCGGCCGGGATCCCGTATTATCACCACCACCCCCGCGACCCCTATCACCAGCATGAAAAGCGTCTGGCCCAGCGTTATCAACGCGCCTATCTTTCCGGTTTCAGACGCCCCGCGATAGTTTATGTATATGAAAAAGCACGCCACCGCCACCGCCTTGACCAGCGCCCCCGAATACGTCACCAGCCCTATCTCGTGCAGCGCCCGGACGGTATATATCGAAAACGTTATCGCATACGTGCTGCCCGCCACTGACGACGCAAACCATTCCATCCACCCGGATATGAAACTGGTCCCCCTCCCGAACGCCAGCCTTGCAAAGTTATACGCCCCGCCGGCCTTCGGTATTGCGGAACTGAGTTCGGCGTATGACATAGCCGTGAACATGGCCACCACGCCGTTCAGTGCAAACGTCAGTATCAGGCCCCCGGGCCCCACTTCCCCTATGCTTACCCCCATCCCCAGGAACACCCCGGCTCCGATCATCATACCCAACCCCATCATCGTCAGATGAAACAGGTTGAGATCCCGGGACAGCTCCGCCGTTACCTGGGGCTTTTCACTCATCGCGCAGCTTCCTCATTATCTCCCTCAGATTGCCCTCCCTCCCATCGGCTATACGGTCTATCACGTGAAAACTCCACACCAGCAATACGCCTATGAAAGCAAGCGCCGCCGCCAATACCGCCACCCCTGCAACAGCCTCCCAGGTCATGGTGTCCCCTATCCGGCCGGAAATTCCGGGTCTTGATTCTAGTATCGCCGGAGCGTTTATCAAGCAGGCGGTCCCGTCGGCTTTCCCGCGACGCCCGCGCAACCGCCCCGGCCCGCGCCCCCACGTCTGAATCAGGCTTCAGCCGCCTGTGGCTTCCGTCCCAGCCTGTCCTTTAATACAGACATGGCATCGACGTATGATGTGAACTTCACGTTCCCGTCTCCGAGGTCCAGTTTTATCACGGGAATGTGCTGGTTCTGCCTGCACATCGCGGTCATCACTTCTACGGAATCATCTTCCCGCCAGCCGTCGTGTGCCTCGGTGTAGGCATCTATGTTCTGCTTCGTGTATGGTATGTTCAGGCGGGCGAGTTTCTCAGCGGCATTCTGGCACAGGCCGCAGTTTTCCCTCCCGTAGACAACCGCTGTAATCATCTGAACGCCTCCCGTCTTCTTGCTGGACAGCCCCCAAAACGGCCCCCTATGATATCCCTAACACCCCCTGAATCAAGCCAAATTACCCGCGCGTTTTCCGGGAATTCCGTCGGCCCCCCCGTAAGTCCTTGTCATGTATGGCAAAGTCCCCTCGTTTTTGTTCCCGGGACGCGGCCGTCTGCCGAATTCATCCTCCCGGGTCGTTTTTCCTGCCGCTCTGCAGCGGCCCGCCCGTTGACAGGAACTTGACTGTATCGGCAATCGCGCTATACTTCCCCTTGTTCCGGGGCGATTAGCTCAGTTGGCTAGAGCGCCTGCCTTACAAGCAGGAGGTCATTGGTTCGAGTCCAATATCGCCCACCACAAAGGATACAGCGGGGCGTTAGCTCAACCTGGTTAGAGTATCGGACTGTCGATCCGAGGGTTGCGGGTTCGAGTCCCGTACGCCCCGCCAGTTTTCGAAGGGTGGGTAATCTGAACAGGAAGTAACTGTAGACACGCTGAGCGCCTGACCGGCGCTCCGGTCTTCCGCAGCGTGCCCCACAGCCTTTCCCGCTTTCCTTGACGCGGAATTCGCTTCGGGAATAATGACTCCTTTCTCACCCGTTTTATGGAGCACGCCATGGCCGATTATGCCGCTTCCCGCCGGCGCCTCATGGCCACCTACCGCAACGAAAAACGCGACCGTGTCCCCATATGTTCTCCGATAAGCTGGAACCCCCTGCGGGACATCGACAGGGAAAAACCCGCCGGATGGCGGGCGGAGCCCGGCTTCATCGACGTCGCACGCATGGTTCAGGATTACTGCGACCCCAGGCCCCCTTACAACCCCGTCGGATACCCGAACGTCTTCTCCCGCATCAGCTACCAGCGCTTCCTGGAAGCCCCCGACGAATACATCGAAACACTCCACCCCGAAAAAATCAGCGATATCCGCACCCGCTACGGCGCCGTCCTCCATACGCCCAAAGGCGACCTGGCCTGGATCTACGACGAAGACGAGGGCATTGAGACCCGCTGGGATATGCAGAAACCCATTTCATCCCCCGACGACGTCGAAAAAATGCTCAGCGTTCCATTCCATTTCAACAGGCCCGATTCCTCGGAATACGAGCCCTTCCGCAAACACCGCGCTGAAACCGGCCCTGACTGCATCTCCGGCATCGGCATCATCTCCATGGTCGGCATGCTGTGCGGCATGATGTCCTTCGAAATGCTCCTTGAATGGGTACTCGCCGAACCCGCTCTCATCAAGGCCCTGGCTGACGCCTGGCTCGAACGCACCTGGCAGAAAATCGATTTCCTCCTGTCGCGGGGCGTCGGTCCTTTCTGGGACTTCTGCGGCGTCGAAAGGGCTTCCCCTCCCATGATGGGGCCCCGCCAGTGGGAACAATGGGTCGTCCCCTACGACGGTGAAATCATGCGCCGCATCAGGCAGCGCGATCCCGACGCTGTCATCCACGTCCACTGCCACGGGCGCGTCGGCACCCTCCTCGATTCCTTCATGGCGATGGGCGTCGATTCCATCGACCCGGTTGAGCCGCCCCCGCAGGGCGACGTCGTATTCGCCGATGCCAAGAAACGCTCCGCCGGACGCATGACCCTCTACGGCAACATCGAATTTTCGGACATGGAACTGTGCTCCCCGGATGAAATCGAAGAAAAAGTCCGCTCCGCCATTCTTGACGGCGGCCCCGACCACGTCGTCCTGCATCCATCGTCCGTCCCCCACCAGCAGCATAATCCCAGGTTCACGGAAAACGCCCGCCGTTATATCCAGGCCGCTGTCAAGTACGGCGCCCTCTGAATAATTCCCCCGCGCCCGCTGCCGCCGGCCGCCTGCCTCTCCACACGGGCCTTCCACACTACTATTTTTTCAAGATATACCTTGCATTACAATGTAGCGCCGCTATACTCCCTCTCAAGCGTTCCCGTTTACCGAACACCGGAGAACCGATTTGTCTGACAACGCATGGCTCACCCAGATGAAAAAAGGCCTCCTGGAACTCTGTATCCTCAACATCCTCGACCGCCGCAGCATGTACGGCTACCAGCTTGTCAAGGTCCTTAGACACGTCCCGGGCCTCGTCGTCACCGAAGGCACCATCTATCCTCTCATGGGCCGCCTGAAAAAAGACGGCCTTCTCACCACCACTTTCAAGGAATCCCCCAACGGCCCGGTCCGTAAGAACTATGAACTGAGCGCCGCCGGCAAGAAACGCCTGCGCGAAATCAACTCCATGTGGAAGGACGTCTCTCTCGCCGTTGACGCCCTCATTCTTCACGGCAAAACTCTGGACACCGCTGTTTCGGAAGGGAATATCCCATGAAATCCAGAAACCCGGAAGCTCTACGTCTGGAAAACGACTACCTCTCGCGCCTCCAGGCCGCCCTCGCTTCCATCCGGTCCGCCGACGCCGACGAAATCCTCCAGGACGTCCGCCAGCACATCGAAGACGCGCTGTCGGAAATCCCCGCGGCCGAAGTCTCCCTCGTCCAGATGGCCGGCGTCATCGAAAGTCTCGGCCCTCCCGAATCCATCGCCCATGGCGATGCCCCCGCCCCGGACGTCTCGTCCGCCGGCCCCTCGCGTTCCATGCGCCGTGTCTCCACCGCCCTCGTGAAGCACTGGCCCTGGCTGGCGATGGCAGCCCTCTTCCTTATCGCCAACGTCTGGCTGGTCCGGCACCTTCTCCAGCTCATTGAAAAAGAACGCGTCCCCGAAGGACGCCTGGTTGTCATAGCCTCCTCCCCCGACAAATTCGCCGACCCGGAAACCGCCCACGCTGTCCAGATCGAATTCGGCGCTCCTCTCGACCCCGCCTCCATCTCCGACGACTCCATCCGCCTGACCCCGCCGGTCCCGGGGCGCGTCCTGCTCGAAAACGACCGCTTCCTAACCCTCCTGCTTTCGGAACCCCTCTCCTGCGCCACCAGGTACCGCGTGGACATTTCCGGGACGCTTCGCGGCAGGCGCCGTGAATCCGCGCCGGACCATCATTTCTATTTCTCCACCTCCGGCCTCTCCGTAACGGAAGTCGTCCAGAGCGGCATCGGCGACGACGACTCCGCACAGTTGACCTTCGTCTTCAACCTCCCGGTCCTCCCCGACGAACTCGCCCGCCACCTCGTTCTCACCTACCCCGACGGCACGTCGGCGGACTTCGAACCCGTCGGCGGTGTCGCTTCCACCGAAGTCGGAATCCTCATCCCGAACGTCCGATTCGGCAAGCTCACCGCCGTCATCTCCGCCGGCTTGAAAAGCACCGCCGGCCCACTCCCTCTCTCCGAAGACCTCGGCCTGGGCTGGGTCTGGGACCAGCCGGCGGCTCCCGCCGTCGTCGAAACCGTCAATGTCGCCCCCACTCTTGAATTCGCTTCCATGTCCGCGCGGTTCGAAGGCTCAACGCCCGCCATCGAAGTCTGCTTCAACACGGAAATCGACCTCTCCACCGCCGCCTCCCACGTCAAGATCAACCCACGCGTCGAATTCACGCTCGACCATTACTACAGGGGCTTCAGGATCCTCGGCGACTTCGACCCCACCGCCTGCTACACGGTCACCGTCCGGAAAGGTCTCTCCTCGCGCTCCGCGGGAATTCTCCTCCAGGACGTGACACGCCGTGTCTTTTTCCCCGACAGGTATCCTTCCCTCAATTTCGCCTTCGGCGGCGGCTATCTCTCGCCTGAAAACATGCTCAAAATCCCCCTGTGTTCCGTCAACCTTGACCGCGTCACGCTCAGGGCCCAGCGTCTCTACGAGTCCAACATCGTGGAATACGCCATCAGGGACTCCTCTTCTCTCAGCCACATGACGCACGACCTCTCCACGCCGGTCTGCGAGCGCGAGCTCCGCCTTGAAAACAAGCGCAACACCGACGTCGAAACCCTCCTTGACCTGCGCGACATCGTCGGCCCCGACGCCCGCGGCGTCTTCGGTCTCCAGGTCCAGTCCCATCAGAACTGGTGGCGCAGGGACCACGCCATCGCCGTCGTCACCGATCTCGGCATCTCCGCAAGGCTCTCGCACGACAAGGCCTTCCTCTGGATCACCTCCATCCGCACTTCCAGCCCCGTGGAAGGAGCCGCCGTCTCCGTCTACAGCGACAGGCGCCAGAAGCTCGGTTCCTCCGTCTCCAGGCACGACGGCACCGCCATCGTCGACCTCGCAGACACCCCCGCGCACGAACGTCCCGCCCTGGCCGTGGTCTCCACCGGTTCCGATCTGAGTTATCTCGACCTCACTTCCACGCTCCGTTACCGGGGCTCCGCCGCTTCCAGCGGCAGGCCCTATCTCTACCGCGGCTACGAACTCATGTCTTTTGCCGACCGCGGCGCCTACAGGCCCCAAGACACCGTCCGGCTCTCCGCTTTCATTCGCGGCCCCTCCTGGCAGACTCCTCCCCCCATGCCCGTACAGCTCACCGTGCTGAAACCCGACGGCAGGGAATTCCTCTCTAAGACCGTCCTTTCCGATGCCTCCGGTCGCCTCCTTGCCGATTTTGAAATCCCCCCCGACGCCATGACCGGCCGGTATTCCGCCGGGTTCTCCCTCCCCGGCTCCGACGATTCCATCGGCAAGACCTCTTTCATCGTCGCCGAATACATCCCGCAGACCCTCCGCATGTCTCTCGCTCTCCCGCCCGACCCTCTCTCCGCCAAGGAACCCCTGGAAATCGCCGTCGCCGCCCAGCACCTCTTCGGCGATCCCGCCCGCGGTCTCAACGTCAGGTGCCGCGCCCGCTTCTCCGGCACCGGCGTCGCCTTCCCGGGGGATGACTGGAAGGATTTCTCCTTCGGCGACTCCAGGGTCTCGCCCGGCAGATCCAGGGTTGAACTCCCCCAGGCATGTCTCGACGAAGCCGGCAGGGCCGTTTTCACCCTCAACGTCCCCACCGTCTCCACTCCCGCCGCCGTCGCCGCCGACGTCGAAGTCGAAGTCCTCGAACCAGGCGGCCGGGCCCTCGTCGAACAGGCCTGCCGCACGATGCATTACTGGCCTCAATACGTCGGCATCAAAAAACCGGACAAGGTCCAGGCCGGCGAACCCGCCTCCTTCGATATCGCCCTCGTCAAGCCCGGCGGCTCCCTATCTCTGCAGCCAGGCCGCTACCGCGCTTCCCTTTACAGGATCATGTCGTCTTATGTTTACAGAAGATCCGGGTCCGACGGCCTGCGTTACGAATGGATTACCGACGAGAACTTCATCGCCTCCGCCGAAGGCGACTTCCTCGAAGGCCGCGCATCCCCCGAAATCACCATCGGCTTCCCGGGCAGACACCGCCTCGTCGTCGAATCCGGCGACTCCTGTCCTGTCACCGTTGAATTCTACGCCCGCGGCGAAGGCACCCGCTGGGAATTCGCAGACCCCGACGAACTGCTCCTCACCCTCGACAAGCCGCTCTACAGGCCCGGCGACACAGCCCTTCTTGCTATACGCGCCCCGTTCGACGGCACCGCTCTAGTCACGCTCGAAAAAGACACCGTTATCAGGCACTTCACCGTGCCCGTCAAAGACGGCAGCGCGGACTGCAGCATCCCCGTCGACGAAAACCTCCGCCCTAACGCTTTCCTCACCGCCACGCTTATCCGGCCCGTCGCCGCCGAAAAAGACTGGATGCCGCACCGCGCCTCCGGCGTCGCCAGGCTCGATATCGACTGCTCCGACAGGAAATTGATCCTCTCCCTCACCTCCCCGCAGGATGCCCGCCCCGGCGGCACGCTTGATCTGCAGGTCGCCGTGACGCAGGACGGCAAACCCGTCCCCCGTGCCGCCGTCGTGCTCGCCGCCGTCGATGAAGGCGTCCTCGCCCTCACCGGCTATGCCACCCCCTCTCCCTTCGATTTCTTCTACGCCGCAAGACGCCTGGATATCCGTGAATACGACATGTTCTCCCGTCTCGCCCCCGTCCTCGCCGCATGGGAAGCGGAAGGCACCGATACTCCCGGCGGCGGATCCGGGTCCAGGCAACCCTCCGACCTCGGCGCCGATCTCGGCCGCAGACTCTCCACCATCCGCTCCCGGCGCGTCCGCACCGCCGTCCTCTACCGGGGCGCCCTCGTCGCCGACGACAACGGACTTGTCAGGGCGGATTTCACCGTCCCCGAATACGTCGGCGAATTGCGCGTCATGGCCTTCGCCGCATCGGCCGGAGCCTTCGGCTCATCCCACAAGGCGCTCCCCGTCAAAAGTCCCCTCATGACGCGCGCCTCGTGGCCAAGGTTCCTCGCTCCCGGCGATACCTTCAGCCTTCCGGTCACCGTCTTCAACCGCACCGGCGCCGACGGGGACGTCTCCCTGACATTCCAGTTGCACGGTCCGATACAGACCCTCGAAAAATTGCCCCTCTCCGTCTTCGTCGCCGCCGGCCGCGAAGAAACCTCCCGCGTCCTCATGAAAGCCACCGGCGTCGGCACCGCTTCGGCCCGGATCGTCTCTTCCCTCGCCGGCGAAACGTATGCCGAATCCGTCGAATTGCCCGTCCGCCCCGCCGCGGGGTTCGCCAGGAAAGGCTCCGGGTTCACCGTCGATGCCGGTACCGGCTGCACTGTTCAGATCCCAGGCGGTTTTCTTGACGGCACCGAGCTCTGCTCTCTCACCATCGCCGCCTCCCCCGCCGTCGAACTCGCCGGCTCCATCGATTACCTCCTCAGCTACCCCTACGGCTGCGCCGAACAGACCACCTCCAGGCTCGTCCCCCTCGTCTACCTGCGCGACCTCGCCGAACTCACCGTGCCCGGAGCGCTCGGCGAAGCCGAAATCGACAGGATTCTCCAGGCCGGATTCCTCCGTCTCTGGCGCATGCAGACGCATTCCGGCGGCCTTTCCTACTGGCCCGGCAGCAAAAACCCCTCCCCGTGGGGCAGCCTCTACGCCGCAGACGTCCTCCTCGAAGCGCGCAAGGCCGGTCACGCCGTCCCCTCCGGTCTTCTCGACCCACTCCTCGACTACCTCCGTCGCAAAGTCGGCGACTGGGCCTCCTCCGGCGATATCGGCTATGCCTGTTACGCATGCCACGTCCTCGCCCGCGCCGGAACCCCTCCCGTAACCTGGATGGCCACCCTCGATGACCGCATCCGCACCGCCCCCGCCCGGAACGTCTTCGTCCCCTCCACAGCCAGGGTCCACCTCGCTTCCGCCTACCTCTGCACGGGTGAAACCGAAATCGCAAAGGAAACCGCCTCTCCCGCACTGCCCTCCGCCCAGAAACGCATGTCGGGCGGTTACCTCGATTCCCCCGTGCGCGAGCTTTCCTGCATTCTCCTCACCCTCCTGGACGCCGATCCGGACAGCCCCCGCATCCCCATGCTCGCCGACAGCCTGCGCAGGAAAACGCACCTCGGCCGCTGGGGCACCACGCAGGAAAACGCATTCGCACTCATGGCGCTCGGCAAGCTCGCACGCCGTCAGGACACCCTCGCCGGCAGCACGCTGATGCTCACGCTCCCCGACGGCTCGACCAGGACGGCCGACGCCGCACGCGGCCTCCGCGTCGACAAGCTTCCCCAGGGCGGCTCTGTCGTCGTAAACCTCCAGGGTCAGGGCAGGGTCTACGGCTTCTCCAGCGCCGAAGGCGTCCCGGTGGACGGCCTTGTCGAAGAAAAGGACTCGGGCATTGCCGCAAGGCGCGTGTTCCTGGACCCGCAGAACGGCAGCACCGTCGCCCCCGATTCCCTCGAGCAAGGCCGCCTCTATGTCGTGCGCCTCGCCGTCGATTCCGCCCAGGCCCTCGACAATATCGTCATCATGGATCTCCTCCCCGCCGGCATGGAAATCGAAAACCCGCAGCTCCAGGGCGCCGCCGCCGTCGGCGCCTCTGTCGACAGCCTTGTTCCCGACGGGCCCGCCGGCCCCGCGGAAGACGCCCTCCTCAAGCTCCTCCGAACCGTCAACCCTTATGCAAAAATCCGCCTGGACGTACGGCATGTTGAACGGCGCGACGACCGCATCATCGTCTTCGGCTCCGTCCGCCCCGGCCTCAATGTCTTCGACTATGCCGTGCGTGCCGTCACCCCGGGCGAATACGTCCTCCCCCCCGTCGAAGCGTCATGCATGTATGATCCCGACCTGTTCAGCGTTTACGGCCGTGGAAAGCTGGTGGTCAAGCCATGAATCCCACGCTCCACCGCACCGCCGCACGCGTCTTCAGGCGGCTGTTCTTCCGCCTTCTTTGCGCGGCGATCATGGCCGTCCTCGCCATGGCTGTCCTCTGGCACGCATTCCCCTTCCCGCGGGAACATCTCGCCGCCGCGGCCAACGGAGGCTCCGCTTTCCTCCTTGACCGCCGCGGCGGTGTCGTCGCCTGGCGCGTGGACGCCGGCGAAAACTGGCGCATTCCCGCGGCGCTCGACGGCATGTCCGCTTCCATCATCAATGCGACCGTGGCCGCCGAAGACGAGCGTTTCTGGCGGCACGCCGGCGTGGACCCGGTCGCCGTCGCGCGCGCCGCCGCCCAGAACGCGCTCGCCGGGCGCACCGTTTCCGGCGCCTCCACCGTCACCATGCAGACCGTACGCATGCTCCACCCGCGGGAGCGCACCTTCAGGACAAAGTGCATTGAAGCCTTCCGGGCGCTCCAGCTCGAAAGCACCTCCTCCAAGTCCGCCGTCCTGGAACTCTATCTCAACCTCGCGCCCTACGGCGGCAACGTCGTCGGGGTCGAAGCTGCGGCCCTCCGCTATTTCGGCAAGCACGCTTCCGGGCTCACCCTCGCCGAAGCGGCCCTCCTTGCGGGCATACCGCAGAGTCCCGCCAGATACAACCCGGCCCGCCGCCTGGACGCCGCCCTTGAACGCCGCGAATACGTCTTCCGGCGTATGCTCGAACTGGGTCTCGCTTCCCCGGAAGAAATCGCCCTCGCACGCAGGGAAACGATAACGCTCCAGGACCGCCGCACGCCGGCGTCCGCCCCGCGCTTCGCCGACTTCGTGCTGCAGCGCAGGGGTGCCGAAGGCGGCGTAATCCGCACCACGCTGGATCCCGATGTACAGGCCGTCGTCGCGGAAGCATCCGCCCGCCGCGCCCGCGAGCTGAACGGCATGGGCATTCAGGGCCTGGCCGTCGTCGTGATCGACGTGCGTTCCTCCGATGTGCTGGCCATGCTCGGCAGCGCCGACCCGAACGACGCCGCCCATGGATTCGTCAACTGTGCCGCCGTCAGGCGCCAGCCCGGTTCGCTGCTCAAACCGTTCATCTTCGCCGCCGCGTTTTCTTCCGGCGAACTCACCCCGGCAAGCATCGTATACGACGTGCCCATGTCGTGGCACGGCTATTCCCCGCAGAACATGGACTCCTGTTACCTCGGGCCCATGACCGCCGAACAGGCCCTTTCGGCCTCCCGCAACGTGCCCGCCGTGGACCTTCTTGACCGCATCGGGACGGCGCGGCTTTCCGGCGACGCCGCCAGGCTCGGGCTCGGCATTTTCGGCGGGGAAGAACGCTGCGGTCTCTCCCTCGCTCTCGGCACGGCGGAAGTACGCCTCGTAGACATCGCCAACGCCTACGCCGCCCTTGCACGCCTCGGCACCTTCCTGCCCCTGCGGACGGCCGCGGACGAACCCGCCTGCGCCGGGGAACGGGTCTTTCCTCGGGGCGCCGCGTACCTGGCGCTCCGCTGCCTCGGCGCCCCCCCGCCGGGAACCGCCGGCAGCGTCGCATGGAAGACCGGAACAAGCTGGAACTGCCGCGATGCATGGGCCGTGGCGGTCACGCCGGAGTACGTTGCGGGAGTATGGTGCGGCAACCACAGCGGGAACGGCCACCCGGTTCTCGTGGGCGCCCGGTCCGCGCTGCCCCTGGCCATGGAAGTCGCCGAGCGTGTTTCCGGGGGAACGCCCGCAGCATGGGAAAGACCGCCCGGCGTGCGGACGAGAATCGTGTGCGCCCTGTCCGGTCAGCCGGCCTCGCCGGCTTGTCCGCACAGGGTGGAAGCGGAATACCTGCCGGGTATCAGCAGCGAAACGCCCTGCCGGCTGCACAGGTTCGCACAGGCCGGCGGCACCCGGGAAGCGACCGTCGCGTGGCCGCCGGCCGCGGCCGCCTTCATGGCGGAACGGCGGGGGACTCCCGGCTCCGTCGGCACAGCCGCCCCGGCGATCGAAATATCTTCCCCCGGGCCCGGCGCCAGGTACGCACTGCCGGTTTCCGCCGGGGCGGAGAAACACCTGGTCTTCACGTGCCGCTCCGGGTGCGCTTCCACCACCGTGTACTGGTTTGTGGACGGCGAACTTTTCGCGGTGGAACCGGCCTGCGAACCGGTGAAATGGCTCATGTCGCCCGGCGCGCAC
>JAFGGJ010000046.1 GCA_016930595.1 Planctomycetota bacterium
CCCCAAGACTCCATTAATCGCCGGCCGCGCATGGCACAATACGCCATGGCGGTCCGGGATCCCCGGGCGGGGGTCCCACCCACCCGCTGCCTGCGGCCTGTACGTAAGACGCGCTGTACCCATGCAAGGGTTTACCGTTCGGGCTTGGTCGCTTTGCTCCCCCACGCCCACTCACCCCGTGCCTGCGCGAAGAATGCGCTTCCTTGCCGGAGGCACGCGCGCCACAGGGGATTGGGGTGGGCGGGGCTTGAGCGAGGGAAAAACACGGGGGGCGCTGCACGAAGCAGCGCCCCCCTGTCCGCACAACCGCAAAAGACGTCAGTAGAGTATGCCGTCTATTTCGACCACTCCGTCAACGCCGTCGATAAAGGCCTGTCCGCCGGAAACGTCCCAGGAGCCGGCATGGTCTGTACCGATGGAGGAATCCAGCAAAACGCGTCCGCCTTCGCCGCCTGTACCGACGAGAGCGTCACCGTCGCCGCCGCGCAAGTTGTAAGTCATGCGGCTGGTCAGGACGCCGAGCGCCGTGGTCAGCCCCATGCCTTCGGTCGAGCCGCCTTGACCACCGGCCCCCGTACCCATCGCACGACCTCCGCAAGCATTGACAGTACCGCCGATATACATATCTGCGCCGGAGAGGTACCAGATAAAACCAGCATCGCCGCCGGGAGCATCGGCAACGGGGTCCGTGGCGTCGCCACCGTCGATATTGATGGTCGCGTTGACGGAAGTGCCGTCCCACAGGAGAGCATAAGTACCACCGCCGCGACCGCCGCTCAGAGTACCGTTGCCGCCGCAGAAAGTAAACGTGCCGGTGCAGGCACAGACGTTGGAGCCGTCGTAGTATGAAACACTGGCGCCCAAGAGGGAATCCACCGCCAGAATGCCGCCATCGCCGCCGGAGCCGCTGGAGGCATCGCCACCGGAGCAGTCAACGTCGGTTTCGACGGTGATGGGCCCCGCTCCCGACTGGGGGAAGCCGAAGCCGTCGTCGGTGCCGTCGGTAAAGAGACTGATGGCGCCGCCGTCCCCGCCGTTCGGCCCGGAGCCGCCCGAAGCGGTGATGCGCGAGTAGCCGATAAGCTTGACGCCGTAATCGGGCACGAACATGCGATCCTGCTCGTAATCGACGCTCTGTATGGAGATCGATCCGCCAGTACCGCCGTTTTCGCCATCGCCGCCGTCGAGGCTGATGCTGCCGCTGAGGATGACGTCACCCGGCGCCATGGCAACCATGGAAGCACCGGAGTTTTCATAGTTGTAGATTTCGACAGCGCCGCCGGAACCGCCGCTCGCACAGACGGCTGCCGCGGAACCTCCGTCAGCCGTAATCGAGCCGCTGATGCGGATATCGCCGCCGTAGTTGGAGAAGTAAACGCAGCCGCCGTTACCGGCGGTGACGACATCGGAATCGCCGCCGAGGGTTTCTATGGCGCCGGAGTGATAGATAAGCCCCATTTCGCTGATGTTGGCGGCGTAGAAATTGACGTCGCCGCCTGGGGCGCCGCCGCCGCTGGCGGAATAGCCGCCGTTGGAGCGGAGCGTACCGCTGTTATAGATACCTCCTTCAGAGGTCCACAGCGTGACAGTACCGCCCTGGGCTCCCGGGGTAAAAACGGCGCCTGTAGCGGAGCCGCCGTCGGCGACGAGCAGGCCCGTGACACGCACGGTCCTTTCCGCTGAAACGGCAACGCCGCCTGGAGAGCCGGCGACCGTACCATCGCCGCCCGAGGCGTCCATGGTGCCAGTAACAATGACATGATCATTGATGGATTCGATATTAAGGCTGTCCGAAAAACCCGTTCCCGAGTAGAAGCAGGCGTTGCCGCCATCACCGTCGCCGTCGCCGTCGCCGCCGGAGGCATCAACGGTACCGTGGAAAATCATGCTGGCCGTACCGTAGAGATGGAGGAAGCCGCCGTCGCCGCCGCGCTGGTCCGTGCCGGGAGGAGCGTCGGCACCCGCCGTGGAGATAAGGCCGCTTCGATGCAGAAGGAGGTTACGGTCGAGGTAGAGGTAGAGATAGCCCTTGTCCCTGGAATTCGCCGTGGTCCCGTGGCGCTCGTCAACCGGGGCGCCTCCAACGGTGCCCGTGGTAAGATCCTTGACGGTAAGAATGCCGCGGACATCGAGGTCTGAGGCAAGCCTGACCTGAGCGCCGTCCTGGCCGGTAAGGCCGCCGCTGTCGACGTTGAGGCCAAGGGTGAGAGTAGCACCGTATTCGACGCGGATGCCCGTGACGATTTCATCCGAGGTCGATGGATGGCGAATCCAGATGCGGTTATTATTGGTGCCGGATATGTACATGTAAGGGGTGCCGTCGAGGACAACGGCCGCCTGCGCCGCGGCCTGATTGGCGTAGGCCATTATGCCGAGGTCGGAAGCAACCACCAGGGGAGCGCTGCCGAGGCCGGTTGCCGGATCGGAGGGAAGCGGGAAAGAGGTATCGACGGTGCCGCTGCGGAGGATCTGAATACCTTTCATCCCGCGGACTTCGATACCCATGGAGCCGCCGTTGCCGCCAATGCCGATTCCAATAAGATCATCACCGGCACCACCGTTGAGGGAGATGGTCGTTCCGCCGCCGCCGCCACCGCCGCCGCAGCCAACGGCCAGGGTCAGCACGGCCGCGGCCAGACACAATCCGTATTTCCGCATGAGAAAATCCTCCGGTACCAAGAGCCACAATCACGAACGCCGGCCCTACCGCAGGGAAGGCGGAGTCCAATCTACAGCATCACGGGGGTCCTGTCAAGGGGGGGGCGGGGTTGACACGCGGGAGCGGACGGGTAGTCTACAAACCGAAGAGCCGAAAAGAGAATGGGGGGCGTCATGAAGAGGAATGTCACAGCGGCCGCGATCATGCTGCTGGCGGCATGCGGAGCATCGGGGTGGGACATAAGGATATACCCGGAATTCTTCCGGCCGGGCCCGCACGGGGGCATAATGAAGGCGGATTACAAGGGGGAAGAACCGGCTGCGCTGAAACCCACGCGGTTCCGGGGCTACAACGCCATAAATATTGATGCGCCAAGGGGCGGGTACGTGTCGTTCCACATGGCGGTGACGGACGACAAGGGGGGCGAATTCCACGTGAGCTACCGTGCGGAATCGCCGGACGTGGAGATAGACGTTTTCCGGGAATGGTTCCACGGGAACGGGCAGGGGGAGTGGTACGCGGACGCGCTGATCCCCGCGGGCGGCGCGGGAACAGTCAAGGATGGCATGTATGCCGGGATGACGGACAACATGAAACTGCCCGATTCCGACATGCAGATAAAGGGGCAGACCACGGCGGCGCTGTGGGTGGACATATGGGTGTCGCCGGAGGCGAAGCCCGGGCCGGTGAACGTCGTACTGGAACTGGGCGGGCAGGGACGGATGGGATACATCCAAGTACGGGTGAACGTATTGAAGGTCCAGGTGCCGCAGGAAGACACGCTGTGCGCCGATCACAACACTTACGGGGTCGGGTGGGTACATTCGTACTTTCCGCTGCGGCGGCGGAAGGCTGAGGCGGCAGGGAAGGCGTTCAACGGGAGCGACGAATTCTTTTCCTGCGTGCACGACATGTACAAGCTGCTGTACGAACACCGGGCGCTTTTCCACGACCTGGGATACAACCATTCCGGCGGAGTGAACGGGCTGTTCGCACCGGAACTGGAGGGGGAAGGCGAAGGGAAAAGAGTGAAGGGATGGGAGACGTTCGACAGGCACTTCGGGCCGCTGCTGGACGGGAGCGCGTTCAGGGAAACGCGCCGCGGTCCCCGGCCGATCGAGTGCATGTACCTGACGATAAACCCCGAATGGCCGGGATCGTACCTGTACTGGGGGACGCCGACGTACGAGAAGGAGTTTGTGAACGTGGTATCGGCGATGGAAAAGCACTTTCGGGAAAAGGGGTGGACGGAGACGGAATTCGAGATGTTCTTCAACCACAAGAAGCGGTACAAGGGCTTCGAGTGGGACGGGGACGAGACGCGTTTTCCGAAGGACAACGTGTGCTTCAAGGAGTTCGGGAGGCTGCTGCACAAGGCGGTGCCGGAGAAAAGCCCGGTGAGATTCGTGTTCCGGCACGACGCGAGCTGGCTGATGAGGCAGCAGATGGACGAGCTGAAGGGGGTGGTGAACTTCTGGGTGTGCGGCGGGGGGATATTCTCGTTCTACCCGGAGGCTCCGGCGCTGCTGAAGGGGCGCGGCGACAAGGTGTGGATATACGGGGGTTCGCCGAGCATATTCGGCTCGACGCTGGATGCGACGGAGATGCCGGTGGACGCGTGGATGAAGGGGATAGACGGATACATAAGGTGGCTGACGACGAGCCCGGACAGCGACGCCTGGGGTAAGTCCCGCGGGAACCGTGAGTGCATGTTCTACCCCGGGGCGAAGTTCGGGCTGGACGAAATCCTGCCGAGCATAAGACTGAAGATACAGAGGAACTGCCTGCAGGACATAGCGCTGCTGGACCTTGTGGAAACCAGGAAGGGAGCGGCGGCGACAAGGGCGAAGACGGCGTCGTTCGCCGGGGTGACGCCCGCGGACTGGTGGAACGGTGCCGCCGAATGCAAGAAGCAGGACCCGTGGGAATGGTCGAACGCGTCGCTGGGCGAGGCCATGAGGAAACCGAAGCGTTCGGAGAATAACCTGGACGGGCGCTGGTGGCTTGCGGTACGGGAGTACGCCTTGCAGGAAGCGGTGCGTACACGGACGGCGAAGAAGGCGCCGGGACCGGCGCGCGCCGTGACGGAGCGCGCCCGGGGGCTGGTCCCGTACCGGCTGGACGAGCCGACGCCACCGGAACTGAGGGAAGGGTCTGTAAAAGGGAGCCTGGAGGAGCAATTGAAGGCGGTGGGGGCGAAATGCGCCGAAACCATTGACGCCGAAACATGCCGCAGGATAGTAACCGCCAGGGCGGAGGAATGGCTGTTCCGGAAGCACCCGAAGGACCAGTGGTTTGCGAGCGACAATTGGGACGTGAACTTTCCGGAGTTCGTGAACACGAAGAAGCTGCTGATAAGGCTGTCCCGCACAGCGGAGGCGGCGATCGACTGCAACCTGTGGATGAGGCCGAGGGACAACCCAGAGAAGATCAACATGATAATCAGGCAGAAACACGGGCTGAGCCAGTGGTACGATTTCGGGCAGCTTGCGATAGATCCGGACGGGGACATGAAGAAGACACTGGAGGGCGAAACAACGGTGGTGCGGAACAGGCGCGGGGGTATGATTTCCGTTCTGGTGCCGCTGAAAACGGCGGCGGGCGAGACGGTCGGTTTCATAGAAGTGTGCGGGCGCTTATAGACAGCGAAAAGGAGAACACCGATGCCGAAGATTGCGTTCATGGGGGCCGGGAGCACGATATTCGCGAAGAACGTGATTGGGGACGTCATGTTGACGCCGGCGCTGCGCGAATCGGAGATAGCGCTCTACGACATAGATGGGGCGCGTCTCAGGGAATCCAAGATGATGCTCGACAACCTGAACAGGAACACGAACAGGGGACGAGCGAAGATCAAGGGATACCTGGGGGCGAAGAACCGGAAGAAGGCGCTGAAAGGCGCCGACTACGTGGTAAACGCGATACAGGTGGGAGGGTATGAGCCGTCAACGGTGATAGATTTCGAGATACCCAAGAAATACGGGCTGCGGCAGACGATAGCGGACACGCTGGGGATAGGAGGAATATTCCGGGCGCTGCGGACGATACCCGTAATGCTGGACTTTGCGAGGGACATGGAAGCGGTGTGCCCGGAGGCGTGGATGCTGAACTATTCGAACCCGATGGCGATGCTGACGGGGGCGATGCTGCGGGCAAGCGCGGTAAAGACGGTGGGGCTGTGCCATTCGGTGCAGGGCTGCGCGCGGGGGCTCCTGCGGCAGGTCGGGCTGCTGGACAGCGTAAAGAAGCTGCGGTGGCAGATAGCGGGCATAAACCACCAGGGATGGCTGATCGAGATAACGGATGGCGGCAAAGACCTGTATCCCGAGATAAAGAAACGCGCCCGGAAAATGAACGCCGAGGCGCGCAGGAAAGGCGGCAAGAAACACCACGACATGGTGCGTTTCGAGGTAATGCTGCGGTTCGGGTACTACGTGACGGAGTCGTCGGAGCACAGTGCGGAATACATGCCGTACTGGATAAAGCGGCTGTACCCGGAACTGGTCGAGGAATTCAACATCCCGCTGGACGAGTACCCGCGCAGGTGCGTGAGCCAGATCGAGGCATGGAAGGCGCGGAAGAAGGAACTGGTGCACAACAGGAAACTGACGCACGAACGGACGCACGAGTACGCGTCGAGCATCATGGAATCGATGGAGACGGACGTGCCGTACAAGATCGGCGGAAGCGTGATGAACACCGGGATAATACCGAACCTGCCAGCGAAGGCGTGCGTGGAAGTGCCGTGCCTGGTGGATCGGAACGGGGTGCAGGGGGTGTACGTCGGAGACCTGCCGGAGCAGTGCGCGGCGTTGAACCACACAAACATCAACGTGCAGATAATGACCATAGAAGCGGCACTGACGAGGAAGAAGGAAGCGATATACCAGGCGGCACTCCTGGACCCGCACACGTCGGCGGAGCTTTCCATAGACGACACGATCAAGCTCTGCAACGAGCTGATAAGGGCGCACGGGAAGTATCTTCCGAAGTACAGGTAGCGGTGCAGCGTTCCCGCCGACCCGTCAGCGGCGCGACAGGTCTTCGTAGACCTGGTTGTAGTCATGAGCGGAGTATTCGGTGCGAGGGACCCGCGGGGGAGCGTCGAGGTGCAGTGCGGCCCATCCGTCATCGAAGGACATGGCAGCGGTTAATCCGCGAGGTTAAGCCATGCGACTTCTTTGGGTGTGAGTTCGACGCCGAGAGCCGGGAGGGAAGACCGTGTCTCCGAGGGCTTCCTCGGGCCGATGAGCGGGAAGGTCGGGAAGGGCTGGCAGAGGACGTAGGCGAGTGCGATGTTGATGGGGAGGCAGCCCTTCTTTTCTGCAAGTTCGCGTGCGCGTTCAAGGCGCTTGAAGTTATCTTCGGCATACCAGCAGCGGACGAGTTCAGGGTCGTCCTTCCTGTCCGGGTGAGAGCGTCCTTCGACAAAGAAACCTCTTGCCTGGCTGGACCACGGCATGAGCGGCATCCTTGTATCGGTATGCCACTTGACGTAGTCCGGCGAACTGGAGGCGATGCAGCCTTTCCAGACGGGGTCGACCATGCGAGCAAGGCTGAAGTTGTTGCTGACGGCGGCGATGCGTGCGAGGCCTTTCCCGTCGGCGTATGCGTTGGCTTCGTCGATGCGTTCTTTCGACCAGTTGGAGACGCCGAAGATCTTCATGCGGCCGGCGGCGGCGTGCTCGTTCATGACGTCCATGAATTCGCCGACGGGGACGTCGGGGTTATCCCGGTGCATCATGTAGATGTCCACGTAGTCGGTCTGGAGGCGTTCGAGGCTTTCGGCGAACTGTGCGGAGAGCTTGTCCGGGAAGCAGGCCGGAGTATGAGCGCCCTTGTCGAGGATGACGACGTCGTCGCGTATGCCGCGGTTCCTGACGTAGTGGCCGAGGACTTTTTCCGCGGTTCCGCCGCCGTAGATGTAGGCGGTATCGAAGGCGTTGCCTCCGCATTCGATAAAGTCGTCGAAGAGCGCCGCGGCGTAAGGGACGGTCCTGGGATGGTCCACGCCCATGAGAACCCTGCTGATCTTCTTGCCGACGCCCGGGATTTTGCCGTATTTCATGGCGCCCCTGGAGCCGGGCCTGAGAGGCCCGCCGGACATGGTGTAGGTGACGTTCTGCGGCTGCTCACGGTCGTAGACGAGGCCGATGGCATCGCGCCACATGTCGAGGGTGCGCATGTTACCGAGAGTATCTTCCCAGGTCATGGCCGGGGGTTCGGCCTGGCGTTTTTCCAGGTTGGCGGCGACGGTATCGGCTTCGATACCGTAGAGATACTCGGATGTCTCGATCACTATTTCCTCGGTCTCCTTGCCGTTGCGCGTAAGGAGGATCCTGTTGGAGCCGCCTTCGCGCGACGGTATCCACGGCCACGGGATGACGATGTTACCTTCGGAGCCGAAGATGCGCACGTCGTTGGCCTGGGTCACCTGAACGCCCGTGGACAGGCTGGCAACGATATTCCCCGGGAAGAGGGCGGAGGCAACGGCGTATTCATCGACGCGGCTTTCGGAGCCGATTTTGGCCGCCCCGGTAAGGCTTACGGGATCGGCGAAGGGCTTGCCCTGGGCAACGCCTGCGACCAGCCTCGAGAGAGAAACAGGGTAGCAGCCGACGTCGAGTATGCCGCCGCCGCCGAGGGCCTGGTTCAGCAGGCGGCCCTGGAGATTGTAACCGGCGTGGAAGCTGAATGAGGCCTGGATGACGCGTACTTCGCCGACGGCGCCATCCCTGATGAGTTCGACGAGCTTCCTGGTCTGGGGGTGACAGCGGTACATGAAGGCTTCCATCAGGAAGACGTCGTTGCGTTCGGCGGCGTCGACAATAGCCATGGCTTCGGCATAGTTGATGCCGATGGGCTTTTCGCAGAGGACGTGCTTACCGGCTTCGGCAGCCTTGATGGCCCATTCAGCGTGCATGGGATGCGGGGTGGAGACGTACACGGCGTCGACGTCGTCGTCGGCAAGAAGTTCTTCATAGCTGCCGTAGCTGCGCGGGATATCGAAATCTCCGGCGAAGCCGGCGGCCTTGTCCTTGTCACGGCTTGCAACAGCAAGCACGGTGCCGGTCTTTGAATGGGCGACGCCTTCGGCGAACTTCCTGGCGATATTCCCTGCAGCAAGCAGGCCCCATGATAGTCTGTCTGCCATGAACGCATCCTTTCCTGAAGCGGTCGACGACGTCCTTCCGGGACGCCTGGGTATTGTCGCCCCGGCTGCATGGGACGCAAGGCACAAGGACGGTAAAAAAGCACGGCTGTCCCGAGTGACCGGAAGGGCCCGGGCGTGTATGCCCCTATGACGCTCCACGGCGCACGGCATTCGTGCGGATAACGAGGAACCGGACATGGGCGGCGAAGGTATGGTCGAAGCGGAACGGACTGCGGAGAAAAACCGCTGCCGATCATGCGCCACGGCAGCGGCGGGCATCCTGCCGCTGGTGTTCTACAAATACGAGCAACTTTGCAAATGGGTGTATTCGGAGCCGGTGCACAACCTGCCGTTCTTCCTGACGACGTTTTTCTGCGGCCCGGCGGGGCTCTACATATGGGAAAGCGCCGAAGGCGGATGGTTCAGGCGGGCATGGCGCGGCATGCTTGCGTGGGCGATCCTGGGCATAGGGGCACTGCTTTTCTTCGTGGGGTTCGGATGGGTGATGGCCATAGTACTTGTGCCGCTGGGATGGCCGCTGCATTTTCTGCTCAAGTGGACTCGGATAGCGCGCCGGCGGCCGGCACCGGAAGTGCCGCGGGAACTGACGTTCAAGTTCGGGTACCTGGACGTGGCGTCGTTACTGTTCGTCGGGTTCATATTTCTTGTGATGGCGGCGAACCGCGACGATCTCCTGCGGATAGACATGGTATACGATTCGGACCCGACCTACCACATGGCGGTTGCGCGGCAGATAATCGAACAGGAGAAAGTGCCGGCGTGGGACAGGTGGGAATACGCACCGTTCGGGAGGCCGCACCTGTACCCGCCGCTGCTGCACAGGACGATAGCTTTTTTTGCGGGGTCGGCGGACAACGTTCTCTTCGGGTTCAACACGCTGCAGATACTGCTGTTCCCGCTGTCGCTGTTACTGGGGTGGTACTTTGCGAGGTGGCTGTTCGGGGCGGCGGGAGGATTCGCCACGGTGATAATCCTGTCGATGGGGACGTCGTTCCTGATAAGCCAGGCGATGGTGCTGCCCGCGGCGGTGGCGACGGCGCTGCTGCCGGCGATATTGACGGCGTTTCTGGGCAGGCGGACGGCGGCGGTGGTGATAATGCTGGGGGTGTCTTTCTACGTACACCTGGGAATGCCTTTCATGATAATGCTGGGGCTGCTGGTGCTGTCGGTGAGGTACCGGGAGTACTTCCCGTTCTTCCGCAAGGTGACAGCGTTCACCGGGCTTTTTTACCTGCCGTGGGTTTTCCGGACGCTGCCGTACCTGTCATGGCTGGGGTCTTCGACGGGGGCGATGGCCGGAGACGCCGGGCTGGCCATGAAGCTGGTGGTGGGCCTGCTGCAGCTCATGATAGTGAACCCCGTGCTGATGACGCTGGCGGGTATAACGTGGTTCAGGGACAAGGACGGGCGGCTGGGGCCGGTGAAATGCATGCTTGTGGGGTTCCTGCCGATGCTTTTCAGCTACGGGGGAAGGTATTTCATGCACACGTGGCCGCTGTGGGCGGTGCTTGCGGGGCGGATGTTCCAGAAGTGGCTCGAACGCGGGGAGGCGAAGGCAACGG
The DNA here is from genome assembly GCA_016930595.1 of Planctomycetota bacterium. Taxonomy (GTDB): domain Bacteria; phylum Planctomycetota; class SZUA-567; order JAFGGJ01; family JAFGGJ01; genus JAFGGJ01. The sequence goes on from JAFGGJ010000046.1 coordinate 10,397, forward strand.
AAACCGGGACGACGCGGCCGCTGAAACGGCGGGTGGCGCTGCTGTACGCGTTTTCGCTGGTGCCGTTCCCGGTGCTGATGGCGGGAATGCCCGGCAAGCTCGGCTTCGGCCTGATGCCCGGGGTAACGGGGACGAATTCGGCCATAGGGGTAGCGGCGTGGCAGTCGAGTCCCGACACGGACTTTGTCCAATTGGCGGACTTCATCCGGAGGACGCTGCCGGCCGAGCCGGTGTCCGGGACACCGCCGCCGCCCGACGACCCGCGCGCAAAGCCGGAGAATTACACCTACATGAAATACATGGGGAGCGACGAATACGCGGCGCTCAGACGACGGATAGTGCACGTGGGTACGCCACCGTACGGGAGCCTGTATTTCGGCGATCGGCTGGTTGCAGCCACGGGCTGCCGCGTGGACACCGGCGGATGGGGGCCGGAGGTGAGAAGCGAACTGATGCGGAGGGAAGTTGAACGGGCACGAGCGGAAAGCGATGAGTGCCTTTTCGCGTTCTTCAAGAAGGAAAAACGGAAGGTGAAAGTGAAAGGGAAACGGAAGGAAGAGCCGGTGCCTTTTTCCGACGCCGAAATAGACAGCATCAGGACGACAAACAGGCTGGAATGGGTACGGTGCTTCGGCGGCAGGTATCTAGTGGGAGGCCGCGGCATGGCGCCCGCGGAATAGCAAGGGGAGGAACGGCATGTACGGAAGAAAATTCACGCGGGCCGCTGCGGCGGCGATTCTTCTCGCCGCCGCAGCGGGGACGGTTTTAGCATGGTGGCCGGAAGGGCATTTCGCGATCGCACGCGCCGCAACGGCGTCGCTCCCCGGCGACATGCCAAAGTTCTTCATCAAGGCGGCCGATACGCTTGCGGCGTATTCGGTGGACCCGGATCTGTGGAAGAACGCTGCCGCTCCCGCACTGACGTCGTCGGAAAGACCCTGCCATTACATCGACCTGGAACTGCTGAAAGGCAGCGACCTGCCACCGACGCTCGATGAATACCGGACTCTCTGCCGCAAACTCGGGACGACCGACCATGAAGCCGGGACGCTGCCGTACTCGGTACAGGAAAACTACGAACGCCTGCTGGTGGCGTTCGCCGAATACCGCAGGCGGCCCCGGGACAGGGCGATACAGAACAAGATAATCTACATCGCCGGCAGCCTGTCTCACTACACGGCGGACGCGTCGCAGCCGCTGCACTGCACGGTGCACTTCGACGGGCGGGCGGACACGGCGGGCAAGTCGCCCCGGAGCGGCATTCACGCCAAGATGGACGCCCTGCCCGGCAACGCGCATATTAAAGAGCGGGAAATAACCGAAGGTCTGAATATCAAGGCCGTGGACGACGTTTTTGCACTGACCATGGGCGTCGTGAAGCGTTCCAACGGGCGCGTGGACGAGGTCTACCGGCTGGAGAACCTGCTGCCGGAAGTGGAACCGAAGAAGCCACGGAGCCTCGACGCGGATGTCGTCCGACTGGTGAAAGCAAGCATACGCGAAGGGACGCACTTTACGGCCACGGTGTGGTATTCGGCCTGGGTGAATTCCGCCCGGGTGGAGCTGCCCGACTGGTACAACCGCTAGGGATACGTCCGGAGAGCCCTAATCAGCCGGAGGCCACCAACCGCAGTCTGCGCGCCACAGCCCCGGAGAACGCCATGAGAAGAGCTGCGCAGGCAGCAATGGTTCCGAGCGCCACGTAACAGACGCGGTAGGCCCCGGTCGTGGCACCCAGCCAGTCCACCAGTATACCGGAGAACAACGGCCCCAGAGCGCCCAGCCCCAGCCCCGCTGTGACCATGAAACCGAAGACAAGCCCGCGGTTCCGCGGGTTCGTATAATCGGCCACGTAAGCTTCGATGGTGGGAACGGAAGCCGCCTGCCCGATTCCGAACAAGAGGTAGGGGATGAACAATACGGCTGTCGGAGTCGCCACGACCAAGACGGTGGACACGGCGTGCAGCGCCAGCGCGGCCGCGGCAAGCCTGTGGCGGCTGATCCGGTCCGACAGCATGCCGGCCAGGGGCTGGACGGCTATCCCCGGCAGGCCCAGGAGGAAAAGGTACCAGGAAGTCTCCACCGTCTCATGCGCCCGGCTCAGGAAGAAGTCGGAAATATCGAGCACGCTCCACGTTACGATTTCTCTCATACCAGCAGCGGCCACCACGAAAGCGACGAAGATACCCAGTGCCGCGCTGATCGGGAAACGGCTTCCGGCGGCATTGTCGGGCGGAACATGGCCAGGGGAGGCTTGTTCGGCGGACGATTCGGAAATGAATACAAGCGCCGCGATTGCGCAAGTCAGTCCGAGAGCACCGAACACGACGGCAATCTGTTTCCAGTCGAGATGCAGTGCGGTGGACAGGAAGCCCGTCAGGAGCGGTCCGAAGGCGAACCCGGCGGACGCCCCCATGCCCGTGATTCCAAACGCCCAGCCCTTCCTGCCGGGGAAGAGCCCGGTAATGAGGGCGTTCGCTACCGGGTGATACGTGCCGCCGCCGATGGCCGCCAGGGCCCACAGGACGTGCATGGTTGCAATGCCGGCAGGACCTACCATCGAGAACGCCACAATGGCGCCAGCGTTCAGCACGGCGCCGAGACCCAGGGCGTACCTGGCGGATATGCGGTTCGTGAGTGCGCCGAACAGGAGGTTGCTTGCGGCGTAAACCAGAAGGTAGGTGGTCTTGAACGAAGTCACGGCGCTAATTGCATCCGCCCCGAAGAACTGCCGTATCTCGTTATTGAGCGGACTCAGGAACACCGCGTAGGCGTGGTTCATGCCGTGAAGCAGCGATACCGCCGCGAGGGGCAGGAGAGCGGAGCGTCCGGCCCGCGTCATTCAGGAGTCTTCCGCATCTTGACGATCGTTATATCGCCACGGTCCTCTTCGGCATAAACGACGTAGCCGAGTTTCCCGTAAAAAGCGATGTTGCCGACGCTCTTCGCCCCGGTGAACAGTTCGAAACAGGTTGCCCGGGGAAAAGCGTTTTCAAGGGCGGCCATCAATGCCCCGCCAATTCCCCTACCCTGGCAGTCGGGATGAACCGAAACCCTGGCAATGAAGCAGGCGCCGTCATCCCTGGACCTGCCGCGCGCCGAGCCGACAAGGCGTCCGTTTTCGACCGCTTTCAGAACCGTCCATTCGCCAAAGGCGCTTCTGACTTCATCGGCGGTTTCCAGGAGCGGCGGGAGGTCGTGGTTGGAATAGATTTCGGCCTGCCGCAGGAAAGCAGCCTTCTGGACGTCGAGAATTTCCTCGACGTCAGCCGGAACGGCGGCAAGTATTTCCATTCAAGCCTCTTCAGCCGGGAGCGGAGGCAACACGCCGTGACACGGCGGGGCTACGCCAGCCCCCACTTTCTGCAGTTATCCAAAGACTTTCTTGCCGCATCAAGGGGAGCGAGGGGCTCGCAGCGGTCCTGTTCGATATCCAGCCACTTCGCCCCGCCGGTTCTGCAGGCTTCGAGGATGGCGGGCCAGTCGAGAATACCGTCGCCGACGGGCACCATGGGCTTGCCTTCGCCTTCGCCCATGTCCTTGAAATGCACCACGTCGATACGGCCAGCAAAACGCTTGAGCATGGCAACCGGGTCGTGGTCGCCGTGCCGTACCCAGTAGGTGTCGATTTCGGGCTGTATGTCATCGGAGGCGATTTCCCACAGGATATCGTAGCCGGTCTTTCCGCCATAGTCCTTGAATTCAAAGGAGTGGTTGTGATAGCCGAGGACCAGTCCTTCTTCTTTCATCCGCGCCGCCACTTCGTTCATTTCTCTTGCGAAGCGCATCCATCCCTGGGAGTCTTCCCGGTATTCGCCCGGGCAGGACGGGACTATGGCGTAGGGGGTATTGAGCGTCTTCACAAGGTCCACGGCAGCATTGAAATCGTCCCGCATCATGGCGAAGCCGACGTGGGTGCCGGCCGAACCGAGCCCCAGGTCGTCCATCACGTTGCGTATTTCCGCGGCCGAATACGAATGCGTGCCGGACACCTGGACGGCCTTGTAGCCCATGTCCGCGACCTCCCGCAGGGTACCGGGATAATCTTCGGCGGCTTCATTCCTCAACGTATACATCTGCATGGCTACGACTGGTTCTGCCATTTCCGTTTCCTTTCAAGAAAGCCATTTCGGCATGGTAGAACAGCGGCGGAGCGTGTCAAGCTTCAGACATGCAAAAACAGCGCGCCCAGCGCTCCCATGTATCACGGCGGGACACGCGGCCACGTGTGTGTACAATAACCGTCCGCTGCAGGAGGATCGGGAGGCGTGTACGGCGATGCCATGGTTTTCGCGAGTAAAACGCCTGTTTTCACTGCCGCTGTTCATGCGGGAGATTACGGAACAGGCCAACAGGCCGCGCACTTACATCCTGCGGACGGCTTACGCGATGCTGTTCATGGGTATTTTTGCCGCCTATTATCTTGCTGAAACAGCGCACGGCGGGGGAGGATCATCGGCCTCACTGGGCATGGGACGCCGCCTGGGAATGTCCATAATCATTCTGCACACGATCGGGATAATTCTTTTTCTCCCATCGATGACGGCGGGTGCGATCACGTCCGAAAGGGAATCCGGCTCGCTGCCGCTGCTGCTCATCACCGACATGTCGGCTCGTGACATACTGCTGCAGAAGCTGCTTGGACGGACACTGCCCGTTTTCATGATGCTGTTCTCGTCGCTACCTGCGCTGGGGCTGGCCTACATGACGGGCGGGCTGTCGCTCCTGGACCTGATCATGGGGGGGTACGCGGTAATCGCCCTTGTACTGCTGGCAGGAACGGCAACGCTGTATATTTCAGCGTTGTCATCATCCACGACCGAAGCCCTGACCATATCGTACGCGCTCTTCGGAGCGGGTCTCGCCGTACTGGCCGGTGTTTCAATAACGGGGGGCGGCGGCTATGATTTTGTCGGGGGGCTGATGGCCCTGGCAGTACCGGGGACGATCGTATCGGCGATACTGCTCTATGCGACATGGCACCGGCTGTCGGTATATCCGCTCAGCGGGACGGCCAATCCTTTCACCAGATTTCTGAAGTGGTTGGACGAAGTCCTGCGGGGGGCAAGAAAATTCGCCGGGGAAAAGAGGATGTCCGACGACGAGTTCGACTTGCTGGAAACGGCCCCGGTCTACTGGCTTGATTCGAACAAGAAGACTTTTCTAAAAAACCACCACCTGGTGGTAGTGGCGATCCTGTCGCTGCCGATACTGCTGCCGGTGGAAACTGCAGCACACTGGCTGGCGACCCTGAATACGGCATATTCGGAACCGGAGTGGGCGGTCGGCCTGTACGTGGTCGGCTTTGCCGCCGCGGTGCTTGCAGTGCTGGCCATGTCGACCGGCGCCGTGGCCGGCGAGCGGTCATCAAGGACACTGTCCCTGCTGGCCATAACCCCCATAAAACCCCGGGACATGATTCTGCAGAAAGCCCGCTCCCTGCGCCGGTTCACTTTCACGCTGAGCCTGCCGCTGCTCTGCATGATTCTGGCAAGGACGATGCGGAGGGGAGAGTACGTCGCCGGCTGTTATCACGGAACGTTCCTGTATCTCCTCATCGGCGTCGGAGGCATCGCGATATACCTGCCGCTGGCGATGTGGGTCGGGCTGTGGATCGGGCTCAGGACAAAGCGGCGCCTGCGCGCCATGCTGACGGCCGTCGGGGCGGCGGCGGCATGGACGGGCGGTGCATTGGCCGTGGAAATGCCGCTGCATGAGATGCACGCAGCGACGGCCGGCGGCGACGGAGGCGCAGCATCGTTTCTGATGGGGATAAACCCTTGCATCAACATTCTTTATGGCAGTCTGGGGTACACCTGTACAGCGGAAGACCCTCTTGTTACTGCGGGCATGCTGCACGGCCTGTTTATACATGCAATGATGTTGTTCCTGGTGCGCCAGATAGTACTGATAAATGCTGATAACTACTTCGATAATTGAGTCGCCCCCGGAGGGGACGGCGACCGGCGCCGAACTGCCAGCCGGTAAACTCATGGGGATACCCGGATCACTCCGGCGGGTATCGTGACGGCGGGGAACCGCCCGACGGCTGCGGCACCCGGCGGTTCCGGCAATCCTGGAGGAACGGCAAAAATCCTTATCTGTTCGCCGGGTCCGGCCGGGGCTATGTTCATGCGGCCGGTTTTGCATGGCAAAGGAGGATCGCCGCCGTGTTGCCTGTACAGGAGGGCGCGTTCCTCGCCGGGGAAGTTATGTATCCTCAACACCGGTTTTCTCGCGGCTCCGTACGCGTCCAGGCGGACGGTTCCGGCAGGCCATGAGGCATCCAGAGGGCCTTCGGTAAAACCGACGATATCGAGCCTAGTGATGATCCGCATATTGCCGGACGCGAGCTTAATGCCTGTACCCTCGTACACACCGTTCAGATCGAGGAGCACCGTAGTCCACGACGAACGAGCCAGCGGCAGGTCGTAACGCCGCACAGCGCCTCCGACAATGTGCGCTTCCACGCTGAGGGACGTAATTGAAGAATCCGCATTGTACGAAAACGCAAAATATTCTTCACGGCCCACATCCATGTAGCGCGTCATGAGAGTGGCGCGCCATTCACCCGTGCCGGTGCGGAGGAGGCCGCCACCGGATCCGCCGATGCCGGCGCCGTCCTGTTGCGTGACCCTGACGTTGTAATGAGGCCGGAGGCTGCCGGCTGATTCCGTAAAGTATTGGGCCCCGCCGAGCATGGCGCTGATGCCGCCGGGCAAGGGACCGCGGACGGAACCGGTCGGTTCGTAGAAGACGACCGGGGCATGCATCCCGGTCCGGGTACCGGTACCCGTTTCCGGGCAGCCTTCCCGCAGGACTTTCCCGTCAAGCGTGATTCTGCCTGAAACGGAAAGCTGTATGGGACCATAGTCGGGGGTGGAATTCCCGGCAATGTCGGCAATGCCGCCCAGGGTCATGGTGACGGAAGGGAGCGCCGCCCAGTCAGGAAGGCTGCTCCGGACGACCCGCAGAACACCCGTATCGGCATCATACCTGAGTCCGTTGCCGGACCGGTAGCTTCCCAGGTTCCTGCCATCGGCGTCGCAGATCGAAAGGGAAACACCGGAAAGATCGACTCCACTGAGGTTGTCCGTAACGACGAAATGCCCCGCCAGAAGCGACAGCGGCGGCAGATTCGCCGGCTTTTCGGGTACAAAGATCACGGTGGGGGGCGTTCGGTCGAGAACGAAGCCGCGCCGCACCGGTGCACTCCACCTGCCCGTTGAATCCGCCACGGAAACGGTGACGTACCTGATGCCGTCTTCAAGGCTGTCCAGCTGAACCCTCTCGACACCGCTCGCATCCAGTACGGCCGTTCTCAACGGGAACGGCCCGGTGTCGACGGCAGTAAGAGCAACAGATTCGCCGTCGTCTACGTACATGCGCCAGTCGGAAACGTCCCCGACTCCCCGGATCGTGAAATCGACCCTGGGAGCAGCGGCTGAGACCAGGGGGAGCAGTTCCGCCGACTTGAGGTCCAGGCCCATGCCCAGCATCATTCCGTTCCAGCCGATTTCAGCAAGTGCCAGGGCGGAAGGGCGGTAACCCGCGCTCGGCATGCCCGAGGCCTTGAGGGTGAGCGGCAGATTGAACAGGGCGGTATGCCATTCGCCGTCACCGTCAAAGGGGACGTCAGGCACGGGGGACATAAAACGGGAGTGCAAGGCCCATTCGGTATTACGATCGAGACCGTCGCCCCAGACAATGGACGCGGCGGCGGATTCAAAATGGGGACTCAGGGAAACCCGCCGGTCCGCGCGGTATTGCAGTTTGAGGAAACAGTCGGACGGCCGCGCCGCTCCGCCGAACAATCCGACACGGCTCATGGCGCCCCAATGAGCGGCGGCGATCCGGGTAAACCCACTTTCTTCCGGGTGGTGTACGAGAAGGGCGGAAACCCCGTACCTGCCCGCCAGGGAATTCTCGTCGGAGAAGTCAATGGCGTCGGCCTTCCTGCCGTTTATGGATATCGAAATAACTTCGGGCGGGGCAGCCGCCGGGGAGTCGGCAAACGCCAGTTCGTGCTCTACGGCGCCCTGATCATGGGTCATCCACCGCAGGTGGAGCGGGGTGCCTTCAGCCACTTCCCTGCCCAGATCCGAAAGCCGGTAACGCTGTTCGCCGTGGCGGAACGGCTCACAGGGCATGAGTGTGAGAGTGTTCCCGGGGGCCACGGTGCCTATGGACACCGTCACCGGCCCGGCGGCTCCGGGTATGATGAGTATCCCGGCGACGATGTAAGGGTTCCCGCGTTCCTGAACATCCTGCTCAGGAGCCGGTTCGACGGACATGTCGAGCAGCAGGTACGAAGTCCCCGGGGGATTTACCGTCAGCGCCGAAGCACGGTATCCCGTCCTGTGGAGACACCCGACAGCAATGAGATACAGGCCGGACTTTTCACCCCCCACGATGTTTTCGGGGTGCCGGATAATCGCCCGTACGGATACCGTACCGTCTTCTTCCACTTCCCGGGAAGCCACCTGGAGCGGAACGAAAGGCAATTCCTGCGGCAGGTCGCCGAAAAGCGGAATAAACCCGATGAGCCCTTTGTCATAGAGCCTGGGCCGGTAGGACTGCCAGGGAGGGGGCCCCTTCTCCGGCCATGAATCGACAAATGGACCGTCGCCGTAGGAATCACCCCAGGCAAACCCGGCAGCGTCAGCCGGGAGAACGTAGGCGCCCAGCACAGGAGAGCCGGAGGCAGGCTTCGCCCTGATGTTCACGACCATGTCCTGGCCTGCATAAGCGTAGAAAGGCTTCTTTCTGGCGATAACAAAAGGCCCTGACACGGGCTGCGTCACAAACAAACCATCGCCGGCGGCCCGGACGGAAGCAGAAGGCACACCGGCCCAGAGGTTGGTGTAGATACCGTCGTCATAACCGGCAGGAGCCGCCGGGAAACGGACCGGGACATCCGCTCCCTGCCGCAGCCGGCCGGTTATCAGCAGCCTGCCAAACAGCAGGCTGTTCCTCTGTGTCCAGACGGCGACATGCACGGGACCTTCAATGGCATCCGGGTCGGTGACAGTGAAGCCGGTCCGGCCGTCGAGTTCGTACGTGAAAGCGCTGCCGCGCCGTGAAAGCCGCACGTGCGTCCAGTGCCTGTGAAAATCCTGGCGGAAAGGAAGATACAGGTGGTTGGCAGGAGGCTGCAGGTCCGGGTCCGCGGTCTCAGCAAGTACAGCGCCCTTGCGATAGAACCTGCTGACCCGGTCGTAATCTTCGCCGACTGAAAGAGTGTAACCGGCACCGAGGTCTCCCGGCACCGGAGTGATGGAAAGATTGTAGTCGCCGCTTCTTTCAAAAGGCTCGTCGAGCATTTCCATGAAAGTAGAGACGTAGTAATCAATCGTGAAGTCGCCGTCCACAATGCCTTTCCACCAGGCTGCGGCGGTTTCCCCGGAGCGGGTCGAGAGAAACGAGAAACGGGGGTCGCAGACCCATTTGTTGGCGATCCCCCAGAAACCACCGGTAAAAACCAAGCTTGACGGGGCACGGTCGAACGATTCGTCAAAGGCCCCGTCGTCGATGACGTTGGCAATGCCGGAAGGGTTCTTCCCCGAAGCCATCCTGATAAATACCCTGCGCCACGGGTTCTGCGGAGCGGCAGCGGATTCGGCCACGCCGGCACTACCGGCCGGCAGGACCGAAACATTTTTCGCTCCAATCGTTATCCTGGCGGGGGTAGCCGCGGGGGTAGCGGTCCAACGGAACGTCCCGTCCGACTGCGGACCGCCCGTTTCGTCGGCAACGGCTATTTCGGTGGTTTCATCCAGACGCGCCAGCAGCAGCGTGGCTTCTTCATAGACTGCGTAGCGAAAAACGTACCGGCCGTCCCCCGCGTACAACCACCTGCCGGCTGGATTCGCCCAATCCCGGACGGAACTTTCGGCACTGATCAGTGCGCCTTCGGGACTGGAAGCCCCGCCGCTTCCGGCGAGATCGGCCGGCTCGGCGGAATATTCAAAGTCATCGAACATCGGGGGCCGCGCCGGCAAGTCCGGGACAGCGTTGTCAACTTGCGCGAAGATGCCGGCCCGACCGAAACTGTCCGGCAGGTCCGTCGAGAGTATCTCGCGGCCGTCCAGATCCATCACGGCCCTGCCACCGCCGAAAACAACTCCCATGCGGTAGAAAGAACCCGGCCAGACGACCGCCGGTGCGCGGGCAAGCTCCGTACTGCGGCCCATGCTGTTTTTCACGATGGCCGCGCAACCGCCGCCGTTCAGGACAGCAGCCGTATAGTTGTTGGAATCCTGATAGTTAAACACCAGACCACCGGCGCCGAAACGATCCAAAGAAACGGACACTTCCAACCTGCCGGATACCCAGTCGCTCCGCCCGGTGGTAAGTATGCCGACTGGTTCCATTCTGCCGCCGGTCCACGGTACGGGAACGGCAGTTTCGCCCCAGCGGTACTTTTCCCGCGGTATGGTGAAATTCACCGTCTTGCCCGTGGACGGGCGGAGGATGCGGAGCCTGACTTTATCATCGTACGTACCGAAAAGCGACCGGCCGCCGCCCGAGTCGATGGAAAGAACGATATCGTCTTCATGGACGCCGGAGCGGGAAGCGGGCCCGTTGCCACTGAGGCGCGATACCGTCTGCATGCCCCGGATACCGCCGATCATCGCACCGATGCCGATCCTCGAAAGCCCTATGCGCTCAGCAAAAACCGGGTCATCCCAACGCCTGCCTGGAGGGCGGAAAGCCAGAACAAAAGGATTTGTCGACCTGTCGGGATGAGACAGGGCGGTAAGCTCCCACTTACCGGCGAGGACTTCCCATTGACCGGGTTCATCTCCGACTCGCATGAAATCATCGGACATTCTTGAGACGCCGCCTGGCGGACAGTACCCGACGGGGCACATCGCCTGGAGCGCCGTGATCTTCCTGACGGTAACGGGAAACGTCCCGGTATGGTCGCCGGCCATGAAAACAGTTTCGCCCTCCTTCATGAACACGGCCACGGGGAGAGGTCCTTGGGCGAGCACATCCTCCACGATGTCAGCCGGGACGCCGGCAGCAATATCAGGGGCCCGGCGGAGCAGCTTCGTACCGGACGGCCCCAAGTTGAGTGTAAATGCAACTCCTTCAATGGTTTCCACCCGGGCTGAGGCGGTCACCCCTTCTTCAAAAGAAGGATGCACGACCGCAAGGCCTCCATTGCCCGTACCGTTATACCTGGGGACAACGGCCACGGCAGCACCATCCCGGGCGGGTTTCAGCGCCTGCCCCGGTCCGGAGCCGGCCGACCACCTTGCCACTGCCACCGCGATAACCGCCAGCACAAACAGCATGAGAACAAGTATGACGGCGGCGATCCTGCGGTCAGCCTTCTGCAAAGCAATCTCCCGGAACAGACAAGGCATTATACAACAACCGCGCTCCGGTCCACCAGCGGAATACGGTACATCGCCGGAACGGTTTACACCGGAAAATCATTGACTGGCAATAGTTAGGGAATAGAATAACCAAGTTGTGCGTGTGGCGAAGGAGCATGGAAACCGTGGACGGAATTACCGGTATTGCCGGAGCGAACACAACGTACCTTGTGGAAGACGGCCCGCAGTACGTCACGCACAGGATACCCGACAGCGTAGGCCGCATGAAGGACGGCACGCCCAGGATGGGCTACCAATCGCTGCCGGCAGATTACGCTTTTCAGGAATACGTGCTTGCGCGGACGGCAAAAGCCACCGGCAGCGGTATAACGCTGCTGGGGCTGGAAGTGGACATCTACGGGTAATATCCGAGCCGGAGATCCGGTTGCAAGCAAGGCACACCGGACACCGGCAGGTCGGGCAGGTATGCCGGGCGGGCGGCACCGTCGGCCGGTGTAGCGGTTTTTTTCGGGGCCATCCCCGGAGACGGGTGCAGGCTTTGATACGATCCCTGGGAGAAGACGGAAACATGCGGACAAAGGGAGGTGCTTCTTGACGCCCGGTTGCAAGCGTCAGGGAGGCAATTCGGGCATACTGTACTCGGTATCCACGCCGAGGACGTTCGGCCGCGTTCTGCTGGAAGAGAGAATTTCCAGCAGGCTGAGGCACAAGAACAAGGTGATCAAGAAAATCCTGCAGCGCGCCGAAGCCGAAAAATGCATAACCGAAGATGAAAAAGGACGCTGGCGTCTGTGCCTGGATGAAGCGATGGTGAATGCCATTGTGCATGGCAACAACGGAGATCCCAGGCGCTTCGTGAGAGTAACGCTGATGGCCGGCGAATCAAGATGGGCGGTGCTGGTGGAGGACGAGGGCGAAGGATTCGATCCTGAAGACATACCGGATGCCGGGTCACTGCGGGCGCTGTATGCCGAGAGCGGCCGTGGCATACTGCTGATGAAGGAATTCACGGACGAGGTCCGGTTCTACCGCAGAGGCGCTTCCGTCATGCTGGTGAAATCACGAACCAAGCCCAGGGGAACCGGGAAAAGCAGTGGCGGGGCCTCCAAACGGAGAAAACATGGCTCGCAAGGGACTTGAGCAGATAATAATGCAGAAGCAAGGCGATGTGGCCGTCGTCAGCCTGCTCAACAAGCGCATGCTCGACGCCGCGAACATACGGGATCTTGCGGACGAACTGCACGCTCTTGTCACCGAGCGCGGCGTCACTCGAATGGTCCTGAACCTGGACGGCGTGGAATACCTGTCGAGCGCGGTTCTCGGCAAACTCATTTCCCTCCTAAAAGTGATAAAAAAGGAAAAAGGCAGCTTAAGAATCTGCAACGTGCATCCGAACGTGAAGGAAATTTTCGAGGTAACTCAACTGGACAAAGTGCTCGGAGTGGAAAAAAACGTATCGGAAGCCGTCAACGCAATCAAGCAGGGGAAACGGCCCGGCGGCAAGAAGAGCCGCGGGTGGCTTTCCTGGTAAAATACTATGGACAGGGAGGAAACAAATGGACGCCAAGAAGATGGGTATCATGGCGGGCTGCGGGGCAGCGCTGTTCCTCGTGGGTCTGCTTATCGGCTATTTTGCCTTCAACGACAATGCGCTGGTCGATAAGCTGAAGCAGGATCTTAAAGACCAGAAAACGGCTGCTGACCAGCAAATCGCAAAGCTGCAGGAAGAAAAAGCAGCATCCGCCAAGGCCGGCGAAGAGGAACTGAAGAAACTCAAGGAAGCGGCGGGAACCAAACAGAAAGAAGATGCTGAACGTATAGAGAAGCTGACCAAGGATCTCGACAACACCCAGTTCGCCCTCGGGGAAGAAAAAACCCGCAGCGAGGAGCAGATAGCAAGTCTCAAGAAGGAACTGGCCTCGGTATCCAGAAACGTTGCAAGCGGGCCGCAGATCCCCAAGCTCGTGAACAACCTTACGAAAGCCTGGCCGAGCTGGTTGAGCCTGGCATTGGCCGCCACCGACCTCGCCAACGAAGTCGAGGCATCGACCTACAGGCCGCCGGTCAAGGAGTCCCTGGATGAAAAAGTGGCGGCTCTCGGGAAAGCCGCAGAAGAGTATGCTCCAACTTCGGCCGCCGTCTACGAACACGTCCAGTCCAGGCGGGGCGAACTGAGGACAGCCGGCTTCGACTGCGCCGCTCTGGAGAAACTCTTTGACCCCAGAAACCGCCAGTTGGCCGAGCGTCTGCAGAAGGAAGTGATCGTCTTCCAGGACGGCGTCACTTCCGAAATCGTAGAAGTGGACGCTACCAAGGACTTCCAGGACACCCGTACAAAGGTGGCGAAAAGCGACTTCATCTTCCTTGAAGTGACCGGATCCAAGAAATCCAAGTGGCAGATGTCGCAGGAATGGGGCGAACGCGGCGTGGAAGGATGGGAGGACGTGCCTGGGCACCTGAAGGTCGTCCCAGAACTCGCCGGCGGAGCGCTGATAATGAGGATCGGCGTCAGCAAGACCTACATGCCTGGTTACGGCGACATGCCCGCCGTTGCGACGGACACCGGCCGTATATTCCTCGGAATCAACGACAAGAAGCTTGATGACAACCTTGGCAGCATCACGGTAAGGCTTATAAAAGTGTCTGCCGAAGCTGTCAGCCGGTTTGACGAGTTCTGGAAGACTGCTGCGGCCGGCCTCAAGTAATCCCTGGACCCACATTAGTTTTCCACCGGAAGGATCATAATGGAAGCCGAAGAGTTGCGCGCATTACTGGATCACGTTGCTGAAGGCGCTTACGCGTCCGAAGGCATGTCTTTGAGGGACAGGTTCAACGGGGTCATGCACTACCGCGAGGTGGACAGGATGCCGTTTTTCGAATTCGGCTACTGGGCGGAGACACTTTCCACCTGGCATGAGCAGGGTCTACCCGAAGAAGTCAACGACGAAGCCACGGCTTATGCCTATTTCGGCATCGAGGTAATGCAGCATGCCCCGTTCTGGGCGGGGTTTCATCCCCTGGACAAGGCCCAGGTACTGGAAGAAACCGATGAGTACGTCTTGGTCCGCGACGGCGATCACGTGGTCAAAAAAGAGCTGAAGCAGGGCATCCGGTCGATACCGCACTACGTCGAATTCCCGCTCAAGACCCGCGATGACTGGAAGTGGTACAAGGAACGGCTCAATCCCGACGAACCGGTCCGCTATGGGATACGCGGCGGCGGCAGCACTCCTCCCGATCCTGCCGCCATCAGGAAGGAACTCGCCCCCGAAATAGCCAGGCTTAATGACGGGCCCTTCCCCGTCGCGGTCCAGATAGGCAGCATCTGCGGCTGGATACGCAACCTTATGGGGTTCGAGGATTATGCCGTCGCCACAATCGCGGATCCCGCGTGGGTGACCGAGATGATGGAAGATATCACCAACTGCATCGTGGGCGTACTCGAAACCGCTTTCTCTCTGGGACTCAAGGCCGACGCCGGCGCGGGATGGGAAGATATCTGTTTCAACTCCGGCCCCATCATTCACCCCGACCTGTTCTACGCCGAGGCGGTTCCCCGGTACAAACGCATTATGGATGTGCTGCACAAGAACGGATGCGATATCGCCTACACGGACTGCGATGGCAACATAACGGCACTGACCGACGGCTGGATGGAGGCGGGCATCAACTGCATGTTCCCGGTGGAAGTCCATGGAGGCACCGACCCAGTGGCGCTCAGGGAGCGCTACGGCAAGGATATGCGTTTCCTGGGAGGCGTGGACAAGATGGTCCTTCAGACTGACAAGACTTCCATTAAGAAAGAACTGGAACGCCTGCGTCCCGCTGTGGAGGAAGGGGGTTTCATTCCACACGTCGATCACCGCTGCCAGCCTTCCGTTCCCTACGAAAACTATCTCTATTACCTGGACACGAAGCGCGAGATGTTCAATGCCGGCAGGCGCGAACCCATGTATTGACCGGCGGGTGTCGTCGTTCCGGTTCAAGCTGGAGGTACTGACAGATGGCGGCGGAAATAGAAGTGGATGTCGAAAAAGGCAGGATGACGGTAACAGGAGACGTCAACTGGTCGGAACACCAGAAATTCCAGGCCGCCATAGACAAGTTGGTCACCAGCGAAGAGGCGGAATTGGTCATAGACCTGGCGCGTGCCGTCTTCGTATTCAGCTCGGTTGTGGCTTCTCTCCTTACGGCGGCGGCTGAGATCGGTTCCAGAGGCAAAACCATTCACCTCGTCATCCCCCAGACGCTCGACTGGCTGAAACGCTACCTGGCGCAGAATGCCGCCTCGGGGGACATCAAGAACATCGTCATAAGAGACGCCTGATCCTCTTCTCTGCCGAAACAGCCTACTTAGTGAGAACTTTCACGGCGTCTTCATCCCGGCCAAGCCTGTAGTATGCGGCGGCCAACTCGCGCCGGATGACGTCATGCGGGGACTCCCCCCACGCGTGTTCCAGTTCGGCCAAAGCATCCTCTTCCCTGCCGGACCTTGCCAGCGCCCGCGCCCTGACGGCCACGGCTTCCGGCTCGCTTCTGTCCTGCGTAAGTTCCAGTGCAGCAGCATAATCGCCGGCTTCCACGAAAACCATGCCGGTCTCCATCAGGATGTCGGGGGCTATTTTGCTGGCCTCCGGACCGGCCTCTATCATCTTCTGCGCCGAGACAAAACGCCGCCTGAGACCCAGGAAGTAAGCCGCCGCATAGGCCACTTCAGCGCTTTCAGGATAGGCTCTCAGGGCATCCAGGACGGTTTCCACGGCCCTGTCCATGCCTGCCGTCCTGAGCCGGAGCCTCGCCAGCACCAGCCGCGCCACCGGGTCTTCGACGGGGGTATCATCGCCGAGGATTCCCAGCGCTTCTTCGGGAGTCAGCAGTTCGGCTGCTTCCAGCATGCCGAGTTTTCTCTCCTCGGGATCGTCGGAAGCAAGCAGTGTTTTGATGGAGCGTCCGGCATCGCTGTCCGCAGCGGAGCGTGTCCCGCTGAAGCGACGCCGTGCAGGCGCGGCCAAGTGTTCCGGAAGCCTGTCTATCACGGCATTCACCGCCTTGCGGAAACTGTCCGCCATCTGTTCACCGTGAATGTTCAACTGCCGCAGAAAACCGCCTGCCTGATCGTACGCCGGGAGATAAACCGGGGCCTGTTTGAGCGAGGCGACCATGAGTTCCGCAGCCTTCTCAAGCAGATTGCTGTTTGCATAGGCGTCGGCAAGGTACAGGAGGAAGCGCGCCGACGGTTCCCCGCTCTTTCTCGCTTCCAGCAGGTGGCTCACGAGCTTACCTTCACCATCGGGAGGCATTTCTTTCATTACCGACCACAGGAAAGCCACGTTCTCCTGCGCCCGGCGTGCCGTCGCCGCGGAAGAAAGCGCCTGCTCAAAGCGATTCATGGCTTCGGAGTTCCGCCCTTGCAGAAGAGCAAGCGTGCCTTCAAGCAACGGTTTCCGTGGATCGTCGAGAGGCAATGCTGAAAGGGGAATATATACGGCGTCAACAAAGGCTGTTTCCGATCGGGCCAGAGCCAGCGTCATCTTCACCCGCCGCCGGCGTTCCTCTTCGACATCCGACAGCAGTTCCTCGTATATGCAGGCGGCTTCCTTGGGCCGGAGCGCGTCGAACAGCACGTCCGCCAAAGCCAGCCTGTATTCGACCGCGCCCCCCGACAGATCAACTGCCTTTTCCAGGTGTGGCACTGCCTCTTCTATTTCACCGGCTATGTACAGTGCTCCGGCCAGCCGGCGGTAAGCATCGGGGTCTTCCGGATGATTCCGCACATTGTCCCTGGCGGCTTCGATGCGTTTTTCATCGCCGTTGGTACGGCCGGGTTGTGGCATCTTCAATGTCCCCCCACGGGCAAGGTGCCTTGTCAGCGGTCCCGCCGCTGTGCCTATTACTATCGTAACAAAACGACCCTAACAGTTTACATGTAAGGGTATCTGCTGCAAACTATGGCCGAAGTCCGTACCAGACCTTATTGTAACGTCGGATAATATAATTGCGGCGTACCTAAGATTAGGGGCCGGCCGAAAAACACAAATGAAATCTCACCCCACATTGGTGCGGGCACGATGCCATGAACACCGCACGAGAAACGCCGCAGCACTAGAAATCCAGCGTCGGGTCTGAATCTTCATCGCCTTCACCTCTCACCGGATCACGGATGCCTTCCACATGGACGGTCACATCCACAACGTCGCGCCCCGTCATCTGTCCCACGGTATCGCTCACCCGCCTTGAAAGCACTTCCGCCAGCTTGTGACAGTTCGTGCCGTATTCGACGTACAGATGTATCTCGATGGAATAAGCTGGATTCTCTTCACCCACCGTTTCGGTCACAACAACACCCTTGCCCCTGCCGATGAAGGTACCTCCCACAACTTCGACCACCCCGGCCGTATTCAGGGCTTCCTTACGCACGATATCCACGATGATGGCCGGTGCGATGACGAGGTTTGCTGCGCCGGGATCCTTATCGGGGGATGATTTTCTGCGGTTGTCCTTCTTGTCGGGCACGTCGGCTCCCTTCAGCTCACTGCTTTTACCGTAATCTCCACTTCCGCGGGTGTCCCGGTCATATCTTCTATACGGCCGGCGATCCTGGTGCGGGCGGCAGAAAGAGTCTCCCAAATGTCCCGCCCGTGTGCCAGCACCACGGAGACGGTGAGTTCCACGCCTTTCCTGCCCGGCTTCACCTTGACACCGCCTGCCTTGTAGCCCTTCCTGAACCTGCCGAAAATACCGAACAGGGGGTCGCGCGCGGTCCCCACCACGCCATCGACTTCAATCACGGCACGGCGGGCTATGTCCGCGTACGCGGCCTGTGATATCTCGACTTTCACTTCCGGCTGCATTCTTTCGGCTTCCCGCTCAGCACACTTGGATTTTATTGGCGAAATGCTGTGGGGCAAGGCCCGGTCCGTCTCTCCCTTTTTTCAACACACCGGCTTCCACTTGCCGATACAGGTTATGTTAATGTATAATGCTCTTGTGTTTTTCTTGAGGGGAGAGGTCATGAGAAAACTCTTGTCCGCAACAGTGCTCCTGGCCCTGGTCGGCTGCGGCGCCGACGGCGTGGCCGGTTTGAATAGCGGTTCGCTTCAGGCAGGCATGGTTCCGGCAGTTACACCGGCGCACGTTCAGGCACGAGCTCTACCGGCTTATTGGCTGGACCGCACTCACCAGAAACTCACAATGGACTACGTCTTCGGGGACAACCTCGGCCAGGATCTAGTGGACCTGAGGGGTCTTGATAACGACACGTCCATGGTTTCCTTTTCCTACCGGTACAACTTTGGCAGGGGCGTGAAAGAAGTCTATTCGGACTATGAACCGGTGCCGGCTTTCTGGTTCGGGGCTGGATTCGGGACCCTTGGTTTTGATTTCATCTTCCATTTCGAATACGACATGACCAAGCTGAACACGGGGATGTCGCTCCTCCTGGGACGCAACGCCACCCTGGAATTCGAAGGCACCATGCTCTCGGTGGACGACTGGCCGGCAATCCTGGAAACATACGTTGACGCCCGTTCCACGTTGACCTTCTACCCCACGGAAGACCTTTTCATCGGCATAGGATACAAATTCGACTGGTACGGCAACCAGAGTTCGGACACCTATTTCAGCAACATGTTTGCCGAAATCGGCTACCTGATAGGCCGCGCCGAGACCGGTGTCGAACTCCTGTTTAACTTCCGTCAAAAGGGCGAGAATGGCACCGACGACGAGGCCAACTACGTGGGCGGCGGTCTCAAGTGGCACATGGGCAGGGCCGTGGCGCTGGGCCTCGTTTACGAAGACGTCTCAGGCGATCTCAATGAGAGCCAGGCTCTGAACCTTGGCCTGTGGATCTCTCCGGGCCAAGGCGTCCATATCAAGCTGGGACTCGGCTCCACGCATATCGACGCAACGGATGAAGACGAAACACGCCTGAGTTTCGGCGTTTCGTACGCATTCTGAAACCCTCGGCCGACGCCCGGTGTCTTACGGTCATAGCAACCGGCTGTGCCGGCCGTCATACCGTCTGAAAGATCAGAGTTATGAAACCTGAATTGCGGAAACACGTACTGGCGGCCCAGCGCAACGAGATTACGGAATACCACATCTATTCAAGGCTTGCGAAACGCTCCGGCAACGAACGCAACAGGAAAATCCTGGAAGGCATCGCCGCTGATGAACTGAAACACCACGATTTCTGGAAAACCAAGACCGGCATCGAAGTCCGAGCGGACGTATTCAGAATATGGATCTTCACGCTCATCGCCCGCCTGCTGGGACTTTCTTTCGCACTCAAACTCATGGAAAGGGCGGAATCGCTTGCTGGACTGAGCTATGATGAACTTGCTCTTTCCATGCCCGGCGTGGAACCGGTCGCCGACGACGAGAACAGGCACGAAGCCGAACTACTGGACATGCTGGACGAGGAGCACTTGAAATACGTTGGATCAATAGTCCTGGGCCTCAACGATGCCCTCGTCGAACTCACCGGCGCACTCGCCGGCCTTACCCTGGCATTGCCCGGCGTTCGCATGGTGGCGCTAACGGGCATGGTCACCGGCATCGCTGCCAGTCTTTCGATGGCAGCTTCGGAATACCTTTCCACCAAGGCCGATGATGCCGATAACAAGCCCCCCCTGAAAGCGGCTCTTTACACCGGTTCGACCTACATTGTTACCGTGTTTCTTCTCGTTACGCCGTACCTGGTCTTCTCGCGGGCGGCCATCGCGTTCGTCGCCACATTGACAATAGCCGCCATAATTATCCTGCTGTTCAACTTCTACGTGTCAGTGGCAAAAAACCAGCCCTTCTGGAAACGCTTTATGGAAATGGCACTCGTGAGCCTCGGCGTCGCGGCGATATCGTTCGGCGTCGGCTATCTGGCCAGGCTGCTGATAGGCACAGAAGCCTAGGTCTTCCGCCTATCTCAACCCCAGCAGTCCTTCTTCGATCAGGACGTCGGAAGCCTTATCGCCATGTTCTTCCATGAGCTGTCTGGCATGATCCTTGAACTCGCGCATTTCGACGGGTCTCATCCCGTTGGCCTGGCTCATGAACGCCGCTCCCACCACCGCCTGCGCCTCTGAGCCGACCCCGGCGTCGACCATTGGAGCGCGTCCTTCCCGGACGCCGCGAACGAAGTCCCTTATTTCGCCGTAGTAGCCGCCGGCGGGGTATTCCTCCCACGTCGGTCCCGACACGGGTATTCTGCGAGAATCGTTTGCCCCTTTCACTTCTATGTATTCGTGGCCTTCCTCGTCCTTGCCGAACGCCGCTGTGCCGGCTGAGCCCACCACCATGGTATCGGGAGCATCCCTGTAGCTCCACGAACCTTCTATCATCGTCGTCGCCCATCGGAGCGAATCCGGGTCTTCGTAGCGGACCATGAAATGCGAGTCATCCTCTGCTTCAATATCCCTGAACCCACCGGCCACGATTCTCTTCCTGAACCGCCTGGCGACACCCACCGGTGCCGCGGCCTGAATGGCGACCGGCTTCTTTTCGAATCCCACGACGAACCACGCCGTCGTCAGGGCGTGTATCGCCATGTCGGGCATGGCGCCGCCACCCTGCTTGAACGGGTCCCAGAATGCCGCTTTCCCCTCGGGCCCCCCGTGTGCCGCTGAAAGGTACGCCGCGATTACATCGCCTATCATGCCCCCGTCCACCACCTTGCGCATCGAGTACCAGCCGGGCTGCCAGATCCAGTTCTCGTTCTGCTGGAAGTGCTTTCCGCTCTTCCTGACGGCGTCAAGCAACGGCAGCGTATCGATCCACGTCCTCGCCATGGGCTTTTCGCACATGACGTGGCACCCGGCATTCAGCGCTTTGACCGCTATCGGCATGTGCGAATCCGGCATCGTGCACACGTCCACGGCGGCGGGTTCCGCTTCATCAAGCATCTTCGCCATGTCGTTGTAGGTCCGGATGCGCTTCAGGTCGTCTGCGAATAACGCCGCGGTATCGGTATCGCCGGCTTCCTTCAGCTCCGCAATGCGTTTCTCGTAGGCTTTCTTCAGCGTCCGTTCGGCATCGGCCAGCGTCTTCTCGTTGACGTCCACCAGCGCTGTTATCCTGGCTTCGGGTATGTAGACGTACCCTTTCTGCAGGTGCGCCCACTGGAATATGCCTCCGCATCCAACTATTCCTACGTCTACCCTGTCCGCCATATCCGCCTCGTTTCCAGCACGCCTTATATTACGAAGTTCTCAAGGTATTTTTTGCCGAGTACCAGGCCTTCCTCCTTGCCCACCGACCCGTCCTCATGCTCAATGGATAGTACGCCCTTGTAACCGGCCTTGCCCAAGGCAGACACGAATTCCCCCCAGTCCACGCGCCCGCGCCCCGGTATCGTGTATCTCCACCATCCGCGGCCCAGGTATCCCACGCGCCGCCGGATGGAATCATCTATCGACGTATCCTTGGCATGCGTGTGGAATATCCTGTCGGCATACATGCGCACTCCGCCGACGTAGTCTATCCCCTGCCACAACAGGTGGGACGGATCGTAGTTGAAACCGAAATTGTCGGCGCCGACGACTTCCAGCGCCAGGTCCCACAGGGAAAAATCCTGTATACAAGTCGCATACCAGTTTTCCATGGCAACCTTCAGTCCCTTGTCGGCGGCGTACTTACACACCGGCTTGTACACGTCGGCGAGGGCATGGTTTATGGATTCTTCCTTCGTCTTGCCTTCCAGCGGCAGCCCGGCCAGCACGCACAGAACGTCCGTCCCGAACTCCACGCAGCGGTCAGCCGCCTTCTTCAGGCCTTCCACCGACTTCGCCGGGTCTTTCAGCAC
>JAFGGJ010000047.1 GCA_016930595.1 Planctomycetota bacterium
GTTTTGGCCTTAAAGTGCCTGCAAACTGACCCCAAAACACGCCAATTCTGCATGATGCAATTTCGTCCGCACATTGTGCAATTAGGGGTTACAGTTTAATCGTGCAAATCGTGCACCCGCCTAGCCCCTTATCCCACCCCTACCCTAATATTACCCTTAATTGCCCAGAAACGCTCTCTTCACGGGGTCATTTCAGTGCCACGTGGTAACAGCTGCCGTCGCCGCGGACTTCCAGTTCCGCCCCGTAGACTTCCGAAAGCCTGTCCCTGTCAAGGACTTCTTCAGGCGGCCCGGCCGCCGCGACCGCTCCTCCCGAAAGCAGCACGATGCGGTCGGCGATGCGTCCCGAAACCAGGAAGTCGTGTTCGACCACGATGAGCGTTTTGCCCTGGGCTTTCAGTCGGCGGAGAGTGTCCAGCATGCGCGCCTGGGAGGCGAAATCGAGGTGGCTGGAAGGTTCGTCGAGCATTATCAGGGGGACGTTCTGCATGAGCGCCCTGGCGAAGGAGCAGCGTTTCCTCTCGCCGTCGGAAAGCTCGGCCAGCGGGCGCGACGCCAGGTGTTCCAGGGAAAGGTCGCGCAGCACCGGGGCGAGGGAATCTTCCGCATCGCGGGGGAAAAGCGCCATGGCGGACTGGTGGGGATAGGCCGCCTGGAGGAGGATTTCGGCGACGGTGAGACCCATTTCGGAAGGCTCGAGCTCCACGACGAGAGCGGTCCTGCGGGCGGCTTCGCGGCGGGGGAGTCCGTGCGCCGGGTCGCCGTAGAGGTCCGCTGAGCCCCGCGAAGGGGCGAGTATGCCCGCGCCCAGGAGCAGCAGGGTGCTTTTGCCCGCGCCGTTCGGGCCGATGACGGTGACGAGTTCGCCGGGGCGGACGGCGAGGTCGATATCCGTGAGCACGCGGCGTTCCGGGCGGTATTCGAAAGAAAGGCTGCGGAAGGCGAGTGGAAGGGTGGAGTCGGAGTCAGGCACGGCGCCATCTCCTGACGACTAGAGCGAGGAAGACCGGGGTTCCGACAAGGCCGGTAACGACGCCTACGGGCAGGGGGTTGACGGAGGCGAAGACACGCGTGAAGGTGTCCGCCGCCAGAAGGAAGGCCGCCCCCGCGAAAGCGGCTCCCGGGACGACCCAGCGGTTGTCGCCGCCTCCGGTCACCCTCACGGCATGAGGCACGACCAGGCCGACGAAACCGATGGGTCCGGCGACGGCCACGGTGAAAGCGGTAAGGAAACCGGCGATGACCAGCACCGCGGTGCGCAGGCGCCTGGGGCTGATCCCGCCGGAAGCGGCGGTGGTTTCGCCGAGGGCCAGGAGGTTCATGGGGCGGGAAAGGAACGTAAGGGCGACGACGCCGGCGAGGGCGGCGGCGAGCACCCAGCATGCGGCGGCGACGGAAGCGTCGTCGGGGATGCGGCCGATCAGGTACTGGATGATGTCCTTGGCGTCGCCCGGGGCGGCCCTGGAATAGGCGAGCTGGACACAGGCGCCGCAGAAGGCGTTGACCATGATGCCGGCGAGGACGATGCCGGTGGTGCCGGCGCGCTTGAGGCCGGAAGCGATGGCGAGGACGGTGGCGCCGGCGGCGAGAGCGCCGAGGAAGGCGAGGGATGTGAGGAAAAGGCCGTGGTCCCAGCCCGCGAGCTTGGCCATTGAAACGACGAGAGCGCCGCCGCCGGACATGCCGAGGAGGTAGGGTTCGGCGAGAGGGTTTCTGAGGACTCCCTGCACGCCGGCGCCCGCCGATCCCAGGGCGATGCCTATGGCGGCGGCCAGGAGGGCGCGGGGGAGGCGTATTTCCATGACGATGAGGCGTTCGGTGGAGGACCAGTTCCAGAAAGCGGCGGCCCTGTGCCATGGGACGACGGAGCCGAAGAGCACGGCCAGCAGCATGAAGACGAAGGCGATGAGCAGTGCGGCGGCCATGAAGCCGCACCACCTGCCGGGCGTGAGCCGGAAACCCGGCCGGCCGTTAAGAGAGTCCCGTTTGTCCTGTGATGGCATGCGGGCATTGTCGCGCAAAAGGGCCGATCCGCCAGCGCAGGCGGACCGGGATTTATGGTAACTGAAAGAGGGCAGGGCGTGTATAATGAAAAGAGAGTTCGAACTTACAGGGAAAAGGACAGCGGATGGCGGGAGAGATCAGCATACCGGGGTTCGAGGTGTTCGAGAAGATAGACGAGCGGCCGGGGCTGGCGACGTATGCGGGCAGGCAGGTTTCGCTGGACCGCGCGGTGAAGATACTGGTGATACCGGAGGAGCTTACTCCGGAGGCCAAAAAGCAGTACGTGCAGATACACAGGCGGATAGCGCAGTTCAACCACCCGAACCTGGTGCGGGTGATAGAGGTCAACGAGCGCGACGGGCTGGCGTACTGCGTGACGGAAGACATGGGGGTGCCGCCGATATCCCGGGAGATAGACGAA
Organism: Planctomycetota bacterium; assembly: GCA_016930595.1. Taxonomy (GTDB): domain Bacteria; phylum Planctomycetota; class SZUA-567; order JAFGGJ01; family JAFGGJ01; genus JAFGGJ01. Next base: position 2,426 of record JAFGGJ010000047.1, read on the forward strand.
GAAGGGCCGATGCCGTGGCCCGACAGCCTGGGGCTGGCGGCCGAACTGGCCACGGCGATGGCGCAGATACACGGACAGCAGATCGTGCACGGGGACCTTTCGCCGAACAACGTGTACGTGGGAGAAGACGGGCGGCCGAAGATAATGTTCACCGGGGTGCCTTCGGTGCCTGGAGGGCCGTACACGGCGCCCGAGAGGGAGGAGAACGACCGGCCGACGGCGGCAGGAGACGTGTATTCGCTGGGTGCGGTCACGTATTTCATATTCACGGGCCGTCCGCCGGCGGTATCGGAAGAGGGCATAGAGAACCCGCGGGACCTTTCGTACATGCCGGAGGAACTCGAGAAACTGCTCGACGCCATGATGGCCGAGGAGGCGGAGGAAAGGCCGAGGAACGCGAAGGAAGTGCTGGAAGCTCTGCAGGCGCTGAGCCGCGGGGCGGCGCCGGACGTAAAGGAGCCGCTGACGGGGTTGTTCAGGGAGGCGAAGGCCCCGATAAAGAGTCCCGGAGCGGCGCGCAGGGGGACGCCTCTGTGGCTGTATCTTGTGGGCGGGCTGGTGGCGGCGGCGCTGGTGGTTGCCGGGGCGGTGGTGCTGGCGATGCGGCCGAAAGGACCCGAAGGGGCGCCTGGCGGAGAAGAAGTGGAGGATGCCGTGCAGGCAGGCACGGCCGCGGGAAACGGGGGGCTGCCGGACGCCGGGCGGCGGAAGAGGCCCGGGAGCGAAGACGTGAGCGGGACGGAAGAGGATCCGGGGGAAGAGACGGCGGAGCCGGCCGGCGCGGTGGAGACGGCCGGGGTGGAAGCGGCGGCGCCGGACGAGGAGGAAGGGGTGCCTTCGATGACGGCGCAGGAAATAAGCGCGGCGTTCGAAGAGGCGAAGGCGTACGCCAAGGCGAATCCGGAAGACCTGGACGGGATAATATCGAAGTTCCAGACGATAGCGCGTGCGGCGCAGAACAAGAGGATGGTGGAGCGGTGCGGCGAGAAGGTGAAGTTCTACCGGGAGAAGCTCGAAGAGCAGACGGAAGCCAAGGTGGAGCTTGCGATAGAGATGGCGAAGGCGCTGGCGGCGCAGGGGAAGATCGAGGAGGCGGCGGCGCAGCTTGCGTGGGAAGACGAATCGATGCTGAACCCGAGGCAGATGGCGGCGCTGAGGACGGCGCTGGACATAATATCGGAGCCGCTGAGGAAGCAGGCGGGGACGCTGGAAAAGCAGGTGGAAGCGGCGCTGAAGGAAGGGAATGCCGTGCGTGCGCGCGCTGCGCTGACGCGCTACAAGGCGTGCGGCGCGATGGGGTCTGCGAGCAAGATAGACCGGTGGGAGCGTCTCCTGACGGAGATGGAGGACGTGCGGGCGCAGGAGGCCGCCGAGCAGAAGCGGAAGGCGGCGGAAGGGCTGAAGCAGGAGGAACAGGCGATCAAGGAGGGGCAGGGGGCGCTGAGGGCGCTGCACGACATGGAAACGGAGCTGCAGGAAAGGATAAGGAAGTACGAGTTCGAGAAGGCGGAGAGGCTGATAACCGACAGCCTGCCGTACCTGGGGGCGGGGAAGCCCGCGGGAGAGGCGTACGCGGAGGTGGTGCGGAGGCTGGCGAACAGGATGTCGGCGGCGCAGGCCAGGCTGCTGACTATTGCGAAGGAAGGCAAGAGGATAACGCTGCACAAGGCGGGAGCGAGCTGGACGGGCAAGGTGAGCGGGGTGACGGACACGTCGGTGGTCCTGCATTTGAATTCGGGGCCGGCGATGGAGATCTTCTTCAAGGACATGGACATAGGGGATTTCAGGCGGTATTCGGGGATGGACACGGGCGTGCAGGAGGCGCTGATAGACGACGCCGGAAGGTTCGTTCTGACGGGGGAGGCCGAGGCGGCGCTGCAGGCACTGAACGGTGCGGAATGGCGGGACGAGCTGAAGCCGCTGGCGGAGGTGCTGAAGCAGCGCGCCGGACGCAGGCTTGAAAGGGAGGCCGAGGCGCGGGAGCTGCTGCTGGCGGCCCGGAAGGCGTACTACGACGGCGACGCGGAGAAACTGCAAGAGCCGCTGAACAGGCTGCGGCACGAGTATTCGGATACCGAGGTGTACCAGGAGAACCTGGAAAGGTGACAGAGCGATGAAATGGACGGCGGCAGTCTTGCTGTGCATGGGCGTTGCCTTCAGCAGCGCGGGGGAGGAGTTCCGCCTGGCGTCGATAATCGACATGACGAAGTACCTGGATTCGGCCGGCGGCGTGGAGGACGAGTCGGGCAAACCCGCGGAAGCGGCGGCGGAAGAGACGGCGCCTGCGGCGGCGCCGGATGCGGCGCCCGCGGCGCCTGCGGCGGCAGAGCCGGAGCTGCCGGAGTTCACGTACCGTGAAAAGAACCTGGAGAAGAGAGTTGTCTCGACGCTCGAAAACATGGTGAAGACCGCGAACATGGCGGCGAACCACAAGGTGAACAGCCGGCTGACGGACCTGCTGGGCCACAACGACCAGCTGGGGGCGGCGAGGGTCATCTACAGGTACGGGTTTTTCGAGAGGGCCTACGGCGGTTACCACGACATAATATCGAAGCAGGGGTACACGCGTGCGGAGCGGGACGCTCTGGCGACGGGCGTGGTGGACCTGGAAGCGCTGAGGATGCTGGTGTTCGCCGCGCAGATCGAGCGCGCCAAGCACCAGATGCCGAAGGTGATGGGGAAGGTGAAGACGTCGGGGATCGACCCGCTGGTGACGTTCGGGGACGACACCCTGGCGCTCTACGAGGCGGCGAAGCAGTTCTGGCCGGTTTTCGAAAAGCTGGATAAGGCGGCGAACGGTGCGCCCGCGGACGAAGCGGCCAAGAGGAAGGAGGCGGTGAGACTCATAGCGTACGCGGGACTGGCGTCCGGGACGGACGGATGGCGCTACGGGCTGGAGGGCAATCCCGCGACGGACAAGCTTGCGCCGGGGGAGCCGAACAGGAGCATAACCGGATGGGCGGCGGTATACACGGACCTGAACATGATAAGCGACAAGGCGGCGCTGCTGGGATACAAGGATGCGGAGCCGTTTGCGGAAGACCTGAACGCCATGGGGGTGAAGATGCACCTGCCGTACCACAAGATACACGCGCTGGGCATGCTGATATCGCGTTTTCCCGGGCACCAGGTGGTGCAGAGCGGAGAGGCGTTCCTGCACCTTGCGGACGCCCTGGCGGACCTGGAAGCGTACGACGGGACGGCGATGGTCTGCCAGTTGGCGGTGGACATAGCGCCGGACGCGCAGGCGGTGAAAGAAGGGGAGATGAATTACATGGCGGCGGAGGCGCTGTTCAGGGGGAAGCGGTACCGGGACGCGATAACGCTGTTCCGGTCGCTGCAGGCGTCGGCACCGGAGCACCGTGCGAACATGGACGGCACGGTGATGTCGAGAATAACCGAGGCCAACAAGCGCAGGACGCTGGTGGAGTAGGGGCCGCGGGAGTCCGGAGGCGGGACGGGCGCGGCGGGAGGCGGTCAGTCGGCTTCTTCGACGGCTGCGAGGTCGGGGAATTCTTCCTTTAGCCTGGCCTGTATGCCCTGCTTGAGGGTCATGCGGGAGAAGGGACATCCTGCGCAGGCGCCCTGGAGGCGGACTTTGAGGACGTCGCCGTCGAGGGCGATGAATTCAACGTCGCCGTTATGGCCCTGGAGGGCGGCACGGAGCTTGTCGAGTGCGGAACGGAGGGCGGTTTCGTCGATGGCCAAGGGTCATTCCTCTTCTATGGCTTCATTGGGACAGGCGGTTACGCAGGCACCGCATTCGATGCATTTTTCCTGGTCGATGACGTATATGTCGCCTTCGGAAATGGCTTCGACCGGGCATTCATCCTTGCAGATACCGCAGGCGATACACTTGTCGGTAATGCGGTAGGCCATTCAAATCACCTCCTCTTGTAAACGGCCGGGCAACGTCTATCATGTCGCCATGAACAAGTATAGGATACATTGCGGGGACGGGCCGTCAAGAGTGAAAAGCGGCGCATGGGAGGGGCGCTCCCGGGGGCCGGCCCGGGTCGTCCTGCTGGCTGCCGCGGCGGTGTTCCTGTGCCGGGCGGCGTGCGGCGGGGACGTGTCCGTCCCGCTCGAGCTGCTGGTGCCGGCAGGGACCGGAAGCCGGCCCGTGATAGCCGGGGGCGTGGCGGTGTTTCCCAAGGGGAAGGCGAAGGGGACGGCGTTCTACCTGTCGGCCGACGGCGAACCGGTGCCTGCGTCGATAACGGTAAGGGCGCTGTGGCCGGACGGGTCGGCGATGGCGGTGGGGATAGAGGCGTACGTGAGGGAGAGACGGGCCGGGACCACGTGGGCGATGAACGCCGCGGCGTACGCCCCGCCGCACAGGAAACTGGAGCGTATAACGCACAGGGCCGTGGACACTCGGAACGGGCGCGCCCTGGTGGTCGAAAGCGGGGGCCACAGGTTCCTGGTGCCGGCGAAGGGAGGGGCGCCGTTTCTGGAAGTGGACACGGTGTCGGAAGACGGGACGGCGTTCGCCGTGGCGGGAATACTCGAGAAGGGCGGAGCGTACCGTAAATTCAGCACGGAGACGGCGACGGGGTTCGACAGCACAAGGGCGTACGTGGCGCCGGACGGGCTTTCGCTGCAGGTGTTCCGGAAAGGATACATGCGTGCGACCGTCGCCGGGGCGGACCTGCCCGGAGAGCCGCTGCTCATGGCACCGTACGGGAACGGCGAGGGGTGCGCCGTGGTCCTGAAGGAAGCGGTGAAACTGTACCCGGTGTCGGGGGCGTTCAGGAAGGAGATCGCCAGGCGGTTCGACGGGGAAGGACTGACCGCCGGGGCCGTCGATACGGGGACGGGGACGATCTACGTGTCGGAGAAGACCGGGCCCGGGGCCGAACTGTGGGCGATAGAGCCCGCGGACGTCGAACAGGGCACCCGCGTGATGGAGCTGCCTTTCGCGCCGAAGAGGCTTGCGGCGTTCAAGGGGATTTTGCTGGCGGAGGACGCCGGCGGGGTGGTGACCGCGTTCAGGGCCGGTTCGGCGGACGCCCTGTGGCGCTTCAAGCCGGAGGGGGAGATCCTGGAGATCGCGGCGGGGAGGGGGGCGGGGGTCGTCCTGGTGAAGGAGAAGGAGGCCCACAGGACGTATGCCCGGGAGCTGGCGAAGGGCGACGAGGTTAGCCGGAACACGTTCTGGGAATTCGCGCCGCCGTACGCCCTGTCGCCGGACGGACGGTACATCGCGCACAGGAGGGGAAACGGGCTGGTGGTGATGGACGCCGTAAGCGGGGACCCCGTGTCGTCGGCGAAAGTAACGCCCTGGGCCGTGGCGTTTTCACCGGGCGGCAGGCTGCTGGCGCTGCAGCCGTGCGACGAAAAGACCGGGGCGGCGGGAAGCTCGATAGTGGTGGTGGCGGCGGCGGAAAACAAGGTGCTGCTGAGCCAGGAGACGAAGGAAGGGTTTGCCGCGGCGGGACTCGCCGTGGACGACAACGGCCGGGTGCTGGCGGCGGCCGGGGGAGGCGTGCTGAACATGGCGGACACCGGGGCGTGGCCGTACAGGACCGTGTACCGGTTCTGGTCGGGTGCTCCGCTGGTGGAGATAGAACACGCGCTCTTTCTGGACGGGGATCCGGACACGGAGTTTCTGGCGTCGGCCGAGATGCACATGAGCGTCCCGACAAGGGGGACGGGTTCGGTGCGCGTGCCGGGAGACCTGCCGGGGACGGAGGGCGGCGGGATAATATACAGGCCGTCGGGGGAGAGGGGGGTTTTCCTCAGTGACGATTCATTCTGCCCGCGGCAGCCGCGCGGGATCCGGTCGGAGCCCGGGCGGCTGGTGTACGAGCTGTATCCCGGCAAATTCAAGAGGCCGGCGGACCTAAGGCGGTACGCGAAGCACGTTTTCACGGGGCCGATGTACGGCGAATATCCGATGTGGGGAACAAGGTCGGGCCAGGGGACGGGGCTGTTCGCCAGTTTCAGGGTGGGGATTGCGGCGAAAGGTGAGGAGCCCGCGAGGGGAGCGTTCATGCCGGCGGCGGCGGCGGCGGCGGCAAGCCGTGTCTGGGGCGAGTTCATGCCGCACGAGGAATCGGCGAGGGAATATCCCGTCCTGACGCGTTTCAACGACCGGTTGTTCCGGATGGCGACGGACGCCAGGGGGCACGATCAGACGGCGTTCGACTACGGGGACTTCCCCGGAGTTCCGCTGGGTGGCGACTACCTGTTCCAGGGGGCCGGGGGCTGGCGGAACGGCGAACACGCGGTGCTGCAGGGCCTTGTGGCGCAGCTCCTGTACAAGCCGGAATACGGCAGGTTCATGCTGATGCAGGAAAACGCCCGGCACATGTACACTGTGGACCTGACGCGGTTCGCCGACGGGAAAGGGGAGTACTGGAGGGCGGGGAGCGCTGCGAACGGGTCGATAAGGTCGGGGGGCGTGCAGCACTGGTCGGGGCGCGCCGGGGACGTCAGGCGCATAGGGAACGCGGCGGGGCTGATGGACTACTACATCATCAGCGGCGACGTGATGGCCAGGGAGGCGGCGGAGGAAGTCATGGGGTTTGCGATGCGTGCGAAGGGGGCGCGCTTCGAGGTGCTGGCGCTGTTCGACATGGCGTCGTGCGCGGCGCATGCCGAGGGCGACATGGAAGAGGCGCGCCGCACGTACGAGTACGCGAAAGGCACGATAGAGGAAATGCCGCGGGGGTATTCCGGGATGCTGGCGGCGCTGTACATATGCCCGCAGATGTTCCGGCACCACGAGATATTCGGGGATGCGGCGTCCGTGGAGCTGCTGAGCACATTGTCGCCCATGCAGGGCGGAGCCAACCCCGAGAACCTGCTCAACCGCTCGCTGTACCTCGGCATGACCGGCAACATTAAGGCCCGGATAGACGTTCAGCGGTACGCGGGGATAATGGCCCGGCTGCCGTTGAGCGGCGACCGGGACTTTCCGGAAGAATACGCCCGGCAGGTGGAGGGGCTGCAGAGGCTGTACCCGTACCTGGTCGAAAGGGGGTTCGCCGTCGGCGGGGCGATGCCTTACATGCTGAAGGTCCTGAAGCAGTCGGGCATAAGGGAAGAGGACATGGTGCGATGAGATCCGCCGCGCCGGTACTGCTGTGTGCGATGCTGGCGGCGTGGCACTGCCGCGCGGACGAAGTCGCTTACGATGCGTGCGAGAGCCTTGAGGCAAGCGAGAAGAGCGGCGTCCGTTTCAGGGGCGTATCGGAATGCGCCGGGAGCCGCGGCGGCGGGTATCACATGGACAGCAACGACCGGTTGCTCTATCCCCTGTCGCCCCGGCGAGGCTGCAGGCCGTACGGGGAAAGGGAATGGCGCGGGTGGAGCCCCGTGCGCGGGGCGGCGGCGTTCACGTACAGGCCGGACCGCGGGTTCTTTACGGCTCCGAAGTCCGTGCTGGCGTGCATAGGGCAGGGGGAACGCGCGGATGCGGAGAGTTCCGTGATCGGCCTGTTTGCGGACCGTGAGGACCGGGACCTTGTGTTGAGGGCGGCGATAATCGACCCGGACGGCAGGGTCCTGTACGGCGGCGAGACGGTGGTGGACTGGCGCCCGCGCGAGCCGGGCATGCACCGGCTGGTGCTGGCGTGGGACGTGGAGCGGCGGTACGTGGCTTTTACGGTGGACGGGCGGGGGCCGGAGCGCGCCGCGCCGACGGGGTATTCGACGGCGCGGCCCGGGGACATAGCGGTGCTGGGGCCGGACCTGTCGATAGGAGGCATGTACGGGGGCCGCGTCGCGCCCGGAGTGTACGACGAGATAAAGCTGTACGACGCTCCCGTCGCGGTGTCCGGTGCGGACGGCGGAGGCCCGGCGCCGGGCGGGCTGCACGCCGGCCGGCTCCTGAACGACGCCGTTGAAGACCGGAACTGGTCCGGCTACCAGAGCGGGGCGGCGGCGGGGGAATATTCCCGCGGGGTCATGGGGTCCTGCATCGGCATAGGGGACGGAGGCGGGCTTCTCTACGGCGTGCTGGTTCCCAGGGACGGCAGCCGCGGCCAGTACCAGAAGATACTCTTCAGCGCGGGCGAGATAGGTTTCTTCATGCGGCCCGGGACGTGCCGCGGAACGGTGGCGAGCATACCGAACATGAGCATCGGGTTCACGGACGAGGGGCGCCTGCAGGTCGAGACCGGGACCGGAAGATACACGGGCCCTCCGGTCAAAGCGGGCGAGTGGGTCCACACGAGCATGGGATACGACAGGACGCGTAACACCGTGACGCTCAAGCTCAACGGCCGCGCGGTGAACCTGGAAAGAACCGGCGAGGCGAAAGCCGCGGACGTAACGGACCCGTACATACGGTTCGGCTGCACGAGCAACGACCCCGTGCCCGGGCGCAGAAACGCGGCGTTCGACCTGGACGAGGTCTACGTGTACGATTCGCCCAGGGGGACGTGCCCCGAAGCTTACCGGGTCACGTTCTATTCTTCTTTCGACCGCCCGGGGCTGTTCGCGGACTACGCCCGTGGCAGTATAGAGGCGCTGGGCCGGCCGCGCGCGGCGCCGGGCTACCGGGGAATGGGCTTCCTGTCGGGGAAGGACGCGTTCATCCGCTATCCGTACCACGCGTTCTACAGGGTGGGGCAGAAAGCCACGACGACGGTCAACGTATCGCTGGAGGCCGGGACGCTGAACATGATGGTCCGCCCGGAGGACGACGACCCGGCCAGGCAGGTACTGGCGTATATCCGGGCTGCGGGGTGGGGCGGGCCGACGACGGTGTTGTACCGGGAGAACGGCAGGTTGATATTCCATTTCGGCTACTGCGGCACGCTGACGGTGGAAAAACCGCTGCCGGCGGGCAGATGGAGCATGGTGGGCATCACGTGGGACTGCGAAGCCGGCAAGGCGGCCGTGTACGTCGACGGCGAGGCGGCGGCGGAAGAGTACTTAGGGACGACAACGCGGCAGCCGGGAGAACTGCCGTATTCGAGCTGGTGGGCCGTCGGGTCGGCGGAGAACGGGGAGTACAGGTTCAACGGGGCGGTCGACGAGCTGACGGTGTTCTCGTATGCGCTGGGTCCGGGGGAAATGTCGCTGCTGCAGGACTTCTACGCGAAGCCGCCCGGGAAGTACAACTACCCGTGGGAAGCGCTGTCGGGGTCGTCTTCCGGCACGGCGGTGAGGTGAGCGAGCTCTTCTTCCGCGGCCTTTTCCACGGCGACCATTTCCTGGAACTTCACCGAACCCATAAGGTACAGCACGAGGCCCGGGAGCCAGCCCAGCATCATGACGACGCGGTAGACGAGGAAGGCTTCGGCGCCGGAAGCCGACCCCACCGATTTGAAGAGGGCTTCGGCGAAACCTTCGCCCTGGCCGACGCCGCCGGGACTCAGGGGTATCGAGTTCACGGCCAGTGCGAGCGGGACCAGGAACAGGTAGCGCCTGAAAGGGATGCTGATTTCGCCGATGGCCCGCGACGCTCCGAACAGCGTCACTATCGAGAAGAGATGGGCCAGGAGGGAAAGCAGGATCGCCGCCACCAGGACGCGCCGCCGGCCGCGGTATATACCCAGGGCTTCGTCAACCTTGCGCAGCGTGTCTCGCACGCGGCCCGGCCTGGACAGGAATTGCTGCCGCCTGGAGCGCAGGCGCTTGCTGAGCACGATGCAGATGAGAGCGAAAAACAGCGCCATCGAAACGAACAGGATGACGACGGCCTGCTTGACAAGGGACAGCTTCAGTATGGCGTCATGATTGAACAGGAGCACGAGGATGGCCAGCAGGCCGAGGGAGAAGAAGCCGGCGGCCCTGTCGGCGAAGACGGTAAGCACGGCCGCGGTGCGGCGTTCGGGGAATCCCGCCGCCGCGCCGTACATCCTGATCACGTCGCCTCCGGTGGCCCCCGGCATGAAAGTGTTGAAAAAGGCCCCGATGTAGGTAAGGCGCATGGATGCCCTGAGCGAAACATGCAGCCCTTGGGCGCGCATCATCAGCCACCACCTGACGCCGCCGACGATGGGGACGAAGACGATTGCGGCAAGAGATGCCGCCAGCCACGCCCTGCCGTGCTGCCACGCGTTGGCCAGGCTCCTGCCGCTGAGATGGCCCCTGCCGACCATGTAGCCGACGAGCGCGGCGCCGACAAGCAGCTTGAGCGCGAAAAACGCGTAGCGGCGGAAGGCGGTGCCTTTCGGGCCGGCGGGTGTTTCCATGGCGGGCGTGTCCGTCAAGCGGCGCCCTTTCTTTTTTTCAGGTGTCCGGCCCGCGGCGGTCGAGCAGCATTTCCAGGAAGGCTTCCAGGCGGAGGGCTTCCCGTCCGCCCGTTTTTGCAGGCCTGTCGCCTTCCAGCGTCAGCACAGGGGCTTTTACAGTTTTCCTCAGTATAACGTCATGCATGCCGCGGTAACAGAAAGTCTGGACATAGTGTATGACGCCGTCAACCCGCCTTTTGCCGACTTCGTCCGCTATCCGGGCGAGGCGACAGGAAGCGGCGTAGGGGTAGGTATAGCTGCTGTACTGGGTAAAGATGTCCTGGGCCGGGCGGATGGCGGCAAACTCAACGGGCATTTCGTTGTAGACGACGAGGGCGCCGCGCCGTTCGAGGAAATCAAAGAGGTCGGTAAAGGCGGGAGGAATGCCCACGACCGCCAGCCTGAGGGCCGCCTGCGCCGGGGCGGCGGATTCGGCGGAACGGAGGACTTCGTCGACGGTTTTTTCGTATGCTGCGGGGTCGCCCATGAAATCGCTGGCGTTGATGAGATAACGGAAATTCCGCGTGCCGCTCACTTTCCCCATGACGGTCAGGTCGTCGAGGCGGCGGAGCTTGGCGCGCAGCGGCAGCAGGCGGTGCCATTCCTCCTGCGCGTCGGCGGAGGAAACGCCGAGGGCGGCGGCGAATTCAGCGATGGCGTCGGCCATGGCGGGCGGCGAAGGGGCGTGCGGGAAGCGGAATCCCGTGACTTCGATCCCTTCGTGCCGCAGGATGTCGACAAGCCCCTGGGTGTAGGAGCAGTCGCCTTCGAGGACGCCGACGACGCGCCTGATGCCGGTCCTGGCCACCGTGCCGTAAATGCCCTTTATCCAGGCGCAGATGCTCCTTGGGATCCCGGCTTTTTCCGCGGCGCTGATATCGGCGTCCGGGTCGGGGCCGGCAATGAAAGCGTTGTTCAGGTCCACCGGGACCAGGCCGGCGGCCAGTATCGCTTCGACGGGCAGCGTGGTTGTGAATCCCATGCGTTCCATGAGCGGCCTATTCAACGGGTCTTACCTTGGCGGCGGCGTGCCTGGCGCCGGATTCTTCGTCAGCCAGCGCGGCAAGCAGCCTTTCGGCGAACGCCGCCGCGTCGACGCCGAGCGCCGACAGGTCCGCCGTCCTGACGGGGGCGCCGGCGGGGTCCACGTTTATTCCGAAGTGAATGAGTGTCATGGAGCTTGAGCCGGTGGCGATGGAAACCGTCAGTTTGCCTTCGCGCACGAAAAGGTCGTCGCCGCGGCGGACGGCGTGCACATTGTAATCCGCCGCAAGGGTTTCGGCAACGAGCGCGGCCAGGAGGCGCTGCCGGAAGACGGCCCTGAGGAGGTCGGTTTCGACGACCTGCACGATGAGATGGAGCATTTCCGCGGCCCTTATGGTTTCGCCGCGCTCCCGGTCCTCGTTATCGACGAGGTTTTCCGTGGGGACGCTGCAGGGGCCTATCCACGCGACGGCGGCATCGGCGGAAAACCCTGCATGGGAAGATATGAAACGGCTGTTCAGTTCTCTTCCGGTGTATGTAATAGCTTCGGGGATGAACATGGTTTCCATCACATCACCTCCGTGGGTGTTCCCGCGAATAGACGGCAAGGGCTTCGACAAGGATTCCGGCGATGCGCTGCCTGTAGAAGGGCTGACGAAGGAGTGCTTCGTTATCCGGATTGCTGAGAAACCCGACTTCGACGAGCACGGCGGGGATCGGGTTGCCCCGCAGGACGTTCAGGCTGCGCTCCTTGGTCCCGCGGTCGGGGACGCCGAGGTTGCGGGCGAGCATCTGCTGGACGGCTTCGGCGAGGCGCGCCGAGTCGGGATGGCGGCGCAAGAAGAAGGTTTCGACGCCGGAAACCGAGGGGTCGCCGCAGGAATTGGCGTGGATGCTGATGAAGACGTCGGCGTTGCTGCCGGCGGCCTTCTTGACCCTGGCGCGCAGTTCGACGAAGGAATCGTCGGAGCGGCTGAGCTCGACGGCGACGCCCTGTTCGCGGAGCAGTTTCTGCATTCTGAGGGCGATGTCGAAGTTGACATCTTTTTCGCGGGTGGCGCAGCGTCCGAGCGCTCCCGGATCCCTGCCGCCGTGCCCGGGGTCGAGGAAGACTTTATTGAGACCGACGCGCGAGAGCTTCATCATCTTGCGGATAACGACCGGGATCTCGTCGTATTCGGGCAGGGGCGTCCTGATGAAGTTGGCGACTTCGACCGGGACGTAGAGGCGGTCGCCCTGGTAGAACGGGCGTATCGGCATGACGACGGAGATGCCGTTGACTTCGAACCTGCCCATGTTCGGGACGAAGACAAGCCTGTCCTGTCCGCCGGTCAGCACGTAGGCATCGAGGGCGGGGTCGTGGGTTATCTTCATGGAATACGTGCGGGCCAGTTCCTGGAGCGACAGCGTGCCGGCGGTATGCTCTTCCCGGCGGAAAGGCTTCTTCCGGCGCGTCCCGTAGCGTCTTTCAGCGGCGGAAACCGGGTAGGGCCTGGACACGGAATAGTAATACCTGCCGTCTTCCGGGTCGGTCAGGCCGGACGCGGCGCCGGCCGACAGCAGCAGGACGGCCGGCCACAGCATGATTGCCGACGGGGCTTTCAAAAGATGCAGGCTCCTTGAACTCGGGACGGCACAAAGGATATTTTCGGCAAAATAAAGGTATTGCTGGGAGGGTTCGGCCGGGCGGAGCAGCGCCGAAGGCGCGGCAGGGAGGCGCATCACGTGGCGAGGGACAGCAGCATCCCCGTTTCGTGGTAACCGACTTTGTAGACCGAGCCCTTGTCTCCCGCGACGACTTCGCCGTCCGGGGAAACCGTCGAATAGCAGCCTCCCGACACCGGATCCGCAAAATACCGGGCGTAGAAATCGAGGAGGAGGGCGGCTGCTGCGGCATGGTCCGCGCCGGCTTTCGCCGCCGCCCGTACGGCTTCGCACTGCGTCCACGACACTATCGGGTCGCCCGGTCCCGACGCAAGGGTGCTCCTTACCGCCCCGTTGTCGCGGCGGACGGCGTTATCCAAGGCGAAGCGGAGGAGTTCGTCGGCAGCGGCCATGCGCCGGCGCCGACGCCCGACCGCCGCCGGTGCGGAGCGGAGGAGATACGACCATTCGAACTGATGGCCGAGGTCTATCCGGCCGCCCTGTTCCGCGGGGAGGGGCTTCCAGCCGCGGTCGTGGAATTCCGGGATGCAGTGCCTTGCGCGGTCATACAGCCTGTCGAGGACCAGTCCGAGCACGGCGACGGCGGCATCGCGGGCGGCCGACCTTGTTTCCGGGGCCAGGCCGGAGGCGTCGGACGCTTCGGACAGGGCTTCAAAGAGGTGCATTACCGGGTTCTGCGTGCGCTTGTCGTCCAGGTCTCTGGAAAAGGCCGCGTCCATATGCCTGATGAAACCGCCTTCGCCGTCACGGAAAGGGCCCGTCGCCACACGGATAGTTTCGAGAACAGCGTCGTCGGCGCAGTCCCGGGAAGGGAAGACCGCTCCGGAGGAAGATGCTGCGGCGAGCGCAAGTATGGCGAAGGCGTGGCCGTAGAGGTCTTTGCCGGTGTCAATGACGCCGCCGGCCCGGTCGACGGACTGGAACCACCCGCCGGAGCGGGAGTCATGGAACTTCGACAGGAAAAACTCGATACCGGGCCGCAGGGCCGACGACATCGCCTCGCGCAGTTTCGGGTGCGTGCCCGTCCCGGCAAGAAAATCCACGCCGCGCGAAAAAACGAATATCATGCGCGTCTGCGAGACGAGCGTGGCCGTGTTTTCTCCGCGGGGCCGCCAGTGTACGTCGGCGTCGGTGGAGAAAAAACCGTTTTCCGTCGGCGCAAAGGCGGCCCAGCGTTCCAGAAGGGCCAGGTATTCCGACCTCGCCCAATCGCCGGGTGAACGATTCTGCAGAGCGGCCATGCGCGTGCCCCGTCCGGACGACTACTCCGGCGGCCGTATTCTTTCCATGCCGTGCATGTAGGGTCTGAGCGCTTCGGGAATGACGACACAGCCGTCTTCCTGCTGGCAGTTTTCGACAACGGCTATCCAGATGCGGGGCAGGGCGGTCCCGCTGCCGTTGAGCGTGTGCGCGTGGCGGAGCTTGCCGTCCTTTCCCCGGAAACGGCAGTTCATGCGCCTTGCCTGGAAATCGCGGAAGTTGGAACAGCTTGATACTTCCAGGTACCGGCCCATGCCGGGGGCCCATATTTCGATGTCGTAACACCTGGCGGCGGCGAAAGACATGTCACCCGCCGAAAGCATCACTACCCTGTAATGGAGGCCAAGCGCCTGGAGGACGTCTTCGGCGTCGCGCACGAGGCTTTCCAGTTCGGCCGGGGACTGTTCCGGCGCGCACAGCTTGACCATTTCGACCTTGTTGAACTGGTGCACGCGCACTATTCCGCGGGTATCCTTGCCGTAGGAGCCGGCTTCCCTGCGGAAGCACGCGGTGTAGGCGGTCAGCTTGACGGGCAGGTCGGCCTCGGCAAGAACTTCGCCGGCGTAGAGATTGGTGACGGGGACTTCGGCCGTCGGGATCAGGAAGAGGTCTTCCTCCGGTATCCTGTACATGTCCTCTTCCAGTTTGGGTATCTGGCCGGTGCCGGTCATCGCCCTGCGGTTCACCAGGAAGGGCGGGAAGACTTCGCGGTAGCCGTGCCTGCCGGTGTGCATATCCAGCATGAAGTTGACGAGGGCGCGCTCGAGGAGCGCTCCGGCGCCCGTGTAGCAGGGGAAGAAACTGCCCGATACCTTCGCCCCGCGTTCCAGGTCCAGCATGCCGAGCCCGCCGGCGACGTCGTAGTGAGGTTTCGGGGCGAAACCGAAGGACCGCTGCTCGCCCCAGTCCCGGACGACGACGTTGTCGTCGGCCGAGGCGCCCTGAGGCACGGAATCATCCGGCACGTTGGGTATCATGAGCATGAGGCGTTCGAGCTCGGCTTCGATTTCGCCGGCTTTCGCGTCCAGCTCCCTGGCGCGCACCGAAATCTGTTTGACGGAAGCCTCTATTTCGGAAGTGTCCTCGCCGGAGCGCTTGCGCCTGCCGATGTCCTTGGAGCGGCGGTTCCGCTCGGCGTTCAGTTCGTCGCGTTCGGCGACGACGGCTTTGCGCTCGTCGTCAAGGGCGATGACGGAATCGACGTCGACGTCGCAATTCTTGAAGCGGCACGCCGCCTTCACTTTTTCGGTCGCGCCGCGGATGGTTTCCATCGAAAGCATGTGGGGCTCCGGATCCCTAAGCGGGGATGAAGGACGTCCTGGGGGTTATCCTGAAGGCGAATTCGGCCAGAAGCTTTGCGGAGTTTTCGACGTCGTCGAGGTTCACGACTTCGACGGGAGTGTGCATGTACCGGTTCGGAATGCTGACCAGTCCGGCGGCCACGCCCGATCGGTTGACCTGTATGGCGTTGGCGTCCGTGCCCGTGGCCCTGGGCTCGGCCGTCACCTGGTACGGGATCTTGTGCCTGCGAGCGACTTCCAGGAGAAGCTTTTCCACGACGACGTTGATGTTCGGGCCCCTGTGGAGCATGGGTCCCTTGCCCAGGCGCGCCTCGCCCACCTCCTTCTTGTCGATGCCCGGGAAATCGGTGGCGAACCCGACGTCGACGGCTATGCCGACGTGCGGGTCTATGCCGAAAGCGCTGGTCCTGGCGCCGCGCAGGCCTATCTCCTCCTGCACCGTGCCCACGGCGTATACGGCGACGTCCTTGAGAGCGGACCGCTTGCGGGAGATCATCCGGAGGGCTTCCATGACGGTGAACGTGCCGATGCGGTCATCCATCCCGCGGGCGGCCACGAACTTGCCCTGCATTTCCATCACGCCGACGTCGAACATGGCTATGTCGCCCACGGCGACGAGCTTTTCCGCCTGCTTTTTCTTTTCGACGCCGATGTCGATCCACATGTCCTTGTGCATGGGCGCCTTGTTGCGTTCGTCGCCGGACATGAGGTGTATGGGTTTTTTGCCGATTACGCCCATTACGGGCCCCTGCGCCCCGAATATCTTCACCCGCATGCCCGCGGCGAGAAGCTGGTCGTGGCCTCCGACGCCGGTGAAGTAGATGAAGCCGCTGTCGTCGATGTGGGTGACGATAAGCCCTATCTCGTCTATGTGGCCGGCCAGCATCAGGCGCAGCCTGCCCTTGGGGTTGACGCAGGCGATGATGTTGCCGTGCACGTCAACGTTGATTTCATCCGCGAAAGCGGACGCGTGCTTCTTGACGACTTTCAGCGCTTCTCCTTCGAAGCCGGAAGGGCTTGCGGCTTCCAGGAGCGAGTACAGGAATTTCTTCTGCGCAGCGTTCATACCGCACCTTCTTTCGGGATACCTCGGGGGTGGACCGGCGTACGGGAACAGTCTAGGGGTTTTGACGTCATAGTCAAGAAGCGTAAGGTTCTTCCGGGCGCGTCCACCGCCTGGAAACTGCCGCCATGCCGGCGGCATAACTCTTTGCCTGGCAGGCGATTGTGTGTGTGCGGCCTCCCTTTGCCCGCACCGCAGCACATAATAATCCCTTGTAAATCCAAACAACATGGTGTAAATTGACGACATAGAATAGTGAAAAAAGCACCATGCCAGCTGAACGCATCTATGGAGATACAACTTTGACAAGCGCCGAACCAGCCAGGGACAGCGACCCTATGGAAAAGTTTCGACTGGAAAACGGGGTACTTCACGTTCTTATAAATTTGTATCCCTATCTTCTCCACGAGTTCGATCAATTGTGCCAGAGGCTCCTCAGGTTCCCGAACAAGACGGTGGCCATCGACCTTACCGACTGTGATTTTGTTTCCACCGTCTTCCTTTCGACCATGATCCGGACCCACCTGGAAGCGCAGCGCCAGGAACGCAAGCTGGTCGTGAAGATAGGCCCGTCCCTCGAACAGTTCTTTGTGTACGCCAGCCTGGACAAGACGTTCAACATCGAGCAGGAAGACTGAACCGGTCCTGCGGGCGGTTCCCGGATTTTTCCCCGAGAGAAAAACAGAAGGCGCCGCGTTCTTTCCCGTCTTATAATGTGACGGGAAAGGAATCCGCATGCATGGCGCCATCCTCCGGCCGGCAACGGCACTGCTGCTGCTGGCCGTCCTGAGCCCGGGGCTCTACGCCGAAACCTGGTATGCTCTGGCGGAGTCCATGGACGTCCGCCCGTACGGCTACCTGTATTATTCCGGCGAAGTCCCGGCCGTGTACGGGGGCGCCAGGAGCCGCCGGGCGGTGATGCGGCAGGTCTACAGCATAGAGACTCTGGGCCAGCGCACCGACGGCGAGAACTACAAGGAGTTCCACATGGAGCCCGAAGGCGGCCTTGTGGGCTTCATCGCCAGGCAGAAGGCGAACGATGCGACGGAAATCAGCGACGGCGAGTTCCGGAAGGACGGCCTCTATATACGGCGCTATACGGAAGGCAGCCCGCCTGACGCCGCGCCGCGCCGCACTGTTCCGCCCAAGGATATTTTCTTCGCGACGAGTCCGAGTTTCCTGTGGCCGATGGTCAGGGATTCGGAAACGCCCGTCGCGTTCAACCTCTACGACATCATGACGTTTTCCATCAGGCCGACAGTGGCCAGGCCAGCCGGCATGCGGGCTGTGAGGATACGCGGAAAGAGTTGGAACACGCGCAAGGTCCTGATGGAAACATACAACTCGCAGGGCGCCCTGCAGTACCGGCAGGCGCTTTACTTCGATACGGCCGGGGGGCTGCTGGTGCTGTCGGAAAACCTCGACCGTTCCGGCAAGCCCGAAAGCGTCATGTACCTGGCCGACAAGGACGTCGTCAAGGACCATGCCGCCAGGGTCATCAGGCCGGACGTCCTGCCGGCGAAGAGGCTCCCCTTCGTACCCGACAGGCCGTACCTTTACACGGTTTCCATCAAGAGCGGTGAACTGGGCCGCGGCTTCTTCATGCTCAACGCAAGCACGGGCGTGGGCCGCTACGGGATGGAAGAGAAAATCCGCCTGGTGGGGCCGCAGGAAGAGCGCAAGGGATCGGCCGCGCTGCATCTCGGCAGCGATCTCGGCATCGCCAGGTACAGGATGAGCGGCAAGGTCGTCGATCCCACCGGCAAGAATGTGAACGTGGGTTACAGCCGGGGGGCGATCTGCACGGGCAAATCTCTCGACTGGGACGCCTGGGTAATCGACCATGTCGCCGGCAACGCCGCGAAGAAGATCACCGGGACGTACGACCTCACCGATTCCGTTTACGTTATCGACGACCACCTGTTTTCCGGCCTTGCCGTGCTTGCCAGCCAGGTACCCCTGAGTCCGGGAATGACCGCCCGCGTCGGCATGTACCACGCAAACCTGCACTCGCTGGGCATGATGAACCTGACCGTCGGCAACAAGGCCACGGTGGGCGACAGGAGCCTCTACGTCGTCGATCTTGTCGGTTTCTGCGGCAGGTACGTGCTGTACGTTCAGGACGACGGCATCCTCAGGCGCGCCGTGCTCGTCCTGGGCCCGCAGGGCGAACGGGACATCACGTACGAGGTCGTCGAATAGGCCGCAGGGTCATCCGGTCGGCGGAATCGTTGTATCGGAATTCCCCGGCGTTGCGCAGGTAGCGTTCCTGGGCTTCCGGGTCGGCGAGGACTCCGTAGGCTCCGGGCCTCCGCACCCGCATGCCGGGCACGTCGGCAAGCAGGTAAGTGTCCAGCAGGGCGGCGTCCAGGTCGACGCATATGTTCTGGGGCGTGCCGGCTCTCCCCCGGGATTCGGCGACGACTTCCCCCAGGGGGCTGACCGCGCAGCAGATCCCGCTGTAGCCCCATTCCCCGGGCCTGCCGCGGACGTGCGGCTGTGCATGCGAAGCCGAAAGCACGAACATCCTGTTGTCCAGCGCCCGCGCGCGCAGCGGCAGCAGGCGGTTCGCCCTCCACCCCTTCCTTGAAAGCGGCAGGGACGCAAAAGGCGCCAGGAGGACCTCCGCGCCATTGATCGCCAGCGCGCGGGCGCATTCCGGCAGCATGTTATCCATGCATATGGATATGCCCACCCTGGCGAATCCGACGTCGAATACCGGGAAGAGCTCCGCGTCCAGGCTGGACCGGCTGCCTTCGTGGACTTTTCTGTAGACGCCCAGGATGCCGTCCGGGGCTATCACGGCCTGCGACACGTGGATGCGGCCGGCGGTTTTCTCGTAGAATCCGGGGACGATGACTATGCCCGTCCGGCGGGCCAGGGCGCGGATTTCACGGAGCGGGGCGCTGTCGAGTTCGAGGGCGACGTCGTCGAGGCGCGGTTCGGAAGCGCCGGTGGGCCAGTCTGCGCCCGTGAGAGAACATTCCGGCAGCAGGACGAGGCGGGCATCCTTCCCGGCGGCTTCTTCGACGGCGCGAGCGACCTTGGCAAGGTTCGCGTCCGTCCTGCCCCAGCATGCCGGGATGGATGCGGCGCAGGCACGGAACGTCTTCATGTGCGGATCCTTTCAGGAAGCGGTCTAGCTCAGCAGTCCGCTGATGATGAGCTCGGTGGCGTCTTCTTCGTTCAAGCCGCGTGACATGAGCGTCTCGAGCTGCCGCGAATCCACGCTGCCTATGGCGGCTTCGTGCGTGACGAAGGCTTTCGGGTTGCGCACTTCCACTATCGGCACGGCCGTCGCGACCGCGTCGTCCTGTACGATTTCCTTGCAGTCCACGTGGCCCCGTGCGTAGGCGGCTTCGGCCACGAGAGTATTCTTCACGTGCGCCTGGGCGTGTCCGCGCACGGCGATGTAGGACTTGAGCACGCCCCGGGAGTTTTCCCCCGCCAGGCGGCCGGACTCGCTTATATTGATCACGTCGCCGCCGCTGCCGCTTATCCGGGCGATCATTTCCATCACCGCCTCCTTCAGGCAGGTCGTTTCGTAGTCTATATCCATTCTGCCCACCCGCCCCTTTATCAGCTCGAACTCGGTCCTGAAACGTCCCCCTTCATCCACGCGGACGGCGGCTTTGGGCAGCACGGTAACGCCTCCCCTGTCGCCGTGGACGTGTCTTTCGAAGTAGGCGTATTCCGCGTTCTTCCCGACGTGGATGTCGGCGTTCATCCTGTGGACCACTTTCAGCGCGTTGGGAAAAGTGCAGTGTGCCAGTATCGAGACTTTCGCCCCGTCCTGCACGTTAATGCGCAGAAGAATTTCCTGCAGCCCTTCTTCGGGCAGCACGCCGAAGCACATGTGGACCGGCCTTGCCACGACGGTGCCTGCCTTGACGGTAATGGCGGCGTCGATGCCGGACGCGGTTTCCTCGACGTCCACGCTGAGGCCCGGCACGAGGTGCGAGCCCAGCACCTTGTTCTCGTGCACCACCAGGCGTGCCACGTCGTCGGTCAGGACGTCGTGCGGGTCGATGCCGCTCGATGCCAGCACATCCGCCGGAAGAATATCGCTCATGTCAGTTCTTTCAATGTCGGCGCTCCCTTGTGGTCGCAGGGCCCGCAGGTGTTCTCGAAGTACCTGCTGATTTCCGCGGTCCCGCCCTTGTATATGAGCTTGCCGCAGCATATCAGGAAGGCGTGCTCGGACTGTTTCAGCACGGTGGGGCTGTGCGTTATCACTATCACGGTGGTCCCCTGTCCCTTCAGGGACCGCATGGCGGAGAAAATGTGTTCGAGCGCATCGACGTCGATACCGGAATCCGGCTCGTCGAGCAGCACGACCTTGGGCCGCATCGCCAGGATGGACGCAAGCTCTATGCGTTTCCTTTCCCCCCCGCTCAGAGTCTTGTCGGCGGCGCGGTCGAGGTATGCGGCCGGCTCCAGGCCGACCTGTTCGAGCGCGCCGGCTGCGCGGTCCCGGTCCTTTCCCCGCATCGCCGCAAAGAGCAGGGCGCTCACCTTCAGCCCCTCGAAACGCGCCGGCTCCTGCCACGCCAGCGTGATGCCTCTGCGGGCCCGCTGGTCCACGGACAGCCCCTTGATGGTTTCCCCTTCGAAGATTATGTCGCCCGAATGATGCCTGTAGCCGGACAGGCCCATTATCGTGTTCGCCAGCGTGGACTTGCCGGCGCCGTTCTGCCCGACCACGGCATGGATGTGCCCGCTCCAGAAGTCGATGTTCAGGCGGTCGAGGATCAGTTTGCCTCCGAGTTCCAGCGAGACGTCTTTTACCTGCAGAATGCCTTTTCCCTGCGCGTCGCTCATGAAATTTCTCCCACGGCCGCTGTTGGCGGTTCCGGGCGCCCGTGCCCGTCAACCGTCCTGGAACTGTTTGCTTCGGGAATCCCCGTGTTCGCCGTCCCGGTTTTCGCTTTCGCCCGGGGTTTCAGGTGGAGCTTCTTCAGAGGACTCCTCCTGCGGCCTGCCGGCGGAGTCTCCCGTGCGCGCGGGCGCCGGCGCGGCCTCCCCGAGCAGCGCCCTGCCGTCCACGCGGGGCAATCCGGGCGGAGGTCCGCTTGGGGAGACGGGGGCCGCCCGTCCGTTTCCGGCAAGCAGCGCTCCGGCGGCAAGCGCTCCCGCGGCCCCGGCGCCGGGGAACGGCATGACCTGCCCGCACGCGGCGCACTCGACGAACCTGTCGTCCGGGTTCCTGCCCTCCAGGCTGATCTTCTCCCCGCAGCCGGCGCATGTCATGAACAGCCCGGCAAGCACCATGCCGGCAAACTGTTTCCGCTGCTCTTCGGCGGAAGCCCTGTCCCGGCCAGCGGATTCTCCCTGCGGCGTCTTGCGGATGGGTTCGCCCCGCTTCCCCGTCAGGCTTGCCGCTTCCCTCCGGATGAGACGTTTGCCGCTGACGTGCGTCACGCGCTCATAAGCCAGGTTGTACGCCGCCAGGCTGGCGCTGCCGGCTATCGATCTGAGTATCGCCACGCGTTCGGCGATCGGGGGATGGGTCGAATTCCAGCGGCTGTATGTCGTCTCGCCGGCCTTCAGCGGGTTCACTATGTACAGGTGCGCCGTGGCGCGGTTGGCGGCTTCGAGCCCGGTGCCGGCGGCGAGGGCTATTTTTTCCAGGGCCGAGGCGAGCCCGTCGGGATAACGCGTGAGCTCGACGGCCCCGGCGTCGGCGAGGTATTCCCGGCGCCTTGAAATGGCGAAGTACAGGAGCCGGGCCACCAGCGGAGCCAGTATCGCCAGTGCCAGGCCGATGATCAGCATTACCGGATGCCCCCCGCCCCCCTTGCCGGATCTCCGCCTGCCGCCGCCTCCGTAATACGACATCCTCAGGTACAGGTCGGCCAGCAGTACGATCGTGCCCAGCATCACCACGACCACCGTCATGTACGTCGTGTCGTGGTGCCGTATGTGGCTCATTTCATGGGCCACCACGCCCTGGAGTTCGTCGCGGGTCAGTCTTTCGACCAGGCCCCGCGTCACCGCTATGACCGCCTTGTCGGGCGGGCGTCCAGTGGCAAAAGCGTTCGGCACGTCGGAATCGATGACGTAGAGCTTCGGCATGGGCAGCCCCGCCGCTATCGCCATCTCCTCGGTGACGTTCCAGAGCTTCGGGTATTCCTTGTGCGTGACTTCCCTGGCGCCCGAAATCGCAAGGACCGCCTTGCCGCCGCCGTAGAAGGCGAAGAACGTGATGAGTACGAACAGCACGAAGGCGACCGCCGCGCCGATAGTGGCGGCTTCCGGACGGGGGGCGATGCCGTAACCCATCGCCGTCCCGGTGCTCAGCAGGACGATGCCCATTATCAGGACAAGGCCGGCGGACTGCCGCTTGTTCCTTTCTATGAGCTCCCACATCCCGGCTGACTGGACCGCCATAGGCGTTATCCCCCCGGCGCTGTTTCAGGAATCGACGGGCCTGCGGCCGGCGCTAGTTCACGGAAAGATCTACTTTGGGAACCTCCCGCTGGGCTTCGTCTTCAAGCTCAAAGAACTCCGCCTGTTCAAAATTGAACATCCCCGCCACGATGTTCGTCGGGACGGTCTGGCACTTCGTGTTGTAGCGCATGACCGTGTCGTTGTAGAATTGCCTCGAGAAGGCAATCTTGTTTTCGGTGGAAGTAAGTTCTTCCTGGAGCTGGCTCACGTTCTGGTTGGCCTTCAGCTCGGGGTAATTCTCCATCACGGCGTAGAAGCCTCTCAGCGCCGTGTTCAGCGCTCCTTCGGCCGCCCCCTGGGCCTTCGGGCCCTGCCCTACGGCTCCCACCGCGGCGCTCCTGGCCTGGATCACCTTTTCGAGGGTTTCTTTTTCGAATTTCATGTATCCCTTGACCGTGTCGACAAGGTTTGGGATGAGGTCGTGCCTTCGCTTCAACTGGACGTCTATCTGCGCCCACGCGTTCTTCACCTGCAGCCGCAGCTTGACCAGCCCGTTGTACATGGCCGCCACGACCAGAAGCACTATTACTATCAAGCCGACTATCGCACCGATAACTATCCAGCCTGCCGTACCCATTTCCGCACTCCTCTCTGTTCCCCGGCGCTCCCCGCGAACGCGCCGCTGAGATTCATCTTAGCGCGGCCGCCCGTCATCCTCAAGCGGAATTAGAAACCGGGGCGCATCCGTGCGCCCCGGTCTGGCTCCCTCCGCCGGCGATTGCGGCTAGCGGCTGCCCTGTATGGACTTCAGCAGGACTTCCGCCTGCTTCGCCTCTTCGGTGTCGGGGAACTGGTCGATTAGAGCCTCGAGCTCGGCCCTTGCAAGGTCGTACCTCTTGTTCGTAATGTAGTTGCGGGCGTTCGCCAGCATTGAAGGCGCCTTGGCCCTCGCCTGGAACTGTTCCGCCCTCGCGATAGCTTCCTTGACGTAGGGGTCTTCCAGGAGCTGCTCCAGCCGGATTTTCGCCCTTATGCCGCCGGTGTGCCACTGGCTCGGGCTGCTGTCGTCGCGGGGACCGTATTTTTCGGCGACGTCCCGGTAGAGCTGCACGGCGTTGTAGTAGTCCTCGGCCTTTTCGTAGCGCATCCCCTTTGCAAAGCCGATGTCCGCCGCCGCCCTCGGCTCCGCCATGATCTTCCTCATGTAAGTCCTGCTCCTGTCGGCCACCGAGCAGTAGGGATAGTCCGTCAGCACCTCGTCCAGGAGTTCCGCGCTCCTGACGTGCTCGCCCTTGCGGTATTCGATATCGGCCTGGTTGTACCTCGCAAGGGCCTCGGCTTCGATTGCCGTCAGGCGCTCCCGGGCCTTGTCCTGCATCTTCCCCACCCCCTTGATGTTGGTGTTCACTATCGTCATGTAGTAGTTGTAGGCGGCCGCCATGTCGTTGTTCTTGTAGGCTTCTTCGGCCTTTTTGTAGAGGTTTTTGATGAGGTCAAGGCTCATCTTCTGCGCCTGGGTGTTGGAAGCCTTGTTCTTGGCCGCGTTATGCTTGGCCATGTTGTTTATGGCGTCGCCGGCCTGCTTCAGTATCTTTTCCCTCTGGTCGGCGGGCAGCCTGTCCAGAAAACGCTCCATGTTCGTGGCGGCGTGTGCGCTGCGGGCCGACAGCCCCAGCAGCACCGCTCCCAACACCGCCCGGCATATCATCCTTTTCATCGGTATTACCTCCCGAAAACGGTCCCATTTCCGCCGCACAATATTTAACAGCGGTAGCGGCTGCCGGTTACATTGAATTGATAAATGCGTGAGATTCTTTCCGAATGCCCCGGATCCGATGGGGACGGCCATTACTCCTGGGTCTTGTCCGTCCGTCCCTCGGGCAGCTCCATTTCGAGGTTTATGCCCCGGGCCTTTATTGTGACCCGCTTGCCGCTGGGAGAGAATTCGAGGGCCAGTTCTTCGTTCCCGGCGGGTTCTTCGGCGAAGGCGTCCTTGAAAAGCTTGCCCCCCAGCCTGCTGCCAGGCAGTTTCACCGCCGTTACTTCGACGTTCCTGCCGTACATGGTTGCCACGGCGAATGCCTTCGTGTCCTGCCTGGGCGCGTAGCCGGCCCACATTCCCTGGAGTTCCACCAGTTCCCTGCGCTCCTTTTCCCCGTCGGCGACGTCGTTCTCCAGAGCCAATTGCACCCGGGGTATGCGGTTCACCCGCACCTTGTTTTCTCCGGTCAGAACCAGTTGAAGGCGATAATCGGAGCGTTCGTTCGCCACGACGTCGGTGCCGGGGCACAGGCGCAGGCGCCTCCTGCCCGGCCGGGCGGCCCAAACCGCCAGGTTCTTGCGGAGACGCTGCGCTTCTTCGTTGAGCGAAGACTTGGGCATTTTTTCCGCCAGGAACGCGGCTATCTCCGCCGAGAGGTCCGTCCGGCCTTCCAGGTAGTAGGAAACCATGGACAGGACGGCGGCGTAGTCCCTCTGCGGGAACGCCTCCGTCTCCGCCGCTTTCCGGAACTCCCTCGCCGCACCGTGGAAGTCGGCCAGGCGGAAGCACGCCTCCCCGCTCCTGAACCTTATGCCCGCCAGCATGTCCGCCATCGCAATCATGGGCTCGGCTTCCCCGAGGGCCTTGAGGCTTTCCTGGGGCTGCGCTTCGAGCGATGCCACCACGGCCAGCGCCGCGGGATCCACGCCGACCGGTACTTTTGCGAGTTTCCGCGCTATCGCCGCTATGTCCAGGTCGCTGACCGGGTAGAGGAGCAATCCTTCCATCGCGTCCCTGGCCGACAGGCGGTCATCGTTCATCAGGTAGTACGCGTGCGCTCTGACGAGCTTCCAGCGCAGGCCGTCCGTATCCGCCGGCTTCCTGTCGTCGGCATAGAGCAGCGCCTCCATGGGCGTCGCGTCGACGACAGCTTCCGCCGCGTGGAGCCTCTCGTCGTCGGTCTCGGGATAGAACCTCTGCCACGCACCCGCCGCGTCGGCCACCCTGAAACCTCCGGGGCTGACTTCCGCCATGACGGTGCCGGTCGGGTCGGCGGTCACTGTCCCGTAGAGCCGCTCCAGATCCGGGCCCACTTCCGTCACCTTCGCCTTGCCGGCCGACACCTCCACCGCCCTTACTCCTCCGCCGTCCACGACCGACAGCCTCAGCGTATCGGGGTCCGCCGTGAATCCGCCCCATATGACCTCGCCCGGCGCCGGGATGCGCTTCGCCCCGCCCCCGTCATGGTTCATGATGTGGATTTCGGGCTTGTTGAGCATCAGGACGAGCAGTTTCCCTCCGCTCCTGTCCGGTACGGCCGCAGGGACCCCGCCGTCCTCGCCATCCTTCTTTTCCTCCGCCTTGAAAACGACTTTTTCTCCGCCGACCGTCCCGTCCCGCGCCACGTCGCAGCACACGACTTCGTGTCCCGCGGCGCCCGCCCGGGTGAAGTACAGCTTTCTGCCGTCGTACGACACGGCGGGGTACGCCGCGTCCCCCGGGTAGGCTTCGCTCAGGGCGTTTCCTTCCGTACCGGTTTCCAGGTACATCAGCGACGTCGAGTTGTCCGTGACCCGCACGGCGCAGTACACGCCTTCCCCGCCGGGCCTGGGCGCTATCCAGGCTATGTCCCGCGGTGCGCCCTGGACCGGCACGGGCACGAACCTCGGCGGGCTCAGCCGCACCAGACCCGTCTTTTCCGCCACGCAGTAGAACGAATCCCCCGCTCCCGCCACCTGCCTGATGCTGATGTCCGGCTGGTGCACCGCCGCCGTCTCGAACTCGAATACCCTTACACGCGCTCCTTCCGTCCGGTCCTTCAGCACCATGTAGGCCACGTACTTGCCGTCGGAGCTCCATACCGGCGCGCTCATCAGGATGTTGCATCCGCCCGACGCGGCGAAGAGCGCCGCCGCCAGGCTCAAAAGCCCTGCTCGACTCCTGTGTCCCAACCGGGTTCCTCCATGCAGGGGCCCAAGGTCCTTAACCGTCCTCGCCGCCCACGGACACCGCCCTCCCGGTAATATGACGCACTAGCCGTCCGCCGCCATCGCCTTTTTCACGGCTTCTTCAGGGCTTTGGGCGTAGTGGATATCCGCTCCCGCAGGCAGCCGGTCCTCGGGCACCCGCCACGATGACAGCAGCACGACCCTCTTGCCGGCCTTCAACGCGAGGGCTATTTCCGACAGGGTCCCCAGGGCGCCGCCCACGGCTATGACGGCGTCTCCGCTCGCGGCTACTATTGCGTTCCTGGCGTCGGCCATCCCCGTACAGACGCCCACGTCCACGCATCCGGCCGAAGGTTTCTTTTCCCCGGGGAAGATCGCCGCCGTGATGCCGCCTGCCGCGTGGGCCGCTTCCAGGGCCGCCTTCATGACTCCCCACGTCCCCCCTGCTATCACCACGCAGCCCGCTTCGCCCAGCAGTCTCCCCACTTCGCCCGCCAGCGTCAATTCCCCCGCGGACGCTTCCGCCCCGCCGATCACCGAGACGTGCAGGCGCATGCCGGGCTCATTCCCCCTTGCTCAGGGCCGCGGCGGCGTCCTCCACGCTGCGCGACACCGGAACCAGCGTATACATCCCGACCGCCTTCAGCAGCCTTTCCACCAGGGGTTTCGGGTTCACTATGTGTATTTTCCGTCCCGACGAAGTGGTTTCTTTCCACAGGGACATCAGTGTTCCTATGGCCCGCGAATTGAGGTATTCCAGGTCGCTGAGATCTATAATTACGGCCTTGCTCTTCCGGATATCGTCCGAGCCGAGCGCGTCCTGCAGGGCGTCGTTGTCCCCGGCCCGTACGGCTCCTCCGAGCTTCAGGACGATTATGCCGTCGGTCTTGCCTGTGCTGAATTCCATGTTCAGCCATTCCCTTCCGAAGTCTTGCCGTCCTTGGGGAAAAACGCGTGGAATGTGCTGCCCTTGCCGGGCTTGCTTTCAACCCATATCCTGCCGCCGTGCATCTCCATTATCCGGCGGCAGATGTAAAGACCCAGCCCCGTCGACTGCTCGCCGCCCGTCGTTTCCGCCGAGCCCTTCCCGAAACTCTCGAATATCTTTTCCTGCTCGTCGGGCACTATCCCGGGGCCCGTGTCCGCCACCGTCAGGAGCACCCCGTCGCCCCGCCACGCCGTCTGCACGTTCACAAGGCCCCCCTTCGGCGTGTACTTCAGGGCGTTCGTCACTATGTTCGATACCACCTGGTTTATCCGGAACGGGTCGGCGTTGATCGGAAGGACCTCCTCGTCGAGCAGGAAGTCCATCGTTATGTCCTTCTCTATCGCGTTCGGGAACAGCGATACCACGTTGTCTTCCACTATCTGGTTCACCAGCGTCGGCGCTATGTTCAGCGCGAACGTCCCGCGGTACAGCCGGAACACCTCGAGCATGTCGTTCACCAGCGCTTCCATGCGCGCCACGTTCCTCCTCATGATGTCCAGGATCTCGCGGTTCTCGACGGCGTCGTCGACCCTTATCATGGCGAGCGAGAGTTTCATCGTCGTGAGGGGGCTCCGCAGGTCGTGTGTGGCTATCGAAAAGAATTCGTCACGCGTCGCCAGGAGGTGTTCGAGGTGTTTCAGCGCCTCCCTCGTCCGCTCCTTTTCCTCCGCCAGCGACTGCACCAGGCCCGCCTCGCACTTCACCGCCTCCATCGCACGCAGCACCGTGTCCAGCGGGTGCGTTTGCTTCAGCCTCACGTGGCACAGGCCGGTCTCGTCCTCCGCGCTCCCCCACACCACCGTGCCGTAGGCGTCCGTTCCGCCTGCCGCCGCGGCGGCCTGTTCCGCCTTCACGCCCTTCCCCACGATTACTGCGAGGTGGTTTCGCGTTTCCCCGCCCTCTTCCCACCCGGCGGCGGCGGCGGCGGCCTTGAGCTCCCGCGCACGCGCTTTCCCGCCCGGCAGCGTCTTTATCAGCATTCTGCCGGGATGGACTTTAACGTGCCGGGTCAGCGCTTTACGCGCCTCTTCCAGCATCCCCGGGGGTTTTTTGCCTTTTGTCCTCGTCTTTTTCGGCATTATCAATCAGTATCCGGTCCCGCCCTGCAGTGTCAAGCGGTCCTCGGCGTGTTATAATACGCCCGCCGCACTGCCGCGGTTGAAAGGAGGCCCCGCGTGAAACAGGTCCCCTATTCCGTCGCCATCGCCCGCAAGTATCCCGAACATATAGCCTGGGCCGTCACCTGGGACGAACAGAACTCGCGCCCCGACATCATAGTCCTCGGCTGGGCCATGCCCACTTCCAACAAGCCGCCCATGCTTGCCGTTTCCATCGCCTTCACCCGCCACAGCCACAAGCTTCTTGCCGAAACCGGCGAATTCGTCCTGGCGTTCCCTTCCGTGGATATGGCGGCCGCCACCACGCTCTGCGGCACAAAGTCGGGACGGGATACCGACAAGATGGCCGAATGCGGTCTCCGCGCTCTTCCAGCGTCCCGCGTCAGGCCGCCTCTCATCGACGGCTGTCCCGCGTGTTTCGAATGCATTGTCCGGGGCCGCCTTGATACCGGTGACCATACCGTTTTCGCCGGCGAAGTGGTCGCCGCTCACGTCTGTGAAGACGAAACCGTCGCGCGCCTGTATAATTGGTCCGGTGAATTCGGCCCGGCCGTCCGGCCGTGACCGGTGAAAGGCCCTGCGATGCCAGAAGACGACGACAAGGCCGCGGAAACGCCCGCCGCCACGGAAGACCGGTCTCCTGATTCTTCGCCCGGCAAGCAGCCGTCAGGGGCCGCCCCCGCCGGCCGCGCGTACGTTCCT
Organism: Planctomycetota bacterium; assembly: GCA_016930595.1. Taxonomy (GTDB): domain Bacteria; phylum Planctomycetota; class SZUA-567; order JAFGGJ01; family JAFGGJ01; genus JAFGGJ01. The sequence goes on from JAFGGJ010000047.1 coordinate 32,017, forward strand.
TTCCTCATCGTCCCCGCCGTCGCCATACTCCCCGCCGTTCTTATCCGGCTGATGGGCCGCGCTCCGGGTCTCCCCGCCCAGTACGCCGCCGGTTTTATCGCCATCGGTATCGTCTCCGGCATATCCGCCCTGGGCAGGCGTATCCCTTTTCTCAGTTCGGTCCCGCACAGGCAGCGGATCGTGGGCGGTATTGCTCTGGGCATCGCCGCGGCGGCGGCGCTCGCCGGAATTCTCATGCGCTTCGAAACCGTCGGCTTCGCCGCTCTCGGCGTTTCCGCCGTCCTCATGCTCGACTCGCCTTCCTTCAACACCCAGAACAGGGCATGGCTGCTCATCGGTGCTCTTGTCTACGGCACGGCCGCGGCCGCCGTCCTGTCCAACACCCCTAACGCCGAACTCGCCTCCTTCCTCTGGGAAGCCGGCGCGTCCGCATGGCTCGCCGTGCTGGGCGGGATTCTCGTCGTCGGCCTCACCGGCGCTTCCACGCCCGCCGTGCGGATCCCGCTCGCTTCCGCCGCCGCAGCGGCTTTCACGCTGATGGGCGGCGAGTACTTCGACCGCATGGCCGCAGCGGACCTTTCGAGCTACACGTACGCCGTGGGCGTCGCCGTCAACATGTTTCTGGCCGGTATCGGCTACGCCGCGGCGGTCTTCGACCACCGCTCCGCACTCGTCTGGGGCGGCATGGGAAGCGTCGTCTTCGCCGTGCTCGGCCCCCCGGGCTATTCGGTTTACCTTGCCGCTTCCCTTGCTTCGGCCGGCGCGAAGCTGCTTGCGCGGGAACGCGCCCCGAGACCCTCGTGGAACTTCGTCGACGTCCTTGTCGACCTGTCGATCGGCTCCGCCCTCCTGCTGCTTTTCTTCGTTTTTCAGAAACGCGTTCTCCTGTCCATGGGTATCGCTTCCCTTGCCGCCCTCGCCGCCTTCGAAGCCGCGTCGGGTATCGGGCGCAGGTGGGCGGCTTCCGCCTACCGCCTGCTGCCATGGAAGAAGATGAAACCCGGCGCGCCCGGCGCCGTCAGCTACCACGGCCTGCTCGCCGCCGCCGCCGTTTCCTTTGCCGTTCCGCTCGTGCCCCTCATCCTCCAGATTCCTCCCCGCTACGGCTACACCGTCGGTTGGGGATGCCTGGTTGCCGCGTCGGCCTTTGTCGCCGTCATGCTGCGCAGCCTCCTGCGCGGCTTCGGCGTCCTCCCGGAAGGCGCCCCGTCACGCGTCGCCGCTCCCTTCCTCGCCCCGCTCCTCGCGCTTCTCGGTACGCTCGCGCAGATGCGCCTCTTCCCCCCGTCCTAGAACGGAATGCCCATGGAAAACGCCAGGACTCTGATAGTCGCGACCCTGGGACCGGCTTCTTCCGGGAAAGACACCCTGGACAGCCTCGTTGACGAAGGCGTGGACGTTTTCAGGATCAACCTGTCCCACGGCGAACGCTCCGGGCACCGCGAGCTCATCCGCAGGGCTGCCGCCGCGGGCGCCAGGGTCATGATAGACCTGCCCGGTCCCAAGATCCGCGTGCGCGACAGCACTTCTCCGTTCCCCGTGCGCGTCGCCGAAGGCGATGTTCTCTCCGTCGCATCCGACCCTTCCGGCCTTGCGGGCGGCGTCACCGGCATACTGCTTCCCCCCGGAATAGCCTTCGACCGCGCCACCGTAGGATCCAGGGTCCTGATCGACGACGGCAACATCGAACTCGTCATACGCAGCGTCTCGTCATCGGGCCTCACCGTAGAAAGCGTTTCCGACGGGGAAATCAAGCCCCGCAAAGGCGTGGCTTTCTCCGAAGACCTTACATGCTTCCCGCCGCTGGTGGAAGCCGACCGGACTGCTCTCCATGAGCTGGCCGGCGAACCGTTCGATACCGTCGCCGCCTCCTTTGTCAAGGCCCCGGACACCGTCTCCGCTCTCCGCTCCGAACTCGACTCCCTCGGTTCCAGCGCGTCCATCATAGCCAAGATCGAAGACCCCGCCGGCGTGCAGAACGTCGAGGACATCCTCCGCATCGCCGACGGGATCATGGTGGCCAGGGGCGACCTGGGCGTCTGCACGCCCATCGCCGCACTGCCTCTCCTCCAGAAGAAACTCGTCGCCCTCGCCAACTATCACCGCAGGACCGTCATCGTCGCCACCCAGATGCTCGAATCCATGACCGAACACACGCGCCCCACACGGGCGGAAGTCACCGACGTCGCCAACGCCGTTCTGGACGGCGCCGACGCCGTGATGCTTTCGGCGGAAACCGCCGTAGGCAAATATCCCGTGCTGACGGTGCGCACGATGGCCACGATCATCGCCCACGCCGAAAAAGCGCTCCGCACGGGCCTCAAAACCATCCTCTAACCCCCCCCCCACCCCCCCCGACCGGCTGTGCCGTTCCTGCCTGCCGGCAATTGAGCGTTTCTCGCGCGCAGTCCCCCCGTACGGTAAAGCGGTGTACTGCTGCGGTATTGTCTTATATGCAGGCCGCAGGCGCTGGGTGGGTGGGGTCTTTGAAAAATCGGAGGCGCAAACGGCGCTCTTCCCCTTGCGCCGTTATCGCGCCGAATAATCAATGTTCCTGTTCCTGCGCGAAAACAAACCTTCCTTGCCGAAGGCAGGCGCGCCAGCAAATTCCGTGCCAGAGGTCGGAATCTACTACAGGCGTATACGACACACGCGTGAAAACGGCCCGAAAACGTCTACAGGATCGCAATTCGGCGCGGGTTTGGCGCGGA
>JAFGGJ010000048.1 GCA_016930595.1 Planctomycetota bacterium
CCCGTGCGATGGGCATGCTGACGGGCATTTCGACATACGCCTCGCCCACCAGGCTGGCCGATGGCACGCTGGACAGCCTTATCACCCTAGCCCGCGACCTCCCGGTCAATGAACTGCTCATATGGGACGAAATGCCCGTAGGCCGTTACGCCGGGAACCCCGACATAGCGCCGCTCGGCAGCCCTTATTACGCTGAACTGCAGCGGTTCGTGGACGGCAGGCAGAAGGAAACACGCGATATCGGGATATGGTCCTACCAGAGGATGCGGAGTTATTCCGGCAGCGGATGCATGGCGGGTGTATCTACTTTCGAGGTCGCTGCGGACGGCGGCGTGCAGCCGTGTGATTTCTGCAGGACGTGCATAGGTAACGTCAACGAAAAGCCCCTGCTCGACCTGTGGCACGCCCTGACCGTGCTGGCAGCGGGAAGGCGCTCGCGCCACCACGGATGCTGGATCCTCAACGACATGGCCGAAAAACGATCATCCCGCTGACGCCCGGGCCCTCCAGCCGGGCTATTAGAGACGCAATTCGGCTTGCCGGAACACCGTCCTGCCGTATCGTATTTCCAAAACGACGCTTGGAGGATCCGGCATGTCGGCAGCGCCCCTGAACATACTTTTTATCACCAGCGACCAGCAACACTGGGACACGCTGGGCTTTCTGAACCCCCGCATCCACACGCCTCACCTGGACCGCCTGGCCGTCGAAGGCATGAACTTCAGCCGCGCCTACTGCACGAATCCCACCTGCACGCCTTCCCGAGCGTCCATGATAACCGGCCTGTACCCCAGCCAGCATGGGGCATGGTCGCTGGGCACCAAGCTGCCGGAATCGGTTCACACCGTCGGCGAAGACTTCGACAGTGCGGGCTATTTCACGGCACTCGTGGGTAAAGCGCACTTCCAGCCGCTTAAAAGCACGCCGGAATACCCGTCGCTGGAATCGTACCCCATAATGCAAGACCTGGACTTCTGGCGGGGGTTCCACGGCCCGTTCTACGGTTTCCGCCACGTGGAGCTCGCAAGGAACCACGTGGACGAAGCGCACGTCGGGCAACATTACGCCATCTGGATGGAAGAGAAAGGCTTTACTTCCTGGCGCGACCATTTCCACAAGCCCACCGGCAAGACCGACGGCCAGAAGCACAGGTGGACCATCCCCGAAGAATACCACTACAACGCGTGGATCGCCGAACGTACGAACGCTCTCATGGCCGACTGCGCCGCACAGGGGCGGAACTTCTTCCTGTGGGCCAGTTTCTTCGACCCCCATCCGCCGTATCTCGTCCCGGAGCCATGGGACACCATGTACGACCCGTCGTCCATCGCCGTGCCCCGCGCCGCCGAAGGCGAACACGAAGACAGCCCGCCTCACATACAGATGACACAGACCGAACGTCCGGACTTCTCCTCCTACCGGGAACCGGACGGTAACGGCATGCACGGGTTCCACTCACACCTCTGCGACGCTGAAGCCCTCGCTGCCGACATTGCCGTCTACTACGGGATGGTCAGCTGCATGGACAAGTACATAGGCGTCATCCTCGAGAAGCTCGACGCTCTCGGCCTCGCCAAAAACACCCTAGTCGTCTTCACCACCGATCACGGCCATTTCTACGGCCAGCACGGCCTGAAAGCCAAGGGGGCCTTCCACTACGAAGACATGATACGCCTGCCCATGATCGTCCGCCTGCCCGACAGGATACCCGCTGGCGGCACCTGCAGCGCGCTGCAGTCGCAGGTCGATCTGCCCGTCACTTTCCTGCGCTATGCCGGTATCGACGTTCCGAGGATCATGGTAGGCGTCGACCAAACGGCGGCATGGGAAGGCGGACCTGCGGCGCGCACGCACGCCGTTGTGGAAAACCGCCATCAGCCCACCACCATTCACGTCAAGACATACGTGGACGAACGCTACAAGATCACCGTCTACTGGAACCGCGAATACGGTGAAATCTACGACCTGCAGGAAGACCCCGGTGAAATCCACAATCTGTGGGACAGCCTGGATCACGCCCGGCTCAAGGCGGAACTAGTTATGAAACTGCTCTTTGCCGAAATGGGCAAGGAGCCGCTGTGGATGCCCCGGATATCGGGTGCGTGAACCCGCCACTCGGCGCCGCACGCTCTTTCAACCCGGCAGGTTGACAATCTCCACCGGCTCGATTCCGCCGGCCGGCTGAAACCCGAAGATCCTCCCATAGAAATACAGTTCCGCCTCCAACGACCGCTCGATGTTCGCCGCCCGCCTGAAACCGTGTTGTTCACCTCCGTATTCGACATGGGCGACCGGTACGCCTTTTCGCCGCAGGGAGTCCGCCATCATGCGGGCCTGGTTCGGAGGCACTATCCTGTCTTCCAGCCCCTGAAAGAATATGACCGGGCATGAAAGGCCTTCAACATTGTGCACTGGCGACCGCCTGATGTAGACTTCCCGCTGCTCCGGGTAGGTACCCACCAAGCTGTCGAGGTAGTGGGACTCGAACTTGTGCGTTTCCGTTGCCAGGGCTTCCAGGTCGCTCACCCCGTAGTAGCTGGCGCCTGCATGGAATACGTTGGTGAACGCCAGTGCGGAAAGCGTAGTGTATCCCCCTGCACTGCCCCCGGTAATTATCAGCCTCTTCCCGTCCACCAGTCCCTGCCCGGCCAGGCACAGCGCCCCGGAGGCACAATCCTGCACGTCCACGATACCCCACTTTCCCTTCAGCTTCTCGCGGTACTCCCTGCCGTAACCCGTGCTGCCGCCGTAGTTCACGTCCAACACAGCGAATCCCCTGGTCGTCCAGAACTGTATGCCGGGATTGAATGTACATTCCGCCGCTCCCGTCGGCCCCCCGTGGCTTTTCACTATCAGCGGCGGCAGTTCGTCCGCATCTCCTTCGAATCCGCCGTTTGCGGGGGCATAGTAGAACGCATGGGCGTCCCCGCCCCCGGAACCGGGATACGTCACGGCCTTTGGGAGCGACACGTACCCGTCGTCCAGTACGACGCCGGAACTTCTCTTCAGCACGGCGACGCTTCCACTCTCCGGATCGTATTCGATTACTGACGGTGCCTGCCTCGGCGACGCGCCCGTGAAATATATTCTCCCGCCGCCGGCCCGGACGGAATCGATACTCGTGTATTCCACGGCAAGGTCGCTGAACTGTCCCGTGGACGGATCAAGCATACCGAGTTTCCACAAACCGTCCGTGCAATATGCGCACGTTATCCCGCTGCCGGTAAAAGCGTACGTTGACATACCGAACACCCACTGTGGCCGTCCAAATTCCGCAGTTGTCTCCAGCACGCACTCGGGTCTACCACGCCCATCCAGCCGCCACAGGTTCCACCATCCGCCGGCATCGCTCACGAAGTAGAGCGTGCCGTCCGGACCCCACTCCGGCTGGAATATGCTCTCGGCCCGCCCCCCTGCCGCTTTACGTGCGGACGCGATGCTCCCATCGCCGGACAGCTCCCCCACAACCAGCTCGCACCCGTCCCACGGCATGGCGGGATGATCCCACTCCAGCCATGCTATCCGCCTGCCGCAAGGGCTGATGCGCGGCGAGGAATAGAAGTCTCTGCACGCGGCCAAGACATCGATTCCGCCTCCCTTTTCGACGTGAACGCGCACGAGGTCGTTCCGGACGCTCCGGCCGTCCTTGCCGTGTTCTTCCCTCACGCAGACCACGCTCATCCGGCCGTTCTCCACCTGCAGATCGGCGTACCGGGCGGTGCTTTCGGGCGTCACCGGCACTGGCGTCTGGACCTCCCCGCCAACACGATAGATCCTCCGGTCCGAAAAGTTGACGAAAAACACCATCCTCCCGGCGACAGCATATGCCCCGCCGCCGTATTCATGCACCTGCGAACGGACGTTGAAAGGCCCGGGCGCCACCTCTTCCACGCTTCCGTCGCCGCACCGCCGCACCAGGGCGTTCCTGCCTTTTTCAGCGGGCCGCCCTTCGATCCAGTAGACGTCTTCCCCATCGGTGCGTATCTCCCCCAGCCTCACGCTGCTCCCCGCCGCCACTGCCGCAGACAGCGGCGATTCCCACGCGCCGTAACGCGCCTTTGTCTTCTGCCCCATCGCGTTCCTTTCTTGCCGTCGGCGGCGACGGCGTTCCGAAACTCTATCCCATTCGCCCTCGGCCGTGATATAATGCGCCCGTGAATCCGGCACGTCCGGCCCAGGAACGACATGACCGACAGAGCAGACAACGCCCCCGTCACATCCCTATGGCACCGCTTCATCGCAGCGGCCCGCGACGTCCTGTCACTGCTGCCGCCGTCTCCCATGTCGAATGCTGGAGATCATCTCGAATTCGTCCTGTACCTGTTCTATTTCAGCGTACTGGTCACTTCCATCATTTCCATCGGCTTTCTCCACAAGATACCCCAAGGGACCTCTTTTTCAACCTGGGTTGTGATGACAACGGCGATGATCTCGAACGCATTCTTTCTCAACTTCGTGCTGCTCCTGGTTCTCACTCCCGCCACCGTCGCCGCGAGGGTGCGCGTTGTGACGTGCTTTATCCTCCCGGTGCTTTTCGTGCTCCTCAACTTCGCCTTGTATGTCGACTGGGTGGTCTTCAGCCTGTACAAGTCCCATTTCAACGGCATGGTTTTCAGCGTAATGTTTGCCCCGCACGCCGATGAAATCTATCATGTCGGCACCTGGACCTATATCAGTGGCATAATGGTGGGCCTGCTGATACTTCTCCTGTTCGCCTTTTTCACTCTTGCGGTTTTCCGCTACGTCCGCCGGCTGGATTTTTTTGCACGCATGCGCTCGCGCAAAGGTGCCCTTCTAGCCGCGGCGCTCATCTTCCTCTTCCCGGCGGTGGACAAGACCGTATACGCTTGGGCGGACATCACCGATCGAACGCTCTACATGCGCGGCAAGACGCTGTTCCCCCTTTACCAAGCCGTCACGGCCAAGCGCTGGGCGCGCAAGTGGCTCAAGGTTCAGGTACGTCCGGAATCATCGCTCACCGTGGACACCGCGTCTTCCGCTCTCAACTATCCCAAGGCCCCTATTATATTTCAGGCCGACATCCGCAAGCCGAACGTCATCATTATCGCCCTCGAAAGCGTCCGCGGCGACATGCTCGCCCCTGACATTAGCCCTTTTCTTTACCGGTGGGGCACCGAACACATCGTCGGCGAACGTCACTACACCTCCGGCAATCGTTCGACACACGGCGTTTTCGGCATGATGTACGGCATCAACAGCACGTACTGGTATTCCTTCCTGTCAGAGAGGCGCGGGCCAGTGCTCGTCTCGGAGCTCAGGAAACTCGGCTACAGCTTCAAGATCCTTTCGAGCTCCAGCACCACTTTTGCCGAATGTCCCAAGACTTCCTTTGTCGAAATACGCGAGGCGGTTGACGACCGCTGGCACAAGGCACAGGAAGCGCACGAAAGGGACCGCGTCATAACCGACAAGTTCATCGCTTTCCTCGACTCCGCCCCGACGCCCTTCTTCAGCTTCCTGTGGTACGACGGTCCCCACCAACCCTACAGGTACAGCCCCGAACACGAAGTGTTCCCTGTCCGCATGGGCCCCGACGACATAAACTACGTCCGCCTCGCCACGGACGACAGCCAGGGTGAAGAAATGTTCAAGCGATACAAGAACAGCATCCACTGCCTCGACGCACAGCTTGAACGTCTCCTGACGGCGGTCAAAGAACGCGGCCTCATGGATAATACACTCATCTTCATCGCTGGTGACCATGGCGAAGAATTTGGCGAATTCGGCTCTTTCGGCCACGGTAACGCCTTCTCCCCCGCGCAAACCAACACGCTCTTCGTGGCACATGTCCCTGGTGTCGAGCACCACAACATCCGCCACCTGACCAGCCACGTCGATTTCGTCCCCACCATCCTTGATTACATCGGCGTCGCCAACCCTCCGTCCGACTATTCCCACGGCTGTCCCATCACCGCGCCGGAAGGCCCTTCTTACGTCGTCGTAGGAGGATGGGACAGCGCGTCAGTCATCGACGGCTCATCCATCATCGTCTTCGGTCTCGAAGGATTCAATGCTGACACCACCGTCTTCGACATGCGTTTCATACCCCTTCCCAACCAGTCGCGGGAAATCCGAGCACGCACGCCGGTCTTCATGAAAGTGCTGCAGGGCCTGACCGACTTCGTAAAGTAGCGGCTCCGCCTTCATTCGTTTGCACGCATGATCGGCATGAGTTATCATTAGCCTCGGGACGCGCCGTGGATGATATTCCTCAAAAACCCTCTGGACTCGCCGCCGCCATTGCGGCACACCCGCGCATGGCAGCCGCGGGCGGTCTCCTGTTCGCAGCGGGGCTTTTACTCGTCTTACTTTTCTGCGCCCAGTACATGCTGAAACGCCAGGCGCCTGCGGCCGAAGCCTCCCCGCCGAACGGGCCCCTTTTCCTGGGAAACGACTACGTAATCAGCGCCCATAACTATCGGCATGAAGTCCGCCGGAGCAACACTCTTCGCCTCGTCCGAACGCTCCATGGTCCCCCTGCGTTCAACTCGGCCATGGCCGTCAACCCGGAGAAAATGCTAGTCGCCGCCGGCTTCCATGACGGCACCGTCTGCATATGGGACGTCAACGATTCCTCCCCCCTGCACACTCTTAAAGCCGACGTCAGCGAAATCCGCCGCTTGTACTTTGACAAGGCCGGTACAGTCCTCCTGTCGCTATCGACGTACGGCCCGGCACGACTTTGGGACACCGGCACGGGCGAATGCCTCTGGGAAAAAGGCGACTTCACTACCGACCCAGTCCTGGGGCTGCGTTACGGCGAAATCACCTCCGATGGCCGCCACGTGCTCCTGTGCAGCAACGATTCCGGTATCTACGCCCTGTGGGACGTTGGCAAAGACCGCGTTGTCGAAGATTTCAAGCCCTTTAACCACAGTGCCGTCTCGCGCATGTTGTTCATTGACGATACCCGAATCCTCGTCTCATATTACTCTTCGTTTGCCGTCTTCGACCTGGAATCGGGTGATGTTACCTCCACGGTTTCGGATTCGACCACCGCTCTTGCCACCGCGACCAACGGCTGGGTCGTGCAGATGGTTACCTCTGGCAGCATCTACCTGCGTGATTCATCCCTCCGTGTACGCATGTCCGTTTCCCCGGTAAAGACCAACATCGTGGAGCTGGCTTTCAGCCCCGGCGGACGCGTGCTTGCCGTCGCCGAGCGCGGTTCCGGCACCATCCGTTTCTACGACCTAAGGGAATGTGAAGACCTCGGCTCCGTTTCGGGCGCACCCGCTCTTACGCAGCACATGGACTGGAGCCCCGATGGCCGCCGCCTGCTTGCCTGGGGCACGGGCACACGTGTCGGCGTAGAACCACCCGGCCTGAAAGCCATTGAGACCCTTGCTTCGGGAAGCACCTCCGACACGTTCTTCCGCGTCCTGAACGTCCCCCGGAAAGTCTTCGAAGTCCTCGAAGTCCTCAACGAACCCGCCTCTCCGCCGCCCGTCTCTCCACCGCCTGCGCCCCCGGCCCCTTAGGCAACTGCGCCCCTCCCACCGCCCGCTATAATGGTTCCTGGAAGGATCCGTCATGCCTGGACGCCTCAAGTCACGCCTTCTCGTTTCCACCGAAGATTTCTCCCCAACGCGACGTGATTTCCGCGTAGTCGGAGCTTTCAATCCAGGCGCAACGCGTTTCAACGGCGACATCGTCCTCCTTGTGCGCGTCGCTGAGAGCTGCGCGCTGAAAGAACCCGGTTTTCTCTATTCCCCACGCGCCCTCGTTGCGCAGGACGAACCCGAATACGCCGTCGATCGCCTGGAAATAGCCCCCGGCGGCGGCGCGGATCATCGGAAGCCCCTGCTTGCGGACGGCCACAGGCGCCTGGCTTTTGTTTCCCATATTGAAATGGTACGCCTGGCCCCTGACGGCTACGCGCTCCGCGATATCGCCCGGCACGATGAGCTCTTTGGCCGTACCGATTATGAAATCTACGGCGTGGAAGATGCCCGAATAACCGAAATCGAAGGCACGTATTACATAACCTACGTCAGCGTCTCAGACAGGATGGGCGTCGCGACCTCGCTGATGACCACCGTGGACTTCAAGCGTTTTGATCGGCACGGCGTGATATTCTCCTGTGAAAACAAGGACGTGGTGCTCTTCCCGGAAAAACAGAACGGCAGGTTCCGCTGCTACCATCGTCCGGTCGGCCGCATCAACATCCGCAGCCTCTCTATAATGGAAGCCTCTTCACCGGACGCCCTTGACTGGGGGCATCATCATTACGTGCTCGGTTGCGCCCCCGGGACGTGGTATTCGGGCAGGATGGGTGCGGGCACGCCGCCCGTGCGCACCCGTGCCGGCTGGCTCAGTATCTTCCACGGCGTCCGGTATGCCGGGCCAAGCGACCCTATCGGCACATACGCCGCCGGCGCGCTTCTCTGCCATATCGACAGGCCATGGGAACCGGTCGCAGTTTCCGCCGAACCTTTCCTCGTACCGACGGAAGACTACGAAAAGACCGGCTACGTCAACAATGTCGTCTTCCCCACGGGAGCCGTTCGGGATATCGAAAACCCCGACCTACTGCACGTCTACTGTGGCTGTGCGGACACGGCGGTGTCGGTCGTTACGTTCTCGATCGATGAGATCCTCTCTTCACTCGTGCCAGCCGGAGGGACGCCATGAAGAAAGTCCTCGTCACCGGGGCCACCGGCCGGATAGGCACCATCGTCGCCGAAGACCTCGCACGCAAGTATGAACTCACCCTCCTCGGCCGCCGCAGGATCAACCGCCCGGGATTCCTCCAGATCGATGTCGCCTCTGAATACCCCCGCCTTGCCCAACTGGTTACGCTCCATGACGCCGTCCTTCACCTCGCCTACATCGAAGAAGACGGCTTCACCTGCGACAACATCCGCATGATCAGGAACGTCTACCGCGCCGCTCTCGATGCCCCTTCGAGACCCAGGGTTATTGCTGCGAGTTCCCTGCACGTTGTCGGAGGCTATGTCGACTGGAACGCCGCGCCCTATTCCGAACTAGCGCGCCGCGACGCCGCTCCTCCCCCGCAGATGCCCCCCCTCATCACCATCGACCGGCCACTCTTCCCTAACGGCCTTTACGGCGCGCTCAAAGCTTATATCGAGACACTGGGTCGCTATTACGCGTCAAGGGGCCTCAAGGTCGTCGTCATCCGTTTCGGAGGCGTCAGGCCGGATGATTCCAGGCCCAACGAACCCGGCTACCACACGTTCTGGCTCAGCCGCCGCGACTGCGCCCATGTCATTGATCGCGCCCTCGACGCCACCATCGAACAGGACTTCTCCGTTGTCTTCGCGGTTTCCGACAACAGCCGCAGGATCCACGACATCGAACCGGCCCGCTCGATCCTCGGTTACCGGCCCCTCGACAACTCCGAACTCTCGCCCCAGCAGCGCCCCTAGGAACTCGATACCTCGTCCACCCGCCGGTAGAACTCCTCCAGCAGCCCAGGCCCGTCCTTGTCGTTCTTCACCGTCTTTATCACCTTCGCCAGCCTCTTTACCTGGTTTTCGTAAAGGATGCGGCCCTTCTCCGCGGTCGCCACTTTCGGCAGTCCGGACACGTTCTCCGGGAACGACGCGAACCAGTCCACGTTCGAATAGATCTCTTCCAGCCCCGCCGGTTTCGACGACTCCACCATCTCGTCCGGCACCCTGTCCATCTTAACCAGCTCAGGGAACAGGTACAGCGACGTCGATGTCTCACACTCGCAGGCGTGCGCGTGAATGTCCGTCTCCAGCACTTTCTCCCGCACTTCCGGATCCATCCCGTGCCCGGCGGAATAGTACAGCACGTACGGTTTTGGCGTGTCGAGCGTGTTCATGATGAGCTGTGGGATCATGTACCGGTTTCCACCATGCCCGCTCACTATCACTATCTTCCAGAACCCGTTGCGGCCTATTTCGTCACAGAGTTCCTCCAGGTATTCCATTATCAGCTCGGGCCTTATCGATATCGACCCAGGCGCATGCCTCAGCTCCGTGTTCATCCCCGTAAATATCGTCGGCAGGACCACCGCAGGCTCGACCGCCGCCGCATCGTCGCACAGCCGCCCGACGCTCAGCGTGTCGTTCCCCGTCGGCAGATGGTCCCCGTGCCGTTCAGTCGCACCGATCGGCACCAGCGCCACGCCGATTTCCTTCCCCGCACGGGCCACTTCCGGCCCCGTCATCTCAAGCCATCTCATGGGACACTCCTTTCCGCGCCCCGCAAGAATACCACGCTACCACGCGAACGCAATGCTATTGCGCCGGCCTTTCCGCCTCCCCGTCTCCTCCCACGTCTTTTCCGCCGGTCTTCAGGAACGTCACCGCCACACCAAAATGGTCCGATGGGTACGTACCGCCATCCTTCCCCGCCAGCCTGTTGCCGATGAGCTCCACGTCCACCGGATTCAGCCGCTTCGACCGGAACAGTATCCTGTCCAACCTTCGGCTCTTTTCCCCGGCAAATGCCCCGGCTTTCGCCCGCTCGTTCTTCTCCATGTCCCACGTGTACCCGGCGTACCCCTGCCGCAGCGTCCTCCACACGTCCACGTAGTCTCCGGCGAGGTGCGAGTTTTCCCTTTCGCCATCGCCGAAATTGAAACTCCCCGCCAGTATTGCGTCCGGGCCGGGCCCCAGCCTTCCGAATGCCGTGCCCAGTTGCATGGCGCGGGTCTGGCCCGCTTCCAGCGCGGCCTCAAGGTTCACTATGCCGACGACGAGAGGCTTCCCGTCCAATGTCGTGTGCGCCGCAAGCATCCAGCGGCCATCCTTCCCCGGCAGCCTCGTGTATTCTACGCGCCTAACCGGCTCACGCGACAGTATCATTTCGCCCCCGGGATCGGTCGGCGGCTTCCCCTCCTCCGTAAACTTCCTGTACCCAGACAGCCACGGCTGTCTCGCCAGCGCCCCCATGAACTGCGGTGTCACTTCCTGCAGCGCAATGATGTCAGCGTCCACCTCCACCAGCACCCTCATCAGCTCCCTTGTGCGCTCGTCGCTCACGTCCTCGTCCTGTACATTGTACGTCGCCACTCTGAACAGCCGGCTGCGAGGTATCGGCTCCATCGCCGCTTCTTTCACGCCTTCCTTTGCAGTCTCCTTCCCCACGGCGTGCGCGGCTTCTTCCGCTTCGGGGATGGGCAGTCCCCTGCTTGTACCGAGTTCTCCAACATACGTCCGGACCAGCTTCGCCCCTTCCGAGTCCAGCGCTATCCTGTTGGCTCCCGCTATCCCTCCCGTCACGCGCAATGCCAGCAGCAGCGGCACGTCATGCCCTGTCGCGTATACGATGCGCTTCCTGTCGTTCTCCATGTCGTTGCAGAGCCTCAGCCTCTCGCCGCTGTACCGTGTCAAGAATTCCAGCACGTCTTCGTAATGCACGCTCTCGAAATTGAACGACACCCTGTCCCCCATCAGCCCGGCGGCCGCCGCCATTGCCTTCTTCACGTCCACCCCGTCCGCCGCCGGTATCGTGCTCCATCTCCTGTGCTGCCATGGCGCGCAGCTCCACACGGTCACGAAACCGTCCATCGCGGACCAGTCCACCCCCGCCAGCCGGCATGTCCCGTCGATGAAATCCCTCAGCCTCACTTTCCTCAATTTCAACGTCACCGGAGCGTTGATACGTCCGTCGTCAGGAATCGGCATTACCGCCAGATTGAAACCGTACTCCTTGCTCAAATACTTCATCCCCTCCAGAAACGGCGTGCGCACGAATTCGCACGTCATCTCCGTGTCCAGTATCCCCTCCAGCCGCTCAGCCCATGACGGTGCACCGGCACGGCCCCTCCCGTCCAGCCCCCTGATGCCGGCCCATCCCTTCGCTTCCCTCCCGAGTTCCCCTCCCGCCGCCGCCAGCACCAGCCGGTCGCCCCCCCACAGCAATTCGCAATCCATGTCACGCGCTATCCATCTCGCCACGTTGCCGGCGGCCATGTCATTAGCCCACAACACCACCCCTTTCTCATCATCCACGCACTTCCTGGCTTCGGGCAGCACATCTACTTTCATTCCCGCAAGATACTCCATGATATTCACGGCGTCCGAGCGCCGGGTACCGCGCAGGTCCAGGGATATCCTTCTCCCCGGCAGTTCCGGCTTCGCCCCGCCCCTGTCCGCGGCGTCCGCAGTCAGGGCCGCCATCCCGGACATCCCTGCGTACTTCGCCGTCTGCTCCGGCAGTCCCACGTAGTACGCTCCGTCCACCAGCGCGTGTTCCGCCCCGCACCCCTTCTCGAGCCACCACAGCATGTACTCCAGCGTCATCTCGTTGGCGAACACCTTCAACCCCGGTGACTGCATCCCATGGTTCATCGCTTCCTGCGATACGCGTATGCACAGCCCGCTTTTGTATGGCATGTCCTCCCTCGTCAGGTAAGCCAGCCCCGTACGGTCGCACCAAGGGGCTGTCATGTTCAGCTTATCCACCATGGCCTTGTACCACGCCGGGTCGTCTCTGTCCGCCTCCAGGGGATCCACCGGTTTGTACAGTCCCTTCCTCTCCTCCGTTGTAATCACGTAAGCCTGGTTCACTATAACGTGCGTGACATCCACCTCCTTTTCCATCCATTCCAGCACCCAGCCCGCGGGAGTGTTCGTGAAACCGTGGCTCAGCCGCTTCATCTGCGTGCCTTCGGCGCCGAGTTTCACGGCTGCCATGTCCACCACGATGTTCACGTGCGCATTCTGCGACACCGACATTATCACCTCTTCCGGAAGGGCATTATGGAATGTAGGCGCCATCCGCCTTTGCAGCCTGTCCAGCATCCGGTGCTTCCACCCCGGCTCCGTCGCAGGCGGACAGTCGGGGCCAAGCGGCGGAGGCAGCGGCATCCAGGCGTATCCTTCATCGATCACTTCCTGCACCCGCCTCATCTGCACCGCCCCGCCGCCCAGCATCAGATCACCCCCGGCGATGCGCGCAAGCCACCGCAGGGCGAATATCGTCGGGATCCTGTCCGCTTTCCAGTCAACGGTCTCACCCGCCGCAGCCTCCATCAGCAACGGGGAAAACCATATGTTCACGTCCGCCGCGCTCTGCATGAATTCCAGAGTATCGAAGCACTCGGCGTTCCGCAGATTGAAGCTCACCGGTTTCGACATCCATTCCAGCCGCTTCTCCACCCACTCGCTCCGCACGTCCCCCCTCGCCACCGGTATTTCCGTCCACTTCCTCCTGTATTCGCCTACTCTCCCTGGCTTTGCCACAAAGCATACCCCGTCCATCAGTTCGTAGTCGAGCTCACCCTCTTTCACCAACGCTCGTAGTATCTCCTCGCCAGGCCTGTCCTTCATGTCCAGCGATATCCCGGCACGCTTCCCCTCGCCCTGCCCGAAATGCACCAGCACCGGCACGCCGCTTGCCTCCGCAAACTCGTCCAGCGCCTGGGTGATTGTTGTCTTCGTCACCGTAAGTGAACACTTCTCCTGCAGTTTCGCCCACACCCGCCACGCCGACGCGGGCATGTTGCTCCTTCCCTTTCCCGCGCTCTCTCCCGGCAGCAGTTTCCACGCCGCCGCTTCCGACGCGATGATCTCCGGAGCACAGATTCTAAGGCCCCTTTCGCCGCACATGTAGTCCAGTCCGTTCAGCCGGCAGATCCACCTCAGCGCATGCAGCAACGGCACATTCGTAAGTCTCAGGGTCACCGGTCTGGCAGCGGCCTCCTTCCCTATGTTGTCCAGCTCCATTTCCACCTTCGTCAGCGTCTTCAGCAATTCTATCGACTCAGCAAAACCCGTGTCCACAAACTCGAACGACACGTTCTTCCCCAACTTGTCAAACGTCTTTTCCACCGTCTCATCGCCCGTCCCCGCCGCCACGGGCATCCCCCGCCACAGGTTTTCCATGTACCGCCTGCGCTCCTCGCTGCTTACGAAGTACACGCTGTCCAGCCACGTATGCGTCAGTCCCGCCGTGTTCACCACCCATCTCAGCGCCGCCGCCGCGGGCATGCCACCGCTCCTCATGGTTACCGTCCGGCCAGCCAGCATCGCGGCCGCTTCCGTATCGACCACTACGCTGATCCGGGTCTTATTCTGGAGCACCAGGAAGGCCTCCTCAACGGGGGTATCCACAAACTCAAACGCCACGTCACGCGCCAGCGCCGCCGCGGCGGCCTGCGGCATGCCCGCACCTGCCGGATCGCGATCCTCGTCCGTGTTCCTCCAGTACAGGTGCAGTTTTTCGGCCGGTGCCATGACATAGACATGATCCACGAGCCTGTGCGACAGCCCGGCCTTACCTTCCAGCGCGGCCATGGCGTCCAGGAGGCTTACGCCCTTCAGCCTGCAGGTTATTCTCGCGTTCGATCGTCTCGCCTCTTCATCCACCACCACCGGGTGACCCAGCAACGCCCCGAAAAACATTGCCGCTTCTACCAGAGGCGTATTATCGAATTCGCAGGAAATCCTCCGCTCCAGCGCCTCCGTTATCGCCCGCTCCCAGGCTTCTTCGCCGAAGCAGACCGTCCCCGCCAGCGCCATGATGATCACACCTGCGGAACATGCCGTCCTCATAGTATCTCCGCTCCGTTCGCCATACTTCCAGGACGTAATCCACCCTGCTGATATTATAACGAATATTCCACCACCCTGGTTCTTATCAAGTCCGGTGAATCCCGGCAGCCCGGAATGGGCCCCGTTCTGCTCTGCAGACGGCCCAGGTTCAACCGCCCAGCACTCCATGGTCGTATATGGAACGCTCCGGCTATGTGGAGGTCGCCGGTGACTCCGACCGTTTCTGGGTCAGCAGTGACACTATTACCAGAACAATGAAACTCAACGGTATGGACATTATGCCCGGGTTGCTGAACGGCAATATCGATGACCCGGGGTCCAACCCGTAACGCTGGTACATGTCCGGGGAAATAAGGATAAGTCCGACAGCCGCAACCGTCCCGACGCATATGGACGCCACAATCCCTTTCGCGGTAGTCTTCTTCCAAAACAACAGCATGATTATCGCCGGCAGGTTCGCAGACGCCGCTACCGCAAACGCCCAGCCTACCAGGAAGCCCACATTCATTCCCTGGAATATCACGCCCAGGATTATGGCAATCAGTCCGACCGCGAACGCCGCAAGACGGCCCACGTTTACTTTCTGTTTCTCGTTCATCTTCAGTCCCGAAAACCTGTCCAGTATGTCATGCGCTATCGCACCGGATGCCGCGATTATCAGTCCGCTGACCGTCCCGAGAACCGTTGCAAAAGCCAGGGCTGATATGATCGAGAATATCACCATCCCGAACGAACGCGCCAGCAGCGGGGCCGACATGTTGGAAGACGCAGGATTGAACGTCCCGTTGACTATCGCTCCCAGGCCCATGTACATTGTCAGAATGTAGAAGAAACCTATGGCTCCGATAGCCACGATCGTCGATTTCCTCGCCGCCGCTTCACTCGGCACCGTGTAGTACCTTATCAGGATGTGCGGCAACGCAGCCGTACCGAAAAACAAGGCCAGCATTAACGATATGAAATCCAGCTTGTTCTTGAATTTCAGCCCTGGCCGCATCAGCGTGTTCCCTGCCGTCGGCAACGGACGGAAGAGTGCTATCGTAAAACCTTCTTCCTCGATGTTGCCCGCCGGGACCCATCGGATGACCTCGGTCTCCGGGTCTCCCATGATCGCCAGAAACTTGAACGGCCCGACCGGTCCGGTCTTGACGCCTGCTCCCGACTTGCCCTGAATCTTGCTGGCATGACCCAGCTGCAGCTGCTGGTCGTCCCTGACAGGCACGGCATTAATGAACTTCCGCCCGGCCGCCGAACGCGCCTCTGACGCGCGTTCGTGCAGCACCACCGTACCGTCCTCCAGTTTTTCCATTTCCCACCACGCCATGGTCTTGATACACGGCTTGCCGTCATGTTTGGCAAACACCGCCCCCCTGATATCCTCATGATCTTCCGGCGACGCCATGAATGCCTCGATGTCCTCCTTGTACCCTGCAATCGGGAAAGTTATCCCACGCATCTGGAACGTGTAATTCCCCTCGGCGTCCCGGCCAAGTTCCCGCAGCTTTGAAAGCTTCACAAATATCGCCCCGTTAACCTCGTGTTGCGACTCGTATACGTGCGTCTCATCCCTGGGGATATATTCCCCTCCTACCACATCGGCGGGAAGACTCTTGAACCGGTAGAAGTCCATCCGTCCGCCCTGGTCCGGCTCCGTCGAAAAACCTCTCAACAACAACGCCACCGTCAGCACCAGCGAAAAGATTATCAGCAGTCCCCCCTTCAGAAACTGCACGTATGTCGTCGAAGCCATCCCAGCCGTCGCTACTATCAATATGACCACGCCGCCCACTATAAGTACACCGGCCGAATGCGACAGCCCCAGCAGCGGCCTCACCAACGCTCCGGCTCCCACCATCTGCGGTATCAGGTAACACATCGACACGATCAACGTGCTGATCGCCGCAGCCAGCTTTATCCCCCTGCTGTCGAACTTGGCATCAAGAGCGTCGGCAAACGTATACTTCCCGAGTCTCTTCATCGGTTCGGCCACTATGAACAACGCCACTATCCACCCCGCCAGGAATCCGATGGAATACAGAAATCCGTCATACCCGTGCGACGCTATCAGCCCGCAGATCCCCAGAAACGATGCTGCGGAAAGGTAGTCTCCAGCAAATGCAATCCCGTTTACCCCCCAGTGAATCTGCCCCCCGGCGGCAAAGTAACCTTTTTCAGACTTCGCCTTGTTCGCAAGCCAGAACGTCAGCCCCAGTACCAGCGCAACGAAAAATATGAATAGAATGACCGGAAAGATAGACATCACTCACCCCCTGTTTCATCACACGTGTCTTTAGTCGCCATGCACTTCCAGTTGTAGATGAGCGCAAAAACCAGTGCCGCAACGATGAGCATGAAACCGTACACAACGGCAAGGTTCATGCCGAACAGGACTTTCACTTCCATCAGATTAGGCGCAAAAATATTAATGCATACAAAACCGACATAAATGCAGCCATAGATAATGAACATGACTACCCCAAGACCTGTCCTGTAGACAACAGACCGGTCCCTTGTTTGAGTCGCATTGTCAGACATCCGGCGCCCTTTCCAATACTGATCCCGTTCCTGCAGATAGAAACCATAAATCATAATGGCGGAAGCATACACAGCAAGATACAGAATGACTCGCGCGTATCTTGCCCGCCCAGGACCATTCTTTCCCATAGCGTCCGTCGCCAGCGGACGGAAATCAATGTTCCTGAAGCAGGTCGAGGAGCGCGCGGTCAAGTTTGTGGCCGTGGAAGTCTTCGTAGTCCGCGTCTTCCCTCGCCGAATCAAGCACCCCGAACGAACCGCGGAAGTTCCACAGCGCCCAACCGATGTCGAAAGACGTGAGGATTTCCAGGACGTCACGAAACCATGACAGTAAAACCGGATGCGGCGTGAAATTGAACGCGCCCCCCTCCCCGCAGTGAACCCCGGTGCCGGAGCACCCCAGATCCGCCCACTTTGCGTAGTGGTTTTCGAGCGAGGAACGGTCCCAGTACGTACCGTTGTGGTCGTTACCGGGCCAGGCTGGTTCGGGCCAGTCTTCGGCTTTCACCCACGGAGCCCTGTAGTGACTGACGGCCATGGGAAGGTATGCCCGGCAGCTCTGGGCAATGCCGAGATCCGCGAGTTCGGGGGACGGATCGTTGCCCCAGGAGACGCCGTCGGCGATGATAAGCCTCTCCGGGTCTACACCGCGGATGACGGAAACGACGGCGCGGATGACGCGTTCGTGGTCGGAGCGGCTCATGAAATCGTCCCGCGGCCCAGGAGGCTCGTTGATGATGTCGAAGCTGAGGCGTTCGGAGGAGACTCCGCGGTAACGGAGAGCGAAGGTCTTCCAGTGGTGGCAGAAGACGTCGAGGGCTTCCTGGTCCTTCCAGAGGTTGAAGGGTTCGAGGTCGGGGCGGTTGACACAGTACCCGGGACCTCGATGAAAGTTCACGCACACATGGAGGCCATAGCTTTCGCCGTGAGCAACGGCGCGGTCGATTCTTTCAAGGACGTCTTCACGGATATCGCTCAGGTCCGTGCCGGTCCAGAAACGGTAGTCCATGGGAAGACGGACGAAGTCAAACCCCCAGCCGGAGATGAAGCGGAAGTCGTCCTCCAGAAATTCCGGATTGGAAGAAGGCGCCGATCTGGAGCCTTCGAGAGAGAAGAGTTCGAGGAGGTTAAAGCCCCGCCACCGCGGGAGAGGATTCCGATTACTGCCAGGCATGACGGATACCTGCCTTTCCGGGCAAAACCGCGCCGCCGGCAGTTTAGGGCCATGGGAGGCGGGAGTCAACGTCAAAGGGGGCCCATCCGGATAAAGGGCCGCGGCGAGAGGGCGTCTCAGAAGAACAGTTCGCCGATGACGGGTTCGAGTCCGCGGGCCATCCTGTAAAAGCCGAGGTCGTTGGGATGGACGCTGTCCACGGTGCACTCGTCGTAGTCGTCGCCGAGGAGAACGGAACCGTTGAAGAAGTGGACGTCGGCGTCGCCGGCCTTGCGGAACGATTCGACGGCGGACTGCTGAATGTCGAGGAGTCGCAGCCGGGCAGCCGGATCGGCAGGCTGGATGTGTTCGTGGCCGAAGCGGATCCTGGAAACCACGAGAATGGGTATGCCGGCATGTGCGGCACGCAGGATGCGGATGAATTCGGGCAACGTCGTGGCGAGACGTTCGGGATCATGGCAGTTGGCTTCATAGTCCAGGACGAAAAGTCCGGGGCGTTCAATGCCGGCGATGGTCCTGGCGACTTCGGGTTCGCCGCGGCCGTTGCCGGAGAAACCAAGATTGACGACTTCGACGTTGAGCAGGCGGCTGAGGATGTTGGTATAGGCCATGCCGGGGCGGGAGGCGCATCCGCCCTGCGTGATGGAGGTGCCGTAGATGACGACGCGCCGGTTGGAAGCGTAGGGTTCGGGGACATCGATGGAAGCGTCCGCTGAAAGGCCGACGGAGATGTTGGATATCCCTTGGTACAGGGGCAGGTTGATGGTGAAATTGCGCACCTGGCGGACGGAATGCTCGAACATGAGGATTTCGTAGGAGTCTGCCTTGACGTCATATTTCGTGGTGGAGTAGTAGCGGAGGGAGCCCGCTGGACCGACGTAGAGGTCGCAGCCGCACTGGCCGGTAGCGGGCATGTGGACCATGCCGGCCGGCGCAAGCAGGCGGACTTTGACAGAAACAGCGGGGGAGTCGGTACGAAACCGGACCTGCGCCCCGGCAGTGGAATCCGCAAGGCGGTCCACAGCTTCCGGAAGCAGATCAACTGGCTTGAGCGGAAGACGGCGGAAACGGCGTTCGCGCTCGAACCATGGGAGGCCGGCAAGGTGGAAAGGCGGATCGGCGGGCGAGTGCCAGGAAAGCGGCGACGCCGAACTTGCGCCGGGAGCCATGTTGCGATCGAAACGTTCGACGTCCGGCCTGTCCGAATCGGGCATGGCGGGTCCTTTCAACAGGGATGCAGCGAATGATGATATTGTGGCGCGGGGAAACGTACAGCGAAGACCGGGAAATACTGTCAAAGAGAACGACCGGGCGGGATTCAGGGTTCGTGACAGCCTTGGCGGCCGACGAGGGGGACAAAGATGACGTCGAGAAGGTTCCTGGAGGAGTATTCCCCGGAGGCGTCTCTGCTCACGAGAACCAGTTTCTGTGAAAGCCTGGGGCCGACGGGGGCGACGAGGCGGCCGCCGGGGGCGAGTTGGTCGAGGAGAGCCTGTGGGACTTCGGGGGCGGCGGCGGTGACCATGATGCGGTC
>JAFGGJ010000006.1 GCA_016930595.1 Planctomycetota bacterium
AGCAGGCCCGCCGTCGCGGCCGCCGCGAGGAAGAAAGGCAGGGCGCTTTTGCGCAGCAGGCGGTAGAACTGCCTGAGCATCAGGCGGCGGCCGACGGCCGCCGCGGCGTTCTGGAATTTCATGGCGCTGACGCTCATTCTTTGATTTCCTCCAGGAGTCTCTCTGCGCGCCTGCGCACTTCCGGATCGGTCGTGTGTTTTCTGGCTTCGTCGAGCTGCATCCTGGCGAGAGCGCCGAGTTCCAGCAGGCCGGTCGTGGCGGCCTCGCGCACTTCCCATTCCGGGTGGCCGAGTTCTCTTATCATCTGAGCTATCTTGTCCCGCAGGTTATCGGGAACGGCGGGCGAAGGGACTCTTACTTCGAGGATGTCGTTTACCGGTATACGCCACACCTGCTGGCCGACGCGCACGGGGAGGCGGTTTTCCCGCATGCTGCCGTTGAGGAGGCCGCCGCCCCAGAGTTCGACGGTGAAAAGGACGTTCATGTCCAGTCCCCCGCCCTCGGCGTTCACGCCTGCGTTCACCATACTGCGGACCTGGTTCGGCGGGACGGGGACGACTTCGCCGGAGAGCACGAAATCCATCACGGGCAGGTCGATGTCGCCCACGATGACGTTCTCGCCGGCCAGGATCAGGTGCGGGCGCACAATTTCGGCGGGATCTTCCTTCAAGGAGCCGCTTTCGCTTATGAAGGCCAACCGCCGGATTTCCCCGCTGCCGAACTGCACCTGTCCGAAACGCACGGTCTGCAGCTTGAAGCCCGGAGCGTCCAGGAAACCGAACATGCTGGTACCGTCCTTCAGCCGCAGCATGAAGCCCAGGGGCTCGCTCTCGGTGGGTTTCAAGGACTCCATTTCATCTATCCTGGCGGTGTATGCGCCCCAGGCCGTCAGGAAGCTGAAGGCGTCGCAACCGTCCGGCTTGACCAGCAGGCGGTTGCCGTCGTAGGTTTCCAGGAGGGCGGCGGCGCCTTCGGCCGGCTTGCCGTCTTTCTTGTCCCCGTGGAGGACCAGCCTGTCCAGGCCCTTCATCGAGACGGCGATAGTCACGCCGGTCTGCATGGTGAAGGCCAGGTCGCCGGCCGCTATTTCGCCGCGGAGGAGTTCCCCGTTCCTGAGGTAAACGCTGCCCTTGCGGCCGGAGTACCTGAGGCCGGTGACAGCGGCAACGTCTTCGAAGGGTATTTCCGTGGCGCCGAAACGCCCCGTGACGGTCAACTTGGAACACGAGGCCTTGCCGTGCAGGCGGGACGTCTCGCCCACCGCCAGTATGTCCGTGGTCTCCTGGGATATCCCAAGTTCTTCGGGCATGCTCCAGAACGCCGAGGAGTCCGGCCCGTAGATGCCCGAGCGCGTCCAGTTCGCCAGGTAGCGGCGGTATTTTGCTGGGACGGTCTTGAGCCATTTCTTGGAGTAGAGCAGCTTGTACTCGGCGGCCAGTTCCTTCGCCGTGGGCGTGGGAGACGTGAACCTGCGCTGAGCCACGAGATGCATAACGGCGGCCTTTTCGCCGGGGCGCAACTTGAGAGTGTAGGTCGTGCTGTAGTTGCGGCGATTGCCGTCCACGCTCACGTCAGGTTTTTTCCTGGTCTTCGGGTGCGCCACGGCAAACAGGACCGAAGGGCGGCCGCCGTTGGGGTACTGCACCGCCACGATGCCGCCTTCCTTCTTATCCAGGGAGGTTGGCGAAGCCCTGCCCATGTCGGAGACGCAGTTCTGGCTCGAGCCGCCCAGGCAACTGAAGACCTGCAGCGTGTATGTCCCCGTGGAGGTGCCCGTGTTTTCTATGAACTCGACGTACCTCGCCACGCAATCCGTCTTGTCTACCAGCACGATTCTTTCCACCTTTGCGCTGGCCATGAGCGATTCCAGGTAATACTCGCTGCCGTCGGGGGTCATCTGGCAGGTGTTCCCGTTGAACTGCTGGCCGTTGACGTTCAACACCAGGCCGCCGTCGAAACAGTCGCTGGTGCCGTCGTTCACCATGCCGCGGTTGTTGAGGTCCCAGCGGTAACCCTGTGCGTCCGAAATGTAGCTCCACGTCGCCGGCACGAGATTCGTGCGCCTACCGGATTGGCGGGGCGGGGAGACACCCGCCGCCCGTGCGGTGCCGGCCGCCGCCAGGACGGCTGCCAGGAGGGCCACCGCCCGGAGGGCCCGGCCGGGGAATATCTTCTTTTTCAATATCGTGGTCATGGCGCCAGTATCTCCAGGACAGCTTCTCCATCCGGCGGAGCGACGATTCCGCCGTTTTCATCCACTTCTTCCAGCACTTCGGCGTCTTCGTCTTCTTCCGCCGGCCATTCGAGGGGCTTGGCTTCCTCGGCTTCTTTAGCGGCGGCGTCGCCTTCGGGCGGCGCCGGGGGCTTGGGTTTCGGCGCGCTGTACGTCAGGATATGGTGGACGGGCACCTGCCATTCACGCTGGCGTGCCTTGACGGCGACGAGCGATTCGTCCAGCGTGCCGCAGAGCTTAGTGCCGTCGTGCAGCTCCACGTCGAAAGCGGGAGTCCCCAGGGACATTTCCGCATTGGCTTCGATGTGCCGTATCCCGGCCGTCGATATGGTCGTCCTGCCGACGGGAGTGAGGAGGGTTATTTCCGGCAGGGAGAAGGTGCCGACCATGACGTTGGCGCCGGCGAGTTCGAAGAAGGGGAATTCGGCGTCGTCTTCTTCCGGCGGCGCCGCCTGCGCCTCGGTCTGCTCGGCCCCGGGATGATACGCGTAGACGTATTCCTCCTCCAGGCGGTACGTGAATCCCTGCCCGGCCAAGACGTAGCCGATGGCGGTCTGGAGGCTGCGGTTGCTCATGGTGACCGTCACCGGGGGCATATCGCCGAGCAGCTTGACGGACTTCTGGTCGAGGATGACATCGAACTTGCCCATTTCAGCCAGGGTTTTCAGCGCCTGGTCGAAAGGTTTCTCTTTGATATCCACGGAGACTTTGGCCCGGAGTTTGTCCAGGAGGTTCTTCTTCCATTCCGGAGCGGGACCTTCTTCTATCTGCTCAGCCTGATCAAACATGGAATGGACCCGCAGGTAGCCGCAGATCTCCCCTGCATCCATTGCCAGCGGGCCGAACCGAACAGTCTCGAGCTGGACGGGGCCGCCGCGCACCAGGCCGTGCAGCAGGCTTTTGTCCGCGAGAGAGAAGCGCTTGACGGCCAGGCCGTCGTCACGGTTCTGGAGGCTTTCCAGGTCCCTAAGCGAAAGCTCCACGCCACCCCATGGGGTCACGGCGTTCAGTTTAATGGACGACAGCCCCGCCAGGGCCAGCCTTTCCCCGCGGGCGGTTTCCAGGTAGCCCGCCGTGCCGGCGTAAGGGTAGCCGTCGGTCGCCTCAAGTTTCTTGAACAGCAGCCAAATGCGGTTCGGGTCCAGCTCTATTTCCAGGCCGGATTCCGTCTTCATCTTGAAGCCGGGCGCTTCGACCAGCCCCGTAAGGACTTCGCCGTTGCGCAGGTAAAGCCGCACCGGCAGGCCGATCCCGCTGCCGCCGCGTATCATCAGGACTTCCGACAGCGACACGGTCGTCTCGCCGTAGGCGGTCTTGACTTTGAGGTCGCCGGAGAGGGCTTCGCCGTGGAGCAGGACGTCCTCGTTCATGGCGAGGACGTCATCCCGGTCCCTTTCCGCCCCGACGCTTTCGGCGGCGGCAAGCACTTCGCGCAAGGTCGTCTCAACGTCAAAAGCGTCGTTCAGCGCGGGCCCCATGCGGAAATTCACTATCGTCCGTGCTATTTCGCGCGGGACCTGGGGCCTGATGAGGTTCCCCCGGTAGAAGGCTTTCACCTCGGAAGCCACCGTCTTGGCCGTCAGGGTCGAAGTCGGGCGCTGGGCCAGTATGTGGACGAACGACTTGGTCTCCTTCGGGCTCAGCTTGAAGCTCCACTTCATAAGCAGCTCGTAGTAGTTGTTGCGGGTTTCAATTTCCGGCTGGATTTCCGCCCCCGGGCTGGTGAATATGAAAAGCGCCGTGTGCGACCCGCTGGAGGCCATGCCCAAGCCCACGTCCTTGCGGTCGAGCGCCCCGCCCGTGTAGTCCTTGCCCGTCGTCGTGAAGGCCCCGCCGGGCTGCTGGCCGAAATGGGTATAGAGCTGCAGAGTCACCTGCTGTTCCCTGTCGGACTGGTTTTCTATCACTTCCAAGAAACGGGCCGCCCCGCGTTTTTTGTCTATCAGGATCCTGCGTGTCACGCCGAAGACGTTGTTCATCTTGCGGAAGAGTACGTATTCCAGTCCGTCCTTTGTCATGCGGGAATTGCTGCTGCTGAAGTTCGAGCCGTTGATGCTGAGTCTCAACGCCCCGCTGAACGTGTTGTTCTGGCCGTTCTGGACGACGCCGTAGGATCCTATGTCCCACACCTGCCCCATGTCATCCTGGGGGCGGGACCACTGAGCGGGTATGAGCTCTTCCCCCGACTGGTTCTGCTGTGAGTGCACCAGTCTCTCCAGCCGTGCCAGCCCGTCGCCGTAAACATCCAGCGGAAGAAGGCAGCCGCAGATGCACGTCACGCACAGCAGTCGTTTCATGGGCGGTGTCCTTGTCTTTGCCTCGCCTTTTTTAGACGTTTTTGCCGTGCGGTTCGTTCATTAATTTTCCGCTGCGCCCGGAACCGCTTTCCGGCAACCGTACCTGAATTAGACAGATTCAGCCTTCTGTTTGTCACGACAATTATGCACTTTGTGATATTGTACCCGCCGGTTTTGTGTTACGGGTAGTAAATTTTCCCCTTTTTGCACAGGGGGGCGCCCCTTGCGAGGCCCTTCCGATTTTTTGAATTGTCCCGCCGGCGGCCCGTGCTATACTGCTTTTTCCACAACCCGTTACAGGAAGGGGTCATACAATGCCGGAAGAAAACCTGCAGGTTCCATCTCAACAGGCCGCTGCGCCTGCCGCCGCGGCCCCCGCCCGGGCGGTGCCGCTCAAGGCGGGAGGCATGGCGGTCGCTTCGCTGGTGCTGGGCATTATCGGGTTTCTCACGGCGTTGATATTCATCGGGTTCCTGGTGGGCGTGGTGGGTCTTATACTGGGGATCATAGCCATGAGCAAGGCGAGCAAGGGCGAGGCCGGCGGCAAGGGCGTCGCGGTGGCCGGCACGGTTCTTTCCGGCCTCAGCATGGCCATGGGTCTGTTCATGCCCATCGTGGCCGCGATAGCGATTCCAGCACTGGTCAGCTCCAAGCAGCATGCCTACATGACCAAAGACATGGTGAATCTCAAGCAACTCGGCATGGCCGCCCAGATGTACGCCGATGACAACGACGACAAGTTTCCCGACAATCTCTCCGAGTTATACCCCGACTACGTCGGCGATATAAAGCTATTCCTGGACCCGTGGCACACCGACGCCGTTATCACCGAAGACTCGATCGACACCCTTTCCAGCTATACCATAGTGCCCGGCATGACCGTGTTCAAGGACGTGAATACCATCCTGATCTACAACCTGTCGCAGATGGACAAGCAGGACAAGGTCAACGTGTACTTCGTGGGACACAACGTCGAGCCCATGTTTGTCAATGAACTGCGTGAACGCCTGATCCAGCAGCAGCACGAAGATATCACGCACTTCTGAGGCCGGCCGGCACGTTCCATGCCGGAGCGGTTACGTAGCGGACGTGGAGTTAATTCTGTTTGTTTCCCGTTGCGCCGGTGTTATACTGTGAGTTTTACGGCTCTCTCTTATAAGGAAGGGACAACACAATGGGCGACGTAAATTCTCCGGTTCCGGCAGAGGCTGCTCCCGCTGTTCCGGCAAAGGCAAGCGGCGCGGCTATCGCCTCCCTCGTGCTGGGCATTCTCGGTTTTCTAACCGCTTTTATCCTTGTAGGGTTCCTGCTGGCCATTGTGGGCCTCATCCTGGGGATTGTGGCGCTCGGCAAGGTCAGCAAGGGCCAGGCCGGAGGCAAGGGCGTTGCCGTGGCGGGAACAGTGATTTCCGGGATAGCGCTCCTTTCCGGCGTCTTCATGGTGATCATGGCCGTCGCCATGATGCCCGCAATCACCGGCGCCCGTGACCGCGCCCGCACCGTCAAGGACATGAACAACCTCAGGCAGCTCAATATCGCCGCCACCATGTACGCCGACGACAACGGCGAGTATCCGGAGAAGCTTTCGGATCTCTACCCTGACTATGCCGTCGACACCATGCTTTTCGTGGATCCCTGGCAGTCCAGCCCGAACATACCCGAAGACTCCATTGACGAGCGTTCCAGCTACGCCCTTGTCCCCGGACTGTCCCCGGACAGTCCGTACGACGCGGTGCTGATGTACAACCGCGCCCAGATGGACAAGAGGGAATCCGTCAACGTGGCTCTTATCGGAGGCAACGTCAACCTGATGCCGGTGGAAGAGCTCAGGCGCCGCCTCGCCGCCGCAGACGACGATCTTTGACGCCCGCTGCAGCGCACCAGTTCGGTGCTGCCGAAGGGCTTTCGGCGCCCTTTGCGTGAAAATCCCTGTCCGCGCGTTCCGGCACGTGTTACAATTAACTGTCCGGACAGTCCGGCCGGCGTCCGGTACTGTCGGGGAGCGTCCATGCGACCGCTTTGCCTGCTTCCGCCGCAAGTCGAAAGGCCCGCCATGGCCGTCCTGCTGGTCTGCTTTCTTCTTTTTGCTTTCGCCTGCTCCGCCGCGTGGTCTCTGGACCGGCAGGCACCGCCGCTGGCGGCGCCGTCCAGCGGCGTACAGTGGGTGCGCGATACCCACAGTCTCGAGAACGCCGTAAACAACGCCCGCACCAACACCACCATCATGATAGCCGACGGCACCTACCAGCTTAAGAGCTTCCTGCGCCTGCAGAACGCCCGGAACGTCACCATCCGCGGCGCTTCCGGCGACCCCACAAAGGTCATCATACGGGGCAACGGCTTCGACCGGCGGGACGAGCAGGACGACATCCTGCGCATCGACAGCGGCGAGAACATCACGGTGGCATACATTACGTTCAGCGAATGCCATTCTTACGGCGTTAAGGTTTCCGCGGGCTCCAACCCGAAGAACATCCACATCTACAATTGCCACTTCCGCGACATCGCGATGCGCATGATCAAGGGTGCGGGGGCACAGGACGGGCACGCCGTCGGCGGCTCCATACGCTACTGCCACTTTGAAAACACCAAGGTTCCCCAGGCGGGGTGGCTGTCCGAAGGCAACTACATAACGGCCATCGATATGATGACCCTTGACGGCTGGAGCATCTCCGACAACACATTCGTGAACATCAAGGGGCGCACCGGCAACGCCCGGGCCGCGGTTTTCGTGTGGGTTCGATCCAGGAACATCACCGTTGAGCGCAATCTTTTCATCGACTGCGACCGGTGCATCGCCTTCGGCAACATATCCGCCGCCACCGCCACGCGCGACAGCGACGAACTCCACTGTTCCGACTGCGTTGCGCGCAACAATTTCATCATCCCCGGTCCCGACGCCGGTATCGAAGTCGCCCACGTCGACGGCATCCGTCTCTACAACAACACGATCTGGCGGCGCGACGGCGGGCGCGGCATACGCTGCATCGGGACCGTCAGGAACGTCGAAATCACAAACAACATCGTGCGAGGCGACTTCATCTACAAGGACGGGGTCAAAACGGTCAACAACGTCATGGACCCTTCGCCCGGGATCTTTGTCAACGCCGCCGGCGGGGACTTTCACCTGACGCCGCTGGCCACCGCGGCCATAAACCGCGGCGTTCCGGTGGACGGGCTGAAGGACGATTTTGACGGGTTTGCCCGCGACCAGGTCCCGGACATAGGGGCGGCGGAATTCGGCGCCAGGCCCGCCGCCGAAGACAGGCCCTCCAGCGGCGGCAAGGCGCTTGTCCGTAAGGACGAGAAACCTTCGCCGGAAAAGCTCATCGCCGCGCGGCGCGACTCCCTTGCCGCCGCGGCCGCGCTGCTTGCCGCCGGGGACGCTGCGGCCGCCCGGTCCGCCTATGGAGAAGTCGCCGCTGCGCTCAAGGATACGCCGGCGGCGGCGGCGGCCGTGGAGCTTCTGGCCTCTTCCTGCAGTCTCGCTCCCGACATCCGCCGGATCGTCATTGAAGGCTCTTCCAGCGGCGAGCCGGTCAAGGTGTACGTCGATTTCGGGGGCATGGTCCTGAAGGGGACCCTTGTCCGCGCCGATGACGCGGGCATAGTCGTGAGATCCGCCGGGGGGTCGGTGCCGCTGGAATGGGCGGAGGTTTCCCCCGGGCGCCTCGCCGCCATGGCCCGCAAGCTTGCTGCTTCGGCGGCACAAAGGCTTGCCGTTGCGGAATTCGGCGCCGCATGCGGATCCGAGGCCCTTGCGGCCGAAGAATCCGCATCGCTGTCCCCGGCAGAGCTTTCCGACCCGGGAAAGACCGCCTTGGAATCCCTCCGCCTGCTGCTGCCCGCCCCCGCCGAATGAGCGCCGCGCGCCCCGCACAAGGTGCACAGTGTCCGCCAAGGCCACCGGTGGTCTCTCTTTACTTGGGCGTTATTTCGTTTACAATGTCACGCTGGCTTAATAGCGTGTGGTGAGCGACCATTATGGCAACCACCAGCATCGGCGGACATCGTTTGGTTGCGGAGCTGGCCAGGGGGGCTTTCTCCAGGGTGTTTCGCGCCCGCTCACCCGCCGGTAAGGAAGTCGCCATCAAGCTGCTGGAAGACAGTACCGATGCCGTCCGGGTCTCGGGCATAAAGCGCGAGTTCCGCCATCTCAAGGCTCTCCGCCACCGCGCCCTACCGCAGATGCACTCCATCGGCCAGCTGAAGGACGGCCGGCCGTTCGAAATAATGCAGCTTCTCCCCGGCGACAATCTCCGCAACCTGCTGCGCCACCGGCGGGAGTGGGTCCTGGGAGTTTTCGCCCGCACGATCAAGTGCATCGGTTCGGTGCTTTCGGCCATGCACTCAGCGGGCCTGATCCACTGCGATATCAAGCCTGAAAACGTCGTTGTCGGGCCCGACGGCAACGGGTACCTGGTGGATTTCGCCAGTGCGCGCAGCCGCCACGACTGGTACCGATTCTGGGAAAAGGTGCCCAACGAAGCCTCGCCGTCATACATCTCACCCGAACAGGTACGAGGCGGAACCCCGTCGCCGGCGTCCGACATCTACTCCCTCGGAGTCCTTACCCATGAAGTCCTTGCCGGCCGGCCGCCTTTCACCGGGATGAGCGTCAAGGCGCTTTACGAAGCCCATCTCAGGCGCCCGGCGCCCCTGCTCTCCACGCTGGTCCCGAGCGTCCCGCGGGAGCTGGCGCTGCTCGTTTCGCAGGCGCTCGCCAAGGCACCGGCCGACCGTCCCGTGGGGGCGGAACAGTGGGCCTTTCGCGTCGCCGGCTCCGTTGAACGACACGCCCTGCTGATAGGAGTATCCCATGGCTAAGGCTCTCCAGGACCGGTCCGACTACCTGGATTTCGAACGGCCCGTCGTCGAGATCGAGCAGAAGATCGAAGAGTTCGAGACTCTCGCCAAGACCAACAACATGGACTTTTCGGAGGAGATCAACCGGCTGCACAAGCGCCGCCTGACCATCATCCGCGACATTTTCAGGGACCTTACCCCCTGGCAGCGCGTCGAACTGGCGCGCCATCCGAAACGACCCCAGTCGCTGGACTACATCGAGCGCATCTTTCCGGACTTCCTCGAACTCGCCGGCGACCGCGCCTTTGCAGACGACGCCGCCATCCTCACCGGGCCCGCGCTCCTCGGCGACATCAAGGTCATGCTCATCGCCCAGCACAAGGGCCGCGACATGAAGGAATCCATCCGGTGCAACTGGGGCAGCGCCCATCCCGAAGGCTACCGCAAAGCCCTGGAGAAGATGCGCCTGGCGGAAAAGTTCCGTCTTCCCATAGTGTCTCTGATCGACACCAAGGGCGCCTATCCCGGCATCGACGCCGAAGAACGGGGCCAGGCCGTCGCCATCGCCACCAACCTGCGCGAGATGTCCGCGCTCAGGACCCCCATCGTGTGCGTCGTTCTTTCCGAAGGCGGCTCGGGGGGGGCGCTGGGCATAGGGATCGGCGACCACGTCGCCATGATGGAAAACGCCTACTATTCCGTAATCTCGCCCGAAGGCTGTGCCGCCATACTCTGGAAGGACGCCGGCAAGGCTCCGGAAGCCGCCGCCGCCCTCAAGCTCACCCCGGCGGACCTGACCGGCTTCGGCATTGTGGACGCGGTGATCCCCGAGCCGCCGGGAGGAGCGCACCGCGACCCGGACGAGGCCGCCGCGAACCTCAAACAGCACCTCATCTCCGTAGTCCTGGAGCTCAGCCGCACCACCGAAACCGACCTGCTTGCGCGGCGCTACGAGAAATACCGCAGGATCGGGTTTTACGCTGACTTATCCTCCCAAGGCGCCCCGGATTCATCCCCGGAAAGCTGAATGGCGTGACGAGAAAAGCCCTCATCCCAGTCCTGCTGCCCGTTGCCGTGGGTATGGCGACCCCCTCGCTTATCATCTTTTTCGTACAGGTCTCGGTCGGCGGATATGCCGTTTCGGATTCGATATGCGACATAGCGTCCCGGCAGTTCGCAAAAGGGCACAACCTGTTTCTCATAGCGGTCCTCGGCTGCATTCCTTTTGCCCTGCTTGCGGTCCACGTGGCCTTATCCGCTGCACGAAGCATCCGCAGGGCATGGATAGTGATGCCGGCGGGCCTTCTCGGGATCCTGTCGCTCATGGTTCCCGCGCACGCCGCCATCTGGGGCCCGCTCTACGGCCCCGGCCACGCTTCTTCGACTTCGGCCATAGCCTTTCTCTTCATCCCGTTCTACTGCATACCCACAATGTACCTCGGCCTGCTCGTTGGCTGGATTATCGCCCGGCTATCGGCAGGGAAGGCGGAACCGGAAGATATCCCGGCGAGCTAGGCCGTGTCATCATCTTTCGCCGAAATTGCGCCTCGTGGAGCGCGCTTATCGGCAGGGAAGGTTTGTTGTCGAGCAGGCTTCCAAGCATATGGTCTTGCTCGACGGATGCGCTCGTTTGCCGAGGACAGGGGACCGCGGGCGGCGTGGAAGGCGGGTCAGTTGTCGACGGCCAACTCTATGGTGGCGGTATTCAAGGCCGGGTCCGTGGCCTGCACGATGACGGTGTCCGGGAGGCCGCTGAGAGACGCTTCGCCGGAGAAAGCGCCGGCGGTGACCGGCACGCCGGCCCCGCCCACGGTCACCGAAACGGTCCCGCTGTCGTCGGAGGCCGTACCTTCAACGACGATTGCGTCCACGACAATGCCCGGAGGCGCGGAGTCCGGGGGATCGACCACGACGACCACGGTATCGACGTCATGGAGCGCGGGGAAGCCGTTGTCTGCCACGCGTACGGCCGCCACGTAAGTGCCGGCGGAAACGTAGGTGTGGGACGTCGCCGTGAGCGCGGCGCCGGAGTCGTCGGGTTCGAACAGCACGCCGTCGAAGTCGAAATCGTATTCGTAGAGGGTTATCGAGCCATCGTCAGAGGAACCGGCGGCATCGAAAAGCACCGCCAGCGGGGCGCAACCCGCCGTCGGGCTGCCGGAGAGATACGCGACGGGAGGGGAGTTGCCGCCGTCGTTGTCGAGTTCTACGGCGGTGACGTCGAGCTGGTTGAGGCCGTGGCCGGAGAACCCGAAGAGTTGGAAATACGTCCATCCGTCCACGGAATCGGGATCCTCGGCGGCGGCAAAGGTCACGGGCTGCCAGGAGTCCCAGTTGGCCGAGCTGAAGGTCAGGGTGTCGGAGGAGGAGACTTCAACATCGGCGTCGCCCGAATACAGTGAGATCCTGACGCCGGTGGATTCGGACGGAGGTCCGGAAAGCCTGACCTGAAGCTGGGCCGTGCCACCTTCGGGGACCATGACAAGGGAAGCGTCGACGACAATGTCGAGGATATCGTTGTCCGTTTCGCTCAACTGGACAAACACGCTGTTGAGGCCGGTTGCGGAAAAGGTCAACTGTGCGAAGCCGTTCTGGGAATCGGCGTCTTCGGCGGCGGCGATGGTGACGGTCTGCCAGTCCTGCCAGTCGCCGCTGTCGAACGTCAGAGACGGTCCGGAAGTGACGGAGATGTCGGAGTCGCCGGAGACGGCGAGATCCACGGTGCAGTTGCCGCCGGGATCCGCGGAGAGCCTGACCTGCAAGGAGGCGGAAGAACCTTCGGCGACTGCGAGGTTCGTCGTGCCGACGAGAATATTGACGACATCGTTGTCGATTTCATTGCAGCTCATCCAGCCGTTATCGACGCCGTCGCCTTCGATGACGAAGTTTGCCCAGCCGTTCGCGGTGTCGGCGTCTTCGGCGGCGCTGACGGTCACGGGCTGCCAGGAGTCCCAGTCGGAGGGCGTGAATAAAAGGGAAGCTCCGGAGGAAACGGAGATATCTGCGTCGCCGCCCTGATGCGTGACGGCCAGCGTGACGTCATCCTGCGGCGGCCTGCTGAGCCTGACGGAAAAACCCGCTGAGCCGCCTTCGAGGACGGCGATCCCCCAGACATCGGTGACGACCCGGGGGGCGTCGCGGTCCATTTCTTTCGCGGTGAGGCGCGCGTCAGCGATGCCGGGAGCGAGGCATTCGATTACGGCGGTGCCGTTCAGGGCGTCGGGGTCCTGGAGGGCTTCCAGGGTAACGGTCCGCCACTGGCACCAATTGGCCGAATCGAAGTCGAGGGCAGCGCCTTCTTTGACGACGATGTCGGCGTCCCCGGAAAGCCTCGAGACGTTAACGGCGATGGAACCGCCGGGATCCCCGGAGAGCCTGACCTGGAAGGTGGAGGTCATACATTCCATGACGGAGACTTCGGACTGGGAAAGAAGGATACCCGGACCCGGGACGTCGTTATCGGCTTCCGTCGCGACGATGCGCCCCCAGCCGACGGTGGAATCGGACGGGGTGGCCATTATGACGGCGGCGCCGTTATAGCCGTCGAGGTCTTCGGCGGCGGAGAGCGTGACGGTCTTCCAGGAATTCCAGTCGGCGGGGCCGAAGGAAAGGGAGGCGCCGCCGGAAACGGAAATGTCGTCGTCGCCGGATTCTTTCTTGACCTCGACGGTGAAGTCCGCCGCCGGCGCCATGGAGCACTTGACCTGGTAGACAGCGGAGCCGCCTTCGGGGACGTCCACGGCGTACTTGTCGAGAAGGAGGTTGCACGAGTCGTTGTCGATTTCGACGGCCTGGATCCTGTAGGTTTCGACGCCGGCGGCGGAGCACTGGACCAGGGAGTAGCCGCCGAAAGTATCGGCGTCTTCGGCGGAGGAGAGCGTAACGGCCTGCCAGGAGGCCCAGTCGGAAGAGGTGAAGACGAGCGTCCCGCCGGAAGAGACGCTGACATCCATGTCGCTGCCCATAGCCATGGTCTTGACGGTGACATCGGAAGCAGGAGCGGCGGACAACCTGATGCGGAAAGACGAAGAGGCGCCTTCGGGTACATAGATGTAGTCGGTCATGGTGCTGTCGTCGTCGCAGTCGGAGACTATCTGGACGGTGTCGTCGTCGGCGATGGAGACGATAGCCGAGGCCGGGGCGCCTACGGCGTAGCCTGCGCCGGGGGAGATCTCGATTTCAACAGTTTCGGCGCCCTCGACTTTCCAGTCGTCAATGGGCTCGACGGACAGGTCCGCGAAGTCACTGCCTGCGGGGATGGTGACGGTGCCGGCGATGGACGTCGTGCCGGACTTGAGCAGGTAATCGACGTTCTGCGAAGCGGAGCCTGCGAGGGCAAAATCCACGTCAAGCGGAACGGCCGTGACGCCCGAGAGCGTTATCCGGAAGGTTCCGGAATCCGGCCCGGCTTCAGAGGCCGAAGCATCCTGCGCCGCGACCGTTACGGTGACTGGCGGCGCGGGGCAGGCGTAGTCGATATAGACGTATTCGGTTGTGCTGTCGGCGACGGCGACTTCGGGTCCCGTGTATGCCGCCAGAACAGTACCGTCGGCATCCTGGAGTTCGAAGGACTTGATAAGGCCTTCCTCCGGTCCGATGGCATTATCCTGCATGCCGAGGTAGTAGCGCATTTCGGCAGCCTGGTCGGGCTCGAGATCGGTGAAGTCGACGGCGAAGGCGCCGTCGCAGGGGGTGGACGAGCCGTCGAAGGCGTAGGCACCGCCGTTGTTATTCAGGTGATATACAACCTTGACGGTTTCCGGGTCGGAATCGGACGTGGAGGACTTGCCGGTCCTGATGCCCATCTGGTTGCGCCTGGGATGGTTAACGGTGAAAACGCCGATCATCTGCGGGGTATAAGAGGGCCTCGCTGTAATCCAGTAGGCGGAAGTGAAGGCGGCGGCCCTGCCGGCGGTTGGACCGCCCGGGACGGAGGAGACGCGCTTGAGGGCGTCGTAGGATATCCAACGGAAGCCGCCGTTCCAGTCACCGGTCCCCCATGAATTGGCGATCTTGAGAGCGCCTTTTTCGCCGTCGTCCACGGTGCTGTTGCCGTTGAGATCGCACCATATGTAGTCGTTGTAGCCGACGATGGTCATCCCGTGCGACCCGTTGTAGCCGTTCTGGTAGCTGCAGATGAACTGGCCCACCCAGGGGTCGTCGTCGGCGGTCGAGAGGTCGTCGGGAATGGTTGCCTGGACCCAGGAATTGACGTAGGTGGAGAAGGTGAGGACGTAGCCGTTGACAAGGAGGGCCTTGAGGATATCGAGGCCTTCGTCGGAGTCAAGGCCGGAGATGGTGCCGGTGGCCGCGATCCTGCGGCGGACGGCGTTACGCCAGGTGTTGCCGTTGAGGCACCAGGCGCGGAAGTCGCCGTCGTAGGGGAATTCGTCCCACGTGGCGGCGCCGGCGTTCATCTGGATGGAGATGGGAGCGCCCATGGACGAACCGCTGTTGCTGCCGCCGTTGACCAGGTTATAGGCCCACTTGGGCGACATGCGATAGGCGTCGCCGCCGTTCTTGGCGTCCCAGCCCCTGGCCATGGCGGTCATGTGAGTCATCTGGTAATACGTGGTGGAAAAGGACGCGCAGGAGCCCAGGCCGCCCTGGCTCCTGACGGGAGGAAACCAGTTCAAGAGGCTGTTATCCACCTGGCCCGGGAAGGCGCCGACGACGGGTTCACCGGAGGCCGTGACGACATCGACGTGCGGCGCGCCGGCAAGGAGATCTCCACCGACTGGAAGGGGAGACTGGGCCTCGGGGATGCCGATTATTTCGAGGCCGTAGGTAACGGCGTCCTGCGACCCGGCTGCGGGGCCGACGGGCAGTGCGCCGCTGCAGCGCTGAAGGCCGAGGGGGTTCAGGCGCACGGCGGTTATCCTGGTGGAGATCCTGCGGAAGGCGGCGATTTCTTCCGGGGTGGGCTCCTTGACTCCTGGGACAAACACGAATTCTTCTGCAGTGGAAACCCCGCATGCGAGGAGGAGTGTGAAGGCGACGAGGGTTCTCGGGATCACGGCGGATCCTTCCCATGAAGCAAGGTTTACAGACTGGTAGGAGGGGAAGGGAATTCCCGGACAGAAAAAATGCGGAGTCAGAAGGGCTGGCTCATGAGCGAATTGCGGAGCGCCGCGATCGCTGCGAAGATGCCGACCATGACGCCTTCGCCGACGGCGAGGCCCGCGACGATGATGTAGCGGTTGGACTGGAACCATTCATTGCCCCAGCGCTTTTTCGTCCACAGCGCGATGAGGCCGCCGATGAAGAGACTGACGGCGAAAGGTATGGGCATGCTCATGCCCACGGCAAGGCCGATCAGACTCGGACCCTTGTCTTTGAGCCTGGGGGAGACGAGCGGCAGGATATATTCGCTTATCACGTGGATAACGGTGAAGATCAAGAGGGTGTAACCGATCCACGAGGGACGGAACATGTTGCTGATGGCGGCGCTGGTGCCGCCGGTGGTCTTGACGGTGCTGCCGATGAAGGCCGAAAGCATGACGGTGTTCCGGGGCAGCCAGATGTTGGCGTAGGGGTAGGCGCTGGACGGGATGGGGGCGATTTTCCAGAACATGCCCATGTAGATGAAGTTCGCGAGCATGCCGACGGGGACGGCGATAAGCGCCGCCTTGATGAAACTCCACACCCTGCAGCGCACCAAGTCGCAGACCTTGAAGCCCGACAGCCAGCCCGAGGAGCCGAGAGCCACGGGCCACGGGGCGAACCATACGTCCGGGTTGCTGTAACCGAAGAAACGGTTATGGCCGATGATGAGACCTTCGCGCACGTAGGGCGGATCGATGAGAAACCCGGTGGTGCCGACGGCGCGCATGTCTATCAGGCTGAAAGTCAGCGACCAGAAGACGGCAAAGAAAGCGATGAAAACGGCGGGGAAATCCGGAATAAGTATCTTG
Organism: Planctomycetota bacterium; assembly: GCA_016930595.1. Lineage (GTDB taxonomy): Bacteria > Planctomycetota > SZUA-567 > JAFGGJ01 > JAFGGJ01 > JAFGGJ01. The sequence goes on from JAFGGJ010000006.1 coordinate 16,251, forward strand.
AAAAGAACGACCGAGCCGACGATCGCCGAGAAAAACACCCCCAGGAGAACCTTGAAGGACACGGGGCGCTCTTCTTCGGCTTCCTCGGTGGATTCGCGCGAGGATGCGGCGAGCGATTTCCCCGTGCCGCCGAGCTGGCGGAAGGCCCGGATGAGCTGCCTGGGATGGCTGAGGATGTGCAGCAGGCCGGCCGCGACCATGGCGCCGATGATGGGACTGGCCCAGACGTAGACTTCGTTCACGTGCGTGGTGGCGATGGTCATGCCCTGGGCGTACCGCGTAAAGACCCCGGCGCGCACCATCAGGAAGTTGCCGAAAAACTGCACGGCGACGGCGCCGACCAGCATGCTGACGATCACCCGGAAAGGAATAACGAAACCTCCGCTGAAGGCGAGGATATCCGTGGCTATGCCGAAACTCGACCCCGGCATGATGGTATGCAGGCGCGGGTTCAGGTCGATCCATGGGATGGGGTAGTTGACGATCTTCTTGCCGAGCGCGAGCGGAAAATAGACGAGTATGCCCCACAGAGTGCCCACGACGCCGCTGACGGTGAAAGACTTGAGATCCTTTGGATCCGCCCCGGTCAGCGTGTTGCACGCGGCGGCGGTGGGCTGGGCGAACGGGAAAGGAAGTTTTTCGACGCGGATGAAGAGCTGGCGGCCGAGAAGGGCCATGGAAATATCGGCCATGACGTGGAAAATCCACACAAGCAGCGCCACCAGGATGGGCACCACCCACGCGGAGTGGAAGAAACTGCGCTGGGCGACGACGTCGGCCGCCGGGGCCCACCACGCGGGAGCGAGTTCGTTGAAGGGCTTCTGGGTGCCGTCTTTCAGCACCGCGACGAACTGCGCGGCCTGTTCGCTGCGGCGGAAGAACGCCGGAAAAAGGGCGTAATTGTAGAACAGCATCTGGCCGGCGGCGATGGAGCTGACGGTGTAGACGATGAACGCTTCGGCGCGGCTCAGCGGCTTGTCCATGAGCCGTGCGAGTTCAACCCACAGGATGAGGGCGATGAAGCTGATGGGCCCCAGCAGGCTCCTGCCGGAAACCAGCATCAGGTAGATGTTCGCGGGCATTAGAATGAACGCGCCATAGATGATGACGGGCCAGGTGCGAGAGGTGAGGCCGTTCTGGAGCGGCAGGCGGCTGTTGTCAGGCATCGGGATCCTCCACCCAGCGGGCGGTCCCCCGCTGTGCGAATTCGTCAACAAGCGAATCGGGGAAGGCGCGCCACAGGAGCATCTGCTTGCGGAAGGCGTCCACGAAGTGCCTGTTGGATCTGAGCCACAGGTAGTCCGGCCCCGAGACGTGCGACACGATGAAGGCAAAGTGCCACCTCGGCCGGCCTTCGGGGTCCTTGTGCGCGACGAAGAGCACCTTCTGCGTGACGTTGCGTTCGAAGGGGGCGAGCCACGCGTCGAACTCCAGGCCGTAGCCGAGACGGCCCGGGTCGCGCACGAGGATTATTTTTTCTCCCGCGGCAAAAACCCCCCTTGGCTCACCCACGTTATAGGCCACGAATTCCCTCACGAACTCCAGGATCCCCATGGCTTCGTCCCGCGTCGTGGCGATGAACGGGAAGGGTATTTCCCAGTTCTTGCCTTCCGGTTCGGTGGGCACGTGCCACGAGCGTTCCAGGGAAGGATTGACGATGCGCGCTGCGACGATCATGGGATAGATGGAGCTGAGCACGGTGGCGGCCACGGCAAGGCCGGTGGCGTAGATGACGACGGCGCCCAGGTAGTTGGGGGCGAATTCCTTGGGCAGCAATCCCCAGTGGCGGAAGAAGTAGAGCAGCACGATGCCTATGAAATAACCCAGCACGCTGGCGATGCCCGCATAGACAAGGCTTTCAGTAAGGAACATTCCGGCCACGTGCTTGGGGGAAAGCCCGACGGACGAAAAGATGTTGATCTCGCGCGTCCTTTCGTAGACCGTGCCGAGCATGATGTTGAGTATCAGGAAAAAGGTGACGACGAGCGGCCCGGCGAGCATGGCGCCGCCCTTGACGGCAAGCCCCGCATGCGCCGAAAGCACCGTGACGGAACCGCCCCTGGAGATATAGATATCGACGTTGCGGAGTTCCCGGGCGAGTTCTTCCCCGATGGGGCCGATCTCTTCCGGGTCGTCCGGGATAACCACGACGGCCCAGACGGCGGTCGGCAGCAGGCCGCCTTCGGCCCGGTTAAAGGCGGCGGGAAGGAAGACGACGTTGGAGCTGGGCTGGTGCGTCGGGTGTTCGGGGGATTCCTGCTGCGTAGTGAAAAGAAGCGGGGTGAACGGATCACCGTTCAGGTCCTTGATGGAATCCATGGCCTGCTCATCGAACACGCCTCGAACGGTCAGGACGCGGCCGGCGAGGCGCACCTGGTCGCCGGCATCGACGCCGAGCGAGCCGGCCATGCTCTTCGACAGCAGGCAGTGGTAGGCGTCGCTGGGTTCGAACCATCTGCCCCGGCCCTGGATAACGGCGGAGTCCGCTCCGGTAACGTCTTTTTCACCCGGGTCCACGACCTGGATAGTGGGAACGACGAGGCCCGAGTCGTGGTATATGAGGTCGAGCGTCTCTTCCTGGATCTTCTTGGTGGTGCCGGCTTTCCGGATGGCGTCCACGCGGTCCTTCCAGTCCGCGGGCAGGCCCCGGGCCGGCGAGATGATGAGCCGCACCACGCCGGAATCCTGGTAGCCGTAGTTGAGGTATTCACGGCGCAGGACGGAGGCGCGCCCGCCGTAGGAGGCTTCGATGATGCGGACGACCTGCGGCAGCAGGGCGTGGCTGTGCTGGTAGGTGTTGTACACGGCGACGCCCTGGTAAGCGGGTGCTTCCTTGCGTTTCTCGGGGCGCTGGTAGACCTGGTCCACGGCGGTGAATGAAGTGAGAAGGACCAGTGAGAGCACCAGCAGCGTGATGGTCCCCAGAGTAAGGGCGGTGCGCAGACGGCGGCGGCGCATGTTGCTGACGGTGAGAGAAAGCGCGGCGACCAGCATGCCGGCGCGTTCCTCCTTCGCGTAATGAGCCTGCGCGTAGCGCCCGGCAATGGACTTGAGCAGCGAAGTCCCGCGCCCCAACAGCAGGATGAGCGCGGGGATGGTAAGCAGCACGATGATAAAGGACAGGATCGTGATGAAGACGTTTTCCGCGAGGTGGAACCCGGGGTGGAACTTCCACAGCGCCAGGGCGAATACGATGAAGAAGCCGCCCGCGACCGCAAGCGTGCGGCCTATGGAGACCTGCGGTATGATCAGGCGTTCGGCAAGGAACGCGAACGGGATGAGCAGAATGAAATAGAAGACCGTGGTCTTGACGACATCGAACTTGAGAGTAAGGACGGCGGCATAGGCGCGGGATTCTTCCTGCCATGCGCGCACCAGCCGGGCCCAGATATCGGGGCCGGAGATTTCGGCATCCCCGGTCGAACCCGCCAGCGCGGCGGCGTTGGCGTGGTACTTTTCGGCCTGGGGACTCTTGACGCCGAGTCCGCCGAAAGCCGTTATCCTGCCGCGGTCGAGCACGGAGAGCTCTTCGTAGTAGCGGCGGATGGGATCGTGGAAGACGACGCGTTCGCCCTGTTTCAGGCTGTACCCCTGCGCCCTGGGACTGCCGTCGGACTTGTCGAGGCCGAAACGCCCCAGCGCCAGGAACTTGCGCGACGGCCTCCCCGCCAGGACTATGCAGGGCTTGTCGGACGGCAGGAAGACGACGGCTTCTTCGCCGTACTGCAGGAACCCGTAGAATTCCGCGTCCATCTGCGTATCGGCTTCGCGGATTTCCCGAACGGGAACAAGACCGAACTCGGCGTCGTCCTGCGTGTGCCGCGTGTGGCCGGGCCAGCCCCAGTGCTGCCAGTTCTCGTTGGGGACCGGGCGGTTGAAGGCGTACCGTTCGGGATCAAAAAGGTCGAACAGCACCAGCGTCCCGCAGGGGAAAAGGTTGAGCTTGACACTGGAAGACCACGACTGAAGCTCACGGTTCCTGCAGCGGAAGGCGACGTCCCCGTGCATGCCGAGGTCGTTGGCGTACGTGATGTTGCCGGAATCATCGACCGTGACGGCCAGGAAATGATAGCGCATCTCAGGCATTTTCGCATAGGCGCCCGGCAGGAAGAAGCGCCCGTCGCCGTCAACGCGCACGATGTAGTAATTCATGAACATCTGGAGGCCGCGGTGCATCTGCAGCCAGGGAGTCCTGGGGCCGGGAATCACACCGGGGTCAACAAGAGGCATGACGCTGGGAACAGCAGTGACGAACGTAGCGCCCAGTTCGTTGCCGTCGGCGTCCCTGGGGGGACCCCAGTCGTACCAGACTTTTTCCTGCTTGTAGACGCCGACCTGGCCGTGTATTTCAACGTAGCCGCCGACGCCGAGCTGTTTCTTGAAGCGGCTGCCCCGGTAATTGAATGCGTCGACGGGGAGCTCGGCCATGCGGGAAAGGATGGGGAACAGCATGGCGGCCTGGGACTCGACACGGGCAAGGGATTCCCGGTCGTCCTGGAAGACGTCATCGGGCGTGAAGATGCCGAACCGGTGTTCGGGCGACGTCTGGAACCTGTACCCGGGGCCTCCCGCGGCAAAGAACGGCTCCTGCGACGTGTACACCTGCGGATTGAAGACGAACGGCGTGTTGTAAGCCCGCGGGGCGATGGAGCCTTCCGATTCGAAATGCACCGGCACGTGATTGCCGTAGAGCGGCAGTGATTCCACGTCCATGGCGGCACACAGAACGTCATACCACCATCCCTGCCGCGGAAACAGCCGCTGTTCCAGCCACTTGTCGCGGTGGCCGTACTGCCAGCCGATAAAGCCGGGCGCGCCGTTTTCCGACACGGTGAGCCCGTCGCTGCCGGGACACAGGTCGACGGCTATGGCGGCGGCGATGTGCTCGCCGATGAGGTCGATGAGCGGCGGGCCGTCGGGGCGGGCGGCGGCAAGGTACCGGCGCGGGCCGGCCTGGTCGGGGCGCTGCCCGGAGTAGAAGACAATCCGCAGTCCCAGGGCCGGCTTGTGGCGGCTGAAGAACTCCACCGCCGCCAGCAGAACGGCCGGTCCGTATATTTCGCTGCCGCCCGGCGCAAGGCCCGGCGTTATGGAATAGCTGTCGATGTGCGCCGACAACAGCAGGTCGCCGTCCCCGGCGGTGCCGGGCAGGTAGGCTTCCCACACGGGGACTTCCACGTTGCGCATCGCCACCCCCACGCGGAAACGGCAGGGATATTTCTGTTCGGCGGCGCGGCGCACGTAATTGGCCGAAGAGCGCGGCACGAAAAGGCGCGGGAAGTCGATGGGCAGCAGGGCGATGAACTTCCTGTCCGCCTGGAAGACGGAGGTCTCGCCGTCGCCCAGGAACACCGCTCCAGCCGCTCCCAGCCGCATGCAGTCCATCCAGGCGTCGCCGGACGCCATTTCCAGGACGACGAGCCTGCCCTTGAGATCCCTGCCGTAAAGGTCGTTCAGGGCGCCGTGCCCGCCGTAGACCAGTTCGGCGGACACGGGCTCGGACGTTGCGGACGCCATGCAGTTGTTCGGCAGGCAGCCGTAGGCTTCGATGCGGCGGCGGCCGACCTGCAGTTCGGTGCCTTCGTCCACGGCCGCCGTGGCAGGGAAAGTGACGCGGCGGACGTCCTTCAGCACGCCCTGCTGCTGGTATTCCGTCAGCTTTTCGCCGATGTAAGCCGAGACCTTGTCCAGCCCTTCGGATCCGTTGACGCGCGTGTTGCCGGTCAGGCGGGCCATGTTCCTGGCGTGCGCGGCGGCCGCGGGAAAGACCTGCGCATGGACGGTTTCCACTTCGGCGCGCACGGCATGGGTAAGTGCGGCGAGTTCCGTGTCCGTGGGCCGCGTGGCCGTGCCCGAAGCGTTTCTTTCGCAGCCGGCGGCGGCCAGGGTAAGCAGAAGGGCATATGCGAACAGGTTCTTCATCGCGGCAGCGCGCCTTCCAGGAATTTCAACACCCGCGCGCGGGAGGCCGGGCCGTCAAGCCCGGCTTCCACGGCAAAGGTCCCTTCAGGGCTGACGGCCGACGTCCATCCGAAAGCTTCCGTCGCAGCGTCCGCGGAAAGAGGCGCCCCCCTGCCATCAACCGGGTTGACCGCCAGCACGGGTTTCGGCGAAACAAGAGCGAGGAGCTGTGGGACGTCGAGGACGCCCAGAATGCCCGGCACGAAAAGATGGTCGAAAGCGTTCTCAGGAAAACCCCTCTCGGATACGAGGCCGGCCAGGGCGTTTTCCAGAACCAGGCCGGCGGCGGCCGGGCTGTCGGCGGCCGACAGTATCGAGTACATGCTGAAAGCGTCGGTCGCCCACAGCGCCGCCGGGGCGTCCGGCGAGACGATCCTGAGGAAGGAGGAAAGATCCAGCGCCCGCCCGTCGAAAAGCGCGCGCCCGCACATGATGGACCCGTGGACGGCGCGCTCTTCCTCGGTGTAATACGCGTAGGCGGTTTCTCCTGTGCCGCGGACGTCCAGGCCCGCAACCCGGTATCCCGCGTCGAAAAGGTCCCTGGCGCGCCGGTGGAAGAACACTGCATCCTTGCCTTCGTGCGACAGGTAGACCACGATCGGGGCGGCGGCCGGCGTGTGCGGCATGGAGGCGACGAAGGCGGGCACAAGGATTCCGCATTCGCTCTCGATCACGAAGCAGTCCGCCGTCACGGCGCCGAAAGTACGTTCGGCCCGGGCCAGCACCAGAGGGCAACCGGGCTGAACCAGAGGTTCGCCCATCAGCCCCGGACGGGCTTCGGCAAAGACCTGCTTCAGCCGCGGGACTGCCGCGGGGCCGGGCTTCTGCGCGGCGGATTCCGTTTTCCGCAGGGCCGAGCGGCCTTCCGCCGCCGCACGTTCCACAACGGTTTCCACGTCGTCCATCAGGCGGGGGACGGACGCCAGCACGTTGATCTCGCTGCCGCCCGGATCCTCGTGGGCGGGCGGGTATTCTTCCGGCAGGGCCGTTTCCGCGTTCACCAGGTGCCGTTCGAAGAAAGCATACATGGCCTGCCGCATGGAATGGCAATAGGCGTGCGGGGCGTAGGCTTCGTACTTCTCGATTGCTTCCCCTGCGCCGAGAGCGCCGTAGGCGTCGAGAGCACGCAGGAAACTCTCGCGGGCTCCTTTTGCTGGGAAAGTCCTGTCGCGCGTGCCCATCAGCACCAGCACGGCGCGCGGTGCCGTCAGCGCCAGCACGTCGCCGATATCGCAGAACCGGGCCATGCCCGGCACCAGTTCGCAAGAACAGTAGTAGCTCGAGGAATGCGCAACGTGATCCTCGAAGGCATTGACGGCGGCAGTGGGCGCCGAAGCCGCCACCCGCTCGTCCAGGGCGGCAAGGTACATCGTCTGCGTGCCGCCACCGGACGACCCCGTAAGCCCGATGCGGGCGCCGTCCACTCCGGGCAGGGCGCAGAGCACGTCGAGGGCGCGCATGTTGTCGTGAAGGAGTAGCGCCTGCGGAGTCACCCCCGACGCGAACAGCGGTATCGAAGTATGCCCCAGCGCCTTGCGCTCATTGAGCCCAGCCGTGTCCACCGCCAGCACCGTAAACCCGCGCTTCACAAGGCCTATCGAGCGGATCTGCGTGGCCGGCTGCGCCTTGCCGAGGCCGGAATGGCCGTGGACTATCAGCACGCCGGGCGTCTTGCCTTCAGGCGCCGGAATAGGCCTGTACACCAGCCCCGTCACCGGCCGCCGCGGCGACGCCTCAAAATACACCCGTTCCACGGAATAGCCGGGGCGTTCGAAGGAGCCGGCGGACTGCAGGACGGGCGGGTCACCGTCCGGATGCGGCAGCACTCCCAGTGCCCGCGTGAGTTTCGAGCGGATTTCCGCCAGCACCGCCTTCACTTCTTCGCTCCGCATGCTCCTGTAGTCGGGCAGCGTCCGGCGTTCGCCGTACAGGCGGTGGTATTCGCACAGCATCTCGTTGTATTTCTGCGGGGCGCCTTCGCCCGTCAGGTCCAGCAGCTTCAGGTAGTCGTCACCGGAATACGGCATCTGCTAAGAGCCTCCCCCCAGCGTCCGGAGCCAGTCGAACCACTCGATGAGCACGTCCACCGTGCTGTGCCAGACGCCTTCGCCGCGGAAGCTCAGCACCACCATCAGCAGCAGCATCCCTCCCACCATCCCCACCAGCGCCCACGCAAGCACCGGCTGGATGCGCCGCCGGAAGTTCATCACGCCGTACCAGCGGAACAGCGTGTACTTGAGCCCCAGCGCGACCAGCAGGGCGAACCACACGTGCCGCGCGTTCAGCTCGCAGTAGCCCAGCGGCACCGCCGCGAAGAAGACGCCGACCGGAGAAAGCGGCCATCCCGCCTTCTCCCGCCTCAGGTAGAACAGCACCCCGTATATGGCAACGCCGAGCAGAATCCAGAACCAGTACGCGTCGTTGGTGAACGTACCGGGCGTCTCGCGCGTGCCGAACGTGTCGGCGTAGTAGGTCCAGCGCGAGTAGTTCTGCCAGTCGCTGGATATGTTCCTGTTGCCGTACTGGTAGGCGTAGGTGAGGTACACCGGGCCGGCGATGAAGAGCACGAGTGCCAGCGAAAGAGCAATAGCCCTGAACACACGGCGCGGGTGTATGCCGACGTCGGCGCCGATGCGGAAAGGTTCCGCAAAGAACGTGTGCGGGCCCAGCGAGCGCGCCGCCACGCCGAAGGTTCCCACGTTGGCGGCGCCCATCCAGCCCTGCTCGGTCTGCCACTGTCCCAGCGGGTTCTTGACCATGCTGCCATCTTCGGCGGCCTGGTAGCCGACTAGCAGGTTCTTCTGCCAGTGCCCCATGGACTTCATGGTGTGCCACGGAGCGTATATCGGGTAGGCGCCTCCGGCGCGGATGCGGGCGTAAGCGAAGTTAATGAAGGCGATAATCACGAGACTCAGCAGCGCGACCTGGAAACTCGTCCCCAGCCGGATGATGAACACGAAACAGCACACGGCGGCAAGGAACATGATGAGCAGCGTCCGGTAGGACAGGGCTTCGGTCTTCGCCGATTCATCCGGCAGGTTTCGCGCCCCCCACACAATCCCCGCGACGCTCAGGATACCGAGTATCAGCATCGCGATCGCCGGCAACAGCCAGAGCCCCGGGGTGGCGGTGCAAAGGGCCAGCAGCGTCGCGGCGACCCAGCCTCCGCTCAGCGCCACGTAGCCCCACCGGAGCCGCCGGTCTCCGGCGGCCGGGTCCACCGGTTTCAGAATGCTCCTGAACACGGCTGCCAGGTGGTCCCGCCCGAACCACAGGGTCCACAGCGGGATGCCCACTATTCCCCCGCTCCTCAGCACCATGTAAATCGCATGGTACATCCACGAACCGGCCTTGGGGATCCCCAGCTTGGTAAGGAACCAGGGCAGTATCATGTTGAGCCCCACGTACGTCAGGAAGACCGTCAACAGGAAGTCCAGCGGCAGGAACATCGCGCTGATGAGCACGAAGGGCTCGATCGACAGGAACAGCATCACGCCCTCAAACAACTGGAAAGCCGTCAGGTCCACTCCCCAGCTCTGCGGGCTCGGCGGCACGCCCACCGGCGAGGGGATCTTCTCCCAGATGTGCGGCAGCAGCCCGGGGATGGTGACAAGCAGGCCGATCGCGAGCCCCCAGCGCATCGCCTTGCGCGCCAGCAGCCTCAGCTCGATGCGCCTGCCGATTTCCTCGTCGCTAAGCGTCGCGTCCGCGTCCCGGTCGGGTATGTCCTCCTCGGGCTCCGAACTTTCTATGAGCTGCATCGGCACCCTTGTCCACGGGAACGGCAGTTTCTCCTCGTCTATCCATCTCCTGCGCCACAGGGCGACGAACGCCAGGCACGCCCCCAGGAAAAACGCGAACACGACGCTCCAGTAGAACAGCGGGTACACCCATTCCGACCACGGCACGGTTCGGAACATCGACTGCAGGAACGTCACCGGGCGCAGCGGGCCGTCGTAGAACGCCTGCACGGCGCTTTCCTTCGTGGCCGACAGCCACGGCCTCGCCATGACCCACGTGTACGTCTTCTTGCCCAGGTAGCCTTCGTCCAGGTTCCTTATGCCGCTTTCCAGTATGCCCCTGTACAGGATCGCCAGCGGCACCGCCACCAGCAGCATCGTGTAAATGATGGCGAGATCCTGCTTCCCGGCGAATCCTTTCCTGAGGTAACGGTTCACCATCGCCAGCAGGAACAGGATGAACATCGCCCCGAAGCCCATTATCAACACGAACTGCTGCTGCGAAGTCCCGCTGAAGTGGATGAAGAACCCGCTCGCCCCGCACCACAGTATCACCAGCATCGTACCCAGCGCTTCGGCACGCCCGATGAACTTCCTGATTACCCACATCAGCCCCAGCGGAGCCAGGCACACCCCGATGTCGAAGAAAATCTGCCCTGCGAGCCTCGCGAAGCTGGTGTCGCCTTCCGCGCTGTAACGGGCGAGCGTCACCGCGTCGCGCAACAGGTTCAGGAACACCCACGCCGCGTAGGCCCCCAGGACTCCCCATTTCAGCCACCCCGGGGTCCTCGAAGCTTCCCGGCCTTTTTCCTGTTCCGCCATTTACACCTCGTAACGCAGGGCTTCCGCCGCTTCTATCCTCGCGGCGTAGTAAACGGGATAAATGCTGGACATCAGGCAGAGGACCACGCTCGCAAGCGTCCCCCAGCCGATGCCGGCCAGGTATATCAGCGGGTTTTTGGCGACGGGCGCCACCATCTCCCAGCCGAGTTGCCCCGTGGCCGACAGCATTCCCAACAGCGTGCCGACCACGCCCCCCGCGACCCCGCCCAGGAGGCCCAGGAACGCCGCTTCGAACAGGAATATCTGCAGTATGTGCAGCCACGTCGCCCCCAGGCACTTCAGCGTTCCTATCTCTTTCACCCTCTCCGTCACGCTCATCAGCATCGCGTTGGTTATTCCCGTTATGGTGATGAGAGCGGCCACGGCCATCCACCAGTTGCCCATGGCTACCACCGGCGTCGTCTCCTCCGGCCCCATCCGCTCGGCGAAGCCCGCCAAAACGTCCTTCATGACGTAGAGGCTCGTCAGGAACGCCACGGCCAGCGCCACGCCCCCCAGCACAATCAGCATGCGCCCCAGCCTCAGCCTGACCGACTGTGCGCTCATCGCCAGCGCTTCCGAAAGCGGAAAGCTGCTGTGTCCCTGCTCCACCAACGCTATTCGCCTTCCCCCGAGCCGTCTTCCATGTCGCCTACCTGCAGCTTGATGGAAGAGCGGTCCTCCACGCGCTCGACCTGCCCGTCACGCATCCACACGATGCGGTCCGAAGCGTCGATTATCTTGAGGTCGTGCGTATTGCACATGACCGTTATGCCGTTTTCGCGGTTCATTTTCACCATCAGCTCGATGATGGCCAGGCCAGTCTTCAGGTCCAGGTTCCCGGTCGGCTCGTCGGCCAGCACGATCGCTGGGTTGTTGGCGAAAGCCCTGGCGATAGCGACGCGCTGCTGCTGGCCGCCCGAGAGCTCCGTGGGCTTGTGGTCCTTGCGGTCAGCCAACCCGACCATCTCCAGGAGGTGCTCCCCGCGCTGCTGGCGTTCCTTCTTCGGCACGCCGGCGAAGATCATCGGCAGCATCACGTTCTGCACGGCCGTCATGATGGGTATCAGGTTGAACGTCTGGAAAATGTAGCCGATCTTGCGGCACCGCAGCCACGCCAGCTCGTAGGCGTCCAGCTTGGAAATATCCGTCTTGTCGATGAATATGCGGCCCTCGGTGGGCTTGTCCAGCCCCCCCACCAAGTTAAAGAGCGTCGTCTTGCCCGACCCCGACGGCCCCATGATGGACACATACTCGCCGCGCTTTATGGAAAGATCCACCCCGTCGGAGGCCTTGACGGTCGTGCCGCCCATGTAGTAATACTTCTTGACGCCTTCCACTAATACAGCGTACTGTTCTTCCGAAACGTTCTGGGCCAAGGCGACCCTCCTCCCCGGGCGCAAGGATTGAGGCATTCTACCGTATTCTGCCGATATGGTCAATGGTGGAAAGTTCCCGCCGGACCGCTATCATATCGACTGCCTCGAAACGGGTAAGCCCTTGATGAACAGGAACATCCTCGTCGCGGGATTCATCGCCGCAGCGTCCGCCGCCGCGTTATGGTTCGCCAGCGGAGGCAAGGCGCTGGCGCCGGCGTGTCCGGGCCCCGCCGAAATCCACGACGCCATGCCGGACGCCGCCGTGCGCAGGACCGGCTTCATCCGCCCGGACGCCGCCTCGTCCCGCCGGCAGCTTACGTTCCAGGTCGTTCTCGTTCCTCCTCCGGCCGGCTACCTGACCAACGCCGCGGCGGCCGCCTACGCCCAGGAAACCGTCCGCGCCGTGGCCGCCGTGTTCTCCGCACGCTATGAAACCACCCCCGCGCAGGTGCGCGTGGTCCTCCTTCCGCCGGACAACATGCTGCTCACCGACGACATCCCACCCATGCGGGCCTTCGAGCGCTCCTACGACGAAGCCGCCCTGGAACACCGCTTCGGCGTCGCGCTCGGCATGCCCGTTCTGCTTCTCTCGGGCCTCGACGCCGTCCCGGTCCGCCTCGCCATCGAAGAAATGGCCGCCCGGGAAGCCGCCGCTCTCCTCGGCGCCACGGCGGACGACCCCTTCTGGGCCGAACGGGGGGCCGAGGTCAACGGTCTGGTCTTCTCCCGCATGGACATCCGCCTGCTCGCCGCCGCCGCGGCCGCCGGCCGAAACGTTATCCAGGATGACGTCGTCCTGGTGGATACCGACGCCGGCGACGTCCTGATGGCGGGCCCCCTCCCGCTTGAGCCGCCGGACATGTTCCCGGTGCCTCTCATGCTGTCCGATTCCGTGCCGCGGGAAGACACCGCCCTCAGGCTCAAACTCGTGGACGCCTATGAACGTGAACGCTCCTCCCCGCCCGCCGGCGTTCTTCTCGCCGGCCCCGCCGGCCTGTCCTACGAAACCTCCGCTGACACCCGCCAGCGCGCGCTCGAAGAAAAAAGCGTCGTCGCCTGGGGTCTCAGGCGTTTCCCCCTCGCCGACGGCGTCTCGCTCCACGACGGCTGGCGCTACGTCGTCATACACCACACCGCCTCGGAAGCCGGCAACCTGGAAACTATCGACCACTACCACCGCGACATCCGCGGCTGGGCTAACGGCGCGGGGTATCACTTCATCATCGGCAACGGCAACGGCATGAAGGACGGCGAAATTGTCTGCAGCACGCGCTGGACCCGCCAGCTCACCGGCGCGCACGTCGGCAACCCGGACTGGAACAGGATGAGCATCGGCGTGGCGCTCGTCGGCAATTTCGAAGAAGACAAGCCTTCGGAAAAACAGCTCAAATCCCTCGTCAAGCTAGCCCGCTTCCTGGCTGCGCAGAACAGCGTCCCCATCCAGAAGATAATCGGCCACCGCGATTGCCCCATCGCACACACGCTGTGCCCCGGGGCCAACTTCCCCTGGACCGAATTCAGAAAACGCCTGAAAGAAACTTCCTCGCCTCCGCCGCCCGACGCCCCGCCCGCGAACATGCCGGAACCGACCGCTCCGTGACCGCCGGAAACCCGCGGGGACGAACCATGTCTTGCTCCCGTGCGTCTAATATATTGTAGGGGACGCCATATGGACATGCTCCGGCCGAGACTGCTGCTTGCCGCCCGGCGCGCCCTTTCCGGCGCGCTGGCGGGTTTTGTTTTCGCCGCACCGCTTGCCGCCCTGCTGGCGGCGGCCGGACGCCTTCTTGCATGGGAAACTCTCGTAGACGCCTCGCTGGTTCTGCCGGCGGCGGCGTTTGCTGGAGGATTTTTCTCCGGGGCGGCCCGTGTCGTCCTGCTTCCCGCCCCCGGGCTCGCCGCCTGGATCGACCTTCACGTGGGCGCCCGGGGCGCCGTCGCCGCCGCGGGTGAAATCCCGGCGACCCATCCCTTCGCCGCCCTTGTCCGCGGGCGCGCCGCCGATGCTCTCGCCGAGGCGGGACTGTCGTATCTCAGGCCCTTCCTGCCGGCCTGGGCGCCCCTCGTCCTGGCGGCCGGAGCCGTATGGGGACTGGCTCTGCTGATCCCGCGGGCCGGGACCGCTCAAACCGGTTACGTCGAATTCGCGGGCGTGGTTGAAACCGTCTCCGGAAGCGCCGGCGACGCCGACGGTCCCCCTCCCGAAACCGACTGGCGCAAGCTGTTTCTCGTCCGGCAGCCGCCCCCTGGTCCTGCCGCGGCCGCCGCCGATGCTCCGCCAGTACCGCTCCCGCCCGGCGTTGACGTCCCGCGCCCGGACGACGCCGCCCGCGGCGCTTCCGCTGACCCCGGGAACGGCGGCAGGACCGGCGATGTCGGCCGCTCGACCGGCGCTGCTTCTTCTCCGGGTACCGGGGAGGGCTCCGGCGCGGCCGGCCCTCGCACCGGGCACGCGGCGGCCGGCGCCGCGGCGCCGGCGGAATTGCCTCTCCCCTCGCGCTGGAGCAATGTGGCAGCGCGCTACCGCGCCATACTCCGCGACAGGGCCTCTTCCCACCTTCAGGATGCCCCGGCCGCACCCTGAACCGCCGGTTGCAGTTGCGTTTTCCAGACACTCTTCTAACATCTATTCTGCGGCGCACGTCTTCTGTTTTAATGTATATGCGGGGAGATGACATGAAGCCTTTCACGCCGGCCCTGCCCGTCCTGCTGCTGGCGGCTGCAGCGGGCTGCGGCACGAACTACATCACCACCGATAACAAGCAGGACTTCGCCTTTCAGGGCCGCGACTGGGTCACGTCCGCCACTACCGACCTGGAAAACCGCGGCCACACCTACAAGGCCGCCTCCGAAAAAACCTGGCGCGCCGTCCACCAGGTCCTCGCTGAAATGGGCGTCAGGGTCAAGGACGAAGACCCCGACTGGAAAGTCATCCACAACACCTACTACGCCACCACCCCCGTCGGGGAAGTCAAAGCCTTCATCAACGACATCAATTCGCGCTACGACAAGTTCAAGGTCGTCAAGGCCCACTACCGCCTGACCGTCACCGTCAACATGGTCACCAGGGAACGCACCAACGTCAACTGCCGCGTCTTCTGGGACGTCCTCAAGCAGGGCGAGACCCAGTGGGAATCCTGGGTGCCCAACAAGCGCGTCATTGAATACTTCTTCAGGCGCCTCGACAAGCGCCTACCGGCCTTCAGGGACGATTCCCAGCACATGTGGCAGGGCTGGTGAACGGGTCCGCTCGCTACTCCGTCCGCCGCCCGTGCCCGGCGGCGGCGTCCGTGGCCGCCCGGATCTCCTCCTCGTCCCCCAGGTAGTAGCGCTTTTCCGGGAGAAGATTCTCATCGAGTTCGTATACCAGCGGGATGCCCGTCGGGATGTTCACCCCGGCTATGTCGGCGTCCGCTATGCCGTCCAGGTATTTCACCAGCGCCCTCAGGCTGTTCCCGTGCGCGGCGATGATCGCCCCCGCCCCCGCTTTCAGCACGGGCGCGATGTCGCCGTGCCAGTACGGCAGAAAGCGCTCCACCGTGTCCTGCAGGCTCTCGGTCGCCGGCAGTTCCTCCGCCGGCACGCCGGCGTATCTCGGGTCGCCCGCCGGCAGCCGCGGGTCGCCGGCACGCAGCGCGGGAGGTCTCACGTCGTAGCTTCTGCGCCACAGGTGCACCTGTTCTTCGCCGTAAGTTCCGGCGGTCTCGCTCTTGTCCAGCCCCTGCAGCGCCCCGTAGTGCCTTTCGTTCAGCCGCCAGCTGGAACGCACCGGTATCCACATCAGGTCCATCTCGTCCAGCACTATCCACAGCGTCCGGATCGCCCGCTTCAGCACCGACGTGAATGCGACGTCGAAGACGTATCCCTGCTCCCGGAGGATCTTCCCCGAGCGTCTCGCCTCTCCGATCCCCTTTTCCGACAGGTCGACGTCCGTCCAGCCCGTGAACCTGTTCTCGCGGTTCCAGATGCTTTCCCCGTGCCTCAGCAGCACCAGTTTTTTCACGCCGCTCCTCCCGCCGCTTCGCTCCCGCCGTGTTTTCACTCCCGCCGGAGAATATTCTATCGTGCGCGTTGAAGAAAACTGTAGAATTCCTGCAGCAGGTTTCCCGTTTCACGAGTCCTATTACCTGATGCCGCAGGAGCTTTTGGTGACACAGCCCGCAGCGAGTGTCGGACACAGCGACGCCGAACTCGTAAGCCGCTCTCTCGCTGATGGCGGCGCCGAAGCTTTCTGCGAACTGGTCAGTCGGTACAAGGGAATGGTTATGGGCAGCGTCCTTCACATCGCAGGCGATTACCACACAGCCGAAGACATCGCCCAGGAAGTCTTCCTCAAGGCCTACCGCGCTCTCAAGAACCTCAAGGAACCCGCCGGCTTCGCCGCGTGGCTCTCCTCCATCGCACGCAACACCGCCATCAGCGAACTCAGAAAAAAGAAACCCTCCTCCCTCGAAAGTCTTTCTTCCTCCCCGAGCGAAGCGCCAGATATCGAAGCCTTCCTGCCCCCCGACATCTCCTCCGACCCCGGCGAAGCCTCTTCCAGGCGCGAGCTCTACAGGGAAGTCGTTAAGTGCATCGAAGAACTCCCCGAAGCCTATCGCTCCACCGTTTACCTCAAGTACCTCAAGGGCTTCACCTGCGCCCAGATCGCCGCCGTTCAGGACACCGCCCTGGGCGTGGTCACCAGCCGCCTGACGCGCGCCAATGCCATGCTCAGAGACAGGCTTTCAGTCCTTGCGGGTGAGGAGTCATAACCATGCCCGACTGCGCGACCGTTCATGACCTTCTGCCCCTCTTCTCCCTCGGCGAACTCCAGGAAGAACAGGCGGCTGCAGTGAGCGCCCACCTCGACTCTTGTCCCGCCTGCCGGGCCGCCCTCGACCGTATCCGCAGGGCCGACGATATCGTGTCCCAAGCCCTGGCCGCCGTCGAACCGGGCGCAGGCTTCGAAGAACGCATCGTTTCCGCCCTGCGTTCCCCCGCCGCTCAACCCGCCGTTCCGCGCCCCGCGCGGCGGAAGCGCGGGCTCTTCCTCGCCCTTGCCGCCGCCGCCTGTCTGCTGCTGGCGGCCGGCGTCGTCGTGCACTTCCGGAAACCCGCCGCTTCCCTCCTGGACGGATCGCTCGCCGGGGGTGAAACCGTCATCCGGCCGGGGCGCACCTACGTCGCCGCCGCCCGTACCGCGATCGGAATGCCCGGCGAGACACGCGCCCTCCTCGCAAAAGACGCCAGGTTCTCCGTAGGCAAGTCCACCCTCCATCTTGAAAAAGGCTCCTGCTACGTCAAGCGTCCGCACCCGGCGCGCGACCCCGCCGTGCTCGTGACCGAAGGTCTCAGCGTGGAAGTCCAGGACGCCGAGCTCTTCTTCTGCGCCGGGCCCGCTGCTTCTCACGCGGCCATGCCGCCCTTCTTCATGGCCAAGGCCTATGCGGGCGACGACACGCCCACGCAGGCCGCTCTCGTGGTCGTTTTCCGCGGCTCGGCCGAAGCCAGGATCGGCGGCAGGGTCTACCGCCTCAAAGAAGGCCATTTCATCTTCTCCGACGATACTTCCGCCGGGCCGCGCCGCGCGCAAGAATTCATCGATTCGACGCTGGCGCGCGTAAACGCCGCCGAGGCCGAAGCATCCCTTATTCTCAAGTCCGTGGAACGCTATTCCGCCGTCGTGGCAGGGTATGACGGGCACCTTGCGCACCTGGAAAACCTCGCAGCCTCCCCGGCCGGCGGAGATGCCGCGGAAGCCGCCGAACTGAATACCCGTATCACGCTAGTCAAAGACGTCCGGGCCGCTCACCAAGAGCGCCTCGATGCCTTCAACCGCGCCGTCGCCGCCATCCGCACCCCGGAACTCGCCGCGGACGGAAAGCGCCTCCTCCGCGTGCAGCAGGCCTCCGCGGGTTACGGCACAGCCGCGGCTGTTTTGCTGGAATATTACTGACGTGTCGTGCGCGCCCGGTTGTACCCGGGTACGGGGCGCACGGGATGACCGTTTTGAATGGTGTTGTACAGGCAGACGTTTAGAAGAAAAAGGAGAAAAGAAATGTTGAGAAAAGTCGCAGGATTCACCGCAGTACTGGTGCTGGCCTCCCAGCTCTTCGCCCAGAACGGCGGCGGCAACGTCGTCAGGAAATCTATCGGCACCGACGGCTCGGCGGAAGGCGTCTACCGCGCCACCAAGCTCGACAGGATCGCCAGCGGCAGCCACTGGATCTATTCCGGCAGGACCCCGGTCAAGTACAAGATGCTGAACCTGACCGATGAACAGTCCCAAGCCATCGACGCCCTCGTCGTCGAAGCACGGGACAAGATCCGGGAACTCGGCGAAGAGACCCGCAAGCTCTACCAGCAGACCAAAGACGCCAACGTCTACAAGGAACGCGCCCAGAAACAGCAGGAACTTCAGCAGACCTATGAAACCCGCATCCTCGACGTCCTCACCGACGACCAGAAAGCCCTCCTCGCCAAGATCGAAAAACTCATCGAAGAGCAGCGATCCAAGATTCAGGAAATGTACCAGGAGCTCAACAAGCAGATGCAGAAGCTCCGCGAAGACTACGACAAGCAGCTCGACGGCCTCCTGACCCCCGAGCAGCGCAAGGCCCTTGACGAACTCCTCAACCCCAAGCCTGTTGTCAACCCGCAGGGCGGCCCCGGCACTCCCGTTTCCAATCCCCCCGCCACCGGCCAGGACGTCGCTTTCTAGTCACTTCCACGCCAACGCATGAAACGGGGGCGGCATGCAGCCGCCCCCGCTTTCTTTTCACGGCCTTCAGCCCTCCCTCCCCGACGCCCCCTCTCCGCCGCCGCCGCCGAACACCTCGTCCCAGTCCGTCCCAGCCGTCAGTTTCATCATCACCGCCAGCGTGGCTATCGATCCCACGGCTATCGTGAGACCCGTCATCCCCTTCATGAAAAACGTGTACGAGAACAGCACTAGGTAGAACGCCTGTCCGCCGAACGTCGCCGTCCACGGGAGCCGTCCCTTCAGCGCGGCCTTCAGATACAGCGTCACCAGCGTCACCGATATCGCCGCAGACACCGCGAACGCCGCATGCACGTTCACGTGGTCCAGCAAGTAGGCAAACAGCAGGTGGAAACCGAAGAATCCCGCAGCCACAAACAGGTAGTGCACCGGGTGGATTTTCACCTTCCGCACTATGCATATCGCCGTCACCAGAACAAAGAAGAACACCAGGCATACCGGTGCAAAGAACGACATCCTCGTCGCCAGCGGCCCGGGGTTCAGCTTCTGCGGCATCTTCACACCGATATCCTTCTGGGTCAGGAGATCCTCCGCCTCCCACGTCAGTTCAGCGCCGCCTTTCTCCGCCTTCTTTTCCATCGGCGACAGCGTCCCCTCGGGAAAATCATAGTCCGCAAAGTCCGTCTTTACGCGCATCCTGAGACCCAGTATCCTGCCCGCGCTCCGGTCCACCCGGTAACGCCACTCGTCCAGTCCGAATGTCCTGTACGCTATGGCCACCTTCCTCGTGCCGCCGGGTTCTATCTCCAGCGTCTCACGGATCCCGTCGTGGGCGTTTATCGGGATGTCCAGCTTCCTTCCGTCCACCAGCACCGTGAACCTGTCGTAGGTCGCTCGCGACGACGGGAACCGGTACGCGAACTGCACCTTGCGGGCCACGGGGTCGCTGTTCGTCACCGTGTATTCCCCGCGGAAGTCGCACACGTACGTCGCGTACCATATCAACCCTTTCCTCCGGTGCTCCAGCGACAGGTTCACGTCTATGGCGTTCGCCGCCGGCAGTATCTGCCGAACCTGCTTGGTCCCGGGAATTTCCGACGTGAACGCCGGGCCTTCCTGCACCAGGCTGACGCCCCAGAGCTCCTCCACGGCGCGGCCCAGCCTGCTGTCCATCCGTGTGCTCCGCCGCTCCGTGACCACGCCCAGCGTCCACCATCCCCCCGCCGCCAGAATGAATACCAGTCCTACCGCAGTTATTCTTCCGAAGCTCATGCGCCTGCTCCTTTCACCGCCGAGGCGGCTCCTTGTAGAACACGGCGAAGCGAAGCTCTCCACCCCCGTAGAATGAAGTCGAGAAGTGGTGCCCCCTGCCCACGAACTCCGCCGGCGCCTGTGCGCGGCCCGTTGCCGAAGGCGCCAGGTCACCCTCCATGGACATGAGTTCCACCCTTTCCGGCAGGGCGATCCCCACGTGCAGCCGCCGCGCGCTGAGCCCCGTGCGCGGCAGCACCCCTTCCAGCCTGCCCTGCAGCTTGATCTTCGCCGACTTCGCCAGGAACGCCAGTTCGACCAGCGACTCTCCGCTCCCGTCCAGCGGAACGATCCACTTGTCGCTGTCCAGCGAATACACGTTTCTCTTCACTCCGTTCACCCTCAGCGACCATACGTCTGCTTCCGCGACGCGGTTCACGGCTATTCTCCTTCCCGCTGCCGCCGGCACGCGCATCCGCAGCACCGACAGTACCCGTCCCGTTGCCTCGTACGACACGTAGAACTCGATTTCGTCCAGCACCATGCCCGGCGCCTCCACCGGGACGAACTCCTGCACCATGAGTTGCACCATCCTGGACGCTGGCGCCTGCATCACCGGACCGTCAGGCGAGGCCGCATGCAGCAGGTCTTCGGACAGGCGGCCGGCCGGGACCACGGGGTACGCGTCTTGGTCGGCCGCGGTCATGCGCGCGTCCTCCGGCTCGACCAGAAAAAAACATCTCTCCGAACCGCTGTTGCCTTCGACTGCGGGCAGACCGACCGCCGTGGGGCCTTTTGCCTGCCTCGGGGTCGTGTACGACACGCCGAAAACCCGCGTCCTCAAACGGGCGGCGTTCACCATAAGGACGTTGTCCGGCCCCGCTTCCAGCGCCCCGTCCTCTTCGCCCGGCGACACAAGGCGCGCCCCTGAAGGCAGCCTTACCGTGAGCTTCCCGTTCCCCGGGCGGTTCACCGCGAACCGCGCCGTCGCCGTGAACTTCGGCCCCTGGGCGGTTATGCCTGTAAGGATGTCCACCTCCGGCGGCGCCGCTGCCGCCGCCGCTGCCGGTTTACCGCGGTAGCGGACCTCCATTCGTTCCGTGGATGCAAACCGCCGGACTCCGTCGCCCCCCTCCAGCCCCGGAGCCGAAAGCACCTGCAGGTGGCCGGGGACGTCGAGCTTCAGTGCATTCGTGACGGCGCGTGGCACATCCATGCGCACGGCGTGGACGTCCTTCTCCTGCACGGCTGCCGCCAGAAAATTGATCCTGATGGAAAACGCCTGCTTCCCGGCGGGCAGGAACGCGAGCCCTTCGCCTCCCGTCAGGACTCCCCCTTCGACCTCCGGCGCCTCCGCCACGATGACGCCGGCGCCGAAAAGCCTTATCGGCGCCGGCTCGCCGGATATGAACCGCCCCTCGACGACCGCTTCTCCTTCGACGCGGTCTTCGCTTAGAGTCAGGCGGTACGATGCCCTGTCCAGCGAATATACCGGGGCCCCGGAAGCCTCCTGTTCCCGGGAGCGGTCGAGTTGTTCGCGGTAGAGCTTCTTGTACTCTTCCAGCGGCAGCGTTACGCTTTCCGCCCCGAACGCTCCCGCCCACACCGGAATCGCAACCAGCAGCAACATGCCCGGCATCCTCATTGTCGCCTCCCTTCTGCACCTCGCTCATGGAAATTATTGGTCCGGGAGGTGAAAACAGTATGAAGCCGGGCGGAAAATACCGTGAAATCCCCTTTTTTCTTCCCCGCCCCTCAGCCGGTTACGTCCGCACCGCCCCCGCGCGCGAGCCGCAGCGTCGCCCTGGCTCCCCCGCCCGCCATGTTTGCTATCCCGGCGTCCCCTCCGTGCAGCACCGCTATCTCCCGCACGATGCTCAGCCCCAGCCCTGAACTCTTCGCTCCCGTCTCCGGGCGCGGCAGCGAATAAAACTTGTCGAACACCTTCCCCAGGGCGTAGTCCGGCACGCCCGGCCCCTTGTCGCAGACTTCGACCGTCACGTATCCGCCGCCGCCGGAAACCGCGACTCCAACCTCCCCCCCTGCCGGGCTGAAGTCCACAGCGTTCCGCAGCAGGTTGCCTATGGCGCGCCGCACCAGCGCTCTTTCGCAGACAAGCCGCAGGTCGCCCTCGCGCTCCACCCGGACGGAAAGCCCCTTCGCTTCCGCAGCCGGGCGCATGCTTTCCGCCACTTCCGCGGCGATCTCGCCGCAGTCGGCTTCGGAGGCATCCGCCAGAACGTCACGCCCCTCCAGCCCGGAAAGCTCCAGCAGTTCGTCCACGGCCTGCTGGATGCGCATGCTCTCCTCGCGGACGTTCGCCGTAAAACGCCTCCGTTTCTCCCCGGGCATCTCTTCTTCCAGCAGTTCCGCCGCCCCGCGGATCGTCGACAGCGGCCCCTTTATTTCGTGCGCCAGCGTCTGCACGTAGTTCTCCGCGTACTTCTTTCCCTCCAGCGCCTCCCTCATCTCCTCGAACGCCTCCCCCAGCATCCCGATCTCGCTGCGTCCCAGGCGCGGCGGCAGCGCGCGTTTCCCGTCCCCCACCGCCCGGGCGTACGCCGTCAGCTTCTCTATGGGTCGAGTCAGCCATACGGTCACCAGCACTCCCAGCAGGATCGTCGCCGCGGCTATCGCCATGCCGCCCGTTATGAGCTTCCGCTTGGCCGTGTCGATGAAGAGCTGCACGCTCTTGGCCGGCTTCGCCACCGTCACCACCCCGGCCATGCGCCCGTCCGCGCGCACGGGCGCCGCCACGTACAGCACGGTCGTCGTCGGATCCTCCGGGTTGTCGCGCGTCGTGCGCGCGCCGTATTCGCCGCGCAGCGTGCGCACCACGTCGTTCCACCGCGAGTAATCCTCCCCCTCCGCCTCCCCGCCGGCCGAATCGAACACCACCGTGCCGCGCGCGTCCGTCACGTACACGCGCATCTGCAGCGCCGTCTTCTCCATCTCGTATATCCTGGCGCTGAACTCCCGCCGTCCCGCCGCGTCGAACGCCGCGTGCAAGTCTTCCGTCCTCAGCGCGCCCCCCTCCATGCGCGCCTCCAGCAGCGACGCCAGCAGTACCGACGTGTCCACCATCGACTCTTCCATCGATTCGAGGTACCGCGGCCTGAGGTCGTCGCCTATCCAGTCCACCAGGTAATAGAATCCCAGCCCCACCACGACCAGCAGGCCGATGATTATGCGCGCGCGTATCTTCACCAGCGCTCCCTCAGAGAATACCCCGTTCCACGGTGCGTCTTTATCGCCTCCACCTCCGGCTTCACCGCGTGCAGCTTCGCCCTCAGGTTCTTTATGTGCGCGTCCACCGTCCGGTCCATGCTGCTTCCCGGTTCCTCCCACGCGATCTCCATCAGCATGTCGCGCGAATACACCCACCCGGGCCGCCTTATCAGCGTCCGCAGTATCCGGTACTCATAGCGCGACAGCTCCAGCCTCTTCCCGTAATACGTTATCGCCAGCCGCTTTTCGTCTACATCGAACGGCAGCCCCACTGCCGTCGCCTTATCCGCGGCTTCCCCGTTGCCGGCGCGTCTCAGCACCGCCTTCACCCGCGCCGTAAGCTCCCTCGGACTGAACGGCTTCACCACGTAGTCGTCCGCCCCCAGCTCCAGCCCCACCACGCGGTCTATCTCGTCCTTGCGCGCCGTCAGGAATATCACCGGCACCCCCGACGTCCGCCTTATCTCCCGGCATACTTCGAACCCGTCGGCGTCCGGCAGCCCCACGTCGAGTATCACCAGGTCCACGCCGCCGGCCTCCAGCTTCTCCAGGCCTTCCCTCCCCGTGCCGCACCAGGCCGGCTCCATCCCCTCCGTCTCCAGGGCGTAGCTGATGTTCTCCGCCACGCCCGGCTCGTCCTCTATTATCAGTATCCTCTTCCTCATCGGATCCTCTCGCCTTGCCCACGGGCTGAATTATACCTGCTCCCCGCCTCCGGCCAACCCCTGCGGTTGACACTCGCCCGCCCCGCGCGATAATCGCTCCCCGGTTTCCCCAATGGTTTTTCCTGAAAGGAGCTCACCGTGTCCACCATAGTCGATGTAAAGGCTCGAGAAATTCTCGACAGCCGCGGCAACCCCACCGTCGAAGTCGAAATAATGCTCGACAGCGGCGCTCTCGGCAGGGCCGCTGTCCCCAGCGGCGCCTCCACCGGCGAACACGAAGCCGTCGAACTGCGCGACGGCGACAAGAAACGCTACCTCGGCAAAGGCGTCCTCAACGCCGTCAGGAACGTCGCCGAAACCATCGCCCCGCGCATCCTCGGCATGGACGCCACCCGCCAGCGCTCCGTCGATCTCGAAATGATCTCCCTCGACGGCACCGACAACAAGGGCAAGCTCGGCGCCAATGCCATCCTCGGCGTCTCGCTCGCCGTCGCCAAGGCCGCCGCCGAAGAAGTCGGCCTTCCTCTCTACCAGTATATCGGCGGCCCTAACGCACACGTCGTCCCCGTCCCCATGATGAACATCATGAACGGCGGCAAGCACGCCGACGGCGCCGTCGATCTCCAGGAATTCATGATCGCCCCCGTGGGCGCAGACTCCTTCAGGGAAGCCATCCGCTGGGGCGCCGAAGTCTTCCATTCGCTCAAGTCCGTCCTCAAGAAGGGCGGCATGGCCGTCGCCGTCGGCGATGAAGGCGGATTCGCCCCCGCACTCGATACCAACGAAAAGCCCCTCGAACTCATCATGCAGGCCATAGAAAAGGCCGGATACAAACCCGGCGACCAGGTCGCCATCTGCCTCGACCCGGCCTCCAGCGAATTCTTCAAGGACGGCAAGTACGTCCTCAAGGCCGAAGGCAAGGAACTCTCCGGTCCCGAAATGGTCGACTACTATGCCGCGCTCTGCGACAAGTACCCTATCATTTCCATCGAAGACGGCCTCGCCGAAGACGACTGGGATACCTGGAAACTCATGACCCAAAAGCTCGGCGACAGCGTACAGCTCGTCGGCGACGACCTCTTCGTCACCAACGTCAGGCGCCTCCGCCAGGGGATAGACACCTCCACCGCAAACTCCATTCTCATCAAGCTCAACCAGATCGGCACCCTCACCGAAACCCTCGAAGCCATCAAGATGGCACACCGCGCCGGCTACACCGCCGTCGTCAGCCACCGCTCCGGGGAAACCGAAGACGTCACCATCGCCGACCTTGTCGTCGGTATGAATACCGGCCAGATAAAAACCGGTTCCGCCTGCCGCAGCGAGCGCATCGCCAAGTACAACCAGCTCATACGCATCGAAGAGGAACTCGGCGCCGCAGCCGTCTATCCCGGCCGCTCCGCCTTCAAACGCTGATCGATATGCACTCTTGCACGGACCGCAGCCTCGCGGCCGCTTTACGGCCGTGACCGCTGCTTTCTGAACAGGGAGGTCCCGATGTCCGCAAGACTCTTCTCCTCCCCGCGCTCCGCCGCACTGACGCTCCTCGTTTTCATCGCCGCTTCCGCCGGCTGCTCCAGGCCGCCGGCACCGGCTGGTACCCCGACGCCCTCGTCCCCTGGTCCATACCCGACGTACCCGACAGGTATGACGGCCCTCCCTTCAGGATCGAGACCGGCCGTACTGTCTCCTCCGTCGCTCTCGACCTCCAGGTCCTCGGCTTCAGCCTCCCCCGCGAAAACCATCACGTCTTCCTCATGAACGGCGCCCCCAACGATACCTGACACGCGGGCGGCTACTGGATGGGCAACGGCGCCGTCTTCATGAAAGCTGGCTTTCGGCGAGTTCGGTGAAGCGGTTCGCTATCGCCAGCGCGGGATCCAGCGGCACTTCCACCCGGCTGACGTCCGCAGGTATCTTCACTTCCGGCGTAGCCCGCAGCTTCCTGCCGGCGAACTGCGGCAGCCATTCCTTTTCCGCTTCCAGCATTTCCGCCGTCATGAGACGCGCTTCGGCCAGGGTGCAGACGGCGGACGTCAGCGGGTCGAGGGCGACCGCCTGCATGGCGAGTTCCGGGTCGCCGGCGAGGGCGGCTTCCACCGCAAGCCCCTGCACGCTGACGTTGGTCTGGTTGAGCGCCGCGCACTGCGGAGGCAGGTCCCCCACGCGCACCGGGTGCAGTCCCCGCCCGTCCACGAAGACCGGCACTTCCACGCAGCAGCCGGCGGGCAGGTTCGTCACGTAGCCGTCGTTCCTGACGTTGCCGTTCAGACGGAAGACGTCGTCCGTCTCGGCGGCTTCGATGATGTACGAGCAGTATTCGTTCGAGCGCCTGCCGAGGACGGCGGTTTCGGCGGCGAGGTAGTCCACGCCGCGGTATTTTTCCGTAATCATCTTCGAGTAATTGTAGTACGCCCCGGTTTCCCCGCCGAAGCCGGGTTCGTCGCAGTAGAGCTTGAGTGCGCGTTCGCTGCTGCGGAACCACGGGACGTATTCCGACAGGTGCCCGGTGCTTTCCGTCATGAAGTAGCCGAAGTGGCGCATGACTTCGCAGCGCACTTTTTCGTTGACGTAGTATTCCGGCTTTTCGCAATTTTCGCGCAGGACGGGGTAGATGTCCCGGCCGTCACGCCGGTCTTTGAGCGACAGGAACCACGCCATGTGGTTGATGCCGGCGCACAGGAAATCTATGTCTTTCTTGGGGACGGCGGTGTAGCTGCTGATGAGATCCAGCGTGGTCTGCACGCCGTGGCACAGTCCCACGAAGCTGACTCCCGTCGCCTTGCCCAGGGCAAAGCAGCACGCCGCCATGGGGTTGGCGTAGTTGAGCATTATGGCGTGGGGGCAGAGTTCGCTCATGTCGGCGGCGATATCGACGAGCACGGGGATGGTCCGGAGCGCCCGGAAGACGCCGCCGGGGCCGAGCGAGTCGCCGATGCACTGGTCCACGCCGTACTTCATGGGTATTTCATAGTCCATGCCGAAGGCGTCGAGGCCGCCGACCTGGATCATGACGACGACGTAATCGGCGCCGTCGAGCGCCTGCCGGCGGTCCAGCGTGGCGGAGACTTTCGCCGGCAGGTCGTTTTCCTTCACGACGCGCCGGACAAAGGCTTCCATCATGTCGAGCTTGGGCCTTGTGCGGTTCATGAGACATATTTCACTGTCCTGCAGCGCCGGAGTGGCAAGAATGTCCATGGTCAGCGTTTTGCAGAAAACCAGGCTGCCCGCTCCGATCATCGCTATTTTCGGCATGGCAAAACTCCCCTCTTCTGGTCCGTGCTTGCGGCGGCGGCCACCGGCGCTTCCGCCCGCAATACCACAACATGCTACAGGTTACGGGATTGCAGGACAGGCGTCAATAGCCGCAATTGCTTTTGTTTGTCATAAATCGCTTTGTTCTCCCCACAAACGCCAACAGATTCCCCCCGGCGAAAAGACGTCTTTCGCATGCGAAATAATCAAGCCGGACCGTGTTGGAGCGAAACTCTAAAAAATAATTGACAAAACGAAGCCAATCCATAGCGGTATATCGCCACACCTAACGTCCCATACGACATAAACTTCCCGAAACAGTGTCGCAAAAACCGGCACGACACGAAAATGCACTTTTC
>JAFGGJ010000049.1 GCA_016930595.1 Planctomycetota bacterium
AGATGGCTCCCCGGCGAGGACTCGAACCTCGAACCTACTGGTTAACAGCCAGCCGCTCTACCTATTGAGCTACCGGGGAACCGTACTACCCACCCTCTTATTATACCGCCCACCCTTCCTCATGCCATGCGCTACTTCACCTTCTCTATTTCTTCTTCTACTTCCCCGGCACCTTCGTCATAGAACTTCTGCTCATCCGGAGCAAGCTCATGCAGCAGCCTCAGGAACTCGCCCGCATGCACCCGTTCCTCATCCGCTATATCCTTCAGCACTTCTATCGCCAACTCGTTGTCCGTCGATTCGGCCAACTGCATGTAAAGCTGTATCGCCTCGTATTCCGCGGCCACCATGAAGCGCACCGCTCTCACCAATTCCTCTTCCGTCAGTTTCCTGTCCTGCGCCAGTCCTGAAAACGGCGATCCGAACTCAGGCATCACTGTCTCCTTTCCGCCTTCTGTTTTCTAATCCACCTACTTCCACTGCGAATGGAACACGCCTTCCTTGTCAGTCCTCAGGTAGGTATGCGCTCCGAAATAATCCCTCTGCGCCTGTATCAGGTTAGCCGGCAGGGTTTCGGAACGATACGAATCGTAGTAGGCCAGCGACGCTGACATTCCCAGCACGGGGATTCCCAGCTTCACAGCAGCCAGTATGACTCTCCTCCAACCCTCCAGCCGCTCTTCCATCGCCGATTTGAAGTCCGGATCCACCAGGAGGTTCATCAGCTTGGGTTCCCGGTCGTAAGCGGCGCGTATTTTATCGAGAAAAACCGCACGGATAATACAGCCGCCCTTCCATATCCTGGCGCATTCTTTCAGATCCAGGTCGTAATTGTTCTCTGCGCCGGCGACTGCCAGGAGCTTCATCCCCTGTGCATATGAACATATTTTTGAGGCATAGAGAGCGCCGCGCAGGTCGCTGACAAATTGCTTCCTGTCCCCTTCGAAGGACGCCGCAGGCCCTTTGAGTATCCTGCTGGCCTTTACCCTTTCTTCCTTGTATGAACTTATGATTCTTGCCTGTACCGCCATGTCGATGGTCGGATCCGGGGCGCCCACGTCCAGGGCGTCCTGGGACGTCCACTTGCCGGTCCCTTTCTGGCCGGCCTTGTCCAACACCATTTCCACAAGCGGTTTGCCGGTGTCTTCGTCGACACGCGCAAAGATATCCCTTGTGATTTCAACGAGGTAGCTTTTCAGTTCGCCTTCGTTCCATTCCGCGAATATCTCGTGCATTTCCTGGGCACTGAGACCCAGCCCGCGCTTCATGATGTCATAAGTCTCGCAGATAAGCTGCATATCGCCGTATTCGATGCCGTTGTGTACCATCTTGACGTAGTGGCCGGCCCCCCTGGGTCCTACGTATGTAACGCATGCTCCGTCATCCACCTGTGCCGCCGATTTCGTGAGTATAGGCTTCAGCGCGTCATAGGCCTCCCGCGGCCCGCCCGGCATCATGCTCGGTCCCCACAGAGCGCCCTCTTCTCCGCCGGACACCCCCATACCCACGTACTGAAACCCCTTGCCCTCCAGATAAACCGAGCGCCTCTCGGTATCCTTGTAGTATGAATTACCGCCGTCAATTATGATGTCGCCTTTCTCCATGAGCGGCAGCAGCTTCTCGATGAAAGCATCCACCGCATCGCCGGCTTTCACCATGAGTATAACGCGCCTCGGCCGCTTGAGGGCCGCGACAAAATCCTTGATCTCGGCGTATCCTTCGACGTTCTTCCCCTTGGCCGGCCCGGCCACAAACTCTTCCATCCTGGAAGTCGTCCGGTTGAAGACTGCTACGCGGCTACCGTTCCGCTCGAAATTCAGCACAAGGTTCTGTCCCATTACCGCCAGGCCTATGAGACCAATATCACACGTGGCTTTCGGCATGTCCCAATCCTTTCATTTCGTTTCAGAGATAACCAGCCCGTATACAAAGCACCCCTGATTTTTGCACGGAAGCACCCTGCTGTCAAGTTGAGGCCCGGCAGCCTTTCGAAGAGGCGCATGCCGGAGCGCCGGGCGTAATCCGCTTGCGAATGCCCTGTGGCGCGTTAAGATGTGCCCTGATCATCCATTGTTGCTAACCATGCAGGATATCGAGGGAGGAGACGAAATGGATTATCGCAAGTTCATCACCAGGCAAGTTGCCGAAATCAAGAAGACCGTTGGTAAAGGAAAGGCTATAAGTGCATTGTCCGGAGGAGTTGACAGCGCGGTGGCCACGGTACTGGCCCACAAGGCGCTCGGCAAAAACCTCACCGTGGTCTTTCTCGACGACGGTCTCATGCGGCAAGACGAACCGACGGAAGTAAGGTCGGCTTTCGCAAAGCTGGGCATCAAGGTGAAAGTGATAAACTGCCAGAAAAACTTCTTTGCCGCGTTGAAGGGACTGGCCGATCCTGAAGACAAGAGGAAAGCGTTCCGGGACACGTTCTACAAAACCTTGGGGAAAGCCGTGAAGCAGTCCAAGGCAATGTTCCTGGTACAGGGCACGATAGCAGCGGACGTCATAGAAACCAAGAAGGGCGTAAAATCACAGCACAACGTGCTGGAACAGATAGGAATCGATTCAAAAAAAGGCTATGGTTTTTCTGCGATTGAGCCCCTGAAGAAACTGTTCAAACCGGACGTGAGGATAGTGGGGAAACTGCTGGGGCTGCCGGCGAAATTTCACCAGCGGATGCCTTTCCCTGGCCCCGGGCTTGCAACCCGCGTAGTGGGCGAAGTAACTCCGGAAAGGGTGAAGATCGTCAGAAAAGCGTGCAAAATCGTTGAAGAAGAAACCGCCAAGTACAAGATGTTCCAGGCGTTCGGAGTGCTGCTGGCAGACAGGGCCACCGGCCTCACGTCAGGCGGGCGACGGGCGTTCGGCAACATCATCGCTGTCCGGGCCGTTGATTCCAAGAACGCCATGACGGCCACGCCCACAAAGCTGACATGGGCAACGCTCACGAAGATCCAGCAGCGGATAGTAAAGGAAATCCCTGGCGTAACCAAGGTGCTCTATGACCTCACGCCGAAACCGCCGAGCACAATAGAGTACATCTGAGCAGAGGGACATTGAACATCATGGCAGCGTCTACCGGCGGCAGTGCGGCACAGGAACAGGCCGGGGCCATGCTGGTCCTGCAAGACGGTACGCTCTTCCCGGGCAAGGCGTTCGGAAGCACGGGCACCACCGTGGGGGATGCCGTGTTCTACACCGGCGTTGTGGGCTACCAGGAAGTTCTGAGCAACCCTTCGTACCGCGGGACTATTGCGGTGCTGACGTATCCCATCATCGGCAGTTACGGAATCAATAAGGAGGATTTCGAATCCGTACAGGCTCATCCGCGAGGGGTGGTGATAAAGGAATACAGCGCCATCTACAGTAATTTCAGGGCGACGGGGGCGCTGGAAGAATACCTGGCAGACAACGGCATAGTGGGGATACGGGATGTGGATACACGGGCGGTGGCGGTACACATCCGGGAGCACGGCGCGATGAAAGCGCTGATCGCACACGGCGATCGCGACCCGAAGGCATTGCAGGCAAAACTGCAGGCTACCCCCTCCCCCCTGGAAACCGACCTTGTCGCCGAACTCGCGGCGCCCGACGGCAAAGTCATAAAAGGGAAAAGCGGAAAAACCGTTGTTATCATTGACCTTGGGATCAAAAGCAGCCTGCTGGAACAGATCGTTCGATCAGGGTATTCGTTCAGCATCGTGGCGGCTTCGACGCCGGCCGAGAAGGTACTGTCTCTGCATCCGGACGGCATCGTGCTGGCCGGAGGTCCCGGAGACCCCCGAGTTCCGGCCTATCTCATCGATACGATTGCCGGTCTGCTCGGTAAAACCTCCCTGCTCGGCATCGGACTCGGACACCAGGTGCTGGCGCTCGCGCTTGGATGCGGCGTATCACGCATGAAGAACGGCCACTATGGAGTAAATCATCCCGTCCGGGACCTCGTCCGGGAACGCTGCCTGATCACGGTACAACATCATTCGTACGTAGTCGAACAAGAAGAACTGCCGGACGGCGTCGAGATAACTCATGTCAACCTGAACGATGGCAGCGTGGAAGGACTGGCGGACAGAAAGCGCTCCACCGTGGGCATCCAGTTCCACCCTGTGCCGGACGACCGTGGCAACCCCAACGAAATATTCAGTACGTTCATGAACCAGAGCAGCAAGAAACCGAAGGAATAGCGTCGTGCCCAAGAGAACGGACATCCACAAGATACTGATAATAGGATCGGGGCCGATCATCATCGGCCAGGCGTGCGAATTCGACTATTCCGGCTCACAGGCATGCAAGGCGCTCCTCGAGGAAGACTACGAGATAGTGCTCCTCAATTCGAACCCCGCGACAATAATGACCGATCCCAGGATGGCTCACAGGACTTACGTGGAACCTATTACCGCCGAAGTCCTGGAGAAAATAATAGCCCGTGAACGGCCGGATGCCATCCTGCCGACGCTGGGCGGCCAGACCGGATTGAACGTGGCCGTATTCCTGGACCGCAGCGGGGTGTTCAAGAAATACGGCGTCGAGGTACTGGGGGCATCGCCGGAAGCAATCAGCCGTGCCGAGGACAGGGACCTGTTCAAGCAGGCGATGAAGGAAATAGGGCTGAACGTGCCCGAAAGCGGAATCGCGACTTCGGTCGAAGAAGGCCTTCGGATTGGACAACGGATCGGGTTCCCCCTCATTTTGCGGCCCGCTTTCACGCTTGGCGGCGCGGGCGGTTCAACCGCGTACAACATCAAGGAACTGGAGTACTGCCTCGAACGGGCCATCGAAACCAGCCCCGTGGGACAGGTCCTGGTGGAGCAATCCGTGCTCGGGTGGAAGGAAATTGAGTTCGAAGTGATGCGCGACTGCGCCGACAACGTCATAATGGTGACTTCTATGGAAAACATAGACGCCATGGGCGTTCACACGGGCGATTCGATGGTCGTCGCTCCGTCACAAACGCTGACCGCAAAAGAATATGCCGAGTACGTCAGCCTTTCAAAGCAGGTCATCAGAAAAATTGGCATAACCGGGGGCGGGGCGAATATCCAGTACGGTGGGAATCCGACAAACGGGGACATCGTAATAATCGAGGTGAACCCGCGCCTGTCGCGCAGCAGCGCCCTGGCAAGCAAAGCGACGGGGTTCCCAATCGCGCGCATCGCGGCGAAACTCGCCGTGGGATACACCCTGGACGAGATCCGGAATGACATTACCGGCACTACGCGCACGTTTTTTGAACCGACAGTGGACTACTGCGTATTCAAGATAGCGCGCTTCACCTTCAAGAAATTCCCCCAGGCCGACCCCACCATCAACACGTCCATGAAAGCCGTGGGCGAAGCCATGTCAATCGGCCGTAACTTCAAGGAATCGCTGCAGAAAGGCCTCCGGAGCCTGGAAATCGGCCGTTACGGCCTTGGGTTCGACGGGAAAGATCATCTCCTGGAAGTCCCCCAGGGCGAAGCCGGTCTCATACATAAGCTGGTGGTACCCAACGACGCCAGGCATTTCTACATCAAGATGGCGTTTGAACGGGGCATGAGCCTGGAAGCCATTGCCGGCCATACAAAAATAGATCCGTGGTTCCTGAACAACATACAGGAAATCATCTCGATTGCCGGCCGAATAGCCGAGTACAGCGGCAGCGCCGGACTGGATCGTATGGACAAAGCATTCATGTCGATGATCAAGGGGGCCGGCTTCTCGGACGTTCAGATTGCCCACCTTACCGGAACCGATGAAATCAGCGTGTTCGAGACGCGCAGGGAACTCGGCGTCCGCCCCGCATACAAGCCCGTGGACACCTGTGCCGGAGAATACCGCGCAGACAGACCCTACTACTATTCAACCTACGAACCGGTGAACGAAAACCACGTAAGTGATCGCAAGAAGATCCTCATCCTGGGCGGCGGCCCCAACCGGATCGGCCAGGGCATCGAATTCGATTACTGCTGCTGCCACGCAAGCTACGCCGTTAAGGAACTCGGTTACGAAGCCATCATGATCAATTCCAACCCGGAAACCGTCTCTACCGACTATGACACGTCCGACAAGCTGTATTTCGAACCGCTGACCAGGGAAGACGTACTCGCCATAGTCGAAGAGGAAAAGCCCGAAGGGGTCATCGTCCAACTGGGAGGCCAGACGCCCCTCAACCTCGCGGCCACCCTCGAGCAAGCCGGCGTTACCATTCTGGGTACCTCGCCGGACTCCATCGACAGGGCCGAAGATCGCGAACGTTTCAAGCAGCTTATCAATAAGCTGAACCTTGTACAGACACCCAACGCCACGGCCGGCTCTTTCGAGGAAGCGCGCGTCATAGCCGCCGAAATAGGCTACCCGGTTATGGTAAGGCCTTCGTATGTGCTCGGCGGCAGGGCCATGGAAACCGTCTACGACGAAGGGGAACTGGAACGCTACATGGCGGAGGCCAAGATCGCCTCGGAAGCCCTCCATGAACACCCCATACTAATAGACAAGTTTCTGGAAAACGCCATAGAAGTGGACGTCGACGCAGTAGCCGACGGCGAGCGTTGCGTCATAGGCGGGATCATGGAACACATCGAGGAAGCCGGCATCCACAGCGGGGACTCCGCCTGCGCAATTCCTCCAATGACGTTGACCGACCAGATCGTAGAGCGTATCACCGCCCAGACCAAGGCGCTGGCCCGGGAGCTCGACGTAAAGGGCTTGATGAACGTCCAGTTCGCCGTCAAGGATGAGACGATATACGTGCTTGAGGTCAATCCTCGCGCCAGCCGCACCGTGCCTTTCGTTAGCAAGGCGATAGGGGTCCCGCTGGCGAATATCGCCACCAAGGTCATGCTGGGGATAACGCTCGAGGAACTGAGGTTCACCGAAGAAGTCTCCATCGGGCACTTCGCCGTAAAGCAGGCGGTGTTCCCCTTCAACCGCTTCCCCGGCGTCGATGCGGTGCTGGGCCCGGAAATGAAATCGACCGGCGAAGTGATGGGCATCGATGCTTCCTTCGGCCTTGCCTTTGCCAAGGCGCAGCAGGGCGCCGGCCACGTGCTCCCACTGGAAGGCACCGTATTCGTTTCCGTCAGAAACAGCGACAAGCGAGACATCATCTTCATCGCCAAGAAACTCGTCGATATGGGATTCAAGCTGGTGGCCACCGAAGGTACCGCCGGAGCCTTGCGGAAGAACGATGTCGAAGTGGAGCAACTCTTCAAGATATCGGTCGGCCGGCCCAACGTCCTGGACCTTATGAACAATGGGGACATCAAGCTGATAATCAACACCGTGAGCGGTAAGAACCCCAGGAAGGACGAAATACACATAAGGACCCAAGCAATCGCACACAGCATACCGCTGATAAGCACGATCAGCGGGGCGGCCGCCGTGGTCAATGGGATCGAAGCACTCAGGAAACGCGGCATATCCGTAAAATCACTCCAGGAATACGGCAGCAGGTATACGCCTCCCGAACAGGCCTTTGCACAAGACAAGTCCTGACGTCTGGCAAGGTATTTCGACGCTTCGGCACGCCACAGTCGTTTATTCCTCCCCTTTCGCAGCGCCACGGCAGTCCTTGAAATTCCCCTCTCGCCGTGATACGATTTCCTTAAGAAGACTCCAAGGCAAGGGGGATATTATGCGGGTTGTCCATAAGCCGGTCATAGCCGTGGCATGTGTGGCGGCCCTTGCAACCGCAGGCTGCGGCGGAACCAGGCACCTGAACCTCTCCTATTCGCTGATGAAGGCCACTGTCCCGTCGGTATCGGAAGAATCCAGCTACAGCGGCGCAGACCTCTCATACACCGGCTCGGGCGCCGGCACGATCGGAGCAGCATACGGCGAAGATGCCGGCTCGATGCTGGTCGTCTACGGCCACTACGACTTGGGCATGAAGTTCGAAAAAGTCTTCGGCCTGTTCGGCGTGGGAGCCGCCGGCGCGCCGAACGTCCTCCTCTCGCTCAAGCCGACGATCGGCTACTGGGACTGGGACCAGGCCCCCGGCGAATCCGGCGTGCTCCTGGGCATCAAGACCGGGTTGATCATCCGGCTCGGCACGACGCACAAGACATTGCTCGTGGAGGCCGGCTGGCTTAAGCTGTTCAATACTGCCGATGACGAGGACACGGAGGTCCACACCGTATCGTTCGGCCTGGGCATAGGCTTCGGCTAGGCACGGGCCGCCATGGCATATGTGCTGGAAAGCCGCATCTCCGACGCCCTCATGCGCTCGGCCGCTTCACACTGTTTCCGGCGCGGCATCCTGAAGCGATGGTGGGTCTACACGGCCGTCATCCTGATCGCCCCCATGCTGCCCGAAGCCCTTGTGAATCACCGCCTGTCGGTGGACCTTATAATGGCCGGAGCTCTCCTAGCGGCGATTGCCGCCGTTCTTGTGCATCGCTTCTACCTGCTGCGCAGGAAAGCCCTGGCCTGGACGGCCAAGCTCGAAAACCGGCAGGTCCGCTATGTCTTCGACGATGCCGGATTCCATGTCCATTCTCCGACCGGCAGCAATGATATCGCGTGGAAACTCCTCGAAGAAGTCGTGCGTTTCGACGACCTGTGGCTGTTCTTTCTCACCAGGTATACGTACATCGTGGTGCCCGGTGAAGGGATGACGGCAGACATGAAGATTTTTATCGAACAGAAATTGACTGGGCAAGAGGTCAGATTGTCATAAAACCCGGATCCCGCTCCCGGCCTACCGTATCCCGTCTATTGTGTAGTTCTTCAACGGCCATTTCCCCCTGGCAGCGCCTTTGCCGTAAATCAGGGCGGCAGCGTTTTCCGCGCACCTGGGGGTCGAACCGAACGTCACTATCAGGCAGTCGGCCTCGTCCACCGCTATGCTTTCCCGGTAAGGTCCGCCGGCAACAAGTATCACCGGCTTGCCCGTTTCAATCACTTTCCGCACCATGTGGGTGTTCGTGCTATTCCCGCGCCAGTAAAACGAATGGAAAACGACGACATCGGCCTCCGCGGCTCCCCGCATTATCCGTTCTTCGTCTTCGGCGGTAAGTTCCAGGCGGCATTCCCAGTCCGTGACGTTATCCGAATGACCGCGCAGGTACTCGGCCATCATGTGCGAATGCCACCAGTTATCTTCCGCCTTGTTGTGGTACGCGTCATAGCGCTGGTCCGTGAAGAAAAGCTTGGCCTCAGGAGACACCGGCAGCACGCCCCCGCGGTCACGCACTACTATGGCGGAACGCATGGCGGCCCTGCTGCTCAGTTCCATTATTTTCTCGTCGCGGGTGATATCTCGCGCCTTCTTCGGCTTGGGCCTGGGCTTGTCGAAAACACCGTAATCCCATTTCAGACCCAGAACGCGCCGCACGTGGTTATCGAGTTCTTCCATGGAGATGCGACCGTCCTCAACGTACCGCCGTATCCAGTCGATCGTCCCAGGTATATTGCCCGGATCACCCTTGGCAAGCACCAGGTCGTTGCCGGCCGCCAAGGCCGCGGCGCATGCCTCGCCGTACGATTCGAACCGTGATATCACGCCCTTCATGCCGATGGCGTCGGTCGTTATGACCCCCTTGAAGCCCATTTCCTCCCGGAGCAACCCCGTCACGATCTTCCGCGATACGGAAGCCGGGTTGTCCGGGTCAAGAGCGTTGTAGATGGTGTGAGCCGTCATTACGGCGGGCAGACCGTTTTCTATGAGCCTGCGATAAGGATAGAGTTCGCATGCTTCCAGCCTGCCGCGATCGGCGGTATTCACGTCCATGGCAAAATGAACGTCCACCTCCGAATCCCCTCTGCCCGGGAAATGCTTCCCGGTCGCCACCACGCCCCCGTCCCTGAACCCGTTCAGCTGCGCCAATCCGTATTCTGCAACCATCTCCGCGTCGTCGCCGAAAGACCTCGTGCATATCTCCGGGTTCCGGGGGTTTATGTTCACGTCCAGGCACGGCGTGTGGAGCATGTTTATCCCTGCCGCCCTGTTCTGCCTGGCCACGGCAAGATAACACTCGTAAACGAAATCCTTGTCCCCGGTCGCCGCCATCCCCATCGCGCTGGGGAACAGGTTCACCCCTCCCCTCGAGTAGTCCTGTGAAAAGTCCCCCTCCTGGTCGCTGGAGAAATACACGGGTATGCCGAGCCTTGTCCCAAGGGCAAGGTCCTGCACCCGGCCAAGAATCTCGGCGTAAGCGTCCGGGGCGGCGTATGGACTGAGCCTCTGTATCGCCGCGCCCTTTTCCGCAAGACGCGTCCCGTACGGCAGCGCCGTGTATATGTGCGGCGTAATCCTCAGCCCCGCGCAGTGGTACTTGCTCACAAAATCCACAACGTAGGGTGCGACTATGGTCCCACAGAACTCGAGCGTAAGGCACTGGCCGATCTTTTCTTCCAGCGTCATCCTCGAAACGAGGTCTTCAACGAACTTCTTCTTCGACACCCGTTGCTGCTCCTTTCCCGTCTTCGGCACGGCCCAACAGGCCGGTCGTGGCGGCCGGGACCAGCCTCCCGTACTTCACGCCGCGTAGCGCCGTCAATTTCTGTCCGAAGCCCTTGACTTCTTCGGCCTTCCCGCGCAGCATCACTACTTCCAGGCAATTCTCGTGGTCAAGATGAACGTGAAACGTGGCGACCACGAGCTCGTTATGATCGTGCTGCAAATGGTCCATCTGGTGCGCCAGGTCTCCAAAGTGATGTTCGTACACCAGCACGAGCACCGCCGCCGCGTTTCCCGTCCCCGTCTCCCAGTCCTTCTCGAGAAGCGTGCTGCGCATCAGGTCCCGGACGGCCTCGGAACGGTTCGTGTAACCATGCAACCTCATCCACGCGTCAAAACTCTGCAGCAGCTCCTTCTCAACCGATATGCCTATCCGTTCAATCATGCCCCGTAGTATATTGTCCATCGGGCCGCGGTCAACACACCGCAGCACGTACTTCTGTGGATATTGCCGCCCGTCTGCGTAGAATAGCCGACGGACATGGGACACCCGTCGTCCGCCATGGAACCGTACGGGGGCCGGGGAACGGCCGACTATCATTGATTACGGGCTCTTGCCTCCCGGTATCGGCGGCGCTACGGAAATCTGTCGTGGACAACGGTGAACCATCCGGCTGCTTCGTCCGTCTAATAGTGCGGAACGGAGCGCCGATATGCATTGTGGAGACGTATCCGCCATGACGGCAGAAGCACAGAAACCGCCTACAAAAACTAAACGCCAGGCCGTCAAACGCTACATCCGCGTCAACCGGACGGAAGACGCCGGCGTCCACGTTATGCGCTTCGTCTGGCCCGTCGTCGGCCTTATCACCTTTTCAATCCTGGTCTATGGCCTCGCTCGCGGCTTCCTGCACCACTCGATTCCCCTGGAACCGGATTACTCCGAACTCTTCCTCGGCGACGTACAGGTCCTCCCGGACGGCAGGGTCTGCGTCAAGTACGATTTCTCCCCGCGCCCCGACGGCTTTGTGGACTACCCCCAACTCCAGGACTGGGACTACAAGAAAGGCGTTTTTGAAGGCTGGCTGCTGGGACAGGCTTCGCTCCGGGCGGCGTTGACAAGGGAAGTGACTTTCGAGTTCGATTTCAAGCTCGCGCGAGGCAACAACATCATGCCTGCCGTCGGTGTGCGCGACAGGGGCACAACGCGCCTGGCGGTGCTGGTCGAGCGTGAAGGCAAAGCCAGCGTATGGAAGTTCCTGAAAGGCAAACCTTACCGCCTTCGTGAAAACCGGACACCATACACCTTTATCGCGGGTGAACAACACCACCTCACCATAAAGGCGGTCACTGTCTATCCCGACAAGGATGTTGATCCCGAACCTCTCGGACCGCCACCCGTACCCATCTCGGACCTCGAACCCGATGTAGCCAACCACCCGCCTCTCCCTCCTGAAGAACTCCCCCAGGATACCGGCCCGGCCCCCTACACCGACGTCGTCGTGTATCTGGATGATAAGGAGATTATCAAGGATCGCGTCGAAAGGTACGTCCTCGATGGCTGGGTAATGCTCGATGCATGGAACGCCACCGCCCTCACCAATAACGTCACTATCACAGGGCGCCTGTGGCCGGGATGGGTGTTCAACGAAATCCGTATCAGGAACGCCATAAGGGAAAAACCACCTAAACGCAATTGAACACGGCTGACAATAATTGTCACTTCCCGCCCGCATCTGACGTATTACGTCTCAACAGGCTTCCTCGCCAAAGCATACCCTAAATTGACCCTGGCCATATAAGCCCTTGTCATCCCAGACGTTATAGCTTATGCTGGCTTTATGGTGCCATGTGGCACATCTATTGCTGTTCTTACTGCAGCCACTGATTGAAAAACAGCGTTAGCGTGAAAGGAGGTGGTGCTCGGGACGCCGTACAAACAAGAAAATAAGTTCCTGTTATACTGGACTTCAACTAAAGGAGGATACAGTCATGAGAAACAAAGGGTTTACGCTGATCGAACTGATGATCGTCATAGCGATCATCGCCATTATCGCCGCAATTGCTATCCCGAACCTCAAGGAAGCGCAAAGAAACGCCAACGAAACCGCGGCGGTTACGTCCGTGCGCCAGTACCTGAGTGCGCAGGGCACTTACCACAGGACCGACTATGACGAGGACGGCATGAAGGAATACGCGTCCATCGTCGACCAGCTCTACGACTGGGACGGTGATGTCACCAACAACGACGACCCTGACGATATAGGCTACGCCATCAAGCTGGTCGACCAGGCTATGGCCAAGGCCGAGAACTGCCAGTCCGGCGATGCAGGAGCCGGCGACGGCTTCTTCGATACCGCCGGTACCGCCGTTCAGAAGCCCCGTTCGGG
Source organism: Planctomycetota bacterium (assembly GCA_016930595.1). Classification (GTDB taxonomy): domain Bacteria; phylum Planctomycetota; class SZUA-567; order JAFGGJ01; family JAFGGJ01; genus JAFGGJ01. The sequence goes on from JAFGGJ010000049.1 coordinate 12,769, forward strand.
ATATTATTTTGCGGATTTCACCCTGGACCCCGAAGGTAACGTGTTTGACAATCCCGACGGCGCTCTTGGCGACATATTCCCAACCGGCTACACTAACGGTTATGGTATGGCTGCCCATGCGTCCAAGTACAATCGTACCGGTATCAAGTGCTTCATAATCAACCCCGAAGGCACCGTGTATGAAAAAGTTATCGCCGATCTCGACTTCGACGACACCACCAACCTGCCCGTCGGCTGGCCGGATGTCGATGCCGACAACTGGATCCTCGTGAACGAATAAGCACGTGACAGCATGTTGATTGCCCCCCGGGGCCGGTATATAATACCGGCCCCTGAGGTTTTTAAGGGAGAAGGCATGGGCAGGCGCCGGCACGGATTTACACTCATCGAACTCATGATTGTCATCGCGATCATCGCCGTCATCGCGGCCATTGCCATTCCTAATCTCAAGGAAGCCCAGCGGAACTCCAACGAAGCAGCCGCCATCAGCACCATGCGACAGTATCTTGGCGCCCAGGGCACCTATCATCGCACGGACTACGACGAGGACGGTGTCAAAGAATACGCCGCTGAACTCGACACCCTCTACGACTGGGACGGTGCCGGCATCGAAGATCCGATAAAGCTCATCGACCATGCCACAGCCAGGGCGGAAATCACAAACGGCTTCGAAGGCGAGGCCAAACACCGCTCGGGATTCTGGTTCGCCGACCACAACCTGGATGCCGATGGCAACCCCTTCCAGACCCCACAGGGCCCATTGGGCGATCTCCCTCCTGCCGGTTACACCGATAACTTCGGCCTTACTGGCATACCCGATCGGTTCGGCAGAACGGGCATCAAAACATTTGTTATCAACCTCGAAGGTACGGTTTACGAAAAAGTCCTGGAAGCCCTTGACAAGGAAACTTACGACGGCGCACAGGCCGGGGCCATGCCTTGGAGCATGCCGGATATCGAAGCCCAGGTCTGGCTGCTGGTTAACTAGGCACACAACGCCTTGCATGGGAACGCAATTCCGCCGACGATGTGTCAGGATGTTTCCCGGTCGTCCGCTATAATAGTCCCTTATGCCTGCGGACGGTCCCGATAACTCGTGGATGCGGGCAGTCGGCATTGTCGGCTTGCCCGGCCTTGTCATGGTGCTGTGCATAGCTGCCGGTACGGGTATTGCCGCACTGCTGGCCGATAACCGCGCCTGGATGGTCGCCGGCGGCATGGCGGGCGCCCTTGTCGGTGCCGCAACTGTCTATTCTGTTATCAGGAAACTGCTCCGTTGACAAACCCGACACCCGTTCCCGTTGCCGCTGACACTACCCGGCTGGCAGTCTCCCTGGTAACGGTTACGGCCGTCGTTTCGGGTGTTGCGTGCACCGTTGCCGCCGCTTTCGCCTTCCCGCTTCTTGGCCGGCCGGACATCTTCTGGGGGGCCCTGCTCGGAGCTTCCGCCGGCATACTTAAATCCATCCTGATGGCCATCGACCTCAGACGGCTCGCCGCCACCCTCAGACCTCCCGGTTTCCCTGCGCTGCTTGCCACTCTTGGCATCTTCGGCGCCGCCCTGTTCATTTCGGGAATGCTGTCTCTGGGCGCCCTTGTTTCCACGTCACTTATCCTTGCAGCCCCCTACGCCGCGGTTATCATTGTTTCGACTGGAGAACGGTCCGCCGATCGCTCCAAAACAGGTGTTTCCTGAGGAGTCCCGACCTATGATGGAAAAAGTGCTGCCTGCTCTTCCCTTGGAAATCGGCGGGTACCACTTTAACTACGTCACGATCTTCAATTCAGCCCTGGTCGTGCTGCTCGCCGTCGTGCTTTTCAGGCTGATCGTTCGCAGACTCGAAAAATTTCCCGGGCGGGGGCAGATCCTGGTCGAAATGTTCGTCTCCGCCTTTGACGGCATAGTCTGCCAGGCCATGGGCAGGAAGACCGGTAGGCGTTTCCTGCCGCTCATCGGCACCCTTTTCATCTTTATCCTGCTGTGCAACGTGATCGGCATCCTGCCCCTTCACTCGCTCACGTGGGGACGCTTCCCCGAAAGCGGCCTCGAACTCGGCGGCGAACCGGCCCTCGTCGATCTCAACGACAACGGCATATGGGACCCGGGAGAGCCCTTCGTCGATGAAAACCAGAACGGCGCCAGGGATAACGGCGTGCTGATACCACCCCTCGAAGAGCCGACGAAAGACATAAACCTGACTCTGGGCGTCGCGCTGTGGCTTGCCGTAATCATGTACGTCTCCGCCATGGTGCTCCGGGGACCCCTGCACCCCCTGAAAGACCTTTGCGACCCCGTCTTCATGGCTCCCATCAACGCCGTGGGCAAAGTGGCGGAAGTCGTCAGCGTCAGCTTCCGCCTGTTCGGCAATATCTTCGGAGGCGTGGTCATCATGGCTGTTGTCGGCAGCCTCGCATGGTTGCTCAATATCGGTCTGCCCATCGGCATGTGGGCCTTTTTCGGCCTTTTTGTCGGCACCGTGCAGGCTTTCGTATATACCATGCTCTGGCTCACCTATATCTCCAATGAAATCGGTCCCGGTGAAGAAGAGGCTGCACATTGACCGTAAATGAATTCATCCATCTCGCACGTCTCGTGGGAGCAGCCTCGGGCATCGGACTGGGAGCCGTGGGAGCCGGCATAGGACTCGGCTACGCCGCCCGTGAAGCCGCCAGGGGCATGGCTCGGCAGCCCGCCGTCTCCGGCAACCTTTTCCGCTCCATGCTCCTCGGGCAGGCCATTACCGAAACCCCCAGTATTTTCGCGCTCGTCATGTCCGTACTGCTCATTTTCGCGATCAGCTCCCAGGAAAACATCATACAGGCCGCCGCGCTCATGGGCGCCGGCCTGGCAATCGGCCTCGGCGCACTGGGCAGCGGTTTCGGCTCCGGTTATGTCGCGGGCGAAGCCTGTCGCTCCATCGCCGTCAACCCGCGCGCTTCGAACCGCAGCATGGTTACCATGCTCGTCGGCCAGGCCCTTTCCCAGACTACCGTCATATATGCCCTTGTTATCGCCCTGATCCTGTGCTTCAAGGATTTTGACTACGGCGGAGACCAGTCCGTCACGGCCGTTCTGCCCATGATGGCCCGCCTGCTGGGCGCCGGCATCAGCGTCGGCGCAGGAGCTATCGGCCCGGGACTCGGTATTTCCCTCGCCGGCGGTGCGGGCGCTGCCACGGCGGGCAGGTTTCCTGAACAATCGGCACTTATTACCAGAACCATGCTTATTGGAGCAGCCGTGTCCGAAACTACCAGCATCTACGCCCTCGTGGTTTCGCTGCTCCTGGTTTTTCTTCCCTCATGAAAACGCGTTAAGGAGGTTTCTATCATGGAAGAGG
>JAFGGJ010000050.1 GCA_016930595.1 Planctomycetota bacterium
CGTTATCCTGAATTCATACGCAATCCCCAGTGTTTCCAGCAGGTCGAAACACGGCCCCAGGACTTCCACGTCGCTTTTGCTTCCGGCAATTATCCCTATCATGCGCCGTCCTCTTCGTTCGGGCACACCCCTCCTCTAGGATTATATTGCCAGGAACTCTTCCGGTCAACAGCCCGGGGGCTTTGGCCCGCTCCTCCCCGGTCGCCGCCGCTACCTTTCCCTTACGGAAAACGGTGTCGTTCCCAGGGCCTTCTCCCCCGAAACAAGGTCCTGCACCTCGTACTTGAGCGTGTACTGCCCGCCGGCAAGCCCTGCCGGAACATGAAACGCACTCGTCATGAACAGGTCCCTCGTCGCCACGCGCGTGGTTCTGCTCTCTATATCCGGCCGCTCCCCCTTCCATACCGTCTTCCCAGTGCTTTCCACTATCGAATAATCCACCCTGAACCGCACCGTGTACCCGTTGTTGTCCTTCGTTTCCCTGTATCCCCCCACCTCCACGTATGCCACCGCTATCTCGCCGGGCCCCAGCACTTTCCCGGGCGTTTCCTGGTATACCCCGTACGATATCGGAAACATCGGGTCCACAAACGTCAGGTGCCTCAGCTTCAGAGGACTCGATAGCTCTACCGCGTCGCTCCACCTCCGGCCCTCTTCCGCCGCCTTCTCGAGCCGGCCCGTCCTGGCCAGCAGCATCGCTTTCAGCCACCGGTGCGCCGGCAGCCCTTCCGGCAGCCCCTTCAATGCTTCCTCTGCTTCCCGGGGTCTGTCCGACATTATCAGCATGCAGATGCCCGCCGCCTTCCTGTCGGCGTCCTTCGACGCGGCAAGCGTCTTGCCGCCCGCCGCAAGATCCACGACGTCCACACCTCCCGTGTTGCCCGCGTCCGGCCGCCTGCCCGTCCCGGCGTCCGGCCTTCCCGTCGTGTCTTTTATCAGCCGCAGCGGAGGTACCCGCTCCTTTCCGATGAGCCTCAGCCCTGCTTCCCTCTGGCCCCTGAGTATATAGAGCGCCCCCAGCTCCTCCGCCGCCGACTGGTCGCCCTTCCCCTCCTTCAGCATGTCCTCCAGCCGGCTTATCAGGCCTTCCACGCCGGGGATGTGCACCTCCACCGGGAGATTCTTCCCGTCTTCCGTCAGCGGCAGCGGCGTCTCGCCCGCCGGCGCCGCTCCCGTGCACAACCCCGCCGCCGCCAGAATCACGCCGCATGCCGCCGCATGTCTTGCCGTCAAACTCATCTCCTGAAGAACAACACCGCCAGTATTATCGCCGCCACCACTATCGCACCGACCACCACCATCTTCACCGCGCTTCCGCTTCCCTCACCCTCCGCGGATTTCTGCCCGTGCTTCTCCTTCCTCCTTTTGTCCAGCTTCTTCTGCAGCCGCTCTACCGATAATTCCACCGTCGCATCCGTCGGCTCGGCGCTGTCCGGTTCCGGGAAGCTTTCCTCGTCCCCGCCGATCGTTCCGGGATCCCGTATCAACAGGGCGCATTCTTCACAGTAGACCAGCTTTCCGTCCACGTACGCCCTCTTGTCGTCTATCGCGCTCTGGGGAACTACCGCCCCGCACCCGGAACACTTCCTAGGCGGCGACAAGATCAAACCCTCCCGGTTCCTGCGGATTCAAGTCTCTCCTGCCCTGCCGTCTCGACCGGCACGCCCTCCCTGTCGGTCCTTACCGCGTCGGCTCCATCGTGGTCACGTTTATTACTTCCGCGTCGTACCCGGGTTGCGGCGGCAGTATCTCCCCGATCACTCCCACTTCTTTCCCCAGAAGGCTGTCCTGCCTCCCGTTCTTCACCTTCAGCAGGTAGACCGGTATCTCTCCCATCTTCAACCAGTAGCGCACGTCCCGTCCCATCCCCTTCGCCGGGTACAGGATCCCCCTGGCCGTGTATCTCGAACGCGGCAGACGCGATCTCAACGCCTCTATCTTGGCCTCGTAGCGTTTCTCCGTCTTCTCGAGTTCCTCCTCGATCCGCCGGGACATGTCCTTCATGTATGCCGCCAGCTCCCGCCTCGGCGTCAGTGTGAAAATCTGCCTCAGGCGCGCCTTCGCCGCCTTCTTCTTCTCCTCGTCCGCCCCGGACGTCAGCACGCGGTTGTATAGTTCTATCGCCTTCGAAAAATCCCTCTCCAGCGGCGGTTTCTTCAGCTCCTCCGCCATCAGGTGCTCGGCCTCCGCCAGCGTTCCGAGACGCGGCAGGTCCTCCCCGCCGTCCGGCGCCGGTATCTCGCCGTTTTCCACGTGTCCGGCCGGCAGCGGTTCGTCCAGTAGGCCCCCGGTGTCGATTACCGCACGCGTCGTTTCCCCTGGCAGAGGTTCCCCTTTCACCCGTACGCCCTCCGGCAGGTCGACGTATTCCGCCGACATCCATCCCGACGTCCCTTCCGGCGGCCTCACGCGGTACCAGTCTCCGCGCTTCCCCGTTATCGTAACGCTCTGTCCCTTGCTCAGTTCCCCGAGCACGTTCGACATCATCATGTCCGGCACCGCTCTAAGCCGTACGTTGCTCCCGGTTATCACCCCCACCGGCGCTTTCGCCGGGTCGATTTCGCCTTCCGGCAGGTCCACCTTCACGTAGTTCTTGTATACCCAGCAGCCGGCTCCCGCAGGCAGCCCCACCTGGTACCAGTCGGTCCGGTAGGCGAATACCTCGAGTTCCGTGTCCTTGTCCACGGTTACTATTATGCTGTATTCCGTCCCCGGCCCGCTCCGGATGTTCACGCGCGCCGCGTTCACCTTCCCGTTCGCCTTCTCGACCAGCCTTTTCTGTGCCGGTGTCCCGCCTTCCGTCCCCGCTCCGGGCGGAACCTCTGCCGCTCCGCATGCCAGGCAGCAGGTCAGCATTGCGGCCGCCGCCGTTCCCATGTATGTTCTCATTCGTTCTCCCCCGCGTTTTTCTGCAACGTGGTCTCTACAGTTTAACGTTTTGCCCTTTCCTGACAAGAAAGTATTTCCTTCGGCCTCCTTCCGTTGTATAATTTGTCAAAACCCCTTTGGCGTCGTTAAGGAAGCCCGGTGCCCTCCGCCGCGGGCGGCGCGGCCGGGCGTGGAAAGGTTCTTATGCGTAAAATACTTGTTCCTGCTGCCCTGCTTGCCGCAGTCATGTCCAGCGGCTGTTTCACCCTCTCCAACACGGTCAAGCCGGAAGTCACCCCTCCCGGCAAGCTTCAGTTCGGCCTCGGCGCCGTTACTTCCGACGACGGTGCCATGCCGATAATCGACCTCCGCTGGGGCATGGCGCCCCGCTGGGATATCGGCAGCCGCTTCGACACCTTCGGCCAATCGCTTGACACCAGAGTGCAGTTCCTCACCCAGGAGCAGAACAAGGTCAACGGCGTGATCGAAGCCGGCATCGGTGTCGCCATCATCAGCGTCTATGAATATGCCGGCATCGGTTTCGGCGTCGACCTCGGCCGCGTCAGCCCCTATATCCATGTCCGCTACCTCCATTCTCTCGTTGACCGCGACGAGATGCAGGATGATTCCAACAACTTCGTCGAGGACCTTTTCCTCCGCCTCGATGACGACCTTGTCAACGTCGTGCAGTTCTTCCTCGGCCTCGACATCGAACTCGGCGAAAAGTGCAGCATCACGCCCGAACTCCTCTGGGTCCCCGAGCTCAACGACCTCTTCTTCATTAACGTCGCACTCAATTTCAGGCTCTGGTAAGCTCCCCCTTCCGAAAAAAACTTGCGCCGCCCCTCGCGCATGTTATAATGCCCTTTCAGAAACGGTGCCGTCGCAATTCCGGTGGCCTTATCCCTTCTTTTCGCCGTGTACGCCTCCTGTTTTCCTGCGCCGCCTCCCGGAAATGTGTCCGCACTTCCTCACCGGCCCCGTTTTCTGACAGGATTGGGGTATCGTTGGGTTTTCCGCAGGCTTTGTTCCTTTCGTGTTGACGGAGTTTTTTCACGCAGCCCATGTCTTCCGCTTTCTACATCGTCGATGGTCATGCCGCCGCCTACCGCGCCTTCTACGCGCTTCGCGGCCGCTCGTCCATGAATGCTCCGGACGGCTCCCCCACCGGCGCCGTCTTCATCTTCACTAAAATGCTTCTCTCTCTCCTCCAGAAATGCTCCCCGGACCACGTCGCCTGCGTTTTCGATCCCAAGGGCCCCACGCACCGCTCCATCGTCTTCGAACAGTACAAGGCCAACCGCAAGCCCATGCCCGACGAACTCAAGGCTCAGCTCCCGCTCATGTTCGATATCGTCCACGGTTACCGCATCCCCGTCTTCCAGGTCGAAGGCTACGAAGCCGACGATGTCATGGCCACACTTGCCGTCCAGGCCCGCCGGCAGGGCTGCACCGTCTTCCTCGTCACCGGCGACAAGGATCTCATGCAGCTTGTCGACGGCGACTCCGTCTTCGCCTACGATACCAGGACCGAGTCCGTCGTCGGCCCCGATGACGTCCGGGCAAAGTTCGGCGTCGGCCCAGAACTCATGGGCGACCTCCTCGCTCTCATGGGCGATACTTCCGACAATATCCCGGGCGTCCCCGGCGTCGGCCCCAAGAAAGCCTCCCAGCTCCTCCACCGCTTCGGCTCCCTCGACGCCGTCATTGAACACGCTTCCGAAATCGATGGCCGCCTCGGCGAAACCATCCGTGCCAATGTCGACGCGGCCCGCCGCAGCAGGGAACTCGTCACCCTTCATGAATCCGTCCCGGGCGTCGCCTTCGACGCCGCTGCCTCCTCTTCCTCACCGCCGGATTCCTCCCTCCTCATTCCTCTTTTCCGCAGGCTCGGCTTCCGCGAACTCCTTTCCTCCCTCCCGGTCGACTCCAGCGATCGCGAAGGTTACTCCGTCGTCTCCTCCCTTGACGAATTCGAACGTCTCCTGTCCGCCGCCCGCTCCGCTCGCCGCTTCGCCTTCGACCTGGAAACCACCTCCGCCAGCCCCGTCGATGCCGATATCGTCGGCTTCAGTTTCTCCTTCGAACCCGGAAACGCCTTCTACGTGCCCGTCCTCGGTCCCGAAACCCGCCGCCTCCTTCCCCTTGATTCCGTTCTCGCACTCCTGCGCCCCGCCCTTGCCGACCCCGCCGTCCTCAAGATCGGTCAGAACGCCAAGTATGATATCGAAGTCCTCGCATCCGCCGGTCTCGAAGTCGCTCCTCCTCTCTTCGACACCATGCTCGCCGCCTACATCCTCGACCCCGGCGCTCACTCCTTCGGCCTCGACGGCCTTTCCCTGACCTACCTCGCTGAAAAGAAAATCTCCACCGCCGACGTCCTCGGACGCGGACGCTCCCGCTCCACCATGGACGAAATCAGCGTCTCCGTCGTCGGTGAATACGCCGCCGAAGACGCCGACTGTACCTTCCGCCTCGCCGGCGCCCTCGAACCGCTCCTCTCGGAACACGGCCATACCGCACTCTTCAACGACCTCGAAATGCCCCTCGTCCCCGTCCTCGCACGCATGGAACTCGCCGGCGTCCGCATCGATACCGCCTACCTCGAACGCCTCGAAAAAGACTTCGACGCGCAGATCTCTTCCCTCGAAGCCGATATTCAGAAGGCCGCGGGAGTCTTCTTCAGCCCCGCCAGCCCCAAACAGCTCGCGGACGTCCTCTTCAGGCACCTCGGCCTTCCCGTAATCAGGAAAGGCAAGACCGGCCCCTCCACGGACTCCGAAGTCCTCGAACAGCTCTCCGACAGGCACCCTCTCCCCTCGCTCGTCCTTGAATACCGCGCCCTCGCCAAGCTCAAGAATACTTACGTCGATACGCTCCCCGCCATGGTCTCCACGCGTACCGGCCGCCTTCACACTTCGTTCAACCAGACCGGCACCGCCACCGGACGCCTTTCCTCCAGCGACCCCAACCTCCAGAACATCCCCGTCCGTACCCCCCTCGGCCGCAGCATCCGCCGGGCCTTCATCCCCGCCGATGGCTTCCTCTTCCTTTCCGCCGATTACTCCCAGGTCGAACTCCGCATGCTCGCTCACCTCTGCTCCGATCCCAACCTCTCCGGCGCCTTCTCTCGCGGCGAAGATATCCATCGCTCCGTCGCCGCCGAAATCCTCGGCAAGTCGCCTTCCGACGTCACTTCCGACGACCGCCGCCTCGCCAAGGCCGTCAATTTCGGCCTGGTTTACGGCCAGGGGGCTCGAGGTCTTTCGCACCAGACCGGCCTGTCCCTGCAGCAAGCCTCCGATTTTATCGACCGCTACTTCGAACGTTTCCCGGGAGTCAAGAGCTTCATTGACGGCCTCGTTTCACAGGCGGAAAAAGACGGCTTCGTCCAGACCGTTTCAGGCCGCCGCCGCTTCCTGCCGGACCTCTCTTCCGACCACCCCGCCAGGCACAACGCCGCGGCACGCGCCGCCGTTAACACCGTCATTCAAGGCTCCGCGGCCGATCTCATCAAGCTTGCCATGATTTCCCTCGACCGCGAACTCCTCTCCCGCCGCCTCCGCTCCAGGATGCTCCTCCAGATTCACGACGAACTCCTCCTGGAAGTCCCTGCGGATGAAATGAACGTCGTCCGCCCTCTCCTCGTCGATCTCATGCAGAACGCCATGCGCCTGTCCGTCCCTCTCCTTGTCGAATCCGCCGCCGGCCATAACTGGATGGATCTCAAGTGACCGCTCCCGTAATCGGCCTCACCGGTCCCGCCGGCTCCGGCAAGTCCCTCGTTGCCGGCCACCTCTCCTCCCGGGGCTTCGATGTCTTCTCCCTCGACTCCGCCGGTCACCTCATCCTCGAAGACCCCGGCGTCAAGCAGGCACTCGTGGACGAATTCTCCACCGCCGTCCTGCGCCTCACCGACGGCGCCGTAAGCAGAAAGAAACTTGCCTCGCTCGTCTTCTCCAGCGCCGAAGAACTCCATCGCCTCAACTCCATCGTCCATCCCGTTCTCGCCCGGCGCGCACGCGATTGGATAAGCAATGCCCGCCTTGCCGGCCGCCACGCCGTTGTCGAAGGCGCGCTCGTTTTCGAACTTGACCTTGATACTCTTCTCGATGCCGTCATAATCGTTGACGCCCCCTTCGGTTCCAGGCTCGAACGGCTCAGGACTTCCAGGGGGTGGGACGAAGCCCGCCTCAGGGCCGTTGACGCTGCACAGACTTCCGTTGACTGCAAAGCTTCCCGCGGCGCGTTGCTCCTGCACAATGCGGGCTCCACGCGGGACCTGTTGAACTTGGTCGATTCTCTTCTGGAGGAAAAACATTGGCTGAAGAAAAAGACATTGATGGACTGAATGATTCCAGGGACTCCGGCGACGATACCTCAAAGTCATCGTCGAAGAAAAAGTCCTCGAAGAAAAAATCCCCCAGGAAAAAGTCTTCCAGAAAGCGCAGGCCCAAGGCCGCGGAATCCCAGCCCCAGGACGATTCCTCGGACGGCGCGGATTCTCCCGGTGCCGGCGACGACGACTCCGTCCCCGAACCCCATCCCTCCGCCTCGCACTCCGACGCACCTTCCCGCCACGATAATCTCATCGAGCGCGCCGAAGACCTCGCGGAAGGCTTCGTCCAGGACGACTCGTCCGACGACGACGGCCCCATCCCCGAACCCGTCCCAGAACCCATCAGCGCCGATTACTCCCCTCCCGCGGAAGACGCTCCCATCCCCGTCAGACAGGCGCCGCCGCCCAGGGACCACGATCGCGACCGCGATCGCGATAACCGCAACAAGTCCAAGCGTGACAGGCGCAACGGCCGCAGGGATAACCGCGACCGCGACCGCAACCGTAACTTCCGGCGCGATCGCGACCACCGCCGTCCTTTCAATCCCAAGGTTGAAGTCGTGGACCGCCCCGTCCCCATTAACCCGGACCTCCCTCTCCTCAACGTCGATGAAGTCAAGGGCGTCAAGCGTGAGCAGGTCGTCGAAATGGCCATCCAGATGGGCGTTGACAACGCCGAACACATGACTCGCCAGGAAATCGTCTTCAACATGGTCCGCCGCCACCTGCGCGCGGGCGGCAGGGTTCGCGGGTCCGGCGTTCTCGAAATACTCCCTGACGGCTTCGGCTTCCTCCGCAGCCCCGTTTACAATTACCTCCCGTGCCCCGATGACATCTATGTCAGCCCCGCACAGATCCGCCGCATCGGCCTCCGCAACGGCCTTATCCTGGAAGGTGAAGTCCGCCCCCCCAAGGATAACGAACGCTACTTCGCCCTCGTCAACATCGACAGGATCAACCACGAAGACCCTCAGAAATGGCGCTCCATCACGCCCTTTGACGAACTCACGCCACTCTTCCCCGAAGAACGCTTCATCCTCGAAACCGGTCCCGACGACATCTCCATGCGCGTCCTGGACCTCGTCGCCCCCATCGGCAAGGGCCAGCGCGGCCTCCTCGTCGCTCCTCCTCGCACCGGCAAGACCATCCTCCTCCAGCAGATCGCACACTCCGTCGCCATCAACAACCCCGAAACCTACCTCATCGTCCTCCTTATCGACGAACGCCCCGAAGAAGTCACCATGATGCAGCGCTCCGTCCGCGGCGAAGTCGTCTCCAGCACCTTTGACGAACCGGCAAACCGCCACGCCCAGGTCGCAGAAACCGTCCTCGAAAAAGCCAAGCGCCTCGTCGAATACGGCCGCGACGTCCTCATCCTCCTCGACTCCATCACGCGCGTCGGGCGCGCCTACAACACCCTCGTCCCGCACTCCGGCAAGATACTTTCCGGCGGCGTTGACGCCACCGCTCTCCAGAAGCCCAAAAAGTTCTTCGGCGCCGCAAGGAACATCGAAGAAGGCGGCTCGCTCACCATCATCGGCTCCGCACTCATCGATACCGGCAGCCGCATGGATGAAGTCATCTTCGAAGAATTCAAAGGCACCGGCAACATGGAAGTCCACCTCGACCGCCGCCTCGTCAACCGGCGCGTCTTCCCAGCCATCGATATCCACCAGTCCGGCACGCGGCGCGAAGACCTCCTCATGCACGCAGACGAACTCCAGCGCGCCTGGCTCCTACGCAAGTACCTCACGGATCTCAACGTCGTCGAAGGCATGGAATTCCTCATCGGCAAGTTGCGCGACAGCAGCTCCAATATCGAATTCCTCATGTCCATGAACGTCAGCTAACCCCCACCCACCCCACCCAC
>JAFGGJ010000001.1 GCA_016930595.1 Planctomycetota bacterium
CGCGTCGAATTGCGTCGAAAAGTGCATTTTTGTGTCGTGTCGGTTTTTGCAACACCGCCTTGGGAACTCTTTGTCGTATGGGATTTTAGGCATGGCGATATACCGCTATGGATTGGCTTCGTTTTGTCGCTTTTTTATGCCGCAGATCGACTTTCTCCATCATAACCGTCAATATCAGTGTGCGGAACGCTGCGGCGGGTATAATCCCCGTGAAGGTGTCGAAGGAGGAATGCCATGAAAACTCTCTTCGCTGTTACGGTGATGCTTGCTGCTGTATTGATGTTTTCCTGCTGGAACCCCTGCGCGGCGGTGGAAATAGGCGGGCCCGCCATCGCCACGGACGATCCCAGTTACCCCGGAATCGGCAAGCTGCGCGACATAAATGCCGTCATCAAAGCGGCGTACGAATATTCGGGCAATCCCAAAGACAACACCGGCAAAGCCCTTGCGCTCTGGCGCTGGATGCTGGAACACATGTACCACTGCTCCAGCCGCCCCATTGAATGCCTCAATAACCTCGAAACCACCAACGAAGACGCCGGCGGCACGTATGACATGATGAAGTTCCTGTCAAGCTACCAGTTCGCCATCTGCTACGCCAGCGCCAGCGCCATGTGCGGCCTTATGGAAGCCGCAGGCTACCCGTCGCGCGGCAGAGGCGTCAGCGGCCACACCGTCATGGAATCCTTCTGGGACAACGACTGGCACTACATCGATCACGACATGTGCGGCGTCACGTTCGAAAAAGACCATAAGACACTGGCTTCCGTCGAAGAAATCATTGCCGACAGGTCGCTCATCGACTGGGATTACCGCAAGACCTACAACCTGCCGCTCTTCCCCTGGGACGGCGGCCCCGGCAGCGGCACTATGAAAGGCGCCTTCAGCCTCGACCCCGCAAGATCCTGGAAGTACAACGACTTCGGCACCGCCGTCCACCCCACCAACCTCGTCCTCCGGCGCGGCGAAACCTTCACCAGGTACTACAACTACGACAGGGCCCCGTGGGGCAAGCAGTATCACTGGACCGGCCTTACTCAGAACACCCGGTATTTCCCAAACGGCCCGTCGCGCGACAAGACCTACGTCATGGACCCCGCCGCCGACGGCTCCAACGACGGGCGTCCAAGGCAGCCCTACGTGGCCGACGGTGCGGCACACTACGGCAACGGCCTGTTCGAATACAGCCCCGACCTCGCCTCCGGCGTCTACCGCGAAGGCGCTGCAGAAGTAACCGGCGTCGAGGACGGAGGGAGCCCGAAGATAAAGGGCGGCAACGGCGGCGGTTCCGTCGTATTCCGCCAGTGGTCTCCCTATGCCATCTGCGGCGTCCCGGAAGGCGGAAACCCGTTCGGCGGCAAAGTGACCGACGCCGTCGTGATATCCGGCAAGGCCGTCGGCGACGGCGTCAAAGTCGAAGTCTCCAACAGCAACGGCATAAGGTGGGACAGCAGGACCGTTAAAGGCGACTTCAGCGAAGACTTCTCTATGATATGCCGCGCCAGGTACCGCTACAGTGTCAGGCTCGTCCTGCCGCAAGGTGCCGGACTGGACGACCTCTGTATCCGCACGGCTGTCATGTGTTCGCCTGCTCTGATGCCCCACCTGCACGACGGTACCACCAGGGTGACGTACAGCGCCCCGGCCCTGGGGGTCGTCTGCAACGAACCGGACTTCTCGGCCGTGGACGGATGGGACGGGTCGTGGCACGAAATAAACAACATATCCTTCGACGACTCCGATAACGCCAAGATAAAGCGCGGGCGCATCCAGTCCGTGAACTCCCCGGCCTTCGGCGTCCTCAAGCTCGAAGCCCCCGGCAAAATAAAACGCATAGCCGTCATGTCCCTCATCAGCACCCGTACGCCCCCGCGTGAAAACTGCCTCGTGTCGCTACAGTTCTCCAAAGACGGCAAGAATTGGAAAGGAGCGCTCACCAAAACCCTGGCCACAGACGCCGACCACTGGCGCCACTGGCTCTCCGCCGACCAGGAAGTGGATTATGACAAGGAGGCCTACGTGCGCCTCTACATCGAAGCCCACGGGACCCAGACCGCTCTCTGCCGCATGGTGGCCTACGCGTACTATGAAAGCGGCCCCGGCCCGGCGCTGGAAATAGAACACGTCTGGCAGTCTTCCGGCAGCAATCAGAACAAAAAGGTCAGCATCCCTGCCGGCGCAGGCGAGCAGGAATACACCGTGTCATGTGGCAGCAAGGTGACCAACATCTCCGTCGCATTCCGTGTCGCAAACAACGCCGCGATGCCGGACGGCTCGGGCAAGGCTTCCGGCGGAGCCGGCGACAAGGACGATGATCAAGGCGGACGCCCCAAACCGCCTCCCGTCGAAACCTCCCCGGAGAAAAAGGCCGAAGCCCTGTTCCACGTCGCCGTGAACCTCTATCTCAAGAACGGCATGATCGCCCAAGGCAGGCAGAAACTGGAGCAACTGCTGGCGGAATACCCGGAAACCGAAGCCGCCGGGAAAGCCCGAACCGAGCTGAAAAAACTCGACGAGCCCCCCGCCGAATAATAATTTCGGGTTTCCGCAAAACCCCGCGACGATATCCGCGCGCGTGAGTCTAATGGATATAATGCGCAGTTTCAGGGTCTATTCATGTCAATGCGACAAGGAGGGTTCGCCGATGAACCTGGCTAAGGGGTCTGTTTCACTGGAACAATACCGTTCGAAGGCGGCTTGTGCAGCGGGCGCGCTGCGCGCCGTGACCATGTTTGCGGCAATTGCAATCGTTGCGGCCGCGGGACGTTCTGCGGCGGGTGAAGCCGATGAGAAGCCGGATGCAATCAGCAGCGGCAAGGCGCTGATGTCTGTCAGGCGGTACCAGGAAGCGTCGAAGGTGCTGGCGGCGTACAAGGGCGCCTACCCGGATCTCGCCGCGTACCTTGAAGCCTTCGCCGTGTACAAGTCGGGCGACGCGGACGGCGCCCTGAAAAAACTGGCGGCGCTGGAAGAGACCTATCCGCATTCGAACTACGCAGGCAAGTCGAGGATGCTGCGGGCGAGCATATATCTGGCGCAAAAGAGGTACACCGGGGCTGAGGAGATCATGCGACAGCGAACCGGCCAGTTGCTGTCGGCGGACCGCAAGCGCGAAATCGCGAACATGTACCTGATAATCGCCGAAGGCGCTGTGGCGAAACCCAAGGTAGGAGACCCAGGGGCTCCCGGACCGAACTACGACAAAGCCCTGCGTCTCTTCAATTACCTTGCGGCAATGGACCTCCCCGAAGACATGCGCGAGTACGTCCTCTACCGGCGCACGCAGGTGGCGCTGGACGGAAAACTCTACTCGAACGTGGTGGCGTACGGCCGCGAATATATGCAGGGATACGACCCGTACTACAGGACGGAAATACTGGGCGAACCGGCGGGGACGGCAGAGAAGGCCAAGAGCGGGCCGAACGTGGTATGGGTAAGACTGGCGGTGTTCGAGGCGGCCCTGGAGACAGCATCGGCGATACCGTCGGGCAAGCAGTACGAACAGTACGGGTCGGTGCCGGAACCGTGGGTGGTGGCACTCATCGACAACTTCATCCGCCACATCGGGGACGGAAGCATAAAGGACCTGCGGAACGGCGAAGGGCTCAGGCGGGCGATGTACTTCAGGCCGTACGCCCTGGGACTGAAGCCTTCCGGCCCCCGGGCGCAGGGCGACAACGACCTTGCGATAGCCCGCGTGCGGCGAGCGGTTGCAGCGGCGAAGGAATTCATATCTGCGAACCCCGGGGATGTACGTTCGCTGGAGCTCATGCGGCAGATACCGCGCGCGTACCTTTCGGCGGGCCTGACGGACGATGCTATAGAAGCATACCGTGTTATTATCGCCGGGGAAGGGCTGGCGATGGAAGACAAGAATCCCGACGAGGAAGGGACGACCCCCCAGGAGAAGCTGCTCGCCTGCCAGGCGGAAGCCGTGTACCGCAGCGGACAGGTCTTTTTCGACATGGGGCGCTTCAACGACGCCGGCGAGGTGTGGAAGAGATACCTTACGGCGTACCCGAACGGCGCCGAATGGGTGGATTCGCAGCGCGGGATATACCATGCGATGAAGGCGGTGGGAGCCAAGGCGCTGGCGGAAAAGCGCTACGAGGAATGCCGGAACGAATGGGCGAAGATAGTTGCGGCCCGGCCGGTGGACAACGAGACCCCGTGGCTGGCGTTGAGCATCGCCTACACGCACGTGACGCAGGCGGACGGGATAGTCGAGGAGAAGAAGGACAAGAAGAATGCCGAGGCCCTGGCGCTCTACAAGCGCGCTCTCGACGAGCTGTTGAGGGTGTCGCAGCGCTACACGGGGACGGCCAAGTCGTACGCGCACCTCTACCGCGCCGAGATATACCGTTACCACCTGGGCGACCTGGAAGCGGCGGTAAGGGAATACGAGCAGTCGGGAACGTACCAGGCGAGGCAGGCCGTCGCGGAACTGACCGCCGTGGAGCTTTCCGCCCTGAGCCCGAAGGTGTTCCGCAACAACGAGGCAGCCGTGGTCAAGATCAGCACGCGCAACGTGCCGAAGCTGGCGGTGCGGGTATACCGGATAGACCTGGAGGACTTCTTCAAGAAGTACCACACGACGATGAACGTGAGGCGGCTGGACCTGGACCTCGTGAGCCCCGACAGGACGTGGGAGGTCGAGATACCGGGTTACGCCAAGTACGCCGACATAGAGCACGAGATGCCCGTGGAGGTGGACGGCCCAGGGGCGTACGCAGTAACGCTCGAAGGCGAAGAATACGAGGCGACGACGCTGGTAGTGAAGAGCGACGTGGAACTGATAGCGGCGACGTCCTACGACGAAGCGATAGTGCTGGTGAAGAACGCCCTGACGGAAAGCCCCGTGGAGGGAGCGGAAGTAACGTTCTACGCCGGCGAAAAGACGGCGCACACGCTGGCGCTTAAGACCGGCAGAGACGGCGTGGGGAAGGGCAAGTTCAGCGAAAGGCCGTCCGAGCAGCCATACATATTCGCGGCCTACCAGGGGAACTACGCGATGAGCGGGGCCGGTCTGTCCGGGGCGATGCCCGCGGGCCTGCACGCGAAGGGGTACATCTACACGTCGCGCCCGGTGTACCTGCCGGGAGAAACCGTACCGGTAAAGGGAATAATCCGGGAAGTCAAGGACGGTTCGTACTATGCGCCGGCCGACCAGAAAATGAAGGTAAAGGTGCTGGCACCGGACATGAGGCTGCTTGCGGAGAAGGAAGTGACGCTGGGGCGGTTCGGGAGTTTCAGCACGGAGTTCAAGCTGCCGGAAGAAAGTCCGCTGGGACGTTACTCGGTTTCGACCGGGAACGGCGGCTCATACACGGGAACATTCCAGGTGCAGATAGTTCAACCCAGCAAGGTGTTCGTCGAGCTGACCCCTTCCGTGCCAGCGGCGCTCGCCGGCGACACCGTGGAAATAAAGGCCAAGGCGGCCTACTACACGGGTCTGCCGCTGGTGGAAAGGGCGGTCGTCATAAGCCTGCCGGACGGCAGGACGGTGCGGCTCTCGACCGACGACAAGGGGGAGGCGGTGTTCCAGTTGGACACGACGCCGTTCTTCAGCTACAACCAGGTCACGGTGTCGGCGACGGTACCGGGCGAAGACGCCGGAAATTCCGTGACCATGCCACTGCTGCCGGCCGCGCTGAAGCTCGTCATAGAGCTCGCCGAGGATGAGTACCTCGTCAACCAGCGCGTGGACGTGCCCATCACGCTCACCACGCCCGACGACAAGCCGGCGGCGGACCGCAAGGTGTCCGTCGAAGTGTACCAGAAGGGCGAAGCGGTGGTAATGCCTCTGCCGGAGGAAATACTGCGTCCGGCTGGCATGAACGCGGACGTTTTCCACGGGCAGACGCGCGATAAGCGAATAGCGAAGGAAGAGTTGACAACGGACAAGGACGGCCGCGCCGTGTATTCCAGGGTCTTCTCTGAAAAGGGTGGCATTTCGCTGGTATTCACGGCTGCCGACGACAAGGGAAGGTCTCTGACAAGCACGCGTTCGATAACCGTGCAGGAACCGGAGACGCCCCGCCTGGCACTGGAAGTGGATAACGCGACGGTAAAAGTCGGTGACAGCGTGAAAGTCACCGTCGCCAACGACGACCTGCCGGGGCTGGGCCTGCTGCTTTACACCGGGGACGCGATAATTTCTTACACGGTATACAAGTACGAGAAGGGCAAAAAGGCCGTGTCGTTCGTCGTGGACAACGCCCATTTCCCCAACTTCAAGATGACAGGACTGGCCACGGGGGACCACAGGCTCAACCGCGCCGAGCAGGCGTTCGACGTCCAGAGAAAGCTGATCGTGACGCTGAAGATGCCCGAAGGCCCGCTGACCCCGGGGGATGAGGTCGAGGCGACGGTGGAGGCGACGGACCACGCCGGAAGACCCGTGGAAGCGGAACTCTCGCTGTCCATGGTGGACAAGGGTCTCCTGGACAAGTACCCGGACCCGACGATGAACATCGTCAAGTTCTTCGAGCAGGGTCTGCGGCGGACGGCGGAATACCTGTCTTTCTCGAGCATCCTGTTCGAAAGGCGCGGCGAAAAACAGAAAATCGCTTCCGAAGTGCTTGCAGAGCTGAAACGCGTCAAGGAGATGGCCAAGCGCGATGAAGTGCGCGCACAGATGGCCGACAGGGAAAAAACCGAACTTGCAATGCCGATGCCGGCGGCTGCGCCCATGGCGCCAGAGGCCGGAGCATTGCGAGCCAGAAAGGCCATGGTCATGGCCGACGCGGCCGTGGACACCGGGGCCCCCTATGAAATGGAGCAGGCCAACGGCATTGGCGGAGCGGCGCCCGGCCGCAGCCTCGCCCGGAGAGCGGGCGGCGGGGCGGGTTCCTTCGGGAAAAAGGCCGGCCAGCTCCAGGCCGGCGCCCCCGAAGCCGCCAGAAAGGAAATGCCCATAGGCGCATACTGGATCGGAAGCGTCGAAACCGACAGGAGAGGCCGCGCCAAGATAAAGATACAGGTGCCGGAACGCACAAGCACTTACCGGGTGCAGGTCCGGGGAGTTACTCCCGACACGCTGCTTGCCGAAGTCGAAGACACGGCGGTGGTGAAGCGGGATCTCTTCATAGACCTGAAGATGCCCGGCTACCTGTTCGAGAACGACAGGATGCGGCCCATCGTGAGCGTGCACAACACGGGAGACTTCAAGGGGCTGGTGGACGTCAAGCTGGAGATCGAAGCGGACGGAGCGAAGAGGGCCTTCCCCATGAAGGTCCAGGTGGAAGGCAAGGGCGTGTCCGAAAAGGTTGCGGACTTCTACGACGTGCCGGCCGTCGGCAAGCTGCTGGCGACGGTGACGGCAAGCGTGGACGGCAAAATCCTGGACAAGATCGAAAAACCCGCAAACGTGCGGATCTGGGGTGTCGAAGAGCGTTCCGGCGCGGTGGGGACGTCCACGGACAGCAAGACGCTCACGCTGAATCTCCCCACGAGCGTCCGCAGGGACACGCTGTCCCTGGACATAACGCTGTTCCCTGGAGTGGAAGCGGCCCTCGTTGACATGGCCCTTCGGCCGGCGGACGGCGAAGCCGTGCTGGGCCTGCGCGACGGTGCGGCGCGCGTCATCGCGCTCGCGGCGCTGGCCGAGGCCTACGGCGAAGGACGCGTCCCGGGCGAAACCGTGGAGAAGCTGCGGGAAGCGGCCCAGGGCGGAGCATCATCGCTCATAGCGGCCCAGCTCCGTGATGGCTCGTGGCCGTGGGCGGCGGTTCCTGAGCAGAGATCGAACTACGCCGACTATGCTACCACGGCGTGGGCCACGATCGCGCTCCACACCGCCATAGAAGGCGGCGTGCTCACGGACGCCGGGGCGCGTGACAGGGGCATAAACTACCTCAGAAGACATGCCCCGTCGGACGAGTCGCAGGCGCTGTACGCCATGGCGCTGACCGGCAACGCCGATTTCTCGGTCATGAACCGCCTGCTGAGACAGGTGTCGGGCCTGCCGGTGGAGCGCAAGGCGCTGCTTGGACTGTCGTTCGATGCCATGAACATGCAGGATAAGGCTAAAACCGTGGCCGCCCTGGTGGCGCGCGACATTAAAGCGGTGCAGGCACGCGGCCGGGGAACCTCCGAAGAGCCCCTGTACGCAAGGGCCCTGGCACTGATGCTGTTAAGCCGCGCCGGAGGCTTCGAGACGGACGCCGCCACACTGGCGGACGCCATAAAAAATGAGATCAGCGGCACGGGCCTGTCGGGACAGGCCCGCTGGCTCGCTCTGGCGGCGCTCGCCGAAGGCAGCGGGCCCGTCAACACCGAGCGGCCGGCGTTCGACGTGTCGGTCACCGTGAACGGCAAGCAGGTCGGTACGTACCGGGGCAGCCGCGACGCGGAATCCGGCAGGATATCCGTCGCTGCCGCCGACCTGGCAACACTGCCCGTGAAAATAGACCTGTCATACCGCGGCCGCGGCGAACTGGCCTACAGGGCGCTGCTGAAAGGCTTCTCCCCCGTCATAGAAGACAGGAGCGTATTCACGTGGGGGCCTTCCAGCGAGACTTTCTACCACAGCCCCATGCTTTACAAGGGCCGCCAACTCGTGCAAAGCGCTATGGATGTGAAGCAAACCGCATACGACGACCACGTCGAAGACGGCCTGAGCTTCGCCACCGACAAAAAGGGCTACACCCCGGGCAACTACATCGTCATCACGCGCTGGATGCCCGCCGGGCTGATGCTGGACAAGACGTCGCTGCCGGCGAACGCCCTGTTCGCAAGGGAAGGCGGAGGCAAGCTGACGATGGTCTTCCGCGGCAGGCCGGGCGATTTTCGCCTGCGGCTGCTGCCCTACTGCCCTGGAGAATACAGGGCGCTGCCGACGGAGATGGCCGAAGCGGACTATCCTGGAACTTATGAACGGCTCAAGGATACGCGGCGCCTGGCGGTGCTCGCTCCGGACCAGAAGGATGAAACACCGTACAAATGGTCGCAGGATGAACACATCAGGTTCGGGACAGCACACTTCAACGACGGCGAATACTCAAACGCCCTGCAGCACCTGTCGGCCGTACCCAGAAAACAGCAACAGTACTACGAGGAAGTCGTCAAGGATCTGCTGTGGATATACTGCTCGGCGGAACATTACAAGCCGGGCGAAGTGGTGGACCTCTTCGAGATCTTGCAGCAGCGCTACCCCAGGGTCAGCGTGCCGTACGACAAACTGCTTGTCATAGGCAAGGCATACCACGACAACGGCGAGGACGAGGCGGCGTGCTACCTCTGGAAGGCAACGCTGGAGAATTCGTTCCGCGACGACGTTCCGGTGGCGGCCGAACTGGAAGCTTCCGGAGAATACCTGAAGGGCGTCGATTACCTCAGGGACCTCTTCTGGCTCTACCCGGACCTCCCCATAGCGCAGCAGACCCTCTACGGCCTCAGCCAGGACGTCTACGCCCACAAGGACAGGGCCGGCGATCTCGCAAAGCCCGGTGCCCAGGACAAGGGCGGGATGCTGCCCGAGGAAGTCATCGGGCTGGCGCTGGATGTGCTGAAGGACTTCCTGGCCATGTTCAACGACCTGCCATACTCCGACGAAGCGGTCTTCAGCCAGTTGAACGCGTACCTGGACCTCAAGGCCTACGATGCCTGCGAAAAGCTGGCGCAGTCGGCCGTGATTCTCTACCCGGAAAGCAAGTACCGCGACAGGTACCGCTACATCGATGCCCTGGCGGCTTTCCACCTGGGACGTTATGAACAGGCGACCGATGCCGCCAGGCTCGTCAGCGGCGGCAAAGGACCGGACAGCCGCTACGCCACGTACATACTGGGACAGATGTACCAGGCCATGGGCAAACAGGATGATGCCCTGTCAACCTACCGCATGGTGAAGAACGATTTTCCCGACGCGGCGCTGTCGATCGAATACCTGGAAAGACGCACCCTCGAACTGCCGGAAGTCGTCAGCGGCAACGTGGGCACCCCGGTCGAAGCCGAGGTGTCGTACTGCAACGTGGATTCCATCGAGCTGATGGCCTACCGCGTGGACCTGATGCGCCTGTACCTCAAGGAAAAGAACCTCGACAGGATCGCTGGCGTCAACCTTGCCGGCATCACGCCGACCTTCACCTTCAAGCGCGACCTCGAAAAAGTACCCACAGGCACAACGGGCAAGGCGCGCATACAGCTGCCCATTAAGGAAACCGGCGCATACCTCGTCCTCGCCAGGTCGAACGACGTGTTCGCCAGCGGCCTCGCCCTCATCACGCCGCTCAAGATGGAAGTACAGGAATACCATGGGGCAGTAAGGGTCACTATCCATGAAGGGCCCAAGGCCACCCCGGCTGAAGGCGTGCACGTCAAGGCATCCAGCGGCGCTGGCTTCGTATCGGCCGAGACCGACCTGCGAGGAACGGCAACGATAAATCACCAGGGCTACGGCGCAGTGACGGTAGTGGCCAGGCGCGGCAAGGACGAATACGCTTTCCACAGGTCGCCCTCCACCGCCCAGCCGCCGGCCAAGCCCATGGGAGTGCGCTGGCTGGAGCAGGTCAACTACGACGAATCCATCAACACCGCCAACAGAGCCATACAGTATGGGAACGCCCAGCAGCTGAGGTACAACTTCCGCCGCCGGAGCCTGACGGAACAGGGCGTGATGGCCAGCGACGCTATGAAAAAATAGCCCGCGGGACCGCCGCAACACATCCCGCGGCAGCGACCGACACCGGGGTCGCCCAAGGGGCGGTCCCGGTGTTCGCGTGCGCACACGGGCTATTATTCTGTTGACTTGGAGGCGGGTTCGGCGGTAAAATCAGGAGAGCATCGGAAAAAGCATCCGACGACCACTCTGCAATGAAAGGTCCCCATGCTCGACCTAGACAGACTGCTCCAGGAACTCGGCGAACGCGGCGGCTCTGACCTGCACCTCAAGGTCGGGCGGCCGCCGTTGTTCAGGCTTGCCGGCGACCTGGTGCCCACGGCGTATCCCGAAATATCACGCGCGGAACTGCAGGAAACCATCTTCCGCATGATGGGGCCGGCGGTGAAGAAGCGCTTCGAGGACAACCTGGAAGTGGACTTCTCCTATGAAGTACCCGGCCTGGCAAGGTTCCGCTCGAACGCCTTCGTCCAGCGCAGCGACATGGGGGCGGTGTTCCGTCTCGTCCCTCTGGAAGTGCCGACGATCGACAGCCTCGGGCTGCCGGAATCCCTGAAGACGCTGGCCGCGCATCCCAACGGGCTGGCCATTGTCACGGGCCCGACCGGCAGCGGTAAATCGACCACGCTCGCGGCGATGGTGCAGCACATCAACCAGACGCGCCCGGTGCACGTGATAACGATAGAAGATCCCATCGAATTCGTCTACACGGACGAACTCGCCACTATCAACCAGCGCGAACTGGGCATTGATACCTACGAGCTGCACAAGTCGCTGAGGAGCGCTCTCCGCCAGGACCCGGACGTGATCCTTATGGGTGAAATGCGCGACAAGGAAACCATGCGCTTCGCCGTGACCGCCGCCGAAACCGGCCACCTCGTATTCAGCACCCTGCACACCGTGGACGCCAAGCAGACGCTTGACCGCATACTGGACAGTTTCCCGGAAGAAGCCCAGCAACTCAGAATGCAGCTTGCACTTCTGCTGCGTGGGATAATCAGCCAGAAGCTCCTGAGGCGGGCCGACGGGACCGGCATGGTGCCGTCCTTCGAAATCCTCATAAACTCCCCGAACGTCCGCCAGATTATCGAGGAAGGCTCCACTCGGGACATAGGCAAGGCCATGGAAGTGGACACGTACTACGGCATGACGACGTTCAACCAGAGCCTGCTGCAGCTCGTGCGGAACGGGCTGGTCTCGGAAGAAGAAGCGCTGATGGCAAGCCATGCCCCGGACGACCTGCGGCTGGGGTTGAGGGGTATCACGCGCGGGTCGGCAGGCGACGAGATGGACCTGGATTTCGGCGCCCAGCCGGCGCCGGCCAAGGAAAAGGTGAAAAAGGACAACAAGTTTTCCAGGGGGTTTGAGTTCTAGAGAACCGAACAGGCGGCAAAGAAGGGAGTGCAGGCATGGGGAGGCTGCGGAAATGGGTCCCGGCGTTGATGGCAGCGCTGGCACTGTGCCCGCCGGCATGGTCGGCGGAAGCCAAAAAAGACACTGTCAAGGCCCCGGTCATCGTTAAGAAGGAAGACGGCGTCATATACTCGGCGGACTCCAAGGAACGGATGAAATTCGTTCCCTACAATGAGATGATCCTCAAGCGGATGGGCGTCCTGGTGCCGGGAATGTCCAATCAGAAGACGTGGTCCGGCATAAGAAAGGACACGTCCGACGAAAACCCCCAGACGGCCATAGCCCTCCCATTGAAATGGCCCCTGAGGGCCGATACATGGACGCCGGAAGAAGGCGCTCTCAAGTACCTGATCACGACCGCTCCGGATATGTTCATCAACGTCGATATTAACCTTGACGGCAAGTGGCGTGGCGCGCCGGAGTCCTTCAACAAGAACGACGACGGCACTTACGGCCCCATCCTGCTAGCGCTGAGGCACAAGGACGGTACGCAGGTTCCGTACTCTCTCGTGATAACGAACGACGCCGAAGACGGCAGGCGCCTGTTCAGGTTCCGCTCGAGCGGCGCCTGGGAAGGCTACATACCGTCGTCCCGCAAAAGAATGAACTCGGAAAAATGCCTCATCTTCGACGCCAACAACAACGGGCTCTACGATGATTACGGCGCCGACATGATAATGGTGGGGAACAAGCCTCTGGTGCCCCTGCCGCAGCTCATTCTCATCAAGGGCAAGCTCTACCACCTGAAGGTCCACCCCTCGGGATCGTTCATCCAGACGAAACCCTACGAGGGCGCGACTGGCAGGATAGATGTCTACTCGAAGGCCAAGCTGCCCAACAGGACCAAGGTGGAAAGCCTGGTGGTGGTCGGCGTCTCGGGCGCCTTTTCCATAGACGTTTCCCCCTCGAACCCCAGGGGCAAACTCACGGACGAGCCGCCCATCGAACTGCCCGTCGGCAAGTACGTCATCGGGGCAGGGCTGCTTTCGTCCATGAAGGAAACCGTGCAGGTCTACGGCGGCGACATGGACCCGGTGGAAGTCAAGAAAGGCGAGACAGCCTGTATCGAATGGGGCATGCCGTACAAGCTTTCCGCCGAAATAACCACCAACATAACCGGGCTGAACGTGGACAAGATCTTCATAGTCGGCAGCGCCAAGGAAACCTACGTCACCCAGGGCAAGGAAGCGCCCATAGTGACGGTCAAGCTGCGCAACAGGCCGGTAAGACAGGAATTCATATCCCTCGACAATGAGGGCAGGTTCGCCACCTGGTACTGGAACCCGGGCGAAAAAGGCATCTACAAGATATTGCTGGAGATGAACCACAGGATACTCGGCAAACTCAAGGTCGATGAAGCTGAAGTGTCCTACAGGCCCATGGGCGAATGAATCCCCCGGGAGACGGCTCCAAGGTGAAGATCCTCTTCGGCACCGCTCTGGCCCTCGCCTCCGTTATCGGTTTCCATTGGGGCGCCGGAGTCAGCGGCCGGTTCATAGACGAAGTGGGGACCGCCGTGGCGGGCCTCGAACTCGCCTACGGACTGGGCTTGGCACCGCTTATTCTAGGCCTGCTGCTGATCGAGTCGCACTTTGACGTGCGCGGGCGGTGGGCGGCCGTTGTCTCAGCCATCCCTTGCTTCTATGGCCTGCTCCGCTGGGCGTCCCTGACGAAGGAACTGCAGGCGACCCATGAAAAAGCCCGTATTCCGGCCTTTCTGCTGGTCGTGGGCATACTGGGCTGCCTGGGATGGGCGGTATCCCTGTGGATAAGACTGCGGCGCAGGGCGGCCCTTCAGGCGCTGGAAGCGCAGAAGACCGTGACCGTGGAAGAACTGGCTGCCATGGAAAAAGCGGCGTCACGGGAGACGGAAGAAAGCGGCGCTCCCGGGCAACCCGGCGGATCGCCGTAACGGGTCACCCCGCATAATCGCCCACACGGTCGAAAATACTGCCGCCGGCGGCGTCATACGCTACAAGCGCCGGAAAATCCCTGACGGCAAGCCGCCGTATCGCTTCGGGGCCCAGGTCGTCAAACGCCACGGTCTCGTTCGCCGTCACGCTGCGCGCGAGCAGGGCGGCCGCTCCTCCTACTGTCACGAGGTAGACTGCGCCGAACCGCTCGCACAGCCGCCTCACGCTCTCCGAGCGCTCGCCCTTGCCCATCGTCGCCAGCACGCCCCTGGTCAACGCCATCTCCATGTAGGGATCCATGCGCGAGCTGGTAGTGGGCCCCGCCGAGCCGATCGGCAGGCCCGGCGGCGTGGGCGACGGACCCGCATAATAGATCAGCGCGCCGACCGGATTGAACGGCCAGTCCTCGCCGGCGGCAAGCTGCGCCAGCCTTGCATGGGCCGCGTCGCGGGCGGTGAAGATGTCGCCGGAAATGGAAACAGCGTCCCCGGCAGCCAGCTTGCCTATGGCCTTGCGGTCGAGCGGCGTGGTTATTACAACGGGGTTCACAGCGACATCTCCCGGTGACGATGGCTGTGGCACTCGACGTTAACGGCGACCGGCAGGCTCGCCATGTGACAGGCTGCCTCCTCCACGTGCACCGCTAGAGCTGTCACTTTGCCGCCGAGACCCATGGGGCCTATCCCAAGAGCGTTGACGCTCCTGAAGATATCCTCTTCGATCCGCGCCAGGCGGACATCAGGGTTGGGATCTCCCAGCGGCCGGAAGAGGGCCTTCTTGGCCAGCATCGCGACGCCTTCGAAATTGCCGCCGATGCCGACACCCAGTATGACCGGCGGGCATGGCCTGCCACCCGAGCGCCGGACGGTATCCACCACGAAATCGACGACGCCGTCGCGGCCGTCGGCGGGGGTGAGCATCCTGAGCGCTCCGGCGTTCTCGGATCCGCCCCCCTTGGCGGCAAACCTGATGCGGAACACGTCCCCGGGAACACATTCACAGCGGATGAAAGCCGGGGTGTTGTCGCCGGTGTTAACACGATCGAGACCGCCGCGCAGAATACTTTTTCTGAGGTACCCCTTTTCGTAGGCCCTGCGGACGCCGGTGTTCACGGCGTCCTCAATACACCCGTCCACGGCCGCGCCGTCCCCGCGTTCTATCCACACCACCGCCGAGCCGCAATCCTGACAGAGGGGCAGCATGGCGCCGGAAGCCACGGTGTTGTTCTCGATAATCGTGCTGATGACGTCCCTGCCATGGGGCGAGGTCTCGCGCTGCAGGGCGTCTTCCAGCGCCTTGATTTCTCTTGTTCCGAGGGAAAAGGCAGCATCAAGCGCCAGCTTTTCAACGGCATCCGCTATGTCGGCGGCTTTTATCGTGCGCATCTAGAAATCCAGCGACCCGTGCGACTTTATAAAGGGGACCAGACCTCCCTCGTCGAGTATTCCCCGCATGACGTCCGGCAGCGGCGGAAAACTCAACTCCTCCTTCTTCGTCAGGTTCCGCAGCGTGCCCTGCGCCAGGTCCAGCTCGAGTTCGTCACCTGTCTCGATGTTGCCCGTATCACAAGTGACGGCGGGCAGGCCGACGTTCACGGCGTTGCGGTAGAATATCCTCGCAAAACTCGTGGCGATCACGGCGGACACCCCGGCCAGCTTGATTATGGTCGGAGCGTGCTCACGGCTCGAGCCGCAGCCGAAATTCCTTGCCCCCACCACGAAATCCCCGGGCCGCACCTTGGAAGGAAAATCCGGGTCCGCGTCCTCCAGCACGTGCTTGGCCAGTTCCGGCAGGTTGCTTCTCAGGTGGAACAGCCTGCCCGGCGCAATAAGGTCCGTGGATATGTTGTCGCCGAACTTCCATGCTTTCCCGCGCAAGGAAAGTCTCCTTTCCGCTAGGTCGCCCTGGGATCGAAATAGGATACGACTTTGCCGTCCTGGAAAAGCCGCACGCGCCCGGTCTCTTCCGAAATCGTTATCGTTGCCACCGTGTCCGGCCTCAGCGACGCCGAAGCCGCCGCCAGGTGACGCGAACCTGCTTCGTCCGGGATCTTCGCCTCGGGGTGTTCCACCACGACGTAGGCCCCCGAACCCAGCACCCGGCCACCAGCGTCGACCACCACGGCTCCATCGCCGAAAGCATCCTTGGCAATGTCCAGCATCTCGGCGAATTCCGGGCTGTCGGCCTGCAGGGGCGTGCATTCGAGTGGGTTGGTACCCAACTGGCGCATGCCGGTCGCCCTGGCAGTCTTCCCCTTCCTGAAATTACCCAGCACCATTAGCACGCCGTCGGCCTTCCCCTGCCGGCACCAGCGCTTGGACACTTCCGACGCCAGGGCGAAAAGGTACTGCTCCAGGCCATCAATAATGGACGGGGCGGTCGTCTCATCCCCGCACATGTAGTCGATATGCGGGCCGGCGGATTTTCCGCTGCTCTTTCTTGTCCCCTTGCCGGCCAACTGGTGCTCCCGTATTTACATGTACCTGCGAGGATCCGCTATGCGTCCTTCGATCGCCGTCGCCGCGGCCGTAGCGGGGCTCGCCAGGTATATCTCGGAATCGGGATTCCCCATCCTGCCCTTGAAATTCCTGTTCGTCGTCGCCAGGCAGCGTTCCCCGTCCGCCAGCGTACCTCCATGCACACCGACGCACACTCCGCATCCCGGATTCGTTATCGCCGCACCGAACTCCAAAAACTCCCCAACAATCCCTTCCTTGACAGCCGCCGTGTAGACGGACCGCGAGGCGGGAGTGACTATCAGCCTGACTCCGGGCGCTTTCTTCCTGCCCCTTATGACCGAAGCGAAGACCCGCAGATCTTCCATGCGCGCGTTCGTGCAACTGCCCAGAAAAACCTGGTCCACCCGGACGTCGCCGGCTTCTTCCACCGGGCGGACGTTGTCCACCGTGTGGGGGAATGCCACGCGCGGCGTGAGTGCTGCGACGTCCACGTCCACCGCCTCGGCATAACCGGCCCCCGAATCGGCCGATACTTCGCCGTAGTCGCCTGCCCTGCCCTGCTCTTCCAGAAAAGCCTTCGTAACCGTATCCGTCGGGAAAATGCCCGCCTTGGCACCCGCCTCGACCGCCATGTTCGCGATCGTAAAACGACTCGACTGGCTGAGATCCGCGATCGTATCCCCGGCGAACTCCAGTGCCATGTAAGTCGCACCGTCAGCGCCGACCCTGCCTATAAGATCGAGGATTACATCCTTGGCGAACACGCCCGCCGGCAGCTTCCCGCTCAGGCGTACGAGCATCGTGTCCGGCACTCTCATCCACGTCTTGCCCAGGGCCATGGCGACGGCTATGTCCGTCGAGCCCATGCCCGTGGAGAACGCTCCCAGCGCCCCGCCGGTGCAGGTATGGCTGTCGGCTCCCACCAGCAGGTCGCCCGGCTTCACGTACCGTTCGTTTATGACCTGGTGGCAGACGCCCTCGTTGATCTCGCTCACCACGCATCCCATGTCTTTGCAGAAGGACCGTATGAAAGCGTGGTCGTTGGAAAGTTCCTTGCGGGGGCACGGCGCCGCGTGATCCAGGAAGAATACGGTCTTCTCCGGGTTCGCGAGCTTCCTGAACCCCATCTCACGGATGCCGCGTATGGCGAGCGGTCCCGTGCCATCCTGTGCCAGCGTCACGTCCACCGACACGATGGTTATCTCACCCGCCGACACATCCCGGCCCGCCTTGTTCGACAGTATTTTTTCCGCGATCGTCTTCGGCACGCACCGATCCTCCTCAACCTATCACTATCTTCGAGAATCTCCTCTTGCCCGTCCTGAGAATGGAACCGTTCTCGAGTTCGAGCGCCTCTTCGATATCGGTTATCCTGGTATCGCCTATCCGTACAGCGCCCTGCTGTATCAGCCGGCGGGCTTCGCTCCTGCTGCCGGCATGGCCGGCTTTCACCAGCAGTTCGACGGGGGAGATCGACCGTGCAGCTTCCTCCGCAAGCGCCAGTTCCGGAACGTCCTCCGGTACGCCGCCCCCCGAAAAAATCTTCCTGAACTCTTCAGCCGCACCATCCGCAGCGGATTCCGAATGGTACTGCGCGACTATTATCCTGCCCAGGTGCTCCTTCATGTCCCGGGGGTTGCAGCCGGAAGACATCGCTTCCCGGACGCCGGCCATGTCTTCGCCTGTCAGCAGTTCAAAGTACGACTCCATGACGGTGTCCGGAATACTCATTATCTTGCCGAACATTTCATTCGGCGGATCTTCGAGCCCGACGGCGTTCCCCAGGCTCTTGGACATTTTCTCCACCCCGTCGAGTCCGGCCAGGATCGGCATGGTTATCGCCACCTGGGGTCTCCGGCCTTCGTTCTTCTGCAGGTCCCTGCCAGCCATAAGGTTGAACGTCTGGTCGGTTCCACCGAGCTCGATATCCGCTTCTATCGCCACGGAATCCCAGCCTTGCATCAGGGGATAGAGCATTTCGTGCACGCCGATGGGGCTGCCCGCCTTGTACCGGTTGGAAAAATCGTCACGCTCAAGCATCTGCGCCACCGTCGCCTTGCCCGCCAGTTCCAGCACGTCCTTGAAACTCATCCCGGCGAACCAGTCTCCGTTGCGCCGTATCTCCAGGCACTCCGTATCCAGCACCTTGGCCACCTGGGCAAGGTACGTCTGCAGGTTTCTTTCGATCTCATCCGCCGACAGGCGCGGCCGCGTCTTCGACTTGCCCGACGGGTCCCCCACCATGGCCGTGTAGTCGCCGATTATCAGCACCACCCGGTGCCCCAGCTCCTGGAACTGCCGCAGCTTGCGCAGCGGCACCGTGTGCCCCAGGTGGATGTCCGGCGAAGTCGGATCCATGCCGAACTTCACCCGCAGGGCACGTCCGGTGTTCGCCGATTCCTGCAGGATCTCCTTCAGCTCGTCCAGCCTGTAAACTTCCACGACGCCCCGGATTATGAGCTCAAGCTGTTCTTCAACCGGCTGGAATTTTCCCATTCATCGTCCCTCTTCACGCCGCCCGGCTCCCCGGACGGTCTTACGAAAGCTTCTCTACTTCCTCCCGCACCAGCACTGATATTTTCTCTATTATCGCCCCGGTTTCCTCTTCTGTCGGAGCTTCGGCTATTATGCGCAGCACCGGCTCCGTGTTGGACGGCCTCAGGTGCACCCACCTGTCCGGCCACGCTGCGCGCAGTCCGTCCTCTTCGTTGAACGTCAC
Source organism: Planctomycetota bacterium (assembly GCA_016930595.1). Classification (GTDB taxonomy): domain Bacteria; phylum Planctomycetota; class SZUA-567; order JAFGGJ01; family JAFGGJ01; genus JAFGGJ01. Next base: position 19,123 of record JAFGGJ010000001.1, read on the forward strand.
GTCTTCCTGCAGGCGGCCTTTCATCGCATGGACCACGTCGTGCGCCAGCCTGCGCGGGCAGTCGATCTTCTCCTTGCCGATGTGGTACTGCGGCAGCGAGCCGATCGCTTCCGCGACCGACCTGCCCGTCACGGCCAGGTTCTCCAGCACCAGGGCCATCGCGATGAAACTGTCCCTGCCGTAATGGCACGGCGGGTAGATCACCCCGCCGTTCCCCTCGCCGCCTATCGAACTCCCCAGCTCCATCATGGCTTCCGCCACGTTCACTTCTCCCACGGGCACGCGCACAAGATCCACGCCCTGCGCGGCGGAAATGTCTTCGTTCACGCGGCTCGTGGACAGGTTTATCACCACGGGGGACTTCTTCTCCCTGTGCCCCAGAACGTAGTCCACCGCCAGCGCCAGCGTGTACTCTTCCCCTATGAACCGGCCGTTGTTATCCACGATGGCAAGTCTGTCGGCGTCCGGGTCCTGTGCAAAACCGATGTCGCTCCCGCTCTCCCTCGTGCGGCTTATGAGATCCTGCAGGTTATTGAACGTCGGCTCCGGATCGTGCGGGAACCGCCCGTTCGGATCGCAGTGCAGCCTGTCCAGCCTGCATCCAAGCGCTTCCAGCAGCATGCCGCTTCCTTCCACCCCGGCACCGTTGCAGCAGTCCAGCGTCACCTTGAAATGCCTCTTCCTGACGGCATCCACGTCGATGAGATCCAGGACCCTCCTTATGTGCTTTTCCGTCGCACCTTCCGCAGCCCTGACCTCCAGTATCTCGTTCCATTCCGCCCGGCGGAAGTCACCCTGGTAGTATATGTCCAGAAACAGCCTCATCTCACGCTCGTTCAGGTATATCCCGTCGGACCGGAAGAACTTCAGGGCGTTCCATTGCGCCGGGTTGTGGCTGGCGGATATCATTATCCCGCCCGCCGCCCCCTCCCTCTCCACCGCCAGCGCCAGCGTAGGCGTGCTCACTATCCCCAGATCGATGACCGACGATCCCGCCGACAGCAGCCCGGAAAACACCGAATGCTTCACCATCTCTCCGGATACGCGCGTGTCCCTCCCCACCACCACAGGCCCCGACGATATGTAAGTCGAAAACGCCTGCCCCATGCGCGACAGAAGGTCCGGCGTCAGTGACTTGCCCACCACCCCACGCACGCCGGATATGCCTATCATCAGGCCGTTCACTGGCCGCCCCCGGTAAGCACCGCCTTCACCGCGCTACTCGCCCTCGGGTTTTTCCCCGGGATCGCCGCCGTCCCCGGCTTGAGGCTCTTCGACAGGTGCGCTTTCCTCCTTGACCGCTTCGGGTTCGGGTGCCGCGGCGGAAGCTTCCCCGGCGGGTTCGTCGCTGGACTCCGATACAACCGGAGCCGCCGCCGGAACGCCGCCGACATCCTTGCGGATCGCGGCTTCGCGCAGCGCGCTCGACAGGGCGCTCTTCAACGTCGTGCCGCCGCGCGACTCCGCCGCGTACGATTCCACCTCCTCCGGGTATTCCTCCGCAGCCGACGCCCGCATCGAAAGACCTATCTTCCGGTCCACCGGATCCACGTTGATCACCCTCACCTGCACTTCCTGCCCGGGCTGGACGGCGTCTTCCGGCTTCTCAACCTTGTCGTCGGACATCTCCGATACGTGCAGCAGTCCCTCGAGTCCCTGTTCCAGCTCCACGAACGCGCCGAACGACGTGATCTTGGTCACCTTGCCGCTCGTCGTCGACCCCACGCGGAAGCGCCGCGGTATCGTCGTCAGCCACGGATCCTCGTCAAGCTGCTTGATGCCCAGGGCTATGCGCTTGCGCTCGCGGTCCACCGAAAGCACCACCGCCTCGACGGCCTGGTCCTTCTCCAAGACCGCCGAAGGATGTGTCACCTTCTTGGTCCACGATATGTCGGACACGTGCAGCAGCCCTTCTATGCCCTCCTCCAGTTCGACGAACGCTCCGTAATTCGTCAGGTTCTTCACCTTGCCGGTAACGCGCAGCCCCGGAGGATACTTCGCTTCCACCTGGTTCCACGGGTCTTCCTCGACCTGCTTCATCCCCAGGCTTATCTCCTGCCGCTCCTCGTCGATCTCCAGCACCACCACTTCCACTTCCTGGTTCGGCTGGACGATTTCCGAAGGATGGCTCACCTGCTTCGTCCACGACATCTCGGATACGTGCACCAGTCCTTCAACGCCGTCTTCCAGTTTCACGAACGCCCCGTAGGGCACCAGGTTAACCACTACGCCCTTCACCCTCGTCCCGATGGGGTAACGCCGCCTGATGTCCGACCACGGGTTCGGCGTCAGCTGCTTCAGCCCCAGCGAAATCCGCTCCCTGTCCGGGTCGAAGTCCAGCACCATCACGTCCAGCACCTGGTCGACCTGTACGACCTGCCTGGGATCGGTGACACGGCCCCACGATATGTCAGTTATGTGCAGCAGCCCGTCCACCCCGCCAAGGTCCACGAACGCTCCGAAATCCGTGATGTTCTTGACGATCCCGCGGCGTATCTGGCCCCGTTCCAGCGTCGCAAACAGTTCCTTCTTCTGCGTCTCCCGCTCGCGCTCCAGCAGCTGCCTGCGCGACAGCACTATGTTCCGCCGGTCCCTGTCTATCTTTATGATCTCGGCGCTTATCGTCCGCCCAAGATAGTCCGCCACGTCAGGCACCCGACGGATGTCCACCTGGCTCGCCGGCAGAAACACCGGCACCCCGATATCCACCAGCAGGCCGCCCTTGATCTTCCTCGTGACGCGCCCTTCCACCACGTCACCCACCGAATGCGTTTCTATCACGCGTTCCCACCCGCGTATGCGGTCGGCTTTGCGCTTGGAAAGCATCACGAGACCGGTCTCTTCGTCCGCGCCTTCCAGGTAGACTTCGATCGGCTTGCCTATCGCCGCCTCGTCCTTGTCGTTGAATTCGCTCAGCGGGATGAAGCCCTCGGACTTGTACCCTATGTCCACCACCACGTCCGATCCCACCACTTTCAGGATGGTGCCTTCCAGGATGCTGCCCTGTGTAAAGCTCGCCAGCGAATTCTCGATCCGGCCGGTGAGCGTCTTCTCATCGAAATCGCCCATCGCCTGGTTCAGTTCCTCCGCCAGTTGCTCCTTCGACAGGCCCGCCAGTGACGGTTTTGCGTTTGGATCCATAATCGCGAAACTCCTCCTCGGAAAAATCTCGGGAAATTGCAGAATTATCCGGACGCCTCCGTCCTTCCCGCCCGGTTCTACTCTGACCGGGTTCCGCCGGAAGGACTCACTTCATTACTATATGCTTCCTCTTCCAGCGCCGCAAGTGCTTTTCTGAGCTTCTCCGTCAGCTCGTTACGCGCGCTCCTCGAATCGGCGGCTCCTTCAGGCATTATCGCCTCGCCCAGCGTGACCCTCATCCCGCGTATCGGCCTCAGGAACTTCTTCCCCTTCCCCCACGCCCTGTGCGCCCCGTGTATGTAGCACGGCAGCACCGGCACCCCGCCGCTCAGCGCCAGCCGCGCCGCCCCGGAACGCACTTTCTGCAGACGCCCGTCCGGCGTCCTGGTGCCCTCGGGGAACACCAGTACCGGGATACCCGCCTCAAGCCTCTGCTGCGCCGCCGTCAGAGCCTTGAAGTCCGCCTTGCTCCGCTCTATCGGGAACGCGTTGTACAGCCGGATGAGCCACCCCAGCGCCGGCGAAAACAGCGTCCTGCGCGCCATGTAGTGTATCTGCCTGCGCGGCCCCACCACCAGCCCTATGATTATCGGGTCCAGGAACGACTGGTGGTTGCTCGCCACCAGGAACCCGCCCTCCGCCGGCACGTTCTCCCTCCCGCGCAGCCTCAGCCCGAACAGCACGTAGAACATAGCCCTCGCAAAATACCACGACGCCTGGTACAGCCGGTAACGCAGTTCGCCGAACACGCCCGGCTGCGGCCTGTCCAGACGCTTGCCGCGCCTGAACGCCGCTTCTTCGGCGGGCCCTGCGCCGGCGCCGCTCACCGGTGCAGCATCTTCCCGTTCCGCCGCGCCCTCAGACATTCCCCATCCTGTCCGCACGCACCACGCCCACGAGAAAACCAACCACTTCTCCGCGGCTCATGTGCGTCGTGTCCACGTAGAAGGCGTCGGGCGGCCGCATGAGCGGCGCTATGCTGCGCTCACGGTCCTGAGCATCCCGCTTCAGCATCGATTCCCTCACCTGCACGGCGTCCTGCTCCATCCCCATTTCCCTCAGCTGCTCCACACGCCTTCCCACGCGGGCGTCCTCGGAAGCATCCAGGTAGAACTTGTACCTGGCGTTCGGAAGAACGTGCGTGCATATGTCCCGCCCCTCCATCACGACCTCGCCGTCCCCGGCCAGATCCTTCTGCAGTTTCCTCGCCTCCGTGCGGACTTCCGCGTTGTCAGCCACGTTCTTTACAAGGTCGGTTATCTCCCTGTCGCGGATAAGCCTGGTCACGTCCTTCTTTCCCAGGAAAACCTTCTGCTCACGCCCGTCCGGCACAAAACTGATGGCCAGCCTGCCCACCGCCTCCGCCCACTTCTCCACCGGCAGCCCCTCTTCCTTCACCAGCAGCGCGATGCTCCGGTACATCGCCCCGCTGTCTATATATTTCCAGCCCAGTTCGGCCGCGGCATCTCGGCATACCGTGCTCTTGCCCACGCCCGCAGGACCGTCCACGGCGATCGCCGCCAGCGTACCCGCAAGCAGCGATCCGCCCCCGGCATCCCCGCCTTTACTCATCCCCGCTGTCCTCGAAAGCGTACATCGTTCCGCTCTGCGTGATCACGTACGCCCTGCCGTTTATGTGCATCGGCGGCACCACTATCGGCTGCCGGAATACGTACTTCCACCGCAGGCGCCCCTTATTCCCCGAAATCACGTACAGGGTCCCCGCCTTGTCCGCTATGTACACCTTGTCCTCGTCTCCGCCGGCCGCCGCGACCACCTGCTCTTCCGTCTCCAGCGGCGCCCACACCACTCTGCCGCTTTCGGGGTCCAGGCAGTATAGCCTCTGCTTGGCGTCGCAGACGTACAGCCTCCGCCCGATTATCACCGGCCCCGCGGTGAGTTCCCTTTCCATCTTGTACGCCCATGCCGGTATCGCATGCGGGCTGTTCAGGTCCCGGCAGTACACCACGCGGCCAGACGCGAAGTACAGCCTGTTGCCGTACGTCACAAGGTCCGATATGGGCTGGCCGTACTGCAGGACCTTCACCTCGCGCCCCGTCGGGCTTTCCAGCACCATGAGGTCCCCCTTGCGCGTCGGCACATAGAGATACCTTTCGGTCGCCACAAGGTCGCTCTCTATCCCCGCGGAAACCTGCACCGACCACACCGGAGTGCCGTTCTCGGCCTCCAGGCACGACACCAGCCCGCTTTCGTCAGCGGCGAAGACGAACAGCTTCTGGTTCAGCAGTTCCAGCCGCTTGACGGCCGGGCGCGACAGGATATTCGCCCCGTTCAGCGCCGACCAGCTTTTCTTCGCCGCGTTCCGCGTTACGGCGAACACCGTCACCGTTCCGTCCGACACCCCGAAGAACAGGTTCCCCGCATAGTACAGCATCGGGCTCGTCACGTCGCCAAGGCCCTGTTCCTTGACTTTCACCGACCAGAGTTCCCTGCCCGTATCCCTGTCCAGTCCCATCAGCCTGCCCGACCGGTTCGCCGCTATTATCATGTTCTCCAGCGCGCCCGCGGGTATGTCCACGTCCCCCCCCAGGCTCACCGTTATCACCGCTTCGCGCTCAAGCGTCAGGGAAATCTCCACCGAATCCGACTGCCCCGTTATCACTTTCTTGACGCTCCGGAAGCCCTTCTTCGACGCCACTATCTCCACCCTGCTCCCGGGTTCGTACTGCAGCGGCAGCGGGCTCGACCCGCGGAATCTCCCTCCCACGTATATGTCCGCGCCCTCGGGATCCGTCTTCACCAGCACCGGCAGCTTTACGGACTTCGCCTCCTCGCTCCACGGATAGCGATCCAGCAGGTCCTTCTTCCGCCGGTGCTCTTCCTCCAGAGTCTCCGCCCGCCCTTCGAACCTGGCCACCCACTTCCTGTAGTCCTGCAGGTATTCGTCGATCTCAGCTATCCTGGCCAGCCTGCCGCGGGCGCGCTCGGCCGCCGCCGGCGCTCCCGCTTCGGCAACGACCTTCCTGTAGAGCTCCGCCGCCTCACCGTGCCGGTGCTCTTCGAAAAGAACCTCAGCCGCCGACAGCATCTCTTCGATCTCCATCGCCCGGCGCTTTTTCTGCAGCTTGTCCAGCAGCACCTGTTCCTCCACCGCCAGGGCGTCCATCCTCAACGCCTCCACCGCCTCCTTTGAATCCACCCATACCGACGGCCGCGACAGGTTTTTCCATACATCGTCGGCGTTCAGTTGCCGCGACTTGTACCGCTCCACCGTCGTAGCGTACGAATTTTTTGCAAGCAGTTCGTTCACCCCGAATATGCCGCCGCACGCCAGGATGAACAGCACCATGACCAGCACCACGCCCACCAGGACGGGCTTCGCCCTCTCGGACTTCTCCTTCTCCTCTATGGTCGCCAGCGCCGCCTTGGCATCCTCATTCATCGGGTCAAGCTGCACCCCGCGCCGGAACATCTCCACCGCCGCCCTCGACCGCCCGCTCCCCTGCAGCACCTCCCCCATCCTGTACAGCACCGCCGACGCCGCCGGCCTGTCCTTGTTCGCCATGTGTATGTGCGAAAGCGCCTGCAGCAGGTCGAGGTTGTTGGGATCGAGGTCCAGGCCTTCCCTCGCAAACTCCAGCGCCTCCTCCTCGCGGCGGCTGTCCACCAGCGCCTGCACCAGCGCCGTGTAGTGGACTATCGCCTCCTTGATGTCCCCCTGCGACGACAGTATGCGCGCAAGCTGCGTCCTCGACGGCACGTGCTTCGGTATCAGCTTGACGATCTTCTGCAGTATCGTCACGCCGTGGTCCACGTTCCCCTTGTCGAGATGGTAGTGGGCATAGACCCCGTAGTGTATCGCCGCCTTGTTTATCTCCCCGAGTTCCGTAGCGGCTTCCGCCAGGCGCGCTCGCAGGTCGGGAGTGTCCACGCCTTTCGCCAACATCCTTTCGTATATCTTTATGACGTGCCGCGTGCGCCCCTCGCGGAGACACATTTCCCCTGCTTCCGCCAGGTCGTCCAGCGTCGCCGACCTCACCAGCCCCTGCTCCAGAAAACCCGCTATCGTCCGCACCACCTCGTACCTGCTGAACGAACTCTCGTCTATCACGTCCTGGATGTCCCGCCCGCCGTCCAGGAAATCGAATATCCTGCCCGCCAGCGGCTCCATCTCGCCGCGCGCCGCCATCTCCTTCAGCGCCGGCTGCGGCAGGAATATCTCCTCCAGCGACGGCACCACGTCCCGCATCCGCTCCCACTCGTCAACACGCCTCGCCGCCTCCATTATCAGGCTCGACGTGTTCACCCCGATCTGCACCGCCTTCTGTTCCTCGTCGAATATCTCCGGCAGCGGCGCACCGTCTATGAACTCGAATTCCCCGGCATCCAGGTGAAACAGGTCGTATACCGCCTCCTCTATCTGGTACCGTATCAGGTTCGCCACGTCCTCTTCGACCAGAATCCCCATCTCCACCAGCACTTCCCCGAGCAGCTTCCCCGTCTCGCCATGCTTCCGCAGCGCCTCCTCCACTTGGTCGAACTCCGCCAGCCCGCGCCCCACCACCATCTCCCCGAGCTTGCCTCCCTTGTCCTTGTCACGGCTGAACAGGGACACCGCCCCGTGATCGAAATACACGTAGTAGTTTTCGTCCCCCGTGACGATCTTGATGGTGCCGGTCTGCTGGTTCAGCGCCAAGTTCTGGAATATGTCGGCCAGATTGATGCTCTCAAGACTGCCCTTGAATCCCATTGTAGCCCCCGGCTGACCGCGCCGCCCGGCGATCCGCTAGTCGGTGTCTTCCTTGAAGAAATCCGACAGTTTTTCTTCGGCCGAATCCGCAAAGTCCTCGCCGTCCTGCCCCAGGTCGCGCGGGCCTTCCTTGTCCGCTCTCTCCAGCATCCCCTGCAGGACCTCGCTTATCTTCGTCGTCAGCTCCTCGGCGTACAGCTTCACCATTCCCATCGTCGTGCGTTCGTCGAACACCGTCACCAGCAGCGCCCTGTCCATTACCAGCGCCACGTGTATGTGCTCGTTGCGCCCCTGGTGGAACAACACCGAGAACTCCTGCTCCCCAAGCAGCTTCGCCACCTCGCGCGTCGACGCAAACGCTCCCGCCACCAGCGCCGCCAGCGAATCTCCGTCCAGCGATTTCGTAAAGCCCTTCTTCGTTACAAGATGGCCTTCCTTGTCCACCATGAAAACGGCCTTCGATCCCGAGGCGTCCAGAAAATCGCCCAGTATCTGGTCTATCGCCTTCACGTCTTCTTCATAGAAGTCCAGGCGCTTGCGCCGCATCTCCTGGCTGAAACCCATGTCTTGCCTCCCTTATTGGGAATCGTGCCTTTGCCTTCGCTAAAACAACTGTTTCACGTACTTCAGGTAATAGAATCCCGCTCCCAGCGCTCCCATCAGGAACAGCACTATCAGCAGCACTATCACGCGGCTGCCCTTTTTCTTCTGCGGTTGCCGCGCCGCTGGCGCGGTCGTCGCCTGCGCCTGCTGCCTGGCCACCGCTTCTTCCTTGCGCTTACGTATCTCCAGCGACAGCGGGTTCACCGCCCCCCTGTGCGAACCGCTCCTTCCACCGCCGGCCGCCGCCGGCTGTGGCGCTGCGGCAGCGGGCCTGGGCGCCGCGGGCGCTACCGGCCGCGCCGGAGCCGCCGGCTTAGCCTGTCCGACGGGGGCCGCGGGACGCACGGGAGCCGCGCCGGGATGGGCCTTCGGACCGCTCCCCGCCAGCCTCACCGGCTGCCCTACGGGCGCCGCCGGCGCGGGCGCTGCAGGTTTCGGTGCGGCCGCGGGCTTCTGCGCCGCGGGCTGTGCCGCAGCGGCAGGCTTCGCCGCGGGCGGCGCAGCCGCACCGCCTGCGGGTATCCTCGTCTGCCCGTCCTCGGCAAAACCGTGCTCCCGGTTCAACCTCTTTATCACCACGCTGGCAAGCAGCTTCAGCGTCTTGAACACGCCCTCGCCGCGCACCGCCACCGCTTCGCATGTCGGGGCGTTCCACTTGTTCATGTCGGCGTTCAACTCTTCCGGAGTCATGGTCTCCGGAAGGTCCCTTTTGTTCCACTGGAACACCAGCGGTATGTCGCTGATGTCCAGCCCGTTCTCCTCCAGGTTCTCCTCCAGGTTCTCTATGCTCTCGATGTTCTCGTCCTTCATGCCGGGCGCCGAATCCGCCACGAATATGACACCGTCGGCCCCCTGCAGAACTAGCTTTCTGGTCGCGTTGTAATAGACCTGGCCCGGCACCGTATAGAGTTGGAACTTGGTCGTCATCCCCGCAATCTTGCCCAGGTCAAGAGGCAGGAAGTCGAAGTACAGCGTGCGGTCGGTCTCGGTTGCGATCGAGATCAACTCGCCCTTGCTGTCCTGCGGGGCCTTCTTGTGTATCTGCTCGAGATTCGTTGTTTTCCCGCTCCGGCCCGGCCCGTAGTACACTATCTTGACCGATACCTCGCGGGACGCGAAGTTAATCTGGACCATGACTCCGGTTCCCCTTACAGGTCCCTGGGTTCGTCAGCCAGCCATTTGGAAAATAACCGTTCCATAAGAATACCGTCTTCCTCCGTGCGTGTCAATACCCGGTTCCGGCGACACCGTCTCACGCGCCCGCCGCCAGCGCCTTCTTCACCACTTCCACCGACGCTTCCGACGCTATCCTTTCCTGCCGCATGTCGTCCCGGAAGCGAATCGTGACCGTCCCGTCCTTCATCGTGTCCCCGTCCACCGTCAGGCAGAACGGCGTCCCCGCCTCGTCCTGCCGGCGGTAGCGCCGCCCTATCGACTGCTTCTCGTCGTAGAACGCATTAATGCCCTCCGCCCAGAACATCTTCACCACCTCTTCCGCCTTTGCGGGCATGCCTTCCTTTCTGACCAGCGGCAGGACCGCCACCTTTATCGGCGCGATCTCCGGGTGGAGCTTCAACACCACCCTTTTCTCCCCCTTAACCTCTTCCTCGCAGTACGAATCCACCAGCATCGCCAGGAACGTCCTGTCCACGCCCGCCGCCGGCTCTATCACGTACGGGAAGAACCTTTCGCCCGTCTCCTGGTCGAAATACCTGAGATCCCTGCCCGAGCTTTCCGCGTGCGCCTTCAGGTCATAGTCGGTCCTGTTCGCTATGCCTTCCAGTTCCGCAAACCCCCAGGGGAACCTGTATTCCACGTCGCTGCAGGCCTTCGCGTAGTGTGCCATCTCTTCCTGCCTGTGCGCCCGCAACCTCAGGTTATCCTTCCTTATCCCGTACCTGCCGTACCAGTCAAGGCGGAAATCCTTCCAGTACTCGTGCCACCGCTCATCCTCGCCCGGCCGCACGAAATACTCCATCTCCATCTGCTCAAATTCGCACGACCGGTAGATGAAGTGCTCCACCACTATCTCATTCCGGAAGCTCCTGCCCTGCTGTGCAATCCCGAAGGGGAGCTTGAGCCTGTAGGTCTGCTGGACGTTGGCGTAATCCACGAACATCGCCTGCGCCGTCTCCGGCCTCAGATATACCGTGTGCGCCGAATCCTCCACCGGGCCGAGGTTCGTCCTGAACATGAGATTGAACTGCCGTGCTTCCGACAGGTCGCCGGAGCCGCATTCCGGGCACTTGACCGTCCCGTCCCCGTCCTTCGGGACGAGATCGAGTCTGAAGCGCGCCTGGCACTTCCTGCAGTCCGCCAGCGGGTCGGCGAATTTCTCCACGTGTCCGCTCGTCTCCCACACTCTGGGACTCATTATTATCGAAGCATCTATGCCGACCACGTCACTCCTGCGGCTGACCATGTCGCGCCACCAGAGGTTGCGGATGTTCCGCTTCATCTCGGCGCCCAGCGGTCCGTAGTCGTAGAGGCTGCGGAGCCCGCCGTATATCTCGCTCGACTGAAATACGAAACCTCTCCTCTTGCAGAGGCTCACGATCTTCTGCATCAGGTCGTCATCCGGCATGAATGCGCTCTCCTGTACTATCCGCTGCGGGGGAACCGTCCGGCCTACGGCCTAGATGATAGCATGCACACGCGCCGAAGCAAGCCGCTCCGCGGACCGGGGCGCCTATCTGCACTTTACGCGGACCACGGTTTCCGTAATCATGTAGTGCGGGAAAGGAGCTTCCATGTCTGTAAGAGGCAAAGTGGACCTGCACTTTCACACGGAATGTTCGGGCGATTCGTTCATCCCTCTCTACGCCGTGATCCCCGCGGCCGAAAGGCTGGGACTGGCAGCCGTCGCCAAGACCGACCACGACTCCGTCACCGGCTGCACGTACCTGCTGGAAGCCGCCGCTTCCAGCCCGGTCGAATACATTCCCGGAGTAGAACTCAGCAGCGCTGAGCATTTCCACATCTTGGGGTATTTCATCGACCCCGAATATCCCGAACTGGTGGAAGCCACGCGCAAAGAAAAGGAATACGGGCACACTGTCCTGCAACTGCGGCTTGAACACTGGCAAAAGCATGGGGGGCCTTACCGCAACAGTATCGACGACCTTCTGGCCTGCACCCTGTCGCTCCGCGGCACGGGGGAGATCAGCTTGAAGCAGGTGGCCTACGTCCTCGTCGGCATGGGATTCTATCCCGACCCCGCCGCAGCAAGGACCGACGTGGAGGAGCGGACCGTGGATTTCCAGCCGCCCGAACACCTGCCGCCGCCCGCGGCCGAAGCCGTCGCACTGATAGGCCGCGCCGGGGGCGTGGCCGTGGCGGCGCACCCGAGGTCGTACACGCCGGACGCGGCGTCGCCGCCCAATCCCGCCGCGGTAGAAAAACTGGTAGCCGCCGGGATAGTGGGCGTCGAGTGCTATAACGTAAAAGCGATGACTCGAGAAGAACAGGCGTTCTGGCAGGATTTCTGCCGCGAACGAAATCTCGTGTGCACCGGCGGGACGGATTGCCATAACCACGTAGAAGAATGGAACGTAACACAGGAAACCATAACTCCTTACGCCGCTGTAGAAGGCCTGAAAGCGCGCCTGCCGTCGAAGAAACGGAGATAAATCGGGCAAGCCGTGGCGAAACACCAAAAAAAATTGCCAAAATGAAGCCAATCTATAGCGGTATATCGCCATACCTAACGTCCCATACGACATAGAGTTCCCGAAGTAGTGTCGCAAAAACAGACACGACATGAAAATGCACTTTTCGACGCGGAAAAGACTCTGGGAAGGACCCTTTGTGTAAAAAGGGGCTCTCCCCCGAACCCCATCCCCCAAACGTGTAACCGCCTGCGCCCTGCACATAAGGCGCGCTGTACTCATGCAAGGGTTTACCGTTCGGGCTTGCCCACCCACCCGCTGCCCGCGGCCTGCCCGCCCGTCGGAGAAGAAGCGCGATTTTCGCGCAAGACTCCTCGCATGTGGTCCTGCTCGACAGTAAACTTTCCTTGCTGATAAGCACGCGCGCCACAGGCAATTGGGGTGGGTGGGGGTGGGTCAGAAGCGAAGAATGTCTTTCTGCGACTGGACGACTTTCCTGACGTGCCTTGGGCCGACGCGCTCGACACCGTCGTGGACGGCGAGGTTGTCGGCGAGGTCGCTGCGGCAGGTGAGGAGTTCGACGGTAACGGGGGGAGGGATTTTCCAGGGCTTGAGCTTCGCGACGGAGGCAAGGGATTCGGCGGCACCGGCCCTGATGAGAGCGGCGGCTTTTTTCGGATGCATGCATCGGGCGCGGTTGCGCGTAACGGTCCATTTGACGGTGACGGTACGCACGCCGGGGAACTGTCTTTCGGCTTCGGCACAGCCGAAGTCGTCACCGGAAAGGAACACGAGGGGCACGTCGTAGTAGCCGGCAATGGCGGCGGCCTGACCGGTTTCGCCATAGGGGACGCCGTTGATGCGGTATTCGTACCAGGTTTCGGGGCACTGGGTGTGGTCGAGGAAACCGCCGGAGCCCGCCATGGCGTGCTGGCCGACGATGAAGAGAGCGTCGAAGGAATCGTCGAGGCCGGGGAAGAGGTTGCCCGGGGCGGAGTAGCAGAAATCGGCCCGCTCATCGACGAGGAGGTGTTGCAGGTTGGGGCCGCTGCCGTGGGTATCGGAGACGAGAACGTAGTCGGCGCCGCCATCGAACGCGCCCGTGATGGCGGCGTTTACGTCGTTGAGCTGAAGCTGGCGGGCTTCGGCGTAGAGCCTGTGGCCGAAGTCGGCGTATTCGCCCCTGTTGACGCCGGAAATACCTTCCATATCGGTGCTCATGTAGACCCGCATGGCAATCCTCCCTGTAAGAAAGCCCGAGGGGTCCAGAGTAATACGGCAACGGCGGACGTCAAGAGACGGGGGCGAAACGGGCCGGAGGAGCTGTGGGCCGGAAGCCCTTGACTCAATACACCCGCTGGATGTTGAAACAGGTAAGGGTCCCAAACAGGAAAACAGGAGGCAACGATGCGCGAACTCGTCTGGGGAGCGGTCCTGGCGGCGCTGGCGGCGTCGGGGACTGCGGCGGAAGGTAAAGGCGAAGAGGAGTTCACCGAGATGAAGGTGGCGGTAATGCCGCAGGCAGCGTCGGTATTCTACAAGATGCAGCTCATTGGGCCCATCGACCACGAAGTGGGCAAGACCATAGAGCTGCCCGGGACATCAATACCCACGATGGTAGACGACAAGGGGCGGCTGGAGATACAGATCGGGAAAAGCAAGCAGAAACTGAGCGGGCCAAGGTCGGTGCACGTCAAGCTGCCGAAGGAGACCGGGAAGCGGCAATTCACGGTGATACTGCTGTTCCGGCTGACCGAGGAAAGAAAATGGATATACCGGAACGTGACGGACCTGAAAATAATGGCGGGCAAGGAGAAACTGGTAATAGTGGACGTGAACTGCAACGGCGTATACAACGAGGCGGGTACGGACGGGATGGCGTGGGACAGGCAGGAATTCCTGTTTCCCCTGCCGGCGGCGGAAGAGAGGTGGTGCACGCGCGAGCTTGAGCTGAAGGGCCTGCGGTTCGGGCCGCAGGGGGACGACATGACGGTGGAGGCCCGGCCGCTCACAACAACGGAAGCGGGAGCCCTGGGCATACTCAAGGGAGTAAACGAAGAACGCGTGCTGCTGGGAGTGACGCCGCGGCCGGAGAACGTCCGCCTGAGCGAAGAGCTGCAGAAGCACTGCCATTACATGAAGCTGAACGATACTCTGGGACATTCGGAGGATCCGACGAAGGCCGGCTACACGCCGGAGGGTCTCGCTGCAGGGCAGAGGAGCATACTGTCGATGGGCAGGGCACCTGCCGGAATAGCCATGATGATGGTGAACACTCTGTTCCACCGGTACGACGTGATCCGGCACAACACGACGGCGTTCGGCGTGGGGTACGAGGGGAGGTACGGCGGGATAGACGGGCGGACGGACAAGTTCGAGGCGCCTGCGGCATGGTGGCCGCTGCGATGCCCGGCGCCGGGGCAGCAGAACGTGAGACACAGGTTCGAGCAGGAAAGCCCGCAGCCCATCCAGCAATCGACGGCGGGGTTCCCGATAACGATGTACTTCAACACGAAGAACTTGAAGCTGAAGGCGCATTCGCTGAAGGAACTTGCGGGACAGCGGGCCGGGCAGGAGGTCGAATGCTACGCGTTCGACCCGGAAACGGGCGACAACCACAGCCACATGGGATACCAGAGCGGGGTGGCACTGATACCGAAGGCGCCGCTGTCGGGGGGGATGGAATACGAAGTGAGCATGACGGTGGCGGTGGACGGGAAGGAAAACGAGTACAGGTGGCGCTTCAGGACGCAGTAGGGGCCGAGGAAGAGGCGGGGCGCGCCCGGAGGAGCTTTACGGCGACAAGAGAGGCGGCGAAGACCGCCCAGAGAGCGACGCCGAGGATTTCTCCTCCGACGGCCTGGATGACCGGAGCAAGCAGCACGGCGGGGATGCAGGCGATGCGCGCGGCGCGGGCGCCGTCAAGAACATCGACGGCGGCATAGGCGAAGGCGAAGGCGACAGCGTTCACGCCGAAAACGGCCGCGTAGGACCATCTTCTGCCGAGGGATTCGCCGGCCGTGATGCCCGAGGCGAAGAGGACGACGGAAGCGAGAATCCGGACAAGGGCGTCTGCGAGGGAGACGTCGCGGAGAGTGAACGAGATTACGAGCCAGGAGCCGGCCACGCCTGTAAGGGCCAGCAAAACACCGGAGAAAGCGGCGGTCCTGCGGAAAGTCCCGTGCCAGGCGATGCCGCTAAGAAGAGCCCAGGAATAACAGAAGACGCCAGCTACGGAGGCAGGGCCGCCTTCAGCCAGACCTTTCGAACCCAGGAAGACGCCGGCAAGGGCAAGGCCCGTGAAAGCAGCCGCCCAGGCGCTCCAGGGGAAAAGCCTGTTTTCCCGGCCGGGCATCAGGGGCGCCTCACTGCCTCAGCCTGTACACCGGCGGCAGGACGCTGACGTCGACCATTTCCAGCCTGTCTGCGCCGATGGAAGAGACGACGTCGCGGATGGCGGCCAGACGCTGGGGGACGGGCGGGATATTGAAAGGTTCACAGCCGGGACGATAGACGGGCCCCCAGACGAGCGAAGTGCCCGGGGCCGTGTGGAGAGTGACGACGGCAACGCCGTTATCCGATGCGACTTCGGCGCCGAGCACGCTGAAGCCGTCGACGCCGGTGAAAGCCGGGAGGTCGGAAGTCCTGGAGAGCACAAGGAGGGCGGCGACAAGAGCCGGATCCTGCCAGGAACCGCCGGGACCGGGGGGAAAACTCCTGACCCCCACGAGAATCGGGAGGCGGCCGTCGGCGGAATCGAGCGGAGGAAGCGGCAGGCGGACACCGGACCTGTCCACGATGAAGAACCTGCGGCCGGCTTCAACGGCGGCGAAGGGGCGGCGGACGAGGATTTCGCAGTCGAGGGAGGCGGGATAGCGGCGGCGAACATAACTGACGGAAGCCACCCACGGGTCGCCTTTGAGCGCGGAGGCGAGGTCGGCAGCGACGGAAGGGGAGTAGAGCGGCCTGCCGCGGATGCCGGCCACTCTCGCTTCGATGCCGGCAATGTCTTCACCCGAGAACCAGGAAGGCTTGAGCATGCCGTCAACGACGGGAGCCCTGACGGCGATGGCGGGAGAATCGACGGCGGCATGGAAGAAGAGGTATCCGGCAAGGGAGAAAAAGACCGCCGGCGTAAGCCACGCGACGGCAGCAAGGGCGTCGCCGGCAACACGCAGGAGGAAGAAGACGGGGCGAGCGAAGGAAGCAATGCCGGCCCAGAGACGGGTGCGGAGGAACACGGTTGTGCGACCCTGATCCACCGTACTATCCTTTCCCGGCCTGAGCCAGAATAAGCAGGGCGAGGGCCGTGAGGTCCAGGCCGGCCGCCCTGGCAGCCATGGGAAGCAGGCTGTGCGAAGTGAAGCCTGGAATCGAGTTCACTTCAAGCACAACCGGCCCCTTATCATCCAGCATAACGTCCACCCTGCCGAAGCCTGCGCAGCCGAGAGCCTTGAAGGCCCTGAGGGCGCAATCGGCAACGGCAGCGGCTATATCCGGCGGGAGATCGGCAGGACAACGGTATTGCGTCGCCGGATCGGTGTACTTGGCTTCGTAATCGTAGAACTCCCTGGCGGGAAGAAGCTCTACGACGGGAAGCGGCAAACCGGCAAGCACTCCGACGGTAAGCTCCCGTCCTTCTATGTAACGTTCCAGCAGCAAGCCTCGTTCAGTAACATCTGCGGCGGCGGCGAAGGCGCGTTCGAGGGCTTCGCCGCGCCCGCGCACGATGGTAACGCCGACGGAGCTGCCCGAATCACAGGGCTTGACGACCAGCGGCAGGCCGATGGCGCCCGAAGCCTGGAGGAAGAGATCCCTGCGAACAGGGACACAGCGTCCTTCGGCCACGGGCACTCCGGTGGCAAGAAAAGCCGCGCGGGAAACATCCTTGAAAAAGGAATCTTCCGCCGCCTTGCTGCCACTGCCGGTGTAAGGCACGCCAAGTTGGTCAAGGAATCCCTGGATGGTGCCGTCTTCGCCGTAAGTGCCGTGCAGCGCTATAAATACGGTATCGACACGATCAAGGAGAATCTTGAGTTCAGACGGGCCTGGGTCGGCGACATCGAGAAGCAGGAGGTCGTCGAGTTCGAGGCGGAGTGCGTCGAAGACGGCTTTGCCGGACATCAGGCTGACATCACGTTCGGGACCCACGCCGCCCATGAGGACAGCGACTCGCCTGGCGGAGAGAGCTTCCACGCCCGGAAGGAGGGTCTTCCAGAAGGAATCAGCAATAGCCTCTGTCCGCGATGAATTCTTCAAGACTTTCTCCCCAAATATCCACGCCAAGGGCGAGGCGGACGCCGAAGGAATCATGAACGGCGTCGATAATGTCGAATGCGAGAGCGACGACGTCCAGAGCGGTAGCGCCGCCGGCGTTGACGATGTAATTGGCATGGACGTCGCTGACACGCGCTCCGCCGCGCGCCCTGCCCTTGAAGCCGGCCCTGTCTATCAATTCCCCTGCGGAAGGGCCTTGAGGAGGATTACGGAAGATGCAGCCGGCGGAAAGGACGCCGGCGGGCTGTGTCCTGCGCCTGTAATCCAGTATTTCATCCATGCGGCCTAAGACGGCATCGGGAGTCGAGTCATGGACGCGCAGGACGGCATCCAGAACAATGAAATCATCGGCGTCACGCGGCCTGTCGAGCCAATAAGAGCCGGTTTCTTTTTCCGCCGGTGCAAAGGGGAACCCGCTGAAGCCGACAAGAATCTCGGAAATGCTGCCGAAACGGCCGCCGGCGCCGGTGGCAACGGCGCCTCCCACGCTGCCAGGGATTCCCGCCAGGAATTCGAGGCCGGAGCAGGCGTTTTCGGCGGCGAAGCGGAGGAGCGAAGCGGTGGGTACGGCGGGCCCCGCGACGATGGTCCGGTCGCCGCTTTCGCTGGAAAGTTCAAGCCGGCCGAAAGGGCCGCCGGACACGAACCTGACGACGAGGGCATTGATGCCTTCGTCAGCGACGACAAGATTGCTGCCGCCGCCGAGCACGAAGACGGGAACGGTCCTGCTGCGGGCCCAGTCGAAAAGCGCAGGCAGGAGTCCGGGATCGGGGATATCGGTGAAAAAGGCGGCCGGGCCGCCGAGGCCGATGGCAGTCATTGGCGCGAGGGACACGCCGGACCTGACGAGACTATCGAAGTCTGTCGGCAAGGGCATAGGCAATCTCCGAAACGTCGCCGGCACCGAGGGTGATGACGGTGTCGCCGGGTTCAAGCACGCTGAGGAGGTGTTCGACGACAAGCTGCGGCCTTGAAACGTATTGCAGAGCCAGGCCCCTGTCGAGGGCGCGGCGTGCAAGGTCGGCCGAAGAAACCCCCTCGATGGGAGGCTCGGAAGCCGGATAAATATCCATGAGAATAATGTAGTCGAAGCCGGCAAGGGCGTCGATAAAGCGGTCCGCGAGGGCGCGCGTCCGCGTGTAGCGGTGCGGCTGGAAAACGGCGACGAAGCGGCCGTCGACTGTTGAACGCAGGGCGTCGAAGGTGGCGGTAATTTCGGTGGGATGGTGGGCGTAGTCGTCAAGGACGCGGATGCCGCCGAGTTCGGCGATGAGTTCCTGGCGGCGGTGAACCGGAGGAGCGTCGGAGAGCGCGGACGCCACGGCGGCCGGGGACGCACCGAGCCTCAGGGCCGTGACGGCGGCGAGAGCGGCGTTATGAAGATTGTGGTCGCCGGGGAGGCGCAGTTCAAAATCCACCCGGGGCAGATCCATCCCGCAAATACCGGCGCCGGAAGAAGTTTTCGAGACAACGACGTCTGCGGCCCTGGAAAAGCCGACAAGGATGACCTCCACGTCGGGCCTGTCGGAGCGGAGTTCGGCAGCCATGGAATCGAGAATCGGGTCATCCGCGGAAAGAACGACAAGACCATCACGCTTGACGCCCATGAGGAAGCGACGGACGGCGTCGGCCATTTCGTCCCTGCCGGAAAACCGGTCGAGGTGTTCATCATCGACGTTGGTGACAACGGCGGCAAACGGGTGAAAGTCGGCGACAATGCCGTTGGATTCATCGACTTCCGTAACGAAGATTTCGCCCTTGCCGCGCCGAAAATTGCCGTTTATTTCATCAATGATGCCGCCGACGAGGACTGTGGGGTCGAACCCGGCCGCGGCGAGGATACGGGCAAGAAGCCATGTGGTGGTGGTCTTGCCGTGAGCGCCGGTGACGCCTACGCCGCGACGTTCCCGCATGACCATGCTCAACATGTGTTCACGGCTGAGAAGCATGGCGCCTGATTCTTCAACGGCGGCCAGTTCCGGATGGCTGCGCGGAACGGCGCTTGAGAAAACTACAATGTCGGATTCCGCAACATGCGACGGGGAATGGCCGATATCGACGGGTATGCCGTTGCGGCGGAGCAGCTGGACGCCCTTGCCGTCAACAAGGTCGCAGCCGGAGACTTCGGCACCGCTTTCGCTGACCAGGAGTGCGAGAGCGCTCATGCCGATGCCGCCTGCGCCCACGAAGTGTATCCTGCGGCCGGACAGCATGGTCAGCGCCCTCCCGTGGAAAGGGCCGAGAGCACGGCATGAACCATGGGAACGCCGTCGGCGCCCACGGATTCGGAAGCGAGGCGGCGCGTAACGGCCTCAAAAACGGGACGGGCAAGCAGGTTGATGACGCCGCCCCAGAGGCGTTCCCTGAAGCAGGCGCCTTCGGTAACCATGATGGCGGCTCCGTTCCTGGCGTAGTGAGCGGCATTGGCCTGCTGGTGGTTGGCGGCGGCGTGAGGATAAGGAACGAAAACAGTGGGGATACCGAAGAGGGCGAGTTCGGCGGATGCCATGGCGCCCGCCCTGCTGACGGCAGCGGATGCGAGGGCATAAAGGTTTTCGATATCGTTCCTGAAGGTGAAGACGCCGGCCGGGGGCGAAGGCTCGCCCCAGATGGAGCGGTAGGCATTGAGGGCTTCGTCATACAGGTCCGGCCCGGTAACGTGCATGATTCCCCAGTGCGGGAACCTTTCCCCGATAAGCGGGTAGAGGCGCATGAAGGCGCGGTCGAGGCTCCTTGCGCCCTGGGATCCTCCAACAACGAGCATCAGGGGGGGACGGCGGCGGAAAGCGGAGTCTCCGGCCGCAAGTAGGAGGCGTTCCCTGACGGGATGGCCGACAACGACCTGGCGGGAGGAAAGGCGTTCCGCCGGGATGTTGACAAGGATGCGGCGCGCGAAGTGCGACAGGGCCCTGTTGGCCCGGCCGGCCACGCCGTTCTGTTCGTAGACGATGACGGGGATACGATCGAGAAGAGCGGCGATCCCGGGGCCGACAACGGCGTAGGAGCCGACTACGACGAGGGCATCCGGTGGACGTTCGGCAAAGAGTTCCCTGGTGCCTTTCACCTGGTTGAAAAAAGATACGGCCGAATTGCGCAGACCGGAACGCACGATGGGAGGAAGGACGCCGAGCACGAACCTCGCATGAGCGTTTTCCTCGCCGAGGAACCTTTCAGAACGGTCGCCGGAAGGATAGATGATGTAGACATCGTGGCCGAAGCGGCAGAAGGCTTCTGCAACGGCCACGGCGGCATAGACGTGGCCCCCCGTGCCACCGGTAGCGACCGCAATGAGCGCCATCCTAAGCCTCGCTCACATCCGGCAGGTCGCAGGGCGCCGGCCAGCATTCGGTAGGGACGACGGTGAAGGTGCGCGTGGGAGCAAGAGAGCGGAGTTCCGCTGCGGTCCTCCTGGCCACTCCTGCAAGCAGGCCGACGAGAGCGAAAGTGCTGACAAGGTTGGAGCCGCCGTAGCTGAGGAAGGGAAGCGCCATGCCCTTGGTGGGAAGCGCCCCGGTAACGACGCCGATATTGACGGCGGCCTGAACGCTGACAAGGAGGGTGGCGCCCAGAGCGAGGAGGTGGCCCACGGTATCACGCGCCCAGAAGGTTATGCGGAGACCCTGGTAGGCAATGACGACAAAAGCAAAAATGACGAGAAGGACGCCCACGAAGCCGAGTTCTTCGCCCAGGACGGCCAGGATGAAGTCGGTGTGCGGCTCGGGGAGAAAGAACATCTTCTGGACGGATTCGCCCAGACCGACGCCGAAAAGGCCGCCCCTGCCGAGAGCGATCATACTCTGCATCGCCTGGTAGCCCTTGCCGGTAGCTTCGGCTGCCGGGTTCAGGTACGCCTGCACCCTGGCCATTATGTAGCCGAAGCGCGTGGCCACGACGAAAAGGAAGGGAGGCACGGCAAGGGCCGTCATGAGGAAGACGTGGGAGATGCGCGAGCCCGCGGCGAAAACCAGGCTGCCGCCGACCACCGCCCAGAGGAGCGCCATGCCGATGTCGGGCTCGGCGGCGATAAGCACGAAACCCGCTCCGACAAAAACAACAGCCGGCAGGAATCCTCGCCAGAAAGAGGTTATCTTGTCCTTTCTGGTGGACAGAAACCCCGCTAGGAAGACGACCATGCCGACCCTGGCGAATTCAGACGCCTGTATGCCGATGGTCCCCAGGCGGAACCATCTGCGGGCGCCGTTTATCCTGGAGCCCACCCCGGGCATGAGGACGGCCGCAAGCAGGAGAAGCGTGCAGAACATCACCGGGTACCTGAGGCGCACCCACACGCGGTAGTCGACCATCCAGAAGAAGAGCGCCGCTACGGCGGCCGCGGCAAGCCAGGTCATCTGTCTGAAAAGATAGTAGTTTCCGGCGGCATCCGACACCCGCGCCCAGGAAGCCGAGTAAACCATGATGAGGCCCAGAACGGCCAGCAGGCCGACGGCGGCGAGGAGAACGTTCCTTGCGGAGCGCAGATCCTTCACGACTTCGGCAGCAGACATGTAATCGGCCTGTATCACGTCACCTGACTTTCAGCAGCGAGATGCTGACAATCGCGGCGAGAACACCCACGAGCCACAGGCGGACGACTATCCTGGATTCGGGCCATCCCCTGCGTTCCAGATGGTGATGGAAGGGAGCCACCAGGAATACCCGCCTGCCCCAGAGCCGGAAGGAGAGTATCTGGATGAGCACGCTGACGGCTTCGAATACAAAGACGGAGGCGGTCACGACAAGCAGGAGTTCGAACTTGGCGGCGAGACCTATGTATCCGCAGAGAGCGCCGAGGCTGAGACTGCCCGTATCGCCCATGAATACCTGCGCCGGATGAGCATTGTACCACAGGAAACCCAGAAGAGCGCCCGCCGCACCGGCCCCGAGAACGGTGAGTTCGCCGGCTTGCGGGACACAGGGGATCTGCAGGTACTGCGACAGTCCGCTGTGCCCGGCGAGGTAAGCCAGGACGGCGGCCGTGACCATGACTTCGAGAAGCAGGCCGCCGGCAAGGCCATCGAGGCCGTCGGCAAGGTTGACGGAATTGGAGTACGCGACGAGGACAAGCATTCCCCAGAGGACAAAGAAGAATCCCAGGGAGGGGAGGAAGATGTCGGGCTTGATCAACGGGAAAGACAGGGCGTCGCCGGCAGGACCGCTTTCGAGCATGACAACAAAACCTCCGGCAGCACCCAGCAGAACCTGGCCCAGGAGCTTGGCCCTGATGGACAGCCCGCGCACCCCGGCATACCTGAGCTTGCGGAAATCGTCCAGGAAGCCCAGAAGGCCGAAGCCGAGGAAAAGAAACAGCCCGTAGAAAGCCAGGTTGTTGTCTATTCTCGTCCACATGACGCCGCTCATGAAAATGGCGACCACCAGCACGGCGCCGCCCATCGTGGGGACGCCTTTCTTGGATGCGTGCGTTTCACGGAGAAAATCGCTGTCGCTCTTGCTGGTGTCTTCCGTAAAGCCCCTGTTGCGCATGAACCTGATGAAGAGGGGCATGAGCACCATCACGAGGATGAAACCCGTGACGGCGGCCATAGCGGACCTGAAAGTGATGTATTTGAAAACATGCAGGACCGTGAGGTAGGAGTTGGGTCTTGCCAGGTAGTGCAGCGTGAAAAACATCGCGGCGCCAATCCAAACTATCCGGGGAAGGCCGCCCGGACTGCTTCAACCACGGTCTCAAGGCCGACACTGTGCGAGCCTTTGACCAGTACCGCTGCGCGCCCTTCGAGGGCCTGCAGAAACGGCAGGAGTGCATCCGCCGCCGCGGGGGCCGCGGAGAACACCTCCCCTGCTCCGGACGCGCCGTAGCCCTCGAGATATTTATCGGCCATTTCGCCAACGGCAAAGAGGACGGAAACACCGCTTTTTGCAGCTCGCCCACCGACGGCAAGGTGTTCGCCGGCGGCGGTGGGGCCGAGTTCGCGCATGGCGCCCAGCACGGCGACGGTGCGGTCCACCGGCAGGAGGGCGAGACCGTCCAGCGCAGCCGCCATGGAAACGGGATTGGCGTTGTAAGCGTCATCGACAAGAATAATCCGCCCCTCGTCGACGCGGACGACGTTCCACCTGCCGTCCAGCGGGGTGAAGCGCCGGAGCCGATCGACAAGCAGCCCGGCGTCATCGCCCGCCAGGGAGCCGGCAATTCCCCAGGCGAGGGTAAGCGAGTCAAGCTGGCCGACCGGACAGACCGAGACATGAGTTTCTCCCGCCGGCGTGGAAACGACCGTCATGCCGTCCCGGTCCATCCCCGCCAAAGCCAGTCCCGGGGGGCCCGTCCTGCGGATGGAGAGCTTCCGCCGGGAGTACCGCTCGACGGCTCGACCCAGAACCGGATCGGCATCCCCCGACAGAAAGACCTGCCCGCCATCCCGCACATGTCTGCACAGAAGAGCTTTTTCGTCGGCGATCCGGCTGATATCGCCGAAACCTTCGAGATGCACGGGGCCGACGCCTGTGAAGACGGCGACGTCCGGGCGGAGGATCGCCGCGAGGGGGGCCATCTCACCGGGATGGTTCACGCCTGCTTCCGCCACCAGCCAGTCGATTCCGTCAGGGGCGTTCAGAACGGAAAGCGGGACGCCGATTAGATTGTTGTAGCTGGCAGGCGACGCCCAGGCGCCGTCGCCGAGGAAAAGCGCCAGGGAGCGTTTCACCGTCGTCTTGCCGAACGAACCGGTAACGCATATCACCCGGCAGGAGAGAGAATCCCTGTGGCCGGAGGCGAGATCGGCCAGGGCGCGGAAGGTATCGGGCACAACAAGCGCCGGGACACCGGCAGGAAGCGCTTCACCGCGTGATACAACGACGCCGGTGGCGCCCTGTGCAGCCGCCAGCGGGGTAAAGTCATGGCCGTCAAAGTTTTCCCCCCGAAGGGCGAAGAAGAGTCCGCCGGAGAGGGGCTGCCGGGTATCGGTGTAAACCCCGGTGAAAGAAGCATCCGGTCCGGACAAGACACCGTGCAGCAGCCGCGCGGCGGAAGACAGGCACGTCTTAATCATCGGGGCTGGCTCCGAGACCCTCGCTGCGAAGGATTTCTGCGGCGACGGCGGCGTCGTCGAACGGAAGGCGCCGGTCGCCGACGATCTGGTAGTCTTCGTGGCCCTTGCCTGCGATAAGAACAGTATCACCGGGGGCGGCGCCAAGGAGCGCCTGGCGTATCGCAAGCTTCCTGTCCTGTTCCACGATCACGGCAGAGCCCGCGGGCACGCCTTCGAGAATCTGCCGGATGATGAACTCGGGGCGTTCGGACCTGGGATTGTCGCTGGTGACGACAAGCACGTCCGCAATACGCGCGGCAAGAGCGCCCATCTGGGGCCTCTTGCCCGGATCCCGGTCGCCGCCGCAGCCGAAAACAGCAAAAAGCCTGCCGTCCGTTATGCCGCGCAGCGCAAGAAGCGCCTTTTCGAGGCCGTCGGGTGTATGAGCATAGTCGACGACGACGAGAAACGGCTGGCCGGCGTCAATGCGCTGCATCCTGCCCGGCACGCTTACGCCCCGGCCCAACGCGGATATTATGACGTCGGGACCGACGCCCAGCGCGATGCCGACGGCGGCGGCGGAGACCGCGTTAAGGGCGTTGAAGCGGCCGATAAGCGGCAGGAAAACTTCAAACCCGGGCCCGTCCGAATCCGAAACCTGCAGCCCGGCCCCAGCCGAACTCTCTTCCGCAACCACTCCTCTGAGAAACCTGTCGGCTTTCGAAGCGGCCGCCTGGACGGCGTCACCCGCAGCAAGGGTAACCGCAACCTTCATGCATGAAGAGGCCGAAAGAACGTCTTCAGCGTGGGGATCGTCCACGTTCACCACAGCAAAACTGTCAGGGCCAAGCGCCCGGAAAAGCCTGAGTTTCGCTTCCAGGTAGCGGTCCATGCTGCCGTGATAGTCGAGATGGTCCCTGGTCAGGTTGGTGAACACGGCCCCGTCAAAGCGGATGCCTTCAGCCCTGCCCATGTCAAGCCCCTGGCTGGAGACTTCCATAACGGCGGCGGACATCCCCCGCCTGTGCATCGTGGCCAGAAACCTGTAGACTTCGACGGCCTGGGGCGTAGTTAACGGGGCTTTGATACCGTTGGACGTACCCGGCCCCAGTACATACCTGACGGTACCCAGCATGCCCGCCGGTATACCGGCTTCATCAAGAACCGCCCTGGTAAGAAAAGCAGTGCTGGTCTTGCCGTTGGTACCGGTGATTCCTATGCACGTAAGCGCCTCGGCGTGGTCGCGATACAGCTTCAGCGCGGTTTCGAAGGCACATGATGCCGCGTCCCTGACAAAAACCCATGGGGCGTCGGACGGCACACCGTCCGGCAGCGGAAGACCCGCTTCAGCCAGCAGAACAGCGGCCCCCCTGTCCAAGGCCTGGGCGGCGAACCTGCGCCCGTCAAAATTGCTGCCGACAAGGGCGGCGAAAACATCTCCCGGCTCAACCAACCGCGAATCCGTGGTTATGCCGGTGACTTCGGTATCCGGTGCGGCGCCCGAACCAGGCGGAGAGTTTGCAAAGAGTTCCCGGACTGTAACCGCCATCCCGTTCGCCTTTCACTGGAACCGCAGACAACGCCGGATTATAAGGGTCTTATCAGGGATGTGAAGCTACAACAGGCGGAGCGGAAGGGAGGACGCCCAGGTCCAGCATGGCGCTTTCGATGATATTCCTACAGGCGGGTGCGGCGACGGTGCCGCCGTAATGGCTTTTCCCGGGCTCGTCTACCAGGACGGCGCAGACGACTTTCGGGTTGTCGGCAGGGGCGAATCCGACGAAAACACCCGTGAAGAGGCCATCCACATAGACGCCGTCCCTGGCTTTCTGCGCGGTACCCGTCTTGCCGCCGACGCGGTAGTCCTTGAGAGCGGCCCGTTTGCCGGTGCCTTCCAGCACGACCCTTTCCATCATGCTGCGCATAACGGCGCTGGTGGAAGCCGAAATGACCCGGTGCGCCGGCGGCGGACCCTCCAGTTTCTCTTCGTAAGTTCCTGAAACCCATCTATCTACCAACCGGGGGCTGTTGAGCCACCCGCCGTTGACAATAGCCGCATACCCAAGTGATAGCTGCAGGGGGGATACAGCTATCTCCTGTCCCATAGGTATGGAAGTCACGGAATATGACGTCCACCGGGTATGCGGCAATAAGAGTCCGGGGGTCTCGCCTGGAAGGCCGATGCCCGCCGGTCTGCCGAAACCGAAAGCTGAGACCATCTGGTGCATGCCTTCGTATCCGATCTTCTCATGGATGCGGAGGCCTATTTTCGCCATACCGATGTTGCTGGACTTGATCAGGACCATGCGGGTATTGAGAAAACCGTAAGGATGCGCGTCGTGAAGCAGCCTGCCGCCGTGGCGCCAGGCGCCATTGCCGCAGTGCCATTCTTCATCGAGGTCCACGAGGCCGAGTTCGACGGCGCCGGCCATAATGAAGGGCTTGAACGAACTGCCGGGTTCGAACGCGTCCGTAACGGGGCGGATTCGCATGGAGTCGATCTCGGCCTTGCCCGGTTCGGCGGGTTCGAAAGACGGGACGCACACCAGGGCCAGCACATCCCCCGTGCGGGCATCCACCACGACGGCGGAAGCCGAGACGGCCTCGAACTGAAGGACGGCTTCGGACACGGCCCTGTGGGCGGATTCCTGCACCCTGGAACGCAGTGTCAGGCAAAGATCCTTGCCCGGCATGGAACGCCTGTCCGGGTCGGCTTCGAACCCTCGGACGCGCCCGGCGCCGTCCCGCGTGATGACGATGCTGCCGGGGCGCCCGGCAAGCACGGAATCGTATTCGGCTTCAACCCCCGTCAGCCCCTGCCCTTCAAAGCCGACGGCGCCAATGATCGGAGCAGCGGCCTCACCCAACGGATATACTCTTCGCGTATCTGGCAGCAGGCTGACGCCCGGCATCCGCGCATCTTGGAGACTGTGTCCGATCTCCACGGGAATCTTGCGCGCCACGGGGACAAAGAGCCCTCCGGCCGAGATCCTGGCCCTGACTCTGGCCGCGTCGAAATCCACGCACCGCGCAAGCTCGGCCAGGACCGAATCCACTCCCTGTACTTCAGGGACGTAGATCCAGACGGAATAGGCCGGCACATCCTTGGCAAGCACCACCCCTGTGGCATCGAATATGGTTCCCCTGGTTCCAGGGACCTGCTCCGCCCTGAGACTCTGCTCCCGTGCCATGCGCGTGTATTCATCGCCTTTCAGCACCTGGATATAGAACGCCCTGCCGACGAGCAGAACGAGCGCAAGGGAGACGGTGCCGACGGCGACCGTGCTGCGAATACGCATCGTCGGACTTACCGGCGGATACTGGGAACGGGCTTCGGGCATCAACGGACCCTTCCCGGAGGGACAAGGTGATCCAGGCGCCGGGCGTGTTCGACCAGGGCTTCCGGGGTAAGGATTGTGTCGAGCTTGACTTCCAGGGCGCGTTTTTCCTCGTCCAGGCGTCTTATTTCCGCTTTAAGCCCACTGGCGTCGTATCCCAGCCTCGTGACGGCATGCTGCGTGTAAACAGCCAGTATAGCTATGACACCGACCAGAAGCAGGACTGCCGCCCAGCGGGTTATGGACATCACTCTTCCATCCTCTTTACGGCTCTAAGGCGCGCACTGCGGGCGCGCGGGTTCCGGAAAACCTCGTCGTCCGAAGGAGTTATCGGCTTTTTGACAAGGCGGACGAAATCCCCATCGCCTGCGGACCATTCCCTGAACGCCCGCTTGACTATCCTGTCTTCCAGGGAATGGAAGGAGATAACCGCCAGCACACCGCCCGGGGCAAGCAGGCTGCGTCCTGCGGCAAGGCCTTTTTCAAGATTCGAGAGTTCGTCGTTGACGGCGATGCGGAGTGCCTGGAAGGTTCTCGTGGCCGGATGTATCTGCCAGCGGCCTCTCCTGCGGCCGGAGCGCAGCACGATATCGGCCAGCTTTTCGGCGGTCTCTACGGGTCCTCTGGCCCTCGCATTCACGATCGCACGTGCAATGGCCCTGGAACGTCTTTCATCTCCAAAGCGATATATCAGGTCGGCAAGTTCTTTTTCCGGAAGACGATTAACCAGTTCGGCCGCCGAGACGGACAGCGACCTGGACATACGCATGTCCAGGAGACCGCCCGTCTTGAATGAAAAACCCCGCCCGGGATCAGACAACTGCATGCTGCTGAGACCCAGGTCGAGCAGGATGCCGTCCACGCCGCCCGAAAATCCCATTTCATCGACCACCGAATCCATTTCGGCGTAACTCCGCCTGATGAGCCTGACCCGCTCACCGAAAGGCGCCAGTTTTTCAGCGGCCACATCCACGGCGCGATCGTCCCAGTCGAAACCCAGCACAATTCCATCCGGGGCGGAAGCTTCAAGAATAGCTCGGGAATGCCCGCCGGCGCCCAGCGTGCCGTCGATATAGACGGCGCCCGGCCTGGGGCTGAGCAGGCTTATGACTTCATTTATAAGAACAGGAGTATGCATGTATCCCCCCCGGGAAACAACAAGGCGGGCGATCCGGAGCTAGACGGCTTTCCTGAGCTGTTCGCAAGCGCTTGCCACACAGGATGAGAACCGCTCGTCGCCAACGCCGAGGAGCCGGCCGAGAACACCGCCGAGGTCCTCAGGGCCGGGGTAGCCGGATTTCCGGGTTTCCATAACCGAACCTGTAAGCATTTCCGCTTCCTCTCTCCACGCCAAATATTCCACGGTCAAACCGCCATCTACCCCCCCAGTGGGTAGTCAGATAGTATCCAGCGTACCGGAAATCAATTTGTTCAGGTCTTCCTTCGTTTCACCGTCCGAACCGGCTTCGTATTCGTTCCAGCAATCCGCCGGCCAGATTTCGATGCGGCTGCCTGCGCCCACAAAAACAATATCCTTCGCCACGCCTGCGGCTTCACGCATCCACTGGGGAAGAACGACCCTCCCCTGAGGGTCTATGTCCACAGCCTCGATACGGCCGTAGAAATCATGCCTGCTGCGCCTGTCGGAGTTAAGCTGGCCGGACATGCGGTGAGCGAGTTCCGCCAGCACGGGGCGCGTAAGGCCGTATATGGGGGTATCTTCGAGCTTCATGAGATACAACGACAACTGGCCATCGGCGTCGGCAGGAATATTGGAACGCAACCGTGCCGGCACAGCTACCTGTCCTCTGCTGTTGAGCTTGTGTTTATAGAGGCCGACGAACATTTGCGCTATTTCCATCTTTTTCTCACTATTTTACGCTATCGGCCGATAATGTTACAGCAGGATTGATTCCGGTCAAGGATTTTCTGTAAAATGCTTCGGGAGGCAGGAATTCATGCCGGCGCACAGCCACTAGATGTTGTGGAACTGCCCGGCCCACATACGATATAAGGCAAAAACAACCTAAAAAAATCCTGCGGGTAAGACAATAGAATTATTCAGAGAGAGAGCAATTATTCGTCTTCCGCCTCGTCGTCGTCGAGTCCGTCCATGATACCGACGATGAAATTTTCCACGCGCCCGCCTGAGCCGTTGCCTTCCAGTTCGCTCTTGCACTTCACACACATGGTGGCATAAGGCAGGACTTTGAGCCTGGGCTTGGGTATGGGCTTGCCGCAAACAGAGCAGAGGCCGTATTCGCCGTTATCGATACGTTCGAGAGCGGCATCAATCTGGGCGAGTTCTTCTTCTGCGGTGGCAAGAATACCTCTTGAAACGGATTCGTCGGCGACTTCCTGTGCGATATCGAAGGAGTCACCCATAAGGCCCTTGTCACGCGTGTGAACGCTGGAGTATTCCTGCTTGGCGCCGGAAAGGAGCTCATCGCGTCTCGCGAAGAGTGCTTTCCTGGCCTCGTTAGATTCCTTGCGGCTGAGAGCCTTGGAAGTAGAACGCGCTGATTTCTTTTTGGCCATTTTGTGGGTTATCCTTTCCTGCAGGTGGCGAGATGCGGCGTTGCAAAGCCCTAAAATATTCTCCACGACAAGGCATTTGTCAACTGGAAAATATCGGACAGGGAAAAAGGCATCATTAATAGAACCTGAGATTAAGAACCGGAAGCCCGGGGCAATCAGAAAATGATGGGCGGTTCGGGTGCCGGAGGCTGCGCGGGAGGGGCGGCGTCCGGCTGAGCAGCAGGGGGACGGCGGTCCAGAAGGCGGTCGATATCCACGCCGGCCGGTATGGGGCCCTTGATGGCGTTGAACACGAGGTATCCTGGAGCGGAATCGGCTTCGCCCCACCGCATGGAGGTCCCGCCGGAGCGCGCAACGATCACTGTACGCCAGACTGGGGAGGCAGCGGCAGGATCGATGAAGAAATGCGTTAAAGGAATGGCCATTTCGAAGGTCCACTTGGCAGGGGTTTTCTGCTGGGCGAACGCGGCCGCGGGGGCCCATGGTATTTCACCACGGCGGAAGCTGAAGGCCGGAGCCGCGCCTTCAGCGAGCAGAATACGAAAACCGTTTTCGGAAAACTCGGCTCCCGTGGAAAAAATAATCTCGGCCCCGGCGGGACCGCCATCGGCGGCAATGGGGACATAACCGCCGATATAAAGCATGCCCCCGGAGGTAAACATGGAGACACTGCCCGAATCAAGAGCCTTGTTCGCCGACCCGAGCGGAGCCACGAGACCCCGGGCATAAAGCTGCTCAACAGTGCCGTCAACGGCCGGAGCGACGCCGAGATCGGAAACAAGTCCGGCAGGGGCATTGATGCGGCCGCCGGTGAAATCAACATGCCTGAGTTCTTCCGCCAGGAACGCCGCGCAGAGAGGCACGGCCAGCCCCGTGGGAGAGACCAGCCGGAGTTCCAGCGTATTCCGGTCATAGCCTACCAGGAGAGCCGATGGAGACCATTCGGAGAGATCCTTCCCCGCGCCGAGGGCCGCCAGGGGATCGAAACCGCCGGCGATATTCATCACCTTGCCGCGCAAGCCGCCGATCAGCAGGCCGGTAATCCTGAACGCCACGTCATACATATCCGGCGACACATAGAGGACAAGGCACCTGTCGCAGTCTTCCATGGCCGTCACAGCGGCATAGGAGGGGTTGGCACGAAGGCTGTTTTCAGGGGCGAGAGCGGCAACGGCGGAAGGTATGGCGGCATCCGGAGAAACCAGCAGTTCGTTTCGGGCTTCGAGAAAGGTTAGAGAAAGGGGGAAGTCCCGGGAACCGCCGCCCAGGACCCACATCCTGCCTTCGGGAAGGGAGGCGATTCCCTGCGCGAGGTCCGGTTCAGGGACATGGAAGAAACGCAAGGCGTCGCGAAGACCTTCCAGTGCTCCGCCGGCGCCTTCGAATCTGAGGCGGCCGGCAAGCCCCATCGGGACGGCCGGCGATCCGGGGAAAACGCCAACGCCCAGGGTGCCCGTGGGAGCAACGCCGGCCCGGGCCGAAAGCGTCGAGTACGCCGTCATCGTTTTGGCGACAGAAAGCACGGACCTGTCGTCCCGGGCCAGAGTGAAACCTTCGCCCAGTCCCGCCAGGAGCGCCTGCGGAGAAACCGCGGCTTCGAGCGCCAGCACGCTGCTGCCGGGAAAACCCGAGCCTGCCTGAGTGTCCTTGAGCGAGTGCTTCCGCAAGGCGCCCGCCACGCCTTTCCATTCACGCATCCCCACGACCAGCCTGTCGACGATACCGAGCCTGCCGCGCTCTTCCG
>JAFGGJ010000051.1 GCA_016930595.1 Planctomycetota bacterium
GTATACGGCGTCCGAAGGCGGCCTTTCCGGGGCGCAGGAAACACGCTACGCCTACGATTCCCGCGGCCGCCTGACGAAAGAAACCCTCGCACACGATTCCAACCCGGACCTTGCCCACGACAAGGAATACTGGTACTATTCCGACGGAGCCTTGAAAGCCACGCTCGAACAGCGCATCGAAGGCGAAACGGACGAGTACATCGGCGTCAAGTACACGAGGGACCAGCTCAACCGTGTCACCACGAACCGCTGATGGGAAGGCGACCTTCCATAGCCTCAGAGTGTGTTTCATCAGTGCTGTGGTGGTGGCGGGTAGTGACCTCAAGACCACAATGACGCTGGCGCGGCACGGCTCAGCGCAGATGTCGATGGAGGTGTATGCCAAGCCGAACGCGGGGCGGTTGCGAGAAGCTGCACTGAAAGCCAGCGAGGTCATTGATGTGGTGGGCGAAGCACGGGAGTGTCGCGCATGTGTCGCGCAGGCAGTGAACAGCGATAGCCGTGGAGACGTAAGCCACAGGCACGCAAGGGGTTACGCCCAAAGAAAAGTGGCGACCCCAACGGGATTCGAACCCGTGTTGCAGGGATGAAAACCCTGTGTCCTAGACCTGGCTAGACGATGGGGTCGCCTGAACACAAGCGCGGCGCAAGGCCGTTAGGTCTTCCGCCGCACTCTTATGAGTCTATAATAGCCCGTGCCGCCTGTCAAGGAGAAACGCTTTGCGTCAAGGTCGTGGGCCCGTCCTTGTATATTATTCGGACGCGTTCCGGGAACACCGGAATCCTCCCGGTCACCCCGAAAGAGTGGAACGGCTCGACGCAGTACTGGCCGGTGTCGAAAGCGCCAAGGTTCCTGTCCGCCGGCTCGAACCTGCCGAAGTGACCACCGAAGACCTTTTTCGGGTGCATTCGCCCGACCACGTCCGCGCCGTCGAAGAGGCGTGTTCGATGCGGAAACCCATGGATGCCGACACGTATACTTCTCCCGGTACATACAGGGCCACCCTCACGGCTGCCGGCGCCTGCGTGCAGGCGGTGGCAGCCGTTCTGCGCGGGGATGCCGGGGCGGCCTTCTGCGTTGTCAGACCGCCTGGACATCATGCCGAAGCGGACAGATCCATGGGGTTTTGCATTTTCAATAATGTCGCCGTGGCCGCCGCCGCCGCTCTCGCCGGAATGTCGTGTAAAGCCGTTTCGATCGTGGACTGGGATGTGCATCACGGCAACGGCACGCAGAAGATCTTCTGCTCGGACCCGCGGGTGTCCTATTTTTCGATACACCAGTCCCCGCTGTATCCGGGCACCGGTACGCGCAGGGAAATGGGCCGCGGCAAGGGCCGCGGCTTCACGCTCAATGTTCCCATGCCCCCGAACTCGTCTCCGGCGAATTATGTCGCGGCTTTCGGCCGGGGGCTTGACAGGGTCGGGACTTCGGGATTCGTCCCGGATATCGTGATGATATCCGCCGGTTTTGACGCACATGCCGCCGACAGGCTTTCCCGTGAAAACCTGCAGGCCGATGATTTCAGGCGGATGACGCGCCTTGCAGTTGACTTCGCAAGGGCTTCCGGTGCAGGGGGAGTAGTGAGTATTCTCGAAGGCGGCTACGACCTGCGGGCGTTGACGGAATGTACGGCCGCCCATCTAGAAGAGCTCTCATTGGCATAGGAATCTCGGGGAAACGCTGTTTCCCGCCTTTCACGTCGGACGCGTGGCCGGCGGAGAGGTTTTGAACGCTTTTTGCTTTGACATACTCTTATCCGGAGCTAAAATAGTGCTCCCCGTGCCCGGCGGTGCGGGTTTTTCATTGGGTCGGGGTTTCGATCCCATTGCAGAAAGCGCCAGTGTGAGGATACAAGGTTATGGGTAACCCGGTAGTCAGGAACGCTACTCCGCTTGCCAGGCCGGAGACTGTAAAGCATGACTGGTGGCTGGTTGACGCCGATGGCCAGACGCTCGGCAGACTCGCTGCCAGGATAGCCATGATGCTCATGGGAAAACACAAGCCTGTATACACTCCCCACGTTGACACCGGCGACGCCGTTGTCGTGGTCAACGTTGAGAAAATCAAGCTGTCCGGTAACAAGTCGGACCAGAAGGAATACAGGCATTACAGTGGATATCCGTCGGGCCTCAAGGGCCTGAGCATGTCCGATATGATGCGCAAAAACCCTGTAAACGTACTGAAACTCGCAGTGAAGAGAATGCTTCCCAAGAACAAGCTGGGCAGGAAGATGTTTAAAAAGCTCTGGGTTTACGTCGGAGCCGACCACCCCCACACCGCACAACGCCCCCAGCCTTGGGACGGCCTCTGGATCAAGAGCCGTATGGAGCGCTAACTGAAGCCGGTCCGGCAGAGGAGAAATCGTGGCGGAACAAAACAAAAGTGCCGTCGAAGACAAGCAGGATAATCCCGTTTATGATTCTACCAGGAAGCAGCACGGGGGGTATTTCTGGGGCACCGGCAGGCGGAAGACCGCCGTCGCAAGGGTCAGGATCAAGCCCGGCACCGGCAGAATCGAAATCAATGGCAAGGTCTACACGGAATACATGCTGATGAACAGGCAGCGCGAAGACGTCCTTGGACCCCTGAAGGTCACGAACATGCTCGGCAAGATTGATGTCTTCTGCAACGTCAAGGGCGGGGGCGCGTTCTCGCAGGCCGGAGCGGTCAGGCTCGGGCTTTCAAGGGCGCTTGTCGTTATGGATAACGTTCTCCATGCCAGGCTGCGAGAAGCCGGCTTCCTTACTCGCGATCCGAGAATGGCCGAACGCAAAAAGTACGGCCGGCGTGGCGCACGCCGGGGTTTCCAGTTCTCCAAGCGTTAACGTCGCTTCAGTCCTGAAACAACAGCGGGGATGCCCTTTTCAGGGCATCCCCGCTCTTCTTGTTGCGCGCTGCGGGACCGTTCGTCAGCGGGCTTCATTCAGACGTGCGAGATAGCCGCGCGCATCCGAGTTTTCGGGGTCCAGCGCTACCGACTTCCTGAACTGCGCTGTGGCGCCTTCGATGTCACCCTTGCCCCAGAGCGCCAGGCCGTAGGCCATGTAGATATCCGAACCGGCGTCATCCGAGTTGACTGCACGCGCAAACATGTCGGCTGCGCCGGGGTAGTCACCGGCCGTGTAACGCAGCCTGCCCACGCAGTACAGGCCTCTTACGTGTGTAGCGTCTATGGCCAGTATCCTCTCAAAATAACCGGCGGCGGTGGCGGTGTCTCCGCGATCTTCCGCCATGCGTCCCAGAAAGTAGTATACGCCGGGCAACGTTTTGAGCTTTCGGGCGGGCGGGAGTTTTTCGAGTTCCTTCAGGTGCTCAAGCAGGATGGTTTCAGCGGCTTCCGGGCCGGATGCTTTGGCCGCCGCAAGGGCGCTCTCCACAACCGGGTGTACACCGGAATCCTCTTCATTCGGCACGTTGCCCGCCTCGGCGGCAAAATGCTTCCTGCTCCAGGTGGATGCCTTTGAAAAAAGAAATATGCCGCCGGCGACAAGAACCGCCAAGGCCGCCACGCGCGCGAACATGCCCAGCGTGCGGCGCATTGTACCGTGGGTTTCAGCCGCTATGGGCGCGCCTATCATCAGCCGGTGTATTTCAGCCTTAAGACTTTCGCAGGAGTGGTATCGCTGCGTGGGACGCTTCGCGAGGCATTTGAGTACGACTGCCTGCAGAGCAGGGGTGACTTCTGGATTGATCAGCCGGACCGGGCGCGGCGCTTCATCGCGTATCTTGAGACACAGCCGGGTGAGGTTGTCGCTCGACAGCGGCGGCCTGCCCGTAAGGAAATGGTAGAGTATCGCTCCCAGCGAATAGATGTCCGATTCGATGTAGGTTTCCCCGTCCTGCACCTGCTCGGGGGCGGCGTAGTATGGAAATTCATAACCGACCCGGCGCGCCGAAAACTCGTCGGATATACCGGCCTTCTTCGCCGTGTCGGGGCTCCGGTAAAACCCGAAATCCGTCACTTTGGGGCTCCCGAAGGAATCTATTATTATATTCTTCGGCTTCAGATCGCCGTGTAACACACCCATATCATGCGCGTATCCTATGGCATCGGCTATGTCGTCCACTATCGATAACGTTTCGCTGGGTGATATGCTTTCGTCACGGAAGTTCGATAACGGGCGGCCTTCCACGTATTCGGTCGTGATGTAGGGAATGCCGTCGTTTTCGCCTATTTCGAAGACCTTGGCGATATTCGGGTGTTCTAGTTGCGTCAGCTCGAGCGAGTGAAGGTTTTCGAGCACCCTCGCCGTTTCTTCTTCCGCCCAGGGGCTCGATCCCAGCAGTACCTTCAGCGCGACCACCTGGGCGGATGTGACGTGCCGCGCGCGGTAAGTCACTGCTATGTCGGAACTCCCGATTTTCGATATCAGTATGTAGTCGCCGAACGTTTCTTCTCCCTGTGCCGTTACCAACGGTGCGTTGGCGTGCAGGGGCGGTTCCGGCCCGCCGTCATCCAGGCGCAGCGTTGACGTCACCTGCCCTGCGTAATCCTCCTGTCCGGCTGTTTCTCCTTCGGTTACGGGAAGCCCTTCCTTCTCAACGGCTTCT
Organism: Planctomycetota bacterium; assembly: GCA_016930595.1. Lineage (GTDB taxonomy): Bacteria > Planctomycetota > SZUA-567 > JAFGGJ01 > JAFGGJ01 > JAFGGJ01. The sequence goes on from JAFGGJ010000051.1 coordinate 4,556, forward strand.
TCAGGCGCTTCGTCGTATTCTTCGTCGGGCGACAGTGCTTCCGGAACGGGTTCGTATTCTTCCTCCATGGATGCCTCGACCGCTTCCGCCGGCGCTTCGGCTACTTTGCCGGCGTCGCCCGGTGTCGCCACATGCAGGAACTCGGCATCCATGTCGACAACGCCGTCGATGAGCTTCGTTGCCCCGCCGTCGTCGGCGTCTTCGCTTCCGGCGGAATCGGCTTCTTCCATCCAGTCGGCCAGCCCGACGGGTTCGGCAGCGGCTTCCTCCATTTGCGGTTCGCTCGGCGCTTCGGGTTCTTCCGGCGGCGTTTCGGGGGCTGGGTAGTCTATGGTCTCCGGCAGGGAAGCTAGCTCTTCGGAAGTCAGGTGCTCGGCCGCGTTAAATGAGGTGAAACACAGGGGGCATTCGATGATCATGGCGTCCTTGGCCAGATCGGCCTCCAGTTCGGCGTCGCATCCGGGACAGGTTATGACGTGGCCCATGTGTTATTTTCCAGCCAGGCGTTTTCTGAGCGCTTCCAGGCCCCTGTATATTTCCACGGCAAGGGGAGCGGATGGATCGGCATCCGCCGGAATGATCCTGTCTACGGATGAATCGGCGTTTTCGTCCACTCCGTAGCGGTCTCCATCCGTCATCCAGTAATAGACCTTGCCTTCCGAAAGCCACTTTATTATAGTCGCATCGCCGTTCTCGAACACTCCCCACAGGTCCCATGTCCCGTCATTGTCCAGATCCATCTCGACTCGGGACAGTTTCCGGTCTTCGTATATCGCCGCCACATCGAATACCCCGTCGTTGTTTGAATCGTACGTCACGCGGCACCAGTGCTGGCGGGCTATCACTTCTACGTCATGGGAACCGTCGAAACGCGTGTCGGCGGTCAGTTGAAATAGGTCGACGTGTCGGGGACGCCCGGCATACGGATTAAGCACCGCCCCGGGCAGCGCCCTCCGGAAATCTTCCGTGTTCATCCCCTGCACGAACGTCCGGCAGTCGTAACCTCCTATACGGTCATAGTCCAGGCTTACCGTGAGGCCGGCCTTTCCTTCCTGCACCACGGTGTCCGCAATCGTGTCGATATCGGTATCCGCTGCCGCCGCGGTAAGCGCACTGCCACTGTATTTCAGCCACAGGTCCGGCCTGTGGTCCATGTCAGTGTCCCTTGCCGTCGCTCCCGCCATGCCGTCGGGCAGACCCGCCGAGCCGGTATAACATCCCGCCGGCACAACGACTATCAACAGGATGCTATTCCGCAGAATTCTGTGCCACATTGAATTCACCCCCTTCGGGGATAACCTGGCCTGTTTTCGGGTCATACACGACTTCTCCGGCTTCGAGCGCCAGCTTGTCCCTGACGAAGCGCACTGGACGCGGCCCGCCACTCATATGCCAGATCCCGCCCGTGTAAACCGCCGAGTTGCTCTCTAGTCTACCATCCGGCGATACAAGTTCAACACCTTTGGCAAGTGTCGCCTGCTGAATGGCAAACGATCGTGTCAGGACGAGTTCGAGTTTGCCGGCTTCCGCCTCAAACCGTCCCGCCTTCCCGGACCCGCGCAGGCGGGATGACACGGCATTCACTGATATTGATGTCCCGCTGTCCCGTATCGTGATCGCCGGCGCCTCGATGTCGGATATCATTCCCGGCCCGGACGCTTCGCCGGTCTGTCTGAACGCAGCCGTCGCCCCGCCGCTCAGAGCTATCGTGTATTGCCTGGCGGCGCCGGGCTTCCCCGTGGAGACAAGTTCCATCGCCTGCGCTGCCGCTGTTATCCGTGCCTGTGATTTCTCCGGCACAATTCGCGTCTCGACCGGCTTGCCGGCCTTCCCGTTCATCCGGGTCGTGGCTGCAACGGCGTCGTGCGACAGCGTTACAAAACTTCCCGACACCGTCTGCCCTTCGAATTCTCCCCGGAATGTGCCCGGCGACTTGCATTGCAGAAGCCGTTTCTTGCCGTCTTCGCTCCACTGCAGTTCTACGGTTCCGCAGTTCACGTCGACTGTCTTACCGGTAAAAATCGTGTCTCCCGCCCCACATGTTTCGTCCGTCGCCAGCGTGATAGTGCCGCCTGACCGTCGCACGGTTGCGGCTTTACTGCAGACAAGTCGGTAACCCGGTCGTCCCTCCGCCGATCTCATTTCTGCAGTTATCGGTGCTGCTCCCGGTGAGAATATGGCGATCCCGTTCTCCGGTTCCCCGCCGGCCCGCCGTATGTCCAGTGTCCCGGCAGTCACCGAATATGTTCCCTTCGTCAATACCACCGGCACGGCGGCAGCGGCCGCGGCAAGGACGCTCGGTGTAAAGCGGATATTGCCGCCGCGGTCGAAGTGAGCCTCGTCTGCCGTTATCTCCGTGTCCCTGTGACGGCATCTTGCTCCACGCAGGATGGCTTCTTCAAAAGCGAATGTCCCCTCTTGCTCCAGTATGATTATGTTCGCACGTTCGTATGTGCCGGATGCCGCCACGGGGACGGTGGTTTCGAACGCACCAGGTCCGTACACGTCCACCGAATACACGCTGCCTCCCACCTGTCTTATTCTGACTGATGTGGCCGCCAGCGTGTACCTGTTCTTGTCCGGACCCGCTGCGACAGTCACCGATACGGGGCTGCCGCTCAGCAGTATCCCGGTATCAGGCCGGTGGGACAGCCTGTCGCCGCCGGCGGTAAGCAGGGCGTCTTTGCTGTTGCCGAGTTGCACGTGAACGCTGCCGCCCAGCGTTATTCCGTTTTTCCCGTAGCTCCCCCTGTCCGCGGATACTCGGGCATATGCTACGGGTACTCTCGCCTTCCCGCCCGCGGGCGGCGTTGCCGAAAAAAGCGCCGTCACGCCGCCGTGCAGCAGAAGCTCTTCCCGGTTTTCCATCCCCGCCGACGCCGCCCCCAGATGCACTTTGCCGTCCCTGAGTCCGAGCACGGCGGCGACTTCCCCCAGCGTCATCGCCCTGCCGGAGCCGACTTCGAACTTTTCCGCACGTACCGTCCCGCCGCCCGGTATGTGTCCGCCCCTGTGCAGTTTCAGCGTTGCGCCGCTTCCGCTCAGTGAAAATTCCATCGCTTGTGCAGCCGTTATGATGAACGCGGCGCTTAACGTCGCCGCCAGTGTCCGCCGTGCTGTCACCTTCTGTTATCCTTCTTCCCCGGGCTGCATATAGCGTTCAAGAAACCTGTCGTACAGGCCCCTGGCCGTAACCACCAGTTCCATTGCTTCTCGGGCGGCGCCTTTCCCGGCTTGCAGCTTCGTGACGTAGTCCACGCGTTTCAGTACTTCCGGGTGCGCGCCGGGAGGACTCGCGGAAAATCCCGCCCGGGTCAATACCGGCAGATCGACAAGGTCGTCTCCCATGTATGCGACGGCAGGGGCTTCAAGGGACGTTGCCTGGAGTATCTCCTTGAACGCGGCGAGCTTGTCCCTGGCCCCCTGCATCACGACGTCCATTCCAAGCTCGGACGCCCTTATTCTCACCACGTTTGAAGTCCTTCCAGTCAGAATCCCGGTCCTTATCCCCAGCCGTGACAGCGTCTTGATGCCTGCCCCGTCCATCGAATTGAACGCCTTGCTTTCGCGGCCTTCGTCATCTATGTACAGGCTTCCGTCCGTCAGTACTCCGTCCACGTCGAACAGAAACAGCTCCACCCCCGCTGCTTTTTTCAGTGCTCCCGCGGGATATTCAAATCCCATTGCGCTGCCCTCCTGCGGATTCCTCCACCCCGGCCGCCTCTCAATACTATACTGCCGCTGGCACTGCTCGGCAATGATATCCTTCGCCTTCTTGCTCTTCGCCGCCGCCGGGGTATGATGTCTGTAGGGAAAGGGCCGCTTGCGCTATGCTCGACAGCCTTCTCGAAATACTGCGTTGCCCCGCCTGTGTGGCCGGCAACCCCGGAGCGGATGAAAATACCGGCCTGCTCTACAGGGACGGCGACTTCCTCGTCTGCAGAACCTGCGGCGCACGCTACCCTCTCATCGATGGAATCCCCGACATGACCTTGGCCGGGGAGACCGATGCTGAAAGTTGACATGTCTCGTGCCATGCGATAACATTTGTGCCGATTCCCGATTCGCCTGCCCGGCCCACGGGGGAGATTTATGGCAAACGCTGAAGACATGACTGGATCCGGCAAGAGCCAGGCCGAAATCTTTTTCGCCCAGGCTCTCGACGCCCATGATGCCAATGACCTTGCTGCCGCACTTGACCTGTATACCAAAACCATCCAGGCCGATCCCACCATGGAACTCGCCTACAATAACCTGGGCATGGTTTATATCGACATGGGCAATCTTGAAGAAGCCAAGCGCTTCCTCATAAAAGCCACTGAGACCAAACCCGATTACCCCGAACCCTATAACAATCTCGGTTTCGTTCTCCGCCGCATGGGCGACGACGTCGGTGCTGCACGGTATTACCTCAGGTATCTCGAGTTGTCTCCGGAAGTCGAAGAAGGCGACAAGATCCGTACATGGGCTGACGGCGTCCTTGCACTTGCAGGCGAAGCGTCTCCGGCTCCCGCCGCGGATTCCCCCTCTCAGCCCCTTGCGGCGGCTGTTTCTCAGGACGCTGCCACGGACACTGACCCCGAGGCCCAAAGCATCTTTGAAGAACAGGACTGGCTCAGCGAAGATTCCGCCGAACCCCAGGCGGCCTCTCCGGCCCCGGAGCAGTCTCCGGCCTCTTCCATCGACGCCGACATCGCAGATCTTATCGCCAGCCTCGAAGAGCCCTCCGCCGAACCCGCTCAGCCTTCCTCTCCACAGCCGGCTTCCACACCTGCCGCCGCACAGCCTGCTCCAGACCCTGCCGCCGAGCAGCTTGCTCTCGCCTCCGCCGCCTATGATTCAGGCGATTTCCAGCGCGCCCTCGCCCTCTATGATGATATTCTCGCCGATAATCCGGCCGGTCCCGCCGCACTTTCAGGCAAGGGCAGCGCCCTCGTCAAGCTGGGACGTTTCGACGAAGGCATTGCCGTTCTCCAGCATGGCATCTCCATCGATCCCTCCGCTCCCGGCCTCTACTACATACTCGGTTTTGCTTACCGTTCCAGGGGCGAAGACATCGAGGCGGCTGATGCGTACGAACGTTACCTCGACCTCGCCCCCGATGCCGAAGAATCCGGCCGCATGCGCGCATGGATTGATGAAGTCCGCTCCGCCGCATCCATGCCTCCTGAAGAACGCCATTACAATGCGGCTCTCACCGCTTTTCAGGAAGGTGCTCTCGACAAGGCTTTTATCGATTGCGAAGAAGCCCTTTTCATCAACGAGTCCCATGGCCCGGCAAACCTCCTCCTCGGCCGTATTACCATCAGGAACGGCGACTATATCCGTGCTGTCGCCGCCCTTCGCAAGGCCGCCGAAGCCAGGCCCAACGACCCGGAAGTCTTCTTCTACCTCGGGCAGGCCTTTGAAAAACGCGGCCTCAACGAAGAAGCCAGGCAGGCCTACGAAAAAGTCGTTGAAGTCGCCCCCGAAGGTCCTCGCGCTGAACGCGTTCGCGAATGGCTCGACCGCGCACGGGATTCAGGCGAAGTCTCCCTCGGCCTCCGTTGCGAATACTGCCTCAAAACCTTTCAGCCCGGAGAGCTCTTCGATTACCAGAATAAGAAGGCCTGTCGTGAATGCCTCAGCCACCTTGGCATCAGCGCCGACGACCTCCTTGCCCCTGAAACCGAAGAAGACCTCCCCGACGTTCAGTGGGAGGATCTGGACGCCATCGAGGAAACCGTTGAGAAACCCTCCTGCTTCAGGCGTCTCTTCAAGCTGGCCATGGTCGTCCTCGTGCTCATTATTCTCCTCCTGGGCGCAGGCGTGGCCGTCGTCAGGTTCAACGTCGTCGACAAGGACTGGCTGGAAGAGCAGGGGATCAACCGCCTTCTCAGGGATATCAAGGCCGAAAAGGTCATGTCTTTCCTCGGCATCGATATCTCCACTCCCGGCTTCAACTCCGGCGTGAACACCGGCGGCGACAGGCATAATAACACTGACGACGCCGTCAGTTCTATCAGGTTCCTTTCTTCTCCGGTCAAGGAACTTGCCCCGTGCGCTTCGCTCGCCTATTCGCCCAGGGTGGCCGTCGATGGCAAGGGCGATGTAGTCTATTCCCTTGAAACGGCTCCCGGCGGCGCCAGCGTCAATCCGGATACCGGCGATGTCAACTGGTCCCCGCTTGACGCACGCATCGAATCCCTTCCTTTCGCAGCGAAGTTCACGCTGATGTGCTCCTCAGGCGACGTCTCCGCCAGGCAGGACTTCACGGTCAATGTCAGGTTCGACCTGGGCAAACGCTTTTCCTTCCGCACGGGCAACCTCGATATCCCCGCCACTGATATGCTCGTCGCCGACCTCAATGATGACGGCCTCCTTGATATCGCCATATCCTACGGCGAATACGCGCGGAACCGTGTCAGCGTCTTCTTCAGAAATACCGCCGTGAGTTTCTCCGGCAGCAAGGAGTTCGCAGCCGGCGGCGGCACCAACAGGCTGGCTGTTGCCGATGCCGATAGCGACGGTATTGTGGACCTGCTGGCGCTGTCCCAGGTTGACCGCAGGGTCCAGGTCTACCTGCAGGATCCCACCACGCACATGCTGGGTCTTGCCGGCCATTCCGATTCCTGGTCGACCGGTCATTACCCCCTCGATATGTGCGCTGCCGGCGATGGTTCCGTACGCGTTCTTGCACAGGACGAAGGCGGCAGGATGTACGCCGTTACGCCGCGCAAGGCTGGAGCAGTCAGTGCCGTGTCCGCCGTTCCGGGCCCCGTGTCCGTGTTCACGAGGATTGTCAATACCCCGGCCGGCACGCTCTTTACCGACCTGCCGGCCATCGGCGCAGCAACCGTAAGGGACGGCAAATGGCGCCCCGTCCCGGGTATCGCACCGCCGGTCAGGATCATCGGCAGAGGAGGATCTCTTGCCCTTGCCGACGATGAAACGGTCCGTCTCATTAAGGCTGGCGCCGGCGGCGATCCCGAGGTCTGGGCGGAATTCCACGCCGCTCATGCCTTGGCGTCCGGTGTCCTCCGGGAAGACGCCGGCGGCGAAAATCCCGTCCCTGCCGCTGTCATCGCCGATGGCGAAAAGGTCGGTGTATTCCTGCAGATGGGCGAGGAGTGGGTCGCTTGCCCGCCGGTTCAGCTGTCGGCCAGGCCGGTTCTGCCCGCCTTCACCTCCGCCGACGGCCTTGTCGTCCTGCTTCTGGAAGACGGTGAAGTGTGGGGTATCGGGAGGCGAGAATAATGCGTACGTTCATGTCGTTCCGTGGCTGCGTCGCTGTTTCCGCTCTGCTTGTTTTTGTTTCCTGTGCCGTTCCGCTGTCTTCGGCTTTTGCCGATGAACAGGAACTCAAGGAAACCAAGATGACCGTCGGAGACCAGTTGGTTACCCTGGTCCTTTATAAAGGTCGCTACTATACCAAGGTGCTGCCCGCCGTACTCGAAAACCAGCAATACAAGAACAAGCTTGTCTGCGTGGAAAGCAAGTTCGACGGTATCGAATCAGCCGCCGGGGGAGCTTCCGTTCTCCGCATCGTCGGCAGCGATATCCAGTTCTTGTACAGCCAGTCCCTCGGCCCGCTCGGACTCATCCGCGGCGATAACGTCTGGATTGGCGGTGTCGCCGAGCCCGTCGTCGGCAAGGAGAATCTCAGGGTCAGGATCCGCGGTATCGTCAAGCTCCCCAACGACATGACCCTCTTCAACCAGCGCTTCGCTCAGTACAGTGCCGAAGGCGACTGGCAGCAGCTCATCAATATCGGCGACTGGATGGGCAAGGTCAGCAAGATGTCCGTCAGCAGCATGCGCGACATGGATGTCTATGAACGCAAGCAGCGTCAGGCCTACAGGAAGGCCATGGAAGTCCGCTCCGCCGGTATCGCAGCCGACGATGCCGAAGGTTTTTATTCCGTCGCCATCAAGTACCTTGAATTGCTCGATGATACCGTCTCCGCTCAGAGAAATCTCAAAAAATGTCTTGAAATCGACCCCAGGCACAGGGCAGCGCAGGAAAAACTCGTTTTTTTCGGCTACGTCCTCTATGACGGCCGCTGGATGACCAGGGCCGAGCGCGAATTCGAAATCAAGAAAACCGGCGGCGTTGTCCCGCCCCAGAATCCCCCTTCGGGCGATGCTCCCACGGGCGATACTTCGTCGCCGGATGTCGAAATCCAAACCCTGTCCCCGGCCGAACTCGCCGCAGAAAAACTCCGTATCAGAAAAGCCGCCCTTTCCGGCGATAAACCTGAAATCGACGTCCTTCTTGATGAAGCGGGCAAGGTCAAGGCCCCGGGGCTCGCTGTCTACATCCTCCGTCTCCTTGCTCTCAGGCATGAAGAAAGCGCTCTCGACGGCATTAATTCCATTGGCGCCATCAAGGATGACTCTGTTACCAGAACTTCCCTGGAAATCCTCATCTGGCGTCCCGAACAGCGTGCCCTCGATAATTTTGTCGCCGGCTTGCAGGCGCTCGACAACGGCGATGTTTTCAACCACGGCTTCGATCTGCTCGTTGCTGCCGACAAAAAGCGGTCCCTCCCCGTCCTCATAAACCTGCTCGATTCCGACAGTGAAGCCGCCCGCATGGAAGCGCGCCTCCGCCTCAAGAAACTCACTGGTGAAAGGTTTGACAAGGTTTCCGACTGGCGCTCATGGTACCAGGCTAATCCCGATTGATGCGCCGCGTGCTTGGTTGCTGATATGAAACGCCGTATTACAGATATTGCCGATTCAATTACCCCGCAGGCGCTTGTTGATCTCGCCAACGGCCTTCGTCTCGGCGTCGTCATCGCAGATCACGACGGCATGGTTTCCGAAGTCAACCCGTCTGCCGCAGGTGTCTTCAGGCCCGGCAGAACCGTTTTCCAGAGCGCGGTCAGTCCCGCAGACTTCCAGGATTCCTGGACGCAGCTTCCCGTCGGCGGCGTCGTCCCCGTCAGGATCGCCGTCGAGCGCGGCGACAGGCGTCACTGGCTGGACGCAGTCGTCCTCAGGTCCAGCCCCGCCAGCACCATCCTTGTCTACAGGGATATCACCATCAAGCTCGACGCACAGGAAGAGCTCCTGCGCGAGCGGGGCTTCTACCGCTCCCTCCTCGGCCAGCTCGGCGTCGGTCTCGCCCTCCTCGACACCGACCTCAATATCCTCTGGGTTAACGAAATCGCAGCCGCCATGTTCTCCGGTCCCATGGCCGAAGGCCATGACAAGTGCTATGAAATAATGTCTGGCTCCGCCGGGCCCTGCAATGGCTGTCCCGTTACGGCCGCCCTGCAGTCGGGTGAAGTCTCCAGCGCCGAAGTCCGCCTCCGCGACGCTTCCGGCCGCGATCGCGTCTTCCGCACCGTTGCCGCTCCCGTCAAGGACTTTCGCGGCAGAATAGAACAGGTTTCCCTCGTTATCGAAGACGTTACCCTGGAACGTAACAGGGAGGATGAATACAGGACCAGGCTCGAAAAAGACGTCCGGGACAAGACACGCGACCTCGAAGAGTCCAATCGCCGCCTCCGCATGCTCGACCGCGTCAAGGAAGAATTCCTCGCCAATATCACCCATGAACTCCGTACCCCCCTCGTCAGCGGCATCGGCTATATCGAACTCATGCTCCAGGGCGGTGCCGGCGATATCACTCCCGCCGCACGGGAAGGCCTCGAAATCAGCCACCGCAACCTCCTCAGGCTCGTCGGCCTTATCGAAGACCTCCTCACCTATACCCGCCTTTCCTCCGGCAGGGAGGAAATCCTCCGCGAGCCTCTCGACCTCTCCAGGCTTGTCCGCGACTGCGTTTCCGATGTCACCGTCCGCCCCGAATTCGCCCCCGGCCTCCTGCTCGATCTCGATATCTCCGAATCCCTCCCTCGCGTCTGGGCTGATGCCGATAAGATTTACCGCGTCGTCAGTAACCTCGTTGCCAACGCCGTCAAGTTCGCCGGTTCCCCGCCGCACGTGCGCGTGAGCGCTTCGTCATCGGATGATGCCGTCCTTGTCTCAGTCGAAGACAACGGCCCCGGCATACCCCCGGAAGAAAGAAGCCGCGTTTTTGAACGCTTTCACAGGGGCTCCGCCGCCGTCAAGGGCGGCAGGCGAGGGGCGGGTATCGGTCTCAGCCTCGTCGCTCAGATTCTTCAGGCCCACAACAGTTCCCTCGATATCCGGGATTCCCTCCTCGGTGGCGCGGCCATGTCCTTTGCTCTTCCTGTCGTATCCGATCCTGCCGCTGGGCCTCCTCCGGGACCTTCCGGCCTCACCACCGTCCTTATTATTGACGATGATTCCGAAGTCGCCGGCCTTCTCGGTGTCGCTCTGCGCGATGTCGGCTGCAGCGTGTGCTTCGCCCGCCCCGGCGACTGGCGCCCGGCACTGCTTGCCGAAACCTCCCCCTCCCTTGTTCTCCTCGATATGGGCCTCGACCCCGCAGTCTCCCTTGGTCTCCTCGAACAGGTCCGCCGCTCTTCGGATCTGCCCGTCATCGTCATGTCCAGCGGCGCTGACGCCGCTTCCGAATCCGCCGCCTCTTCCTTCGGCGCCGCTGCACTGCTCAGAAAACCCTTTGCCATTTCCGCCCTCACCTCGCTTGTCGCAGATATCGCAGGGAAATAGCCTTTCCCCGTGTCCGTATCGCCTCCGCCTGCGCCCCTTTTTCTCTTCTCTGGCGGTTTCTGTAGTTGCGCACTGCCGTCGGACTGCTAAATGTCTAACCCGGCGTGCCGAAAGGAGCCCTCATGCCCATGACCTCAAGGGAAAGAGTCAATCTAGCCTTCCACCACCAGGAACCCGACAGGGTCCCCCTCAACTACATCGCCAACCCGGGCATCGATTCCCGTCTCAGGAAATTCCTCGGCGTGAGCGATGCCGAAAGCCTCCTCCAGGCTCTTTCCGTTGACTTCAGAAACGTCGGCGCTCCCTACGTCGGCCCCGTGCTCCATCCCGACGTCGACGACAGGAAAGTCGATATATGGGGCATCCACAGGCGCTGGGTCGAACATGAATCCGGCGGCTACTGGGACTACTGCGATTTCCCTCTCAAGAACGCCTCGCTCGATGAAATCGAAGCCTGGCCCATGCCCGACCCCGATCTTTTCGACTATTCCCGCGTTACTTCCGCGTGCCGTTCCATGGGCGACTACGCCGTCGTTGCCGGCAGCGCAGGCTTCGGCGACATCATCAACAGCACCGGCATGATCCGCACCATGGAACAGACCCTCGTCGACCTCGTCACCGACGACCCCGCCGGTATCCGTTACGTCGACCGCCGCACCGATATCATGGTCGAAATTACCAGGCGCACCCTCGAAGCAGGGGAGGGCCGCATCGACGTCTTCTGGCTCGGCGAAGACCTCGGTACCCAGAACAGCCAGATGATCAGCCTTGATCTCTTCAGGCGTCATATCCGCCCCCGCATGCAGAAGTTCGTTGATGTCGCCCGCCACTTTGACGTCCCCGTCATGATGCACAGTTGTGGCTCTTCAAGCTGGGCCTTCGAAGACTTCATCGACATGGGTATCTCCATCGTTGATACCCTCCAGCCGGAAGCCAAAGACATGTCTCCCGCCTTCCTCAAGACCACCTTCGGCGGCAGACTCGCCTTCCACGGCGCTATCTCCACCGCCGGCGCCGTCGCTGTCGGTACCGCCGATGACGTCCGCTCCGTTGTGCGCGATACCCTCGATATCATGATGCCAGGCGGCGGCTACGCACTCGCTCCGACCCACGCCCTTCAGGATAATTCCCCCGCCGATAACGTCGCCGCCATGTATGAAGCCGCACTCTTCTACGGCGTCTACTGACCTGGCACGGTTCCTTTTCCGGATGTTTTTTTGCCGCCCGCCCCCGCATCTGCCCCGTTTCCCCTCCCGGATGCCACTTCCTCATGCGCTGTGAATAATTTCACAAAATCCCCAATTACTACCTTGTACACCTCCTTCGCCCATTGTAAACTTACCCCTGTCGTGGCCCTTTGCACGCCTTCTGATGAAAGGAGTTTTGTGATGGCCAAGGTTCTTGTGCTCGACAAGCTTGATGAAACCGGTGTGGATATCATGCGGAAGGGTGGTATTGATGTCACCGTCATGGGCAGTCCTTCCGAAGATGAACTCCTCAAGATCATCTCCACTTTCGACGGCCTTGTCATTCGTTCCGCCACGACCGTTACTCCCTCCCTCATGGCTGCCGCTTCCATCCTCAAGGTTGTCGGGCGTGCCGGAGTAGGGGTGGACAATATCGACGTCCCCGAAGCCAGCCGCAGGGGCATCATCGTCATGAATACCCCACTCGGCAATATCGAAAGCGCTGCCGAGCATGCCGTCGCTCTCATGTTCGCTGCAGCTAGGAACGTCTCCAGGGCCGATGCCGCCATGAAATCAGGCCGCTGGGATAAAAAGAAATTCACCGGCATGGAACTCGCAGGCAAGACCCTCGGCGTCATCGGCCTCGGCAAGGTCGGCCAGATCGTCTGCAGGCCCCTCAGGGCCCTCGATATGCAGATCATAGCCTTCGACCCCTACCTCCCCGAAGAAAAAGCCGGTGACCTCGGCGTCAGGAAAGTCGACCTCGATACGCTCCTCGCTCAAAGCGATTTCATCACCATCCATACCCCCCTCACCGACGCCACCCGCAACCTCATCAATGCCGATGCCCTCAATAAAATGAAGAAAACCGCTGTCCTCGTCAACTGCGCACGCGGCGGCGTCGTCGATGAAAATGCGCTCTGCGATGCCCTCAAGTCCGGCGTCATCAAGGCCGCCGCCGTCGATGTCTTCGCCTCCGAACCCCTCGAAGAAGACAGCCCCCTCAGGCATCTCGATAACGTCGTCCTCACCCCGCACCTCGGCGCCAGCACCGAAGAAGCCCAGGTCCGCGTCGCCGAACAGATCGCCGAACAGTTCGTCGACTACTTTACCAACGGCAAGATCAGGAACGCTGTCAATATCTCCGCCTCCCTCTCTTCGCCCGACATGCAGCCCTATGCCGAAGTTGCCGAAATGGTCGGCGAAACCGCTGCCCAGCTCGTCAACGGCGCCGTTACCGACGTTGAAGTCGGTGTCTTTGGTGAAGCCGCCGTCAGCGGCCAGGATGCCGCCATTATCGCCAAGTACGCCATGAAAGGCGTCCTCGCACGCCAGGTCGATGACGCCGTCAACCTTGTCAATGTCGATATCCTCGCCAAGTCTCATGGCCTCGTCCTTAACGTCACAACTTCCGGCAGCGCACGCAACTACAAGAGCAGGATCATGGTCAGGGTCAAGACCGGCTCCGGCTCGCGCGAAGTTGCCGGCACCCTCTTCGAAAACAGCCTCCCCAGGATCGTCTCCGTTGACGACCTCAGCCTCGAAATCACACCCTCTCGACATGCACTTGCCATGTTCTATAACGATAAGCCCGGCATGGTCGGCAAGTTCGGCACCATCCTTGGAAAAGAAAATATCAACATCGCCGCCATGGCCGTAGGCCGCAGGGCTAAGAGCGGACAGGCCGTCGTCGTTCTTACCCTTGATGAACCTGTCCCTCGGGACGTGGCCGCCGCCATTGCCAAGTCTGCCGAAACCGAAGAAGTCTACCCCATCACTCTCTCCAGCGCCCCCGAATAGCCCCGCACAACCTTGCTGCTTGCGCTCCCGGCGGTTTCCGGCCGCCGGGAGCGTTTCTTTTCCCGCTTGCGCCGCTTGCCTCTCTTCCTGCGGCGCATTACAGCTTTTGTGCTATAATGTGTCGTCGGTTCTGTCACGGGAGCTGCTCCATGCATCTTGAAATCGTTGCCGTCGGTTCCGAGCTCACCGCCGGCGATGTCGTTGACACCAATTCCGCCTGGATCGCTCGCCGCCTCTGGGATTCATCACTCCTTGTCCGCCGCATTACCATCGTCGGCGACTTCCGTGACGAAATCGCCGATGTCCTCCGCCGGGCCTTTGACCGCTGCCGTTCCGCTCCCGGCGCACCGGGACCACGCGCCGTCATAGTCACCGGCGGTCTCGGGCCTACCGCCGACGACCTTACCAGGGAAGCCGTCGCCGACGCCTTCGGCAGGCAGTTGTTCCTTCACCACGATTCCGTGGATCGTATTACCGAGCGCCTCCGCTCCTACGGCAGGGATCTCGGGGAAAACAACCGCCGCCAGGCCTTCTTCCCCCGGGGCGCCTCCGTCATCCCCAATCCCAACGGCACGGCCCCGGCTTTCCTCCTCAACTCCGACGGCGTTGACGTCTTCGTCCTTCCCGGTGTCCCTTCCGAGATGAAGCCCCTCCTTGACTCCGACGTCATCCCCGCACTCGTCCGCAGCCTCGGCACAACCTCTTTCTCAAGGGCCAATTTCCTTGTTTACGGCCTCGGTGAATCCTCCATTGACGAAACCCTCTCCGACCTCATGACGCGCGGCTCCAACCCTCTGTTCGGCACCCTTGCCGTTGACGGCCTCATTCACGTCCGTATGCTCGCCTCCGGCTCCGACCCCGCTTCCTGTTCTTGCCTGCTCGACCGCGTTTGCCCCATCGTCCGTGATCGGCTTGGCGCAAATATCCTTGGCGAAAACGCCTCTTGCCCGGAAGAGCTCCTCGTCCGCAGGGCCTCCGCTCTCGGCCGCAGGTTCGCTCTCGCTGAATCCTGCACCGGCGGTCTCATTGCATCCGCCGTCACCTCGGTCCCGGGCTCCTCCGCCGTCTTCCTCGGCGGAGTCGTCGCCTACGACAACTCCTTCAAGACCTCCGTGCTCGGTGTCCCGGAGGGCCTCCTCCGTTCCAGCGGCGCCGTCAGCCCTCAGTGTGCAGAAGCCATGGCTGTCGGCGCCCTCCGCCTTTCCGGCGCAGATCTCGCCCTCTCGGTCACGGGCATTGCAGGCCCAGGTGGCGGCACCCCCGACAAGCCCGCCGGGCTGGTCTTCTTCGGCCTCGCATCGGGCGGCTCTCCGCTTGTCGAAGAGCGCAGGTTCCGCGGCTCAAGGGAAATGGTCCGCACGCGCGCCCGCACTCACGCCCTCTGCATGCTGCTGAAAGCCTTGGCGGCCGCCTCATGAGATACTATGCTGTCGTCTCCGATATCCACGGCAACCTGCCCGCCCTGCAGGCCGTCATGGATTATCTCTCCTCCATGCAGATCGACCGCATTGTCGTTCTCGGCGACCTCGTCGGTTACGGCGCGGAACCGGGTGCCTGCATAGACCTCGTCGGCAGCACCCCGGGCGCCGTTGTCATCGCGGGCAATCATGACCGCTGCTCCGTCGGCCAGCAGGATCCCAACCTGCGCGAAGCCGCCGCTGAAAGCCTCCGCTGGACCCGCAACGTCCTTACCGATCTCCAGGCTTCCTACCTCGCAGGCCTCCCCGCCGCCACCATCGTCGACAACCTCTTCTTCGCCGTTCACGGCAGCCTCTATCATCCCGACGAATACATCATCACCTCCATGGCCGCCAACAAGAACCTCCGCATGCTCAAGGAGCGCTTCGCCACCATTCACGTCGCCTTTTTCGGTCATACCCACGTCCCCATGATCATCTCCGAAGACGGCCTCAAAACCGGTTTTACCCGCAAGAAGATGACCGTCGAACTCGACACCCGCCGCCATTACCTCATTAACCCGGGGGCCGTCGGCCAGCCCAGGGACGGCGATTCGCGCGCTTCTTTCCTGATATTCGACATCTTCAAGTGGGCGGTCACTTTCGTTCGCGTCGAATACGATATCGAACGCGCCCAGCAGGTCATCCGCTTCGCCGGCCTCCCGGAAGAATCCGCTGGCAGGCTCGTTCTGGGCATATGATCAGCGATTGGAGATTTCCCATGCGTATCTGTCCTTTCCTCTTCACGGTTCCCGCCCTCGCCGTTCTTCTGCTTCCATGCGGATGCTCCTCGAAAGACGTCTCCCCGCCTCCTCCTTCCGCCGAATCCTTTTCCTGCTCCACGGACGACGGCTGGCTCATTTCGGGCAGTTTCTTCCCCGCCCCGCCGGCTTCCGCTCCCGCCTCCAGGGTCCTCCTGCTCCTCCACATGCTCGGTCGCGACAGGTCCACCATGCTTCCGCTCGTTGACGCCGCCGTCCGCAGCGGCATCCCCTGTTGCTCCATCGACCTGCGCGGTCACGGCGAAAGCACTTCCAGGAACGGTTCCCCTTCCACGGTTTCCGCTTTCTCCCCCGGCCCGGATTTCCTCGCCATGCAGAACGACGTCTCCGCCGCACTCGGTTTCCTCAAGGATTCCAAGGGCTTCCAGAGTTCCCAGGTCGTCATTATCGGTGCTTCCATCGGCGCTAACGTCGCTCTCCTCTGCGCTTCCTCGGACAAGTCCATCCCCGCCGTCGTCCTCCTTTCCCCAGGCGTCGTTTTCCGGGGCGTCGGCACGCTCACACCGGCCGCTTCCTACGGCTCCAGGCCCCTCATGCTCGTCTCCGCCGCTGACGATGAATACTCCGCAAGCTCCGTCACCCGCATCGTTGCCGCTATGCCCCAGGCCAATGCTTCCGTCAGGTCTTTCGACTCCGGCGGTCATGGCACCGATCTCTTTCGCTCACAGTCCGCCCTGCCCGGCGAAATCGTCGACTGGATCCTCAAGCTCCCCTGACTCCGTTCCTTCCACGCCTTCCATCCGTCGTGGCGTCCGATAACCTTTTTCATTATCGGAGACCCCGTTCGGCACCAGTTAGGAAATCTTTGTAAATCAACAGCTTACATCTTTTCTCTTCCACCACTATATCTTGATTTCATGCAAGATTGCCCCTTTTCTCCCCACACCATATATAGCGTAGACCTCTCCTGCACGTACCTGCTTCCGGCTGGAAATTCCTGCAATACTTCCCGTGTCGGCACCCGATATATCTGTTGCAGCGGCCCCGCCCGGGGGGGAGGGCCGCTGCAAGGGCCTTCCTCCCCTCGGCCCGAAAGGAACCGGATGGCTGCCAGAGGCCAATACACCTTCAGAGATTTCCTTCGGGAGCGGGGGGAGGACAGCCTTGCCGACGACGACAGGGTCGCCGCCCGTAATGTTCTCAGGGAAATCAAGATGGGCCTCAGCGCCATGGCCGTCCTCAGCGTCCTCATCGTCGTCCTTTTCCACGAAAGCGGCTCCCGTTCCGCCGACCCCGCTCCCGCCGCCGATTCCGCCGAACCGCTTCACCTTACCGTCCGCAACTCTTCCATCCCCCCGGCCTCCCCCGAAGCCCCGTCTCCAGCCGCTGTTTCCACCTCCGACGTCCTTCCCGCGACCGGACAGGCGCCAGCCTCACGGTCCGCGGTTTCGGATTTACCGCCCACTCCCGCTCCGCAGGACCGCCGGTCCGGGCAATCTGCTGTTTCGCCTCCCGGGCCGGCTGTGCCTGCTCCGTCCGAATCCGCTTCCTACATGGTTGCCTCGGGCGACACTCTGGGCGCCATCGCTCAGAAACTCTACGGTTCAACCCGCTACTGGCGGAAGCTCGCTGAGTTCAACGGGATCTCCGACCCCGCCAGGCTCAGGGCAGGCCGTATCCTGAAGGTGCCCCCGTTGGAAACGCTCCAGAACGCCTCTCCACCCTCTTCCGAATCCACTCCCTCCGCCCCGCGCACTCGCCCGCCTCAGCGGCAACTGCCTCCTCCGGTTGAAATCGACGGCGGAAACGCCGCTCCCCGTTCCACAATCCCCTGTATCTGACCGTCCTGCTGCAGGCTATGCGGTTTTCTCCATGAGTTTCTTCGTCAGCGCCTGGCTCACTTCCTTCAGCACGCTGTTGTAGTCTCTTGCCCCGTCTATGGGGTGTATTTCCCTTATGTACGTGTTCAGGAGCAGCGGCCTCGTCTCTTCGTTCCATATGGTGAACCGCCGTATCATGGCTTCTTCTTCCATGTCGTCCACCCTGTGGAACAGTCTCGCTCCGCACGCGTTGCATATGCCGGCGCGCTGCGGCGGGAGAGCCGGCCCGTACGTCCTCCCGCAGACGCAGGACAGCCTGACACGCAGTCTTTCGACGGACTGGTCGCGGTTGAGGTTCAGCATCAGGACCATGTCGGGGCGTTCCCAGACCCCCGCCAGGAATTCTATCTGCGCCGGCGTGCGGGGGAATCCCACGCAGACGCCGCCTTTCTGCAGTTTTTCCAGCCCTGCCTTGGCCGTCTTGAGCACGGCCTTGTCCGGCAGGAGTTCGCCCTTTATCCCCGCATCGTCGAAGTTCGCCGACGTTATCAGTTCTTCCGCCGGGGAGAAGACCGGCCACATGAGCCGCCTGGCTATCCTGAACGCCACGCTCCTCGACCCGGCCCCGGGGGCTCCGATTATTATCACCTTCAGGGGGTGGGAGCTTGCCGACTTCATAAGCTCCGCCAGTTCGTTCCTTACGGAGGCGGGCATTATCGTGGTCTGGTTTTTCGTGTGTCCCGCGGGAGCGGCGGGCTTTTTCTGTTCGTGGGGGAGTTCTTCCGCCAGCCATTTTGTATACGCCGGGTTCAGGGATTCGGCGTCCACCACCTGGAGCTCCGGTATTTCGTACGGGTGCAGGACGCGCACCTGCGCCAGCAGATTCTTGAGCATGTGTTCTTCCGTGCGGACGATGATTACCGCTTCGGTCACCGTCTCGAATCTGCCCTTCCACCAGAACGAGCTGAGCCCCCCCGGCAGCAGGGTGGCCGCCGCCGCAAGGTGTTCTCTCACTACTGCATGCGCTATGTCCCGCGCTTCGACTTCCGGGCAGGTTATGAAGACCAGTTTCACGTGCCGCCTCCTCCTCGTTCGAGTGCTTCGCTCTCTTTCTCTACGGCACCGTCACCGTCAGCGAATACGCCGCCTCGTCATATGCTTCCATGTAACCGCGCACCAGAATGTAATATGTCCCGGAAGTCACGTCCAGCACTATGGATTCGTCCGTCGTCCCGTACTGCGTGGAATAGTCCTGGATCACGAAGGTTGAATCGTATATGAAAAGGTCGTAGTCCGCGGGTAGGCTCGTCAGGTCCACGTAGAGCAGTCCCGCGCCCGCCGATACCCAGTAGTAGTCGCTGTCGCCGCCGGGGTAGAGGTATCCCGCTACCGTCCCGGAATATCCCGTACCACCCAGGAACGCCGCTTCCCCGAAACTGTCGTTGTCTTCGTACGGATCCACCGGCGCCGCCAGTTCCACCAGCCTGCTTATGACGGGGCTGTAGCGAATGTCTCCATCCACCTGGGCGCGCACGCACATCCTGTAGACCTTGTCCGAGGTCGGGCTGAGGTTCACGGTATCGGAAAACGTGCCGGGCACCGTGCCGGTGTATCCCGTCGACCACGACTGCGGCGTGGACGACGGGTTGTTGATGTACGGCGTCCACTGCACGCGCACCGAATCCACCGCGGTACCCCCGGTTACCGTGTATTCCACGGCATGATCAGTGTCAGCCGCCATCGGGTCGGGCGGAAGCGTCGTCCATGTGACGTAAGGAGGTCCCGGTACGACCGTGACGGGCGTCACCGCGCTGTAGTAATTCCCGCCGTTCACCTTCGCATGTACGGCCACGTAATAGGTTGTTGTTACGGTATCGTCGAAGTTTATGACGAAGTTGAACTGGCCGGGTACCCCCGCCTGGGCGACGGTTTCTTCCTGCGCGGCGTACCTGGGATCGCCGACCGCGCTCCAGTGTATGTTCACGTGGTCGACGCTGGTCCCGCCCGCGACGGCCACGGTCACCGGGTAGTCCATGCCCGCCGTAACGGTTACGGGCAGGGGGTTCACCCAGTCCACGGTGATATCGTAGTAGAGCCATCCGCCCGCGCATCCGGCCGCCAGCGCTGCTGCCCACAGCAACATCCGTGTTTGTTTCATCACAAATCCTCCCCGTCGGCACACGGCGCGTTCACGGTGCTATCTATAATATTACCCCAACCGTCCCGTTTCTCAATTGCAGACGCTTGTCTTGCCGGAAAACTTAGACCACATATACTGTCTGGCGTGGCCGGGATTCGGCTGTTCGCGCAAAAAGGAGAAACATGGCTGTCTGGCTGGTAACCGGGTCGTCCGGCTTCATCGGAGGCCGCCTTGTGGAAGTTCTGCGCGGCGCAGGACTCGACGTTGCAGGTCTTGACAGGCTCCCCCTGCCGGGCCGTACGGATATCGTTGCCGACATCAGGCAGAGCGGGAACCTTTTCGAGGAGTTCTCGCGTCTCAAGCCCGCCGCTGTGCTGCACCTTGCAGCGCTGGGCGGAGTTCGCGCGTCCGTCGAAGACCCCGTACCTTATGCCGAATCCAACGTGCTGGGCAGTTCCTTCGTGCTGGAAGCCGCCAGGCGTTCGGGCGTTTCGAAAGTCGTGCTGGTGAGTTCCAGTTCGGTGTACGGGGATTCCGCAGTCCTGCCGCTTTCGGAAGACATGCCCTGTGTCGCTCCGCTGAGTCCCTATGCCGCCGGCAAGCGTTCGATGGAACTCGCCGGCTGGGTCTACCACCGCACCTACGGCATGGATGTAACGCTGGTGCGCCCGTTCAGCGTGTACGGCCCGAGGTGCAGACCGGAACTGGTGGTAAGAAAATTCCTGCTCGCCGCTCTCCGCGGCACGGCCGTGCAGGTTTACGGGGACGGGAACGCCGCCCGGGACTTCACGTATGTCGATGACGTGGTTCATGGCATCCGCCTGGCGGCGCTGCACCGAGGATGGGGCATATATAACCTCGGCGGCGGCCGATCCGTTTCAGTCAACGAGCTGATAGAACTCATCCGCAGCATAACCGGCAGAAACCTGACCGTGGAATATGCCGAGGCACGCCCCGGGGAAGTGGCAAAGACCGCAGCGGACATTTCCAGAGCGGCGGCCGAACTGGGCTGGCGCCCGGAAGTCGGCATGGAAGAAGGACTTGGGAGAACATGGCAATGGCTGCTGGAAAATTCGGCGGAGTAATCCGGCTGGCGGCGGGCCTGTTTTTTGCCGCGGGGATCCTGGTTTCCTGCGGAGGTGAATCGCCTGTCGTGGTGTGGCTGGCGAGACACGGGCATGAAGTGCCGGCCGCCATGGCCGCCGATATCGCCAAGGGACGCGTTACCGTCGGTATGCCGGAGGAAGCCGTTGATGCCATTATAGTTACGCTCGGCTGCCGCATTATCGAAAGACGGGACATGGGCGACGCCATGACCCGCCTCGTGTACAGGCTCGTAAACCAGGATACCGCCGGCCGTACGCACAGTGCGCGCGCCATAGTGCTGATCCGCGACGGGATAGTGGTCGCCGTTGACCTGGTGCCGGAAAATTGAACGGACCGGGGAGGCGGTTGACCGGTTAACGGTTAACCGGTCAACAGTCAAACGGTTAACCGGTTAAGTTTGCTCCGGAAACTACGGTAAAACGGGCAAATTCTGCAAA
>JAFGGJ010000052.1 GCA_016930595.1 Planctomycetota bacterium
CCCGGGACGGCGAGGTGGGCGGCCGCGCCGTTGGTGACGACGGCGCCGGGCTCGTCGAGGACGATGACATAGGTTTCGAAGCGGTTGCCGTTGTCGATGTCGGCGACGAGGACTTTCTGCCCGTCAAGGATGCCCGCGGCGTCGCAGAGAGAGCGGCAGATGCCGATGGAGCCGACGTAGTCAAGATCGGCCTCGGTAACGGTGGCCCTGTGTATCTTGGCGAAGAGCATATCGAACTGCACGGCAAAGCCTCCTGTCCCGGGGCATCATGTTACAGCAGGAGAAGGAACGCGCCAGCGAAGAAGACGGCGGAAGGGGAAGGAACGGGCGCGGGCGTCCTGGAAAGGGAAGTCAGTCTTCGAAAGCAAGCGCCGGACCGTAAGGTGCGAGACCGACGGTGATATAGGGGTTGATGGCGGAATCGTTTTCGGAACGGGCGAAACGCCACAGCCTTTTACACAGGGAGCGTTTGACGTCTTCCATGCCGGGACGGTCGATCAGGTTGACCATTTCGTGGGGATCGCTGCGGAGATCGTAGAGCTCATCGAAGTCGAAGCCGTTGAAGACGTACTTGTAGTCGCGGGTCATGACGGAGCGCTGGGTATAGTAGAGTTCGACACCGTTGCACTGCGTGAAGACGGCATCCGGCCAGTCATCGGGAGTGGCGTCCTCAAAAAACGGAACAAGGCTGCGGCCGGTGAAGCGGCGGCGCGGACGGACGCCGGCGACGTCGAGGAGGGTGGGGGCGATATCGGCAAGCGACACGAATTCGGACACGCGGCGGCCCGGCGCCGAGAAGCCTTTCGGCCAGCGCATGACCATCGGGACATGATAGGCGCCGCGGAAAGCCGGAATGCCCTTGGCGAAAAGCCGGTGGTCGCCGCAGTAATCGCCGTGGTCGGAGCAGTATATGACCAGGGTGTCGTCCGGGCCGCAGGTTTCGTCGAGCTTCGATACGAGCGTGCCGAAAAGGGAGTCCAGGTAAGTGCAGTAGGCGCGGAAATGGCGGACGGCCTGGCGCACTTCGCGTTCCGTGAGCTGGCCGAAGACCTGGTCGTGAAGCCTCCTGTAAACGGCTGGCTTGTCGGTCATTTCGTCGGCGGCGGAAGGCGGAAGCGGGACGTCTTCGATATCGTACATGTCGAGAAAGCGCTGGGGAACCACGTAGGGGTCGTGGGGCCCGGTGACGCCGACGAACATGCACCACGGGTTGCCGGAGCGTGCGAGTTCAGGCAGGACGGCGAGCGCCGATGCGACGGAGTTTTCGTCGGTGCGGTTGCCGCCGTCGCCGGTCCCGTAGAGCGTGTAGTGGCCGTAGCCGGGGCGGAGGATGCCGGCTTCCTGACGGTCGACGGGTTCAAGGCTGTCAACATGCGCGGCGTAGTCTTGCCAGTACCTGCCGTGGTGGTTGCCGCGTACGCCGCAGAGGGCAAGTTCTTCCCAGCCGCGGTCGGCGGGATTTTCCACGGCGCTGACGTGCCACTTGCCGGAAAAAAGCATGCGGTAGCCTGATTCTGCAAGGTCCTGGGAAAAGGTCCTGACGCCGGGGAGGAGTCCGTCGGAGAGCTTCTGGGAGTTGAGAACGTTGTTCCAGACGCCGTGGCCGGAGGGATAGAGGCCGGTGTGGAAAGTGGCCCTGGATGGGCAGCAGTGGGGGGAAGGGCAATAGGCGCCGTCGAAAAGGATGCCGTCCGCCGCCAGCCTCGAGACGTTCGGGGTAATGCACGGATGTCCGGGCAGCACGGTGTCGCCGCGCTGGTGGTCGGACATGTATATGAGGATGTTGGGACGCGGAGACTTCGGCATTGCCGGCCGCCTTTCAGGGTGACGATACCGGAAAATAGCATGCCGTGCCGGGGAAGTCAAGTATCCTGAGGCGGGAGGAACCGAAGCGCACTGCCGGAAACGCCGCATGGAGGCGACATGGGCTTTGAAGGCACGCGGGAGAGGTTATAATCCGAGGGGCGGGAGAGAAACGGGGATAAGCGATGCCGGCGCAGATAACGGAGCTGACGTTCATCGAGAAACTGGCGGGGAGGTTCAACCTGCCGGTACCGGAGCACGTGACGGCGGACGCGTCGGCCGTGGAGATAAGGGACGCCCTGAAGAGGTGGGGCGACCGGGCGCTGGTCAAGCCGGACGTGCTGTCCGGGAAGAGGGGCAAGGCGGGTGCGGTCCGCGAGGTAACGGACGCGGTGGAGGCACAGCGGGAGATGAAGAGGGTGATGGGGGTGGAAGTGGGGGGCCGGCTGCCGCGCACGTCCTACATGGTGCAGTACATAGAGTCGGAATTCGAGGCGTACACGGCGGTGACGTACGACAGCAGGCACCTGGGCCCGGTGCTGACGGTGTCGCTGTCGGGGGGTATGGACATAGAGGAAGCCGGTGAAGACGGGAAGGCGCGGGTGCCGGTCGACGTATACCGGGGGTTGGACGCCTACCAGGCGGGGGAAATCCTGGAGAAACTGGGCTGCCCGAAGAAACTGGTGAGTGCGTTTTCGAGGAGCCTGGTGGACCTGTGGGACATGTTCATTTCGACGGGGATGCGGATGTGCGAGGTGAACCCGTGGCGCGCGGGGCCGGACGGGAAGCCCTACGCATGCGATTTCAAGGCGGTGTTCGACGAGTCTAATTTCAAGTTCAAGAACCTGGGGTTCGAGCTGCCGGAATACCCGGCTTCCGAAACGGCGTTCGAAGAAGAAATGGCGGAGTGGAACGCGTCCAGCCACCAGGGGCAGGCGCACGTGGCGGAACTCGGGGGCGGCACGATCCTGCCGATCCTGTTCGGAGGGGGCGCGTCGACGATAATAATCGAGACGCTGCTGCAGAACGGCGGGAGCCCGATGTTCCTCTCGGACTTCGGCGGGAACCCGCCGTACGAGAGGATGTACGGGACCGCTAGCATATGTTTCAGGCACAAGCTCGGGGAAGCGGGGCTGGTGCTGATACTGGGCGGCAAGGCCAACAACACGCTGATAGACGTGACGTTCCAGGCGATAGCGGACGCCCTGCGTGCATACGTGGATGAGCACGGTCCGGTCAGGACGCCGTTCGTGATAGGTAGGGGCGGCCCGAGGCTGGTGCAGGGAATGCTGGCGATGAAGGATACGCTGGACGCGCTGGGGCTGCCGTACGTGATCTTCGGACCGGACACTGCGGTCACGCTGGTGGCGGAGTACGCCGCCCGGCTTGCGAAGGCGTGCCGCGAGGGGGGAGGCGCCGGATGAGGGCGAAGAGTTTCAGAGACCTCCTGAAGGCGGGCGACCGCGTGGCGGTGTCGAACATAACCGGCAGGGAAGCGGCGAAGGTGTCGGTGGAGTCGCAGAAGTACTGCGGGAACATCGTGGGAGGATGGGCGCTGGGGAAGGGCGGAGAGAAGATAGAGGTTCCCGGCGGAGAGAGCATACCCGTGTATGCGACGGTCGAGGAACTGATGAAGAGCCTGCCGAAGAAGAAACGGCCGAACAGGATCGTGGTCTATTCGCCTCCGCCGGCCGTGTACGGCGAAGTGAAGGAAATAATAGAGAACGGCCGGGAGACGGTGGAGACGCTCTACATAATAACGGAACACGTGTCCATAGAAGTGACCGCCAAGGTGGCGCACATCTGCCGCGACGCGGACATAGACGTCATCGGGTGCAACACGCTCGGGATGATAAACAGCCTGGACGGCGTACGGGCCGGGGCGGTGGGGGGCGACAGGCCGGCGGAGAGTTTCCGGCCGGGGAAGGCGGCGATAATATCGAACAGCGGGAACATGGTGAACACGATGGCGGCGTACCTGCAGAGCGCCGGGGTGGGCACGGCGTACGGTATTTCGACGGGCAAGGACGTGCTGATACTGACGCCGCTGAAAGACCTGCTGGATCTGGCGCGTGACGACGAGAACGTGGGACTGGTGGTGCTGTACGTGGAGCCGGGAGGATTGTACGAGAAAGCCGCCCTGGAGGCCGCGGCCGGGACGGGCTACCCGAAACCGATAGTGGCGTACGTGGCCGGACAGGTGCTGGAAGGAAGGGACCTGTCGCTGGGACACGCCGGGGCGGTGGTGGAAGGCGGAGGCACGAGCGCCAGGGCGAAGATGGAGCTTTTCGACGGGTATTTCGGGGGGAAGCCGTACGACCCGGACAAGCGGGTGAAGAAGACGAAGGCGCTGGAGGATTCGCTGGGGCGCGGGATCCGGATAACGACGCTGCACCACCTGCCGAGGGCGGCGGCACTGATATGCGAGACGCTGGGGATAGAGCGGGATTTCGAGCCGGCGAGAAGGCTGCGGCTGAACCCGTGGTTCGTGGACATGAAGGGGCTGGCGAAGCATCTGCCGTCCCGTCTCCTGGTGCAGGAGGGGAGCATCCCCGAGCCGTATTCGTCGCAGGTCGCGCTCATAGCGCGCGAGACGCTGGGGGGGCGGCCGCCGCGGCGGGACATGCGGAACGCGAGCCACGCGTCTTCCAACGACGGGGAAACGGCGCGCATATACGGCAGGCCGGTGGAAGAGGAGATGGGGAGGGGCTCGTTCGCGGAGACGCTGCTCCTGGCGTGGACCGGAGAACGGCCCGGGCAGCGGGACGCCGAGCTCGTTGAAAAGTGCCTGATAGCGTCGATAACGAACGGTCCCGGGACTATATCGGCGCAGGGGGCGAAGCTGTCGGCGTCGGCCGGGAACATGCCGAACACGGCCATGATAGCTTCGCTGGCGGCGATGGGGACCGTCCACGGCGGGAACGGAAAGCGGGGAGTGGAATACCTGCTGAGGACGTTCCGCGACACGGGACTGGCGGACCCGTGCGACCGTGCCCACGGCATCGACCTCGACATGCTGGCCCGCGAGAACGTCAGGCGGTTCAGCGTGGCGAGGGAAGCGGCGAAAGAGGCCGGAGCGGAATACGAGAGGGTCCCGTGCCTGGGGCACCCGGTGTTCCGCGACAAGGAGGTGAACTACGACCCCCGCGAAAGGGTGATAGCGGGCTACATGGAGGAGAACGGGTTGTACAACGTATTCCTGGACTACTACCACAGGCTGGCGGCGGAGATGAAGGAAGCCGGTATAGCGAGGAACGTCTGGGCGGTGAACCTGGACGGGGCGATAGCCGCGGTGGTCCTGGGGATATGCTGGAAGCCGCTGCGCGAGAAGAGGATGACGATACAGAGGGCGTCCGACATAGCGTTCCTGCTGTTCGCCCTGGGCCGCGCCGCGGGAGGAGCGGCGGAGTTCCTGGACCACCAGGACCACGGGAGCCCGATGGACATGAGGATCCCGGTGGACGAATGTTCGGCGCTGACGAAACCGAGGGAAGACGAAGAGGCGGACCGGTAGAAAAGCATCTGCGGGATGCGCGGAAAGGGAATCATGGGAAAACGGGCAAAGGGCAAGTACGGGTACTTCGACCCGGAGAACCGCGAGTACGTGGTGACGCGGCCGGACACTCCCCGGGCGTGGTTCAACTACCTGATGAACGACAGTTACGTGGCGATGATATCGAACACGGGCGGCGGGGTGAGCTACGACACGGACCCGCGGGTGTACAGGCTGCTGAGATACCGGTACCAGAACGTGCCGTTCGACCGGCCTGGAAGGTACATCTACCTGCGCGACATGGACACGGGCGAATACTGGTCGGCGACGTGGGCCCCGGTGAACATGCCGGTGGAGAAATGCGCCTACACGTGCCGCGTCGGGACGGGCTACCAGGTGATATCCATGGAATACAACGGCATAAGGACGGAGACGACGTACTTTGTGCCGGCAAAGGGCAAGCTCGAACTATGGGACATGCGGATAACCAACGCGTCGAAAAAGACGAGGAAGATCCGCACCTGGAGCTACGCCGAGTTCGCGTTCTGGGGCGCCATGCGGGACCTGATGAACATAGACAACTGCCCGAACCTCTCGCGCCAGCACTACGAGAAAGGGGCGATACTCCACTACAGCTACAACGACATAGGAACCGGGCTGCACGACATGCATTTCGTGCAGAACTACGGGTTCCACACGTCCACGCCGGCGTGCAGCGGCTACAACGGGGACAGGGAGACGTTCCTGGGGTACTACAACAGCGAGGCGGCGCCGGAGGTGGTCGCCGGGGGCAGGTCGACGGACTACTGCGGCTGGAGCGGATACCCCATCGGCTCGCTGGAGCACCGGTTCACGCTGAAGCCCGGGGAGACGGGGCGCGTGGTATACCGGACGGGGATGAGCACGGACAGGAGGGGCCTGTCGAGGGCGTTGAAGCAGTACGCCCGGTTCGACCAGGTGGACAGGGCGCTCAGCGAGGTAAAGCGGGAGTGGGACAGGCGGCTGAACGGGTTCGTGGTGAAGACCCCCGACGGCGATTTCAACACCGTGGTGAACGGTTTTACGCAGTACCAGTCGTCGATAACGATGCGTTTGTCGCGGTCGATATCGTCGTACGAGTGGGGCATGGGGAGGTCGATAGGGTTCAGGGATTCGTCCCAGGACCAGATGGGCATGCTGCACGCCTGGCCGGAAACGGCCGGGAAGATGCTGAGGTACCTGGTGTCCGCGATAGGGGAAGACGGGGGCGCGTGCCACGACTTCAACCCGATAACCAACCACTGGGGGGGAAGCGGGTTCTACGACGACCACAACTGGCCGGCACTGACGATCAACCTGTTCGTGAAGGAGACCGGGGACGTGGGATTCTTGAAGGAAAAGCTTCCGTACGCGCATTCGAAGAAGAAGGGCACGGTGTTCGAGCACTTGGTTAAGGCGCAGGATCACGCGTGGCGCCTGCGCGGCAAAAACGGGCTGATGCAGATAGGCCACGCCGACTGGAACGATTCGCTCAACCCCGGGGACCTGACGACAGAATCGGTCTTCACGTCGATACTCTACTGCGCGTCGACCAGGGCCCTGGTGGAACTGGCGGAACAACTGGGCGAAGAAAAGGCGGCGGCGGAATGGCGGAAGCGCTACGCCGCCATAAAGAAACTAGTCAACGGCAAGGCCTGGGACGGCGGATGGTACCAGCGGATGATAAAACCCGGCGGAGAGATACTGGGGTCGAAAAAGACGCGGGAATACGGGCGGATATTCCTGGAGCCGCAGCCGTGGGCGGTGATGGCAGGCGTGGCGGAGGGCAAGCGCGCCCGCACGGCGCTGGACAACGCCGAAAAGCGTCTCGGGACGGAATACGGCCACCGGATGATGGACAGGCCGTTCCAGAGGTTCGACATGGAGGAGATCGGGTCGGCGGGAATATGCCCTGCGGGGATAAAGGAGAACGGGTCGGTATTCAACCATTCGTCGAGCTGGATGATAACGGCGGAGGCGCTCCTGGGACGCGGTGACAAGGCGCACGGGTATTTCAAGCGGATGTGCGCCACGACCAAGAACCGCATGGCGGAAATTCACCAGGTGGAGCCTTACGTCACGTGCCAGTTCATATACCAGAAGCCGTTCCACATCGTCGGGCGGGGAAGGAACCCGTGGCTGACGGGGTCGGCGGCGTGGATGGCCCTGGGGGCGATGCAGGGCATAATCGGCTGCCGGCCGGACTTCGACGGGCTGATAATGGATCCTTCCATCCCCGGCGGGTGGAAGGGGTTCGAGCTGACGCGTGTTTTCCGCGGGGTGACATACAGGATAAAGGTGAAAAACCCCGGGGGCGTGCAGCACGGCGTCCGGGAGATGACCGTGGACGGCGTGAAGATCCGGGGGAACAAGATACCGGTATTCACGGACAGGAAACAGGTGGACGTCACCGTGACAATGGGATAGCCGGGGCATCGCATGGGCGGCAAAGCGGGAGTGCTGCTGGTCGGCATAAACGGCTACGGCATGACATACCTGAGGCCGCTGCTGGAAAAGCGCACGGCGACGCCGGCGCGCATATGCGGGGTGGCGGATCCGTACGCGGGACGTTCCGAATTCCTGCCCATGCTGAAAGGGGCGGGCGTGCCCGTGTTTGACGCGATGGAAGATTTCTACGCCGGGCACAGCGCGGACCTCGCCATCATATCGTCGCCGATAGCGCACCACTGTCCGCAGACCGTGGCGGCGTTGTCGAACGGCAGCGGCGTGCTCTGTGAGAAGCCTCTCGGGGCCACGGTACAGGAAGGCCGCCGCATGCTGGAGGCCCGCGGAGACAGGTGGTTGGGAATAGGCTACCAGTGGTCGTTCAGCCCGGAAATACAGGCGCTGAAGAAAGACATACTCGCGGGGGACTTCGGCGCGCCCGTCAGGTTGCGGACGATGGTGCTGTGGCCGAGAGCGCGGAGCTACTACGGGCGTGCGCCATGGGCGGGACGGATAAAGGACGACGCCGGGAACTGGGTACTGGACAGTCCCGTGAACAACGCCACTGCGCATTACCTGCACAACATGCTGTACGTTCTGGGGGACGCCGTGGATACGAGCGCGCAGCCGTCAGAGGTGACGGCGGAACTCTACCGGGCCAACGACATAGAGAACTACGATACGGGCGCGATACGGGTGCGGACGGCGTCGGGTGTCGAGATAATGCACCTGGCCACGCACGCCACCAGGACGCCCGCGGGGCCGGTCTTCGAATACGAATTCGAAGGAGCTGCCGTAAGCTACGGGGAACACGGGGGGCAACTGAGGGCAACGATGTCCGGCGGCGAGACCCGCGACTACGGCAATCCGAATAATCACGTACTGACGAAGCTCGAAGACGCTCTGGCCGCCGCGGTGGAATTCCTGCCGCCGAAGTGCGGCGTGGAAGCGGCCCTGCCTCAGACCGTGTGCATGAATGCCGCGCAGGAATCGGCGCCGGGCGTTACAGGTTTTCCCGAGGAACTGATCGTACGCGGAGACCCTGCGGCGGGCGGCGAAGCCGTCACCTGGGTCAAGGGACTCGGCGAAACGCTGCAACAGTGTTACGGCGAATGGAAACTGCCTTCGGAAACCGGGGCGGCGTGGGCGGCGGCCGGACGGACGATCGACACCGCTTCCTACACGGAATACCCCGGCCGTCAGGCGTAGACGTTTCCGCCGTCCCGGCGGCGGCGCGGGCCGCCGCCTAGCGCTTGAGCGCCCTTATGACGAGGCCGGCCACGAGTACCATGGTGAGAGCGCTGATCGCCATGCGCAGGATTCTGCGCAGCGCGGCATACTTCTGCACGGCAGGGACTGCAGGGTCCGGCGGCTGGATGAAGTTGAAGCTTTCGAAAAACTCGTCGCAGCGGGCGGCATCCGGGTTGTCGCCGGCCAGGAAAACATTGAGCGAATAGGTGTAATCTCCGGCCATGAAGACCAGGCCGACCATGCGTGTTTCGAAGCCTTCGGTGGGAGGCCGGACGGCGAGCTGGTACGCGGGCACCCCCCGGAAAGAAAAGGTGCGGCCGGAAAGCTTTTCGCCGCCGTTGCCAAGGGCTCCTTTTTCAAACCTGGCGATATATTCTTCGTCCAGCACGGGGAAGCGGTCGGAGCGGTTTGCGACCAGGACGCTGAAAGTCGCCGCCGCCTGGAGGTTCCTTGCCATGAAGGCGTAGGGGCGGGGCTTTTCGGAATCGTCCATCGGCTGCCAGCCGGAGCCGTCGGGAAGGACGATAACGCAGTTGTAGCGTTCGGAGCGCCATTCGAGAGCACGGGCCGGGCCCGGCAGGAGCAGTACGGCCAGAAGAATCCCGCGCTTCACGTGTCCGCCTACTTTTTCTTCAGGGCGAGCACGGCGGCGATTATGGACGCGACAAGCACCAGCACGGCCGCCGCGGCGCCGGCGAGGAGGATCAGCCGCACGTTGGGGCCGCTTCCGCCGACAACCGGCGGGGAAAGCCATGAATAGCCCGAAAAAAGCTTTTCGAGTTCGGCGTCTTCCGGGACCATGTCGTAGCTGTATACCGAAAGGGCGTAGATGTGGCCGTTGGCCATGAAAGTACGGCAGTGGACGCGCATGACGGAGTTTTCCACGGGGCCTTCCGCCACCACTTCATACGCCGGGACGTCCGCGAAGGTCATGTAGCGGCCGCTGAGCTTCCTGACGTTGCCCCGGAGCATGCCGTCTTCAAACGCCTTTACGAACATGGGGCCGACTTTCGCCTTGCCGGGAAGGCTTTTGACCGTGAGGGCGACGGAGATCTTCTGGTCGGTACGGAGAGCGGCGAACCGGACGGAAGGATCGAAGCTGGACGAGGGGAGTTCGGCCCAGCCGGTATCGTCGTCCAGCCGGTAGGAGCAGCCGAATTCCCGCAGGTTCCATTCCACGGCGCCCCCGCGGGAGGCGTGGAAGATGAGCGTCCCCAGCACAAGGACGGCCAGCCTGCCGCGCCGCGCCGCGGTCTTCCAGCGATGTTCCATGCCGGCTGCTCCTTTCAGTCCGCCGTGCCGGCGGGCGTCAGACTTCGACAACGGTATTGTCGATAAGGCGCGTATCGCCCACCATGACGGCGAGCGCCGCGAGGACCCGGCCTTTAATGGTGGAAAGGTCTTCCAGGGTGTCGGCGTCCACGATGGCGACGTAGTCGATCTGCGTCGACGGGACGGATTCGATAAGCTCGGCCATCTCGCCCATCAGGGTGACGGCGGAGAGTTCCCCTTCTTCGACCCTCCTGCGGAAATGGTCCAGCGCTTCCTTGAGCACAAGGGCGTCCACGCGTTCTTCTGCGGAAAGGTAGTTGTTCCGGGAGCTCATGGCAAGCCCGTCCCTGTCGCGGAACAGTTCGCAGGGGACGATTTCCACGGGGATGAAAAGGTCGCGGACCATGCGCTTGACGACCAGGAACTGCTGGTAGTCCTTTTCGCCGAAATACGCCCGGTGCGGCTGGACGATGTTGAGAAGCTTTAAGACCACGGTGGCGACCCCGCGGAAATGCCCCGGCCTGGAGAGGCCGCAGAGGTTGTCGGTGAGCCTGAGGACGTCGACGGTGGTGCAGTGGCCTTCGGGATACATGTCCCCGCCGCCGGGGGCGAAGACAAGATCAACGCCTTCGGAAGCGCATTTTTCCAGGTCGGCGGCACGGTCCCTGGGGTACGCGTCGAAGTCTTCGCCGGGGCCGAACTGCGTGGGGTTGACGAAGATGCTGACGACAACGGCGTCGTTCTCCGTCCGCGCCCTGCGGACAAGCGACATGTGCCCGTCGTGCAGCGCGCCCATGGTGGGCACGAAGCCGATAGTCCTGGCCTGAAGGCGCATTGCGGCGGTTTCCGCCTGCATTTCGGCGGGAGAAGAAACGAGCCGCGGGCCGGAATCAGTCACTCTTCTGCGCTCCTTTCAGCGTGCCCCACCTGTCCGGCAGGCCGTCGGCGTTGGAATCTTCGAGAAGCTTGCCGTCCTTCACGAATTCCCAGCGGTCGACGCGGCCGTTGCCGTCGGTGTCGATCTCGACGCGTTCGAGTTCGCCCAGCCGGAAGTATGAGGCCTTTTCGAAACGGCCGTCGCCGTCGGCGTCTTCCAGCGACTGGATCAGGTCGCCGCCGTAGTACACGGACCGCGTGACAACGCCGTCCTTTTTCTTTTCGGTAATCGTTTCGTTGCGCCCCGAAATCAGCACCTGCGTTTCGAAGCGGCCGTCGCCGTCCTCATCGCGCCGTTCCCAGGCGATGCGCCCGTCCTTAAGGGCGTACATGCGCGAGAACCAGCGCTCGGCGCGCTGCAGGTCCAGCACGAACATTTCCTCCAGGCTCCTTTTCCATTCGGACATGACGTCCGAAGGAACGCCGCGGGCGCCGGGGACGTTCGCGTCCGTCAGCCTGTAGAGAGCATAGCGCCGGGGTTTGCCTTCGGCGAAACATACGCCGGAGTAGAGCGCGGTGCCGCGGTGTTTCGGGCGGGAGACGGCAAGGACGGCGTCCGCTTTCCCCTTGCCGCCGGCGTCCGCGGGCGGCGCGGTATCGGGGGCAGGCCGGGAAGCCGGGCGTTTGAATTCTTCACGAATCGTCCGGCGGGAAACCGTGTTGTTGGGAAACACGTTTCCGGAAGACAGCGCAGCCGCCGGCAGGACGGTTTCGACGGGGATCGCGCCGTCGGCCCTGGAATACGAGGCGGGTCGGCCGTGGGCCCAGATGGCGGTTTCGCACGGCTTGTCTTCCAGAACGCCGGGCCCGGCGGCGCCGGTTTCGATCGACTTCACGATCTCGGAAACCAGCGGCCGGCCGACTTTCGGAGGCCATCTGAAGACGGACAGGTTGTCTCCGCGGGCGTGCATGATGAAAGCTTCGCCGGAACCGCTCCTGAAGACCCTGTACGTATCGCCGTCGAGGTTGTGGAGTACTTCGTCGACGATGCCGTCAAGGTCGATGTCCCTTTCGAATTTCGTCAGGCGCCCCCGCCTGTCATACAGCCAGACCATGGATGCAGCCTTGCTGCCGGGCTGGCGGCTGAGTACTTCGTAGAACGACTTGTTTTCGCCGGCGAAGCGCACTTCGAGTTCCGGGGTGCCGTCGCCGTCGATATCAACGGCGGCCGGGGGCCGCAACCGGCCTTTCAGAAGCTTGACGGCGACCGGGTCGATGTCGCCGCCTTCGCCGTCGGCGCCTATGACGACGCCGGGGACGGGTAAGCCGGAGTCGGTCGAGGGTTCCGCTCCGGAGGGTTCCACCGGCGGCGTGGCGTTTTCGGGCGCAGGCTCTTCGCCGCCGGCGTCTCCGGTCGTTTCGGTATCCGCCGCAGGGCCGTCGCCGGGCGCCGGGGAAACGCCGTCAGCGCCTTCCTCCGCAGGCACCGTGTCTCCTCCGGGTTCGGCGGAAGGCTGTTCCATGGCGGCATCGTCGTCCTGGGCCGGAACGTCGATCCGCGTGGGAGCGGCGACCACGGGGCCGATGTCCTGCGGGACGCAGCCCGCCAGAACGGCCGCGGCCAGGATCGCCGGGAGAACGGGCTTCATTGCTTCCCCTCCAGCGCAGCGAGCAGTTCCGATACGGTTTTCCGCAGCACCGGGTGGACGAAGTCCGGGGCGATTTCGGCCAGGGGCCTGAGCACAAACAGGCGCTCGTGCATGCGGGGATGCGGTACCTTTACGTTGAACTCGTCTATCACGTCTTCGCCGTAGAGAAGGAGGTCGAGATCTATGATCCGCGGCCCCCAGGGGACGCCGCGCGTGCGGCCGAGTTTCTTCTCAACGGCCTGCATCTCGTTCAGGAGGCTTCCGGCGGGCAGCTGAGTGTCGATGCCTGCGGCACCGTTGAGGAACGCCGGCTGGCCTTCCGGTCCTCCGACGGGATCGGTTTCAATAAGCGTCGATACGGACACCACTTCTATAGCGTTGTGCCTGTCGAGCAGGTCGAGGGCGGAGCGTATGTTGGCTTCCCTGTCGCCGAGATTCGCTCCCAGGCCGATGAATATCTCTACCATTTCAGCGACCGGATCCTTTCGACCGCTTCGGACAGGCGTTCTTCGGGGGCGGTCAGCGTGGCGCGGATGTAGCCTTCGCCGGGCGCTCCGAAACCGTTGCCGGGAGTCGTCACGATGGATGCTTCTTCAAGCAGCTTCAGCGTGACCGCGGCGCTGGTGCAGCCTTCCGGCACGGGTATCCACACGTAGAAGGTGGAAGCCGGAGGGTCCACGTCCCAGCCGGCGTCCGCCAGGCCGCTGCAGAAAGTGTCCCGCCTCCTGCGGTACATTTCGACGAGCGGCGGCACCAGTTCGTCGTAGTGCCGGAGTGCCACCGTGGCCGCACGCTGGATGGCGGTGAAGATGCCGCTGTCGAGGTTGGTCTTGATCCTCCCCAGTCCGGCGACCAGTTCGCTGTTGCCGACGGCGTAGCCGACGCGCCAGCCGGTCATGTTGAACGTCTTGCTGAAGGAATGGAATTCTATCGCCCGGTCCCGCGCCCCTTCGACTTCGAAGATACTTATCGCCCGGCCGGCGTAGGCCATTTCGGCGTAGGCGGCGTCCTGGACGATTATAAGGTCGTGGCTGCGCGCGAAGTCGATGAGACGCTCGAAAAATTCCGCTGTCGCCAGCACGCCGGTCGGACTGTTCGGATAGTTCACGTATATTATCCTGGCGGCGGCCGCATCTTCGGCGGGAACGGCGTCCAGGTCCGGGAAGAAGCCGTTCTCTCTCAGGAGCGGCATTGCGACCGGAACGCCGCCGGCGAAGACCGTGCCTCCCCGGTACGGAGGATACCCCGGTTCGGGTATCAGGGCGGCGTCCCCCGGGTTGATGAATGCCAGCGGGAAGTGCCCGATCGCCTCCTTGGAGCCTATCGTCGGATATATTTCGGTCGCCGGGTTGAAACTCACCCCGTAGCGCCCCTTGAACCACGCCGCAATCGCCTCGCGGAACACCGGGTCGCCGTTGTCGAGGGCATACTGGTGCGTGGCGGGGTCGCCGGCGGCTTCCCTGAGGGCTTCGATGATGACCGGCGGAGTAGGGGTGTCCGGGTCTCCTATCCCCAGGTTTATCACGTCCCGGCCGGCGGCTATCGCGGCCTTTTTCTTCTTGTCTATTTCGGCAAAGAGGTATGGCGGCAGCTGCGACAGCCTGTCGGCTATTTCGAACGGCATGGGTGTCCTTTCCTGACCGGTGTTGAACCGCCTATTAATACGCCCCGGAATCCTTTTTGTCAACCGGCGGGAAGTCCGGCGGCGACAATGACCCCCCGGGAATTCGGTCGCGGCGCCCGGCCGCGCGCGCTACAATGAATATGTCGTGCGGCAAACGGCACGGAAAGGGGGCGCGCGTGACGTGGAAACTCGTCCCGGCCGCGGTCCTGCTGGCCGCCGGGTGCAGCCACGCTCGCAACACGGCGGCTGCGCCCGCCGCCGGGGTCCGCGTGTCCATGCAGTCGGTGAAAGGCAAACCGCCCGGCTACTACGTCGATGCGGCTTCGAAGATATCGTCGGCCGTCACGAGGGCGGTTCCGGGCGTTGTCTGGATCGTCGGCGTGTACCAGGACGACGGCTCCTGCAGGCTTTCGTTCCCCGGCGGCGCAACCGTCAGACCGCCGCACGTGCTCTTCTCTCCGGCCGATTTAAACGAACCGTATCTCAGGGCGTTCGACGCCGCCGGGATCGAAGTCTGGCTGCAGGTCGAACCCGGCCGTGCCGACCCGGTCCGCCTGATAGAACTGGTGATGGAACGGTATTCCACATACCGCTGTGTAAAGGGAGTGGGCATAGACGTGGAATGGTACATGCGGTCCGCCGACTCCCCCATGGGCGCACCCGTGTCCGACGCCGCCGCGCGGCAATGGCTGGCGGCGGTCCGCCGGTCAGGTCCGGACTGCGGTCTGTTCCTGAAGCACTGGCGCACGGACATGCTGCCGGCAGGCGAACGCACGGGCATTCTCTTCATAGACGACAGCCAGGGGTTCAGAGACATGGACGCCATGCTGAAGGAATTCAAGGGCTGGGGGGCGGCGTTCCGCACGGGGGAAGTCGCTTTCCAGGTCGGTTACCCGAGAGACAGGGACTGGTGGGGGAAGGTCTCCCGTCCGGAAAGGGCCGTCACCCGGCGCATTTTCGATGAAATATCCAATTGCGCCGCCGTATACTGGGTGGATTTCACGCTCGAAGAAGTCGTTCCGCGCACGGCGGACGCCCCGCCTCCGGACGCCGTCGAGCGACCGTGAAGGGCTTTACATCCCGGCGGGAACTGCGATAATCGTTGCCCAGGGAGAAGCTGCAGGATGATTCTTTTGAAGCCGGACGAACTGGTGCCGGGGCAGGTCGTCGCCCGCGACGTCTTCAACCCCACCATGCCCCAGATGATATTGCTGCGGGCGGGGCATTCCCTGACCACCAGGACGATCAAGGCGCTCTATCGTTTCCGTAGCGAGGGCGTATGGGTGGTGGATAACGACCTGGCTCCGGTGGACGCCCTTGTCCCGGCGGAAGCCGAACGCACGCTGCAGGAACTCGTGATCCAGTCCTACGGGCTCTGGACGGCCATGGAACACGGTCCGGCGATGGACCTGCCGGTCAAGCCTTTTGAAGTAATGGTCGAAGAAGCCATGTTGCTGCTTCGCCAGATGAACCTGTCCCTGTTCCCGTGGGTGGGCAACTATTCGGGCGAGACCTTCTTCGGGGCCCACGGCGCCCACGTCTGCCTGCTTGCCCTGGCGGCCTACCAGAAGGCCGACAGGCACTTTGAAGACGAATTCCCGGGAGACGCTTCGTCCCGCAGGATCGCGTCCCTGCTCGGGTTGAGCGCCCTTCTGCACGACATTGGCAACCTCCGCGTACCCAGGCACCTCCTGATGGACCTGGACACGCTCAAGCCCCATGAAATGGAAGAAGTCCGGCTGCACACCGAACACGGCTACAAGATACTGCACGACACGGCCGGCCCGCACGTGGCGCTCGCAGCCCTCCACCACCACCAGAACTACGACGGCACGGGCTATCCGAAACGCCGCTCCGGAGAAGAAGAGCGCCCACTCGCCGGGCACAGGATACCCGTCCTGGCGCGCATGGTTTCCCTCGTCGATACCTACGTGACCCTGACGTCGGAGCGCCCGTATGCCGACCCGGTGTCATCCCTGTGTGCCGTCAGGCTGATACGGCTGAAAGCGGGCGTGCTTTTCGATCCCACGCTCGCACAGGCGCTGCTGGACATCATACCCGCCTTTCTGCCGGGCAGGAGGGTCAAGTTGTCGAACGGCTACCAGGCTGTAATCGTGGGGTTCTCGCCCGATCGTCAGGACAGGCCGGTTGTTCGCACGGTCAAGGATCCTTCCGGCTCATGGCTCCTGGAAAACCGGCGCGAAGACCTTGCCCTGTCCATCCATGAAGACATAAGCATCGTCTCGTACGAAGGCGCCCCCGTTCAGCCGATCGCAGACGACCAGCCGCTCCCGCCGGTGGAAGGAACACCCGATGCCTTCAGCATGGGAGGTTAGAGACTTCAGCAGGGGGCCGGTGGAAGTCGAGTATCCCGAACCGTCGCTGTCCGACGGCGAAGTCCGCGTCCGGATAGCCGCCGCCGGCGTCTGCGGATCGGACAGGCACATCGCCACCGGGGGCGACCCGCGCACGCCGCTGCCGATCATCCCCGGACATGAAGGCGTCGGCCGAGTGGCGGAAATCGCCGGTGAAAAAATCGACCTCGTTGGCCGCAGGCTCCGCCAGGGAGACCTCATAACATGGGATCGCGGCGTAACCTGTGGTAAATGTTTTTTCTGCGCCGGCGCCGGGCAGCCCTACCTGTGCACGGAACGGCGCGTCTACGGAATCAACGTCTCGTCGGCCGATCCGCCGCATTTCAGGGGCACGTTTGCCGAAGAAATAGTCCTGTTCCGGGATACGTCGGTCTACGTGCTGCCGTCCGGAGAAGACCCCGCGGAATACGTGAGCGCGTCCTGTTCCGGCGCAACGGCGGCGCATTCCGTCGAAGAAGCCGGCGTGGCCGAAGGGGACTTCGTGGTGGTTATCGGCCCCGGGCCCCTGGGCCTCTGGACGGCCGCCCTCTCCAGGGAAAGCGACGCCCGCGCCGTCATGATGACCGGCACCAGGGACAGCCGGCTGGAACTGGCCCGCAGCTTCGGCGTGGACGTCGTCGCCAACGTCAGGGAGACTTCGCCGGAATCCCGCAGGCAGACGGTCCTCGACGCCACCGGCGGCAGGGGCGCAGACCGCGTCATAGACACTTCCGGGCGGCCCGAAACACTTACGGAAGGCTTGTCCATGCTCAGGAAAGGCGGCACGTACGCCAATTCCGGCGTGGCTGTTCCCGTGGACCGGGTTCCCCTGGATATCTACGGCGTCAACCTGCGCAACATCAGCCTGAAGGGCGTCTGGGTCAGCGGGACCGCGCATTTCTACAGGGCGGTCCGGCTGGTCGAAGAACACCGTTATCCTTTCGAACGCATGGTCACGCACAGGTTGCCTCTTGCAAGCATGCCTCAGGCCCTTAACATGGATAGGACTACGGGGGTGATGAAAGCAGTCCTGGTTCCCTGAAAGGGGTCCGTAATTGAGACTGAACCGTCTGTGTTTCCCGGCCGCGGCTCTCGCTCTCGCACTGGGGGTATCCGGATGCCGTGAAGGCACCGTCATCGTGTCGGTCCGCGACCTGCCTCCGCAGGAACAGCAGATGTACAGGGAAATCCAGCCGTATATCAAGCGGATAAACCGCCGCCCGAACGACGTCAGCGCGTATCTCAACGCGTCCCGGGCGCTGCAGAAAGCCGGCTACACGTCCTACGCCAGGCAGCTGGTCGACAAAGGCGTACTCTATTCGCCGCAGAGCCTGGAGCTGCTGATGGAGAGGGCGCGCATCGAAGAAGCGTCCGGCGTCTTCCGTGAAGCGCTCAAGGACTATGAGAAAGTCCTCGAGTCCGCTTCCGATGACGTGGCCGCCCTGCGCGGCGCTTCCCGCTCCGCTTACCGTTCCGGCAGCCGCTCCGCCGCCGACCGCTATCTTGCCAGGGCGCGGGCGCTGTCTCCCGACGACCCGGGCCTCCTGCTGGATGAAGCGCAGTTCGCCTATTTCGACAACGACCTCGAAAAGGCCCTTTCTCTGTCGCGTGAAGCGAGCAGGCTGGCGCCGCACCTGGCCGGCCCCTACTACAACGAAGGTCTCGCCCTCCTGCGCTTGAACCGGCTTGAAGAAGCCCTCGACAGCGCCGAAAAAGCCCTTACCCTCGCTCCCAACGCCGCCGAAATACATTCGCTTATCGGCGAACTGAAATACGCCATGGGCGACGACGCCCAGGCGCGGTCCTTCGCCGAAAAAGCCGTTGAGATTTCCCCCTATTTCGATCAGCCCTGCCGCACGCTGGCCAAGCTCGCCCTCAAGGACGGGGATATCGAAAAGGCCGCCGGGCTCTTCCGCCGCGCCGTGGAACTCAATCCTTCCGACGCGTTCTCGCTGCTCAATCTCCGCCGCATCGGCCTGGATTCCGACAACGGTTCGCTCGTTCTCTATTCGCTCAGGCGTCTTTCTAGGCTGGACCCGGAAGACAACGATCTGCGCATGCAGCTTGCGGACACCGCCCTGAAGGAAGAACAGTATTCCGAGGCCGCCGCGGAATTCCGCTCCATGACTGAAAAGCGCCCCGGTGACCCCGCGGTCTGGCGGGGCCTGGGCAGGACCTACGCGGCGATAGACGACCACCAGGGCGTCATCGAAGCGTATTCGTGGCTCGACGCTCTCGGCAAGGCCGGCACCGACGAATACGCGGCCCTGGCCGATTCGCTCCTCCATTTCGGCGCGGCGGAAAAAGCCGAGCCGTACGTAAGGCGCCTCGCATCGGAACTCCCGCCCGGCGACCCGCGTCTCGCCAGGCTCCTGGGCCAGAAGCTCTTCCTCGAAAACCGGCCCGCCGAAGCTCTCGGCTACCTCATGACCGCCGCCGCTTCCGGGGACGAAGACGCCGCTTTCAAGGCCGCCCTCGTGGCCGCTTCCATCGGCAGGAAGGACGAAGCCGTCAAGCTGTTCTCCGGGCTCCACGCCGACGACCCCTCGCGCGCCGACCTCGCCCGCCTGCTGGCACAGCTCATGGAAGGCTCCGGGGACGACGACGGCGCGCGCAAGGTCTACGACTCCATCCTTGCCCTGAATCCCGACGACGTCCACGCCGGCGAATTCATGGCGTCTTATCTCCTTGAGCACGACGATCTCGCCGGAGCGGAAAAGGCTGCTGCGAAAGTGCTTGCGGTTTCGCCGAGGAGCGTGCGGGCGCTGGAAACAACGGGCGCCGTCCTCGAAGCACGCGGCGACAATTCCGGCGCTCTTGCCGCTTTCAGGAAAGCCCTTGAACTCGAACCCGCCAGGAAAGACATCGGCGACGCCGTCCAGCGCGTCCAGCGCAAGCTTCCGGAAAGCGTCACCCTCGAAGACCTCCGCTCCGCCTGGCGCCGCTCGCCGGACAACCTCGACCTCCTCCGCCGCATCGCGGACCTCGAAGCCGTCGACGATCCGGCCCGCGCCGTCGGCAGCCTGCGCCGCCTGGCCGGCTACCCGCGGGAACGCAGGGACGCTCTCGAGAAGATCGCCGGCCTCTACCGCCGCATGGACCAGCAGCCGCGGGCGCTGGCCGCCGCCCGTGAGATCATCCGTTTCTACCCCGAAGACCCCTCCGCACATACCTTCCTCGCGGGGCTGCTCGCAGAAGACGCCGAATACGCCCAGGCACTCAAGGCCGTCGGCAGGGCCGTCGAAATATCCCCCAACTACGTCCCCGCCCTGAAGCTGTCGGCGCGCATAAAGCTGGCAAAGGACGACGTGGAAGGCGCCCTGACAAACTACCTGATGCTGCGCAGAATCGACCCCATGGACACCTCCACGCTTCTCAACATGTGCAGGATATACACGTACCATACCAGGGATTTCACCCGTGCGCGGGCCTGCTACAGTGAACTTCAGCGCCTGGGCTACGAAGCCCCCGACCTGGAAAAAGCCGTCGGCGAGCTCGAAACGCCCCTGCCGGATTTCCCCATGCCCGACGATCAGGTTCCCGCCGAAGCCGTCCCCGTTGCCCTGCCGGAAGAACTCCACGCCGAACCCCCCGCCGACGATGTTCCGGAAGAACTCCCCGCCGACGCCGCCGCTTCCATCGGACCGGATACGCCACCCGCCGCCCCGGCGCCGTCCGCACCGGAATCTCCGCCCGTCGCCCCTCTCATGACCACGCCTCCCCCCGAATGACGGACCGGGGCCGGACGGATGCATCGTCGTTCGCTACAGGATTTGACACTTCCCGTTCTTACTGTAGAATGCTCCGGTGTTTGTGGGCGATTAGCTCAGTTGGCTAGAGCGCCAGCTCGACAAGCTGGAAGTCGGTGGTTCAAGTCCACCATCGCCCACCATTTTACCGGTGCTCCAGGCGGCTCACGCGGCTGCCTTTTTTCATGGGATGCATGAAAACATGCCGGAAAAACTGCTGAAAATAACCGTTGAAGGCGAAACCGCAGTGGAAGTTCCCCCCGGGACCACTGTCGGCGGCGCTCTCGAATCGGTCTCCGGCAAGCTCGCCGGACGCTCCCTGGCCGCTTCCGTGGACGGCGTCCTGCGCGATCTCTCGTACGCACTCGCCGGCGACGCTTCCATCACGCCGTACGATGCCTCCACGCCCCAGGGCCTCGACGTCATGCGCCACAGCGCAAGCCACGTCATGGCCGACGCAGTCCTGCAGCTCTTCCCCGGGGCGAAACTCGCCATCGGGCCGGCCATCGAAGACGGCTTCTACTACGACATCGACGCCCCTCGCGCCTTCACGCTGGAAGACCTGCCGGCCATCGAGCAGAAGATGCAGGAGATCATCAAGGCGGACCTGCCTTTCGTACGGCGCGAAATGCCGCGCTCCGGCGCACGCGCCGAAATGGAAAACGCCGGCGAAATCTACAAGGTGCAGAATATCGACGCCGCCGAAGGCGACGTCATAAGTTTCTATCGCCACGGCGGCTTCGAAGACGTCTGCCGCGGCCCCCACGTGCCTTCCACCGGCAGGATCGGCCCCGTCAAGCTGCTGTCCGTGGCCGGCGCCTACTGGCGCGGCGACGCCCGCAACCGCCAGCTCCAGCGCATCTACGGCACCTGTTTCCCGGACAAAAAACAGCTCAAGCAGCACCTCCTCCGCCTGGAAGAAGCAAAGAAACGCGACCACCGCATCCTCGGCAGGCAGCTCGACCTCTTCAGCATCCAGCCCGATATCGGCGCCGGCCTCGTGCTCTGGCACCCCGCCGGCGGCACCGTCCGGCACGAAGTCGAAGAATTCTGGCTCCAGGAACACCTGAAACGCGACTACAGGCGGCTCTATACCCCGCATATCGCCAGCGAGCGGATCTACCACAAGTCCGGCCACCTGGAAAACTACGCCGACATGATGTACTCGCCCATGGATATCGACGGCGAGCCCTACCGCGTGAAACCCATGAACTGCCCCGCCCACATCATGATCTACAAGTCCGGCATCCACTCCTACAGGGACCTCCCCCTGCGCTACTGCGAACTGGGGACCGTCTATCGCTATGAACCGTCCGGCACGCTCCACGGCATGCTGCGCGTGCGCGGCTTTACACAGGACGACAGCCATATCTTCTGCACGCGTGAACAGATACGCTCCGAAGTCTTCGGTATCCTCGACCTCATCGACGTCATGATGAACACCTTCGGCTACAGGTACAGCGCCTTCCTGGCCACCCGCCCGGAAAAATCCCTGGGCACCGATGAGGAATGGGACTATTCCACCGACGCTCTCCGCAACGCCCTCGAAGACCGCGGGCTGGACTACGAAGTGGACGAAGGCGGCGGCGTCTTCTACGCCCCCAAGATAGACATCAAGCTTACCGACAGCCTCGGCCGCGGCTGGCAGGGTCCCACCATACAGGTGGACCTCAACCTTCCCAAGCGTTTCGACGTCACCTACAGGGCATCGGACAACACCGATACCGAAACCGTCATTATCCACAGGACCGTGCTGGGTTCCATGGAACGCTTCGTGGGCGGTCTCGTCGAACACTACGGCGGCGCGTTCCCCCTGTGGCTGGCGCCGGAACAGGTTCGCGTCGCCGCCATCACCGATGACCAGGCTCAGTACGTTCGCGATGCCTGTGCCGTGCTCAGGAACGCCGGCATCCGCGCCGCGGCGGACCTGCGTAACGAGAAGCTGGGCTTCAAAGTGCGCGAGTGGCAGATGGCAAAAGTCCCCTGCCTGGCCGTGGCCGGTCCACGGGAAGCCGCCGAAAATCTCCTGAACCTAAGGGTCCGCAATGAAGAAAAAGCTCCCGTTGCCGGTCCCGTGCAACTTGACAAACTCGTTCAGACCGTCTTAAATCAGGTCGAATCCAGGTCCCTCTGGCCGGCCGAGGTTGACTTGCGGCAGGCTTGAGGTATCTTGGATGGGGCTCTGGCAAAGGAGGACGCGGCATTAAGCAAAAACTCAAGGTGAATGATGGGATCGATGCTCCTCAGGT
This sequence comes from Planctomycetota bacterium, assembly GCA_016930595.1. Taxonomy (GTDB): domain Bacteria; phylum Planctomycetota; class SZUA-567; order JAFGGJ01; family JAFGGJ01; genus JAFGGJ01. The sequence continues at coordinate 22,784 of JAFGGJ010000052.1, forward strand.
GAGAATGGTTGACGGTTCGGGGAATCTGGTCGGTGTTTTTTCCAGGGAGCAGGCCCTTTCTATGGCCAGGGAAATCGCTCTCGACCTGGTTGAAGTCAGTCCGGGTGCCGACCCCCCCGTCTGCAAGCTCATGGATTTCGGGAAGTTCAAGTACGAGCAGAAGAAAAAAGACAAGGAAAGCAAAAAGAACCAGGTCCATCACGGGCGCAAGGAAATCCGCCTCAGGCCCAAGACCGACAAGCACGACCTCGAAATCAAAATGAAGAAAGTCCTCGAATTCCTCCAGGACGGCTATCACGTTCAGCTTACCATGCGCTTCCGCGGCCGTGAAATGGCTTTCATCGACGCCGGGCGCGAAATGATGCACGACCTCGCCAAGCTTATAGAAGAAGTCGCCGTCGTCGAATCCGAAGGCAAGGAAGGCCGCCAGCTCACCATGATCCTCGCACCCAAGAACCTCGCCTCCCCCTGACTTTCTTTCGCGGAACCACCGAAATTAAGTGGCGCACTCGCCTCGCGGCGTTAACATTGTTCCCCGGTTCCTCACCTCGGATTGTCCGGGGGGGCTATCCTGTGGCGTCCTTCCTGCGGAAATGCCAGGTCTTTTCTTTTCCGCCGGCACTGGATGCCTGATTTTTGCAGCCGCCCGCTTCACGTCGTGCTGCATGGTTTGTCGAGGAGACGTACGACATGTCCGCCAAGACGCACAAGGCCGCTGCCAAGCGTTTCAAGGTCACCGGCAGGGGCAAGATCCGCCGCTTCCACATGGGCGCCGACCACCTTATGACTTCCAAGAACGCCAAGCGCCGCCGCCGCCTGCGCGGTCCGGCCATCGTCACCGGCTCACGGGCAAAGAAGCTCACCGGTTTCATCCGCTGATTCTTTGCCGTTTTTTGTGAAAGGTCTACACCATGCGCGTCAGGAACAGCGTAGCCCGTAAACGCAGGGTCAAGAAAGTCACCAAGGCCGCCAGGGGCTTCGTCGGCGGCCGCAAGAACTTGCGCCAGGCCAAGGATACCCTCGAAAAAGGTTGGGAATTCGCACGCGCTCACCGGCGCGCCAAGGCCCGCCACATGCGCAGCCTCTGGATCACGCGCATCAACGCCGCCTGCAGGGAACGTGGAGTTTCCTATTCCCAGTTCATGAATATGCTCAAGAAAAAGGATATTCCCCTGGACCGCAAAATGCTCGCCGACATGGCTTTTAACGACCCCGCCGCTTTTGACGCCGTTGTGGCGGCGGCCAGGGATTGATGGAGCCGGCCGCCCTTTCCCCCGGGCGGGTTCTTTTTCTCGGCCGCCCGGCACCGGGCGGTTCAGCTCCTTCGCCAGCCGAACCTGAAAGGC
>JAFGGJ010000053.1 GCA_016930595.1 Planctomycetota bacterium
GGATTGGGCTTCAGTCTTTTAGAACTGCCTGAACGACAGCATCACGCAACCCGTGGCCAGCCGAACAGCGCAGTTATGACCGACCCCAGCGCCATTACGACCGCCACGATGATGCTTACCGTCGCGCAGCAGATTGAGGTACATCCCGCTCTCGTGCTCCTTGGTTGAGAGATTGAAATACACGTCCATCCCGTCCTCGGTACGGTTGAGGACCGCCAGAACGTCCAGCAGATGCACCGGGGTTTCGGCGTCCTTGTGCCTCTTGGCGAATGACGCCAGCTTGATCGCCGTGTCCACGGTGACGCCTTTGACAGCCGCCGCCCTGCCGAGGTCGGTCGCCTTCAAAACGCCGCCGGCGCTTTCATCCATGAGGTCGCCGTGGATGCATATCCCGACGGCGTTGTCCAGTCTGCGGTCGAACTCGCCCGCCTGGCCTTTCCACTTCTTCTCACCGGTGAAGGACGAGAGCAGGAACTCCCTGAGCCCGTCCCGGCTGTCGCAGAGGCCCGAGGCCACGAGGTTCAGCACGTGCTGGCTCAGCGGCGCTTCGTCAAGGGCGGGCTCCACGTCCTCCGACTGGCCCTTCACATATGGTCAGACATCACCGGGACGAGTACAAGCGGAAACTTGCCGACGTCGAGAAGCGGCTGGATGAACTATTGGACTGCATCACGCCCGAGAACAAGGACCTCATCAGCGAGAAGATGGTTGCGCTCAGGAAGGAGCGGGATCGCCTGAAGGCGGAACTCGGCAACACCGCCGAGATCGAGGAGAAGGCCGTCGCTTCCACGAAACTGGTCGGGCGGCTGGTGGAACTCGCCAAGGAATTCCGGGAGCTGTGGGGCGTCGCCACGGTCGGCGAGAAGAAGGAATTCCTTTCCTTATTGATTCAATCCATCTCGATACAACCAAAAAGGAAAAGTGCCGTAATTTGTCTGACTCATAAGTACTCGGAAGCAAAGGCACTTATGAAAGCGGATTCTGACGGGATTTTCCTTTTTGATGGTCGGGGCGAGTGGATTTGAACCACCGGCCTCTGCGTCCCGAACGCAGCGCTCTAGCCAAGCTGAGCTACGCCCCGACATGGATATCCTGAATATAAGGGCACGCCAGGCATTGTCAACCGCTACGCGCCCCTACTCTTCGTCTCCGTCATACAACGCGTCGCGATACCCGAACTTGTCCGCGTATTCCATGGCTTCCCCCGCACGCGGATCGTCCGGAAAATCTTCCGCGAACCTGTAATAGCCTATCCCGCGCTTCCCCTCGCGCAGCACATACGTGCACGACCTCGCGTACCTCCAGTAAACATCCTTGTACCTGTCCTCGTCATAAACCTGCGAATTATCCTCGCTGAAGACATCCAGGTACTTCCTGCCGAGTTCCACGCGTTTGTCCTTGCGCAGCACAAGCTGGTACATGCCGAAAAGGCTCCGCGCCGTCCATTCCGCGAAGCCGGAATCCGGCCTCTCAAGCGCCCAGTCTTCTACGAAATAGGACAATCCGGATGCGGCCACGCCGAAAGGCGACAGTATCAGCACTATGATGATGCCGATGACCACGACCGCCTTCTTAAGATTCATCGCTTCCTGCTCTCCCTTCGGACGTCTCTCTCTGCATTATACCATAAATCCTGCCCGGAAGGCGCGCAATGATACTTGTGACTTCGGCATCCAGAGCTTCCAGCGTGTCACGTTCACCGTAGCGCCAGGCATAGAACAGGTGCACGGCCCTGTCGATATCCGGCAGATCGACAGCCGCCCTGGCCAACGTAACGGCGTATTCCCTGGGCGTTTCCCCCAACCTCCTTTTCATGCCGAGCCGTGACAGATGCCGCAGCAGATTGTAAAAAGGCCCTCGCATTTCAGGCAGCCCCTCCAACCGCCTGCGCCGCCTGATACCCGCGATCATCTTCGCCAGGACGACCGCTGCGGCCAGGGCCGCCGCCGCCACGACGATGCCCCAGCCGTGTTCGTCCACCAGCATTCTCACCTTCCTGTAGATGCCGGTCATCCTGGTTCGGAGGCCGAGCATCACCTGACGCTGCTTGCGGGAAGAATAGCCCACGACTTCCCGCGCCCACCAGGTGTAGGCGCGGTCATAGAGTCCGGGCCTCGCCTCATCCAGGTCGTGCGTGGCGTCCACGAACGCCGCCGCCGTAGTCGAAGGAGTCGCTTCGACCGGCAGCCATCCGTGTCCTTCGAAATGGACTTCCACCCAGGCATGAGCGTCGCATTCACGCACGACAAGGGCGTGTTCTTCCTGCCTGTGCGGCACCCCGCCCTTGTAGCCGAGAGCCAGCCTGGCAGGGACGTCGACGGAACGCAGCATGAGCGTAAGCGCCGAAGCGAACAGGGCGCAACTCCCCTGTCTTCTCTCAAAGACGAATTCCTCGACGGGGTCCACTCCAGGAGTAGCCGCGTACCGGAATGAATACCGGCAGGTTGCGAAAAGTTCGTTCTTCAGGCTGGTTATCTTCCCGTAGGCGCCGGCCTGCGAACCGGCGACTTCTTTCGCTTTTGCCGCCAGCCTTTCGGGAATGCCGTTCTTCTCCGTGTACTTCGGGTCCGGATGTGCCGCGACCGCCCCCTGCGCCATGTCCCAGAACTGAACCGTACGCCGGCTCAGCACGCCGATGTCAAAGGGGTCGTGCCGGTACGGGCGCACCGCCCCTTCACCGTTGACTTCCACGCGGGGATTTATCGCAGGCACCGCCACGGCGAACATGGGATACACTCCCGGAATGCAGTCGAAGAAATGCCCCCTGTCGGCATGCAGCGTGTGCGGGATCAGCACCCCCGCCGGCTCCATGCTCAACCTCACAAGGTTGTCCGGAACGCCATCGGAACGGTCATACACCATCTTCCACCCGGTATCTTCAATCCAGCGTCCGTGCGCATAGCGGCTGATCGCGTCCGCCCTCCAGTAGATGCTTTCAGCGTTCGGCGGCTGCCCTTCGCTGTCCAGGAATTTGACCGAAAAGGCAGGCCTCTCCGAAAGCAGCATTTCATGCCCGAAACGCAGGTCCGGCGCGGGGAGAATCCCCGTGCGTGTCCCACCGAAATTTCTGAAAATGCCCTTCCGGCGCGCATCTTCTCCGTCGGCGATTCCCGTTTCCGTGTTCCTGGGCAGCCTTGGGAAAACGATAAAAGCGAGCATCGCCA
>JAFGGJ010000054.1 GCA_016930595.1 Planctomycetota bacterium
ATAAAAAACCGGAAGACTTCTGTATCTCCTCCCGCAGCAAGGAGAAAAAAGTTAATTCTGTTGTGCTGAAAACAGTGAAATTATGCCGCATACACAAAACAGTTTGTCGTGCAGGCGGGGTGGGGATGGCAGGTGATGGGGTCAAGAGAGCCAGGGGGCGTAGGAGGCCGGGGGAAGGCTGGAGCGGAGGGAGTTGAGGTCGTGCACCAGCGAGCGGAAAGTATCCGGGAGAAGGGCCTGGTCGCCGTCGCAGAGGGCGTCTTCCGGGCGGGAGTGGACTTCGACAATAATGCCATCGGCGCCCGCCGCGACGGCGGCGAGTGCGAGGAACGGAACGAGCCACGCCTGCCCCGCGGCATGGCTGGGATCCACGATGACCGGGAGGTGGGAGAGGCGTTTGAGGATAGGGACGGCGGAGACGTCGAGGGTGAAGCGGGTGGCTTTTTCGAAGGTGCGGATACCGCGTTCGCAGAGAACGACGCCGTGGTTGCCCATGGACATGACGTATTCGGCGGACATAAGGAGTTCTTCGACGGTGGAAGCGAGGCCGCGCTTGAGGAGGACGGGTTTCGTGGTGCGGCCGACTTCCATGAGAAGGTCGAAGTTCTGCATGTTGCGTGCGCCGACCTGGAACATGTCGACGTAATCGAGGCAGGTTTCGACCTGGCGGACGTTGCGGACTTCGGAGACGACCGGGAGGCCGAACCTGTCGCCGGCTTCGCGCAGGAATTTAAGGCCGTCGACGCCGAGGCCCTGGAAGGCATAGGGGCTGGTGCGGGGCTTGAAGGCGCCGCCGCGCAGAAGGTGCGCGCCCGAGTCCTTGACGGAAGAGGCTATTTCGTCGAGGAGCGGTGCGTTTTCGACGGCGCAGGGGCCGGCCATGACGGTGAGTGAGCCTGAGCCGATTTCGACGAGGGGGACGGAGCCGCCGCCGACCTTGACGACGGAACCTTGAGGATGCGTTTCACGAGCGGCCATGCGGTAGGGCTTGACGACGGGCATGACGCGTTCCACGCCGGAGACGGCCTGGAACGGAAGGGGCTCGATCCTGGCTTCATCGCCGATGCAGCCGATAATGGTGCGTTCGACGCCGCGGCTGACATGGGCCTTGAGGCCATGTTTTTCGATAAGGGAGACGACGTGGGCGAGCTGGTCGTCGGAGGCGCCCTGTTTCATGACGATGATCATCTCTGCAACTCCCGGTTACGGAAGGGGACGTCAGGCTGGGGGCCGGTCGGCTTCCGGGACAGGCATGGAATCCGCCCTGGGATATGAGCCGAGGACATCGAGGTAGGCGCAGCTTGACTTGACGGCGTCGAGAACCTTCCTGACGGGGGGGTCATCTGCGTGGCCTTCGAGGTCGATAAAGAAGACGTAATCCCAGGTGCGGCGGCGGCCGGGGCGGCTTTCGATGCGGGTGAGATTGACGCCCGCGGATTCGAAGGGTTCGAGGATATGGTGGAGAGCGCCGACTTCGTCTTTGATGGAAAGGGCGACGGAAGTCTTGTCATTGCCGCTGGGGGGCCCGGATTCACGTGCGATGACGAGAAAGCGCGTGATGTTGCGGGGGTTGTCTTCGATATTGCGGCGGACGATGGAGAGGCCGTAGATTTCAGCGGCGACTTCGCCGGCGACGGCGCAGGAGCGGGGTTCTTCGCGCACACGAATGGCGGCGTCGACGGTGCTGGCGACGGGGACGAGTTCGGCGTGATGGAGTTCGGAGCCGAGGAACCTGCGGCACTGCGCGAGGGCCTGGGGGTGGGAATAGACGCGGGAAACTGAAGACAGGTCGATGTCGGAGCGGGCGGCCATGAGATGGTGGTGGATGGGGAGATAGATTTCGCTGCAGATGCGCGGGGAGCTGCTGATGAACATGTCGAGCGTGAGATTGACGCCGCCTTCGGTCGAGTTTTCGACGGGGACGACGCCGTAGTCGGCGAGGGCTTTTTCGACGGAGTCGAAGACATCCTCAATGCCTGCACACGGGACGTAATGGATACTGCGGCCGAACTGCCTGAGGGCGGCCTGGTGGGTGAAGGTGCCTTCCTTGCCGAAGTAGGCGACGGATGTCTTTCGCTGGAGGGATATGGTGGCGGACATGATCTCGCGAAAGATGCTCTGGAGCGCGTGGTTGGGCAGCGGGCCGGTGTTCAGACGGAAGAGGTGTTCGTAGACGGCCTTTTCCCTGGCGGGGACGTAGACGCTGCCGGAACCTTTGAGATCGCCGATATCAAAGGCGGCGGCGGCGCGTTCGTTGAGGAGACGGACGAGCTCTTCATCGATGGCGTCGATGCGCTTTCTGAGGTCATCAATATCGGGCAAAACGGGATCCTTTCGGAACAACGGGGCGGCTGGATACATTATGTCGATGCGGGAGCGCGTGTAAAGCGCCTGCAGGAGCGCCCTGGAAAGGACAAGATGTTTGCGGGCGGCATCGGCCGAGGGTATACTCATGCACGCCGGCCGGGAGCCGTCAGGAAAGCAGGGGAGACGATGGCAGGAATTGAAGAATACGGTGCGGAGGGCGGGAGGCCGCGGCGGAAACAGAAGAAGGCGGAGGCCAAGCCGAAGCCGCCGCCGGCCAAGAAGAAAGTGCCGGTGAACCCGTCGGGGATATTCAAGGCGGTGGACGTACCGAAAGTGCTGCGGGAACCGGGGGATTTCAAGCCGCGCCTGGACGTGAACATGAACCAGGTAAACCGCGACCACATGAGGGTGCGGATATACGAGGACATCGTGGTGGCGTACAAGTTCCTGAAGCGCGCGGACGGGACGGCGGCATCGGGAGTGCTGAAGGGGGAACTGCTGGACATTAGCGAGGGGGGCCTGCAGTTCGAGGGGGAACTGGCGGAGGGGGTGGAGATCGGAGCGCTGAAGGCCGGCGACATCCTGGTGGGAATGAACGTGTTCCTGCCGTACGTGGACGGCAGGATGAAGGTGCTGGGGCAGGTGACGTGGCAGAAAGCCGGGGAAACGGAAAAAACTCTGAAAATGGGCGTGCGGTTCATAGACATGGACGATGCGGCGCGCGCGGTGCTGAAGGCGTACTTCATATCGAGCCAGATGCCGGGCAGAAGGAAGAAACCTCCGGAACCGGACTGAGGAAGAGAAACGGCAAGGCGGACATCGCAGGAGAAACCGGGCGGATATGGAAAGTCCAGAACGCGAGATACACAAACTCACCGGCAAGGTCGGGCACAGGGAGCTGCTGGAGATACTGGAAGCAGCCAACAGGACACTGTCGATAGCGGCGCTGTCGCCGTGGGCAATGATAGTAGTGGAGCCGCCGTTTCCGGAAGCGGCATACAAGGGCGGCGTGGAAATGGCGACGCCGCTGGAGCTGGCGGCGGAAGACCTTGTGGCGGAAGCCGGCGCGCTGATAGTGATACTGGAGGAGAAGAACCGGCCCGGGGCGGCGAGCGCGGCGTGGGGCGCGGCATGCGTGATATCGGAAGCGGCGCACACACGTGGGCTGGAATGCGTGACGTACGTGCCCCAAGATGAAAACGGGATGATGGAGTATTTCCGGGCGCCGTCATGGTACAGGCCCGCGCACGTGGTGGCGATAGGGCGGCCCGGGGAGACAATGGGGACGTACGTGACGAAGCCGATGGACACGTGCGTGATATTCCACAGGAACGGCGAAAACCGCACGCTGGCCAGGGAACTGGAAGGGGAAAGCGGGGAGCCTTAGAGGGCGCTGAACTTTTCGACGAGCCTGGCGCCGAGGGCGGCGGCTTTCGCCAGGGCGCCGCTGTCGGCGGCGGCATCGCCGGGGCCGGAGAGGTTGGGGAAACCTGCGACTTCCCTGTAATCGAAATCGCCGAACCACAGCAGATAGCCGGAGTAGACTTCAAGGGCGCGGACATAGTCGTCGCGTTCCGTATCGGCCCAGGTAGCGATGACGGCGGCGGCGCGTTTGCGCGGGAGACGGCCGCCGGTCTTGCTGAAAGGCCTGAGGCGGTCAAAGAAGGATTTGAACCGGCCGGAGACGTTGTCGTAATAGATGGGGCTGGCGAGGACGAGAATGTCGGAGTCCCTGATGCGGTCGTGGACGGCGGTCATGCCGTCCTCGATATGGCATTTGCCTCGAGGCACACAGTAGTCGCAGCCCACACAGCAGGAGAAATCGACGTCGAAAAGGCGGATGACGCCGCCGGATTCGGCGCCGGAGCAGACGGCGGCGTCGAGAAGGGCGGCGAGAAGCGTTTCGGAGTTGCCGCCTTTTCTGCCGCTGCCGGAAATGGCGAGGATGCGCATGGGGGGCTCCTTTGAACAGCGGGTCCATTATACACGCTGTGCGCCCGCCCGCACTCCGGCAACGGGTATATTGACCGGCGCTTTCAAGAAACCGTGCCCTGCGCCTTGAGGCCGCGGCCGGAACAACCTATTCGCTTGCGTATGCGGGGCGATGGGGGTAGAATCGTGAAGCGAAGGAGATGACATGCACACGATAGTACAGGGCCTGAGGACGACGACGCTGCCGCGATCGGCGGCGAACGTCATACTGGTGGGAGCGTTCGCTGCGGCGACGGCGCTGGGGGCATACGTGCGGATACCGCTGCCGGGAACGATGGTGCCGTTCACGCTGCAGACGTTCTTCGTGGTGTTCTGCGGGCTGGTGCTCGGGGCCAACAGGGGCATGGCGGCGCAGGCGATATACATCGTGGCGGGAGTGATCGGGATGCCCGTATTCACGAATCTCGGCGCGGGGATAGGATATTTTGCAGGGCCGACGGGGGGGTATCTGGTGGGGTTCTTCGTGGCGGCCGCGGCGGCGGGGATGCTGTCGAGGGGGCGCGGGGCGGCGGGACACTTTCTTGCAGCGCTGGCTGGAACGCTGATAGTGCTGACAATGGGGACGCTGCACCTGTGGGTGGTGCTGAAGGCAAGCCCATGGAACGCTATGATGCTGGGGTTTGCGCCGTTCATAATAGGGGACTGCATCAAGGCGGCGGCGGCGGCATGGGCGGCGTGGGAGATGAAGAAACGCGGCATACTGGCCGACTGAAGAATTTCAATTATCCGCGGAAACGTGTTATAATGGAAGAAGGTCCGCGCCCGCAAACGGGCAGACGGGCGGAACGGAGAAACGGTGAAAATGCGAATCAAGAAGGAAACAGCCTACCAGGTGGTGGACGGACAGGTGGTGGCGGTGCCGGGCCGCGGGGACAGGGTATACCTGATGGACGCGGCGGCGACGGCACTCTGGGAAAGGCTGGTCGAAGGTGTGGACGCCGGGGACCTTGGGGAGGAAGAGCTGAGGTATGCGCAGTGCCTGGCAGGGAAAGGGCTGGCGGAGAAGGACGGTACGGTGGAAGGCCCGGAAGGACACGCGTGGATAATAAGCGAGGAGCCGGTCGAAGTGATGGCAGCGCTGTGCGATTCTTCAAGGATAGGCAGCGGGGGAACCAACCCCGGGCAGGGACAGGGCCCGCCGATCACACCGCCGGGGCACGCGGGCAAGTGCCGGACGTTCGGATCGTGCCAGCTGGCGTTCGAGTAACGGGGGCGGTTGCAGGGGGAGGCGGAACAGGATAATATTCAGCGAGGCGGAGTTCCGCGCGACAGGGGAGGCATGGCGGGAATATACGAGATACTGAACGGAAAACTGTACGGCTCGCAGCGGCCCGGGCGTGGCCCGTCAGCGGAGAAATTCGCCAGGCAGGCGGAGAAGCTGAACGTATTGTGCGTGATATCGCTGCAGAGCACGCCGCCGGCAGTTGAACTGGTGAAGAAACTCGGAAACGATAACATAAAGTACGTGCACGTGCCGGTGGCGGACTTCACTCCGCCGAGCGAGGAAGACATGGAGATAGTGCGAGCATGCTACCGTGAGAGCCGGAAGGCCGGGAAGGCGCTGCTGTTGCACTGCACGGCCGGATTCGGGAGGACGGGAACGGCGGCGGCGGCGCTGCTGGCGACCGAAGAAGGGATGGATGCGAGAAAGGCAATGAAGCTGGTGCGGGAGGCCCGGCCCGGAGCAGTGGAAACGCCGGCGCAGGAGGAATTCATACTCGAATACGCCGGGAAAGCGGCAACGGCGGCGTACAGGCAGAAACAGAAACGCAGGAAGAAAGATGGCAAAGCGTAAGTTCGACATAGCGGCGCTGGCCGTGGACACCGGGCTCGTGACCAGGGAACAGGTCGACAAGGCGATGGTGCGCGCCGGCGGCGAGGAGGACCAGGAAGAGGCGTTCATCGAGACGCTGATGAAGAAAGGCTACATAAACGAGGAGCACGCCCGGGTGCTGCGTGTGGCGGCCAACCGGCTGGCCAGGGAAGGGACGAGGAAAGAGAACATCCGCATAGGGGGCTACGAGATAATAAGCAAGGTGGGCGAAGGCGGACTGGGGGTGGTGTACAAGGCGAGGCAGATGAGCATGGGCAGGACGGTGGCGCTGAAGGTCCTGCACCCGAAGTGGGCGAACGACGACGAGTTCAAGAAACGTTTCCTGCTGGAGGCGAGGCTGGTGGGGAGGCTGAGCCACCAGAACCTGATCCAGGTCTACGACGTGGGGCGCGACCGCGGGACGCTGTATTTTTCGATGGAGTTCGTGGACGGCAGCACCGTGGAGGAAATGCTGGACATGGAGGGGCCCCTGTCAATAGAGCAGGCCCTGGACATCACGACGCAGGTGCTGAGGGCGGTGACGTACATATGGCGGCACAAGATAGTGCACAGGGACATAAAGCCCGGAAACATCATGGTGACAAGGGCGGGGGTGGCAAAACTGGGGGACTTCGGGTTCGTGAAATCTCATTTCGACCCGCTGCTGGCCGACGAGGGAGAAGTGCTGGGGACGCCGGATTACATAAGCCCCGAGCAGGCGATGGGAAAGGATGACATAGACTTCCGCTCAGACGTGTATTCGCTGGGCGCTACGCTGTACCAGATGGTGACGGGAAAACCGCCGTTCAGCGGGTCGGGGTCGAGCGTGATGAGGAAGCACATCCGGGAAGACCCGAAGGACGTGAAGCAGATAAAGAGGGACCTGCCGGATCCGGTGGCGTACATCATAAGGAAAATGATGTCAAAAGACCCGGACGACAGGTACCAGAACACGCAGGAGCTGTTTGAAGACCTGGAAATGGTGAAGATAGGACAGGAGCCGCTGACGCAGCGCGAGGAAATAGGGCATTCGACGATAATAAGGGCGATGAGGCTGGAGCGGAGCCGGCTGGAGCGTTCACACCAGCAGCGGGACCAGATGACGACGGCACTGAAAACGATGAAGTACCTGCTGTATGCGAGTTTTGCAGGAAACGTCCTGCTGATAATAGCGATACTGATAATGGCACTGAGATAACATCCGAAGGGGAAAATGAGTATTGACAGGAAGTGTGGGGCGCGCTATACTGCTATATAGCAGTGCAACGCGCCCCCGTTCGGGGATTGAGGGAAAGAAGAACGACGGGGAAACAGGCACAGGGAGGCAGCAGGCCCCGCTCAGGACGGAGCGGGGTCGTGCCGTTTAAGGGCGGGGAGAAGAAGGCAGCGCGGCACGGGGAGAGCGGTCAGCGCAGGAGGTTTCTGAGGGCGGGGAGTGCGCGCCTGGCGGCATTTTCGCCTTCGGCTTCGAGTCGTTCCATGTCCCTGAAATCGCTCCAGAAAACGTCGCCCACGTCGGGAGAGATAATGACGTCGGCGGCAGCAACCTGGCTGGAGTTGGCGCGTTCGGAGGCGATGACGCCGAGGCGGAGGACGGCATCGAGGGAATTCCGTATATCCGGAGCGGAAACGGCGGGGATGGGGCTGCGGATATCTACGGCGACAATCCTGTCGGAGCCGAGTTTCCTGGCGGCAAGGACGGGGATGGAAGCTACGCTGGAGCAGTCGACGAGGAGGCGGCCGTTGTCGGAGACGGGCGGAAAGAAGCCGGCGAGGTTGGCGGAGGCAACACAGGCATCACGGCAACTGCCTTCGGTAAGGACGACTTCATCGGCGGAAACGAGATCGAGCATGACGACGGCGACGGGGACGGGGAGATCCTGGAGGTTGACGTCCGGGAGAGCATCGGAGACGGCGTCCCTGAGGCCGTCGGGGGAGAAAAGACCCCTGGAAAGGAAAAAGCGCGGGGCGGCGAAGAGCCTGCGGGCCCAGATGCCGCATTTTCTGAAGAAGGAGGGGCTGGCGTCCTGCATTTCGAGGCCGAGGCCGGCACCGTACTTGCGGAACCTGCCGTTCTGAAGGAAATCGACGGTTTTCTGACGCACCCAGCGCCAGTCGCGCGAATGGGACCACATGCAGGCGGCGAGGGCGCCGATGCTGGTGCCGACGAGGAGGTCGGGAAAGATACCTTCCTCTTCGAGGACACGGAAGACGCCGATATAGGCCATGCCCCTGGCGCCGCCGCCGCCGAGGACCAGAGCAAGTTTCGCCATGAAGAACCTCCCGCCGGCCGGGCCGCCTGCAAACCGCCGGCACCAATATTGTCCGCAATCGGGCGTGAAATGCCACTAATTCTGTGAAAGGAGCCGGAAGAAGGCCCCTCGGCGCGCCCGGGGATTTGACAGACGGGAACACCGGGTATGATTTAGGAGGCACGTGGAACGGCAGGAGGAGAGAATAATGAAGGGCAAGAGGAAACGTGCGCCGGGCTTCACGATGGTGGAAGTGCTGGTGGTGATGGCGATACTGGCCTTCCTGGCGACGCTGAGTTTCTGGGGGCTGTCGGAGATACGCCAGAACATGAGGATCCGGCAGACGCAGGAGCTGACGACGAGGGTGTCGTCTGCGATAAAGGAATTCCACACGCAGTACCTGGAGTGGCCGACACAGACGATGCTGGACGGGCTGGCGCCGCCGCAGACGTGGTACGAGTTTCTGAACAGGGGTTACACGGAGATAAAGGCCGGGACGAGCACGTTGTCTAAATACGAGAACAGAGGGGCGTTCCTGGAGCTGAACGACAGCAACCTGGACACTGCCGGAGCGATAATAGACGTATGGCAGCAGCCGCTGGTGATAGACGTGGACGCGGTGAACAACCGGGTGCTGGTGTATTCGCTGGGGCCGGACATGGAGTCCGACAACGGGCTGTACCGCGGCGACGGGAACGAGGAAGCGGCATACACGACGCCGGAACCGATAGACGACATTCCGGGCAAGTGAGGAGGCTGGACATGAGGATTACGGGCCGGCGCGGGGGAGCGGCGGGGTTCACGCTGGTGGAGCTGATGCTGGTGATCGCGATAATAGCGATCCTGGGGTCGATACTGCTGGGGGCGGTGATGATGCTGAAGAAGCGAGCCAAGGAGAAGCAGACGGCCGTGGTGCTGCAGAACCTTGTAAACAGCATAGAGACGATGAAGGCGGACTATAATTTCACGCGGGCAATAGGCGTGGACAAGGACGGGAACCTGCTGAACATGGTGGACCTGGACAACATCGACATAGGGAAAGAGCTGAACCCGAAGTCGCCGTTTTTCCAGCCGGCTTTGACGAAGGACGACGTGAGGATAAACAAACGGCTGAGGACGTACTACGAGGTGCACAGCCAGCAGGTGATCGGGAACGAGTTCGTGGATCCGTTCGGGAACCCGGTGCGGTACCGGATAGAGCTGATAGACATGGACGTGGACGGGAACGGACAGGACGAGCACTACGCCGAGGAATACCTGTTGTCGCCGGGAGCGGACAGGTCGGAAGGCACGGACGACGACATAAGGATGGACTTTCCGAAGAGAACGTTCCTCGGAGAAGACACGCCGTAGCGGCGGGAGACGATGGAGCGGCGCGGCGGCGGCTTGAGACGTTAGACGGAAGGAGCGCGAAATGAGGACCAGGCGGCGTGGATTTACGCTGGTGGAGCTGCTCATCGTGATAAGCATAATCGCCCTGCTGGCGGGGCTGACGGCGTCGGTGGTGGTTTCGGCGGCGAAGAGAAGGCACACGGTGCGCGTGATGTCGCGCCTGAACCAGATAAAGCTGGCGATAGAGCAGTTCAAGCTGGAGAACAACCAGTACCCGTGGGACCTGCCTCCGAACGACACGACGGACGTAGTGCCGGTATTCACGGACGTGGCGAAGGAGCTGAACCCTTCGAACACCGACCTTGCGGGAAACGTGGTTTACAACGTGACGAAGAGGGACTACCTGCAGTTTGCGAGTTCGGGGTCGAAGAAGGAGATAGACGGCACGGGGAAGGTGGTGGACCCGTGGGGCGTAGAGTACAACGTGTACTGGAACCTGTCGCTGGACAAGGTGGTACTGTGGTCGAACGGGCCGAACGGTGCGGACGAGACTTCGGACGATGCCGCGGCGGGGACGGCGACTGATTTCGGGGACGACATCACGACGATGAAGTAAGCGTTCAGCGGGGACGAGCGCGGGGAGGACGCCCGCCCGGGAACAACCGGGCGGGTGTTTTTCTATCGGGATGAGCGTTTACGGCTGCGCCGCGGCCGAACGATTTCGGGGGAGGCGAAGGCGAGGCGGCGGCGCATGATCCTGACGGCGGAGGGGGAGGAATCGACGAGGATGAAGTCACGGCCGTGAAGAGCGGCCGCTTCGCCGAGGGTGCCGGAGCCTGCGAAGAAATCCATGAGGACGTCGCCCGGGCGGGAATGGACTTTGACGATGCGTTCGACGACGCCGAGGGGTTTCTGCGTGGGATAACCGGTGCGTTCCCTGCCCTGTGGGGAGACGATGGTATGCCACCAGGTATCAGTGGGGGTCTTGCCGCGGCGGGCTTTTTCGGGGCCGACAAGGCCGGGGGCCATGTAGGGGATGCGGTCGATTTCATCGTAGTTGAAGACGTAATCGGAAGGGTCTTTGACGTACCAGAGGATGTTATCGTGCTTGGGTGACCATTTGTTTTTCGAGCGCGCCCCGTAATCGTAAGCCCATATGATTTCGTTCATGAAACATTCACGGCCGAAAACTGCGTCGAGGAGGACTTTGGCGTAGTGGACTTCGCGGCAGTCGAGATGGAGAAAGAAGGAGCCGTCCTGGGCGAGTATGCGGTGCGATTCGACAAGACGCGGTTCGAGGAAAGCGAGGAAGTCGTCGAAGGAATCGTCGAAGGACTTGGAGCCGAGGCGGATGGTGCGGTAACGGCCGCCCTTGAAACCGGTGCGGTCGCCGCCGTCATCGCGGACGGTCCGGAGGCGTGTGCGCTTCTGCCTGCGGCCGGTGTTGAACGGAGGGTCGATGTAGATGAGGTTGACGGAGGCGGCGGGGAGGCCGGGGAGGACATCCATGTTGTCGGCATGAATGATGCGGGGCAAGATCAGGAACCCCAGTCAGCCGGATCGAAGTCGGGGTTGGGGCCCGGGAGGACGGCTTCGACGCTGGAGCGCCAGTCGAGGAGCATATGATGGAGCTCGGTGCGTTTTTGGGGCATGTCGGCGGCGAGATCGTTTTCTTCGGAGATATCGTCGGCAAGGTTATAGAGTTCGAGGCGGCCGTCTTCGAAGAATTCGATGAGCTTGAAGTCCCCTGCCCTGACTGAACACCCCGGGGTACCGCCCTGGTTGCCGTAATGGGGATAGTGCCAGAAGATGGCGTCCCGGTCGAGCGAGTCGGCGCCTTTGAGGACGGAGGCGAAACTGATTCCATCGGAATGCTGTTCCGGGACGGGGTCGAGCCCCGCCATTTCAAGCATGGTGGGGTAGAAATCCGGGGTGGTGACCGGAACGGACGAAGAGCCGCCCGGGGAGACGACGCCTGGCCACCTGACGATGAGGGGCTCGCGCGTACCGCCTTCGTACATCCAGCCCTTGCCGTCGGCAAGAGGCGCGTTGCAGGTGGGGGAGCCTTCGGCGGTGGCGAGGCCGCCGTTGTCGGAGGTGAACATGACGACGGTGTCGGCGGCGCGTCCGGTTTCTTCGAGGGCGGCGAGAAGGCGTCCTATGTTTTCATCGAGGATGTTGACCATTGCGGCATAGGCTGGATCGGACTGCAGGAGACGGTGGACAACGCGTTCATTACGCTTGTGATAACAGGGGAAGAAGCCGGCTTCCCGGAAGGTCGGGAGGGTATCGAGGCCGAGGTCGCGGGCTTTTTCGGTGAAACGGTCGATATAGGGCTGCTTGGCCTGGATGGGGATGTGAACGGAGTAGTAGGCGAGATTCAGGAAGAACGGCCTGCCGTCGCTGCCGCGGATGAGGCGGATGGCTTCGTCGGTGAGGCGGTCGGTGAGGTATTCACCGTCGGGGCCGTCGGAGAGCGTCGGGTTATCCCAGGGGCTGAAATAGCCCTGCTTGGGCATACCCCAGTGACAGCCGGCGATATTGACGTCGAAGCCGTGTTTGTCCGGCCAGTAGGGTTCTGCGCCCAGGTGCCATTTGCCGACGTGCCAGGTATCGTAGCCCGCGGCCTTGAGTGCCCGCGCGATGGTATATTCTTCAAGGGGCAGGTGGTCCAGGTAGGGGGCGTCGATAAGCCTGCCTCTGGCGTTGCCGCCGATGAAATTGGTGACGCCGACGGTAGCCGGATACCTGCCGGTGTGAAAGCTGGCCCTGGTGGGAGAACACACCGGGCAGGCGGCATAGGCGTCGGTGAAGCGCATGCCTTCGGCTGCGAGGCGGTCGAGGCTGGGAGTTTCGTAGAAGGGGCTGCCATAGCAGCCGAGGTCTTTCCAGCCCATGTCGTCAATGAGGATGAAGATGAAATTCGGCCGAGACATGAGCTATACTCCTTTACCGGACAGCCGGACGTAACGTCCGTCGAGGCTTATTGTACAGGGAAGCGGAGGCGGGTGAAGGGAGTTTCGTTGCGCACGGGAGGAGCCGGCGGCAGGGCTGGGACGAGGCTACTCTTGCAAGCGGTCCGGTTTCGAAGATACTTGTGACGATACAGGCGGCCCCCGGAGGAGAAAATGGAGTACGAGACGGTAATAGGTCTTGAGACTCACGTGCAACTGGGCACAAGGAGCAAACTGTTCTGTTCATGCCCGACGGACTTCGGTGGAGAACCGAATTCGCAGACGTGCCCGGTATGCCTGGGACTGCCCGGGGTGCTGCCGGTTCTGAACGGGAAGGCGCTGGAATACGCCGTGACGGCGGGGCTGGCGCTGGGATGCAGAATACCGGAAACGACGAAGTTCGACCGGAAGCACTACTATTACCCGGACCTGCCGAAGAACTACCAGATATCACAGTACGACAGGCCGGTGTGCGTGGGAGGCGCGGTGGAAGTGGAGACGCCGGACGGGGCGATACGCATCAGGATCACCCGTGCCCACCTGGAAGAGGACGCGGGGAAACTGGTGCACCAGGGGGATTCGCCGACGAGCGGGGTGGACCTGAACCGGACGGGGATACCGCTGCTGGAGATAGTGAGCGAACCGGACATCCGGTCGCCGCGTAACGCGCGGCTGTACCTGGAGGCGATCAGGCAGATCATGCGGTACGCGGGGGTATCGGAATGCAACATGGAGCAGGGGTCTCTGCGATGCGACGCGAACATATCCCTGCGGCCGGCGGGTGCAGAGGAATTAGGCACCAAGGTCGAGATCAAGAACATGAATTCGTTCGCGCACGTTGAAGGAGCGCTGGCGTACGAGGAGAAGAGGCAGGCGAAAGCGCTGGAGAAGGGCGAGGAGATAGTCCAGGAGACCAGGCTGTACGACGCGGAGGCCGGGACGACAAGATCGATGCGGACAAAAGAGTACGCCGACGATTACAGGTATTTCCCCGAACCGGACCTGCCGGAGTTCCATATATCGGAGGAGATGATCAAGCGATTGAAGGGCTGCGTGGGGGAGCTGCCGCTGGAGCGCAAGCGCAGATACATGTCGGAGTACGGGCTATCGGACTACGACGCCGGGGTGTTAACGGGCGAGAAACCGGTGGCGGAGTATTTCGAGAAGATAGTGGAGACCGGAGCAGACGCCAAGAAGGCGTGCAACTGGGTAACCCAGGACATACTGCGCGTGCTGGGGGAGAAGAAGATAGCGATCGGGGAACTGAAGGTGCGTCCGAAAGGCGTAGCGGAACTGCTGGATCTGATAGAAGCCGGCAGGGTAAACAACACGCTGGCGCGCAACAGGGTCTTTCCGAAGATGGCGGAGAGCGGGGCGGCCGCATCGGAGGTAATCGAGAAGGAAGGGCTGGCACAGGTTTCGGACGATGCGGCGATAGAAGAAGGATGCCGTGAAGCGATAGGGGCGAATCCCAAGGCGCTGGAGGATTACCGGAACGGGAAGAAGAACGCCGTACAGTTTCTGTTCGGGCAGGCGATGCGCGTCCTGAAGGGGAAAGGCAACCCGCAGGCGGTGCGGAAGGCGCTGGAAAGACTGCTTTCTGAAGAGGGCGGGGGCCAGAATGCCGGCCGAGGATAAGGACGGCTGGTGCTGCGCCGTATGCGGGAAGGGACTCGAACCGGACAGGTGCTACATAGTGCGGATCGAGGGGTTCCATACGCCAGAGACTCGGGACTTCAGCCTGGAGGA
Source organism: Planctomycetota bacterium (assembly GCA_016930595.1). Lineage (GTDB taxonomy): Bacteria > Planctomycetota > SZUA-567 > JAFGGJ01 > JAFGGJ01 > JAFGGJ01. The sequence goes on from JAFGGJ010000054.1 coordinate 14,400, forward strand.
CATCGAGAAAATAACCGGACGGGAGATAGAGGAATTGGCGGCCGAAATCGGGCGGGCCGGGGCGGAGGGATTCATTGAACTTGAAGAGGAAGTATACAAGAGGTACACTTTCCGTATGTGCCGGGAGTGCTACAAGCGGTACATAAGCAGACCTCTCCCCTACCCCGAGGACCTGTACTGAGAGGAGTATCCGGCGTGGGAATGACCATAACCGAGAAGATACTGGCGGCAAAAAGCGGCAAGGAAGAGGTGAAGGGCGGGGACTTCGTGCTGGCCAGAACGGACCTGGTGCTCGCGAACGACATAACGGCGCCGCTGGCAATAACGGAGTTCCGGAGGCTGGGCAGCGGCGTTTTCGACAGGAGCCGGATAGCGCTGGTACCGGACCACTTCACGCCGAACAAGGACATAAAGAGCGCAGGGCAGTCGAAACTGATGCGGGAATTCGCCCGAGAGCACGGCATAGAACACTACTACGAAGTGGGACGGATGGGCATAGAACACGCGCTGCTCCCCGAGGCGGGGCTGGTCGCGCCCGGCGAACTGATAATCGGAGCGGACAGCCACACGTGCACATACGGTGCGCTGGGCGCGTTTTCGACGGGAGTGGGATCGACGGACGCCGGCATGGCATTTGCGACGGGAGACGTATGGCTGCGCGTGCCGGAATCGATGAAGTTCATCTTCAGCGGCAAGTTGCCGGAATGGGTATCGGGCAAGGACCTGATACTGTCGGTGATAGGCGACATAGGAGTCGACGGGGCGCTGTACAAAGCGATGGAGTTCACCGGTCCGGTCATCGAGAGGCTGTCGATGGACGGAAGACTGACGATGTGCAACATGGCGATAGAGGCAGGGGGCAAGAACGGGATAATCGCTCCGGACGCCGTCACCCGCGAATACGTGAAGGGCCGGGTAAAAAGGAAGTACGTCGAGTACGCGTCGGACAGCAATGCGGCATATGCGTCCGTGAAGGAGTACGACGTATCCGACTGGGAGCCGGTCGTTGCGCTGCCTCACCTGCCGTCGAACGTGAAGCGTGTAAGCGAAGTGAAGGACATGAGGGTGGACCAGGCTGTGATAGGTTCCTGCACAAACGGGAGGATGGAAGACCTGCGTACGGCAGCGAAGATCCTGAAAGGGAGAAAAGCGGCGGAAACGGTAAGGGTCATCGTGATACCCGGGACGCAGGCGATATGGAAGCAGGCGGTGGAGGAAGGCCTGGCGGAGATATTCGTGGACGCCGGTGCGGCATTCAGCACGCCCACGTGCGGCCCGTGCCTGGGGGGACACATGGGCGTGCTGGCAAAGGGCGAGCGCTCGGTTGCGACCACGAACAGGAATTTCGTGGGCAGGATGGGACACCCGGAAAGCGAAGTGGTGCTGGCGGGTCCAGCGGTAGCGGCCGCGAGCGCGATAGCCGGCAGGATAGCCCACCCCGAAGAAGTGCTCTAGCGGATTGTTTCAGCGTGCTTGCGACGGCATGTCAGGATCGGCGTCGGTAGCAGCGGGGGGCTGTGAAGAAGCAGAGTTCTTTTCAGGATCCAGGGCGGGCGGGCGACGCATGATGAAGGAGGCGCGCCTGGTTTTCCTGTGCCTGCGCAGGCGTTCTATGGCAAAAACGCTGACGAAGTAAATAGGGACGGCCACGGTGAGGCCCATGATGACCGCACCTATCAACACCGGTCCCAGGACCGACCAGTCCAGGCTGAAAACGGCTCTTACAGCTTCGGTAATCGAATGAAGGAATCCTTCCCGGGAAGCCAGGCGCATGGCGCTGCGGAAATGCTCGAGTTCGGCATCGCCGACCGCGCTGCGTCCGCCGTAGAGCACGATGCTGCCGACATTGTACTCAATCCAAAGTATGGCGGGCACGGTAAGGGGGTTGCTGAGCCACACGGGTATCACGGCGACCACCCGGTTGCCGCTGATAAGCCAGGCGAGACAGAACGCCAGCAGGACATGGAGACCGAAAAAGGGGGTCATGGCCATAAAGAAGCCGACCGCCAGCCCCCGGCCGATGGAATGCGCGGTATCGGGCTGTGCGTGAATCTTCCGCCAAAGCAGCTTGATGCTGATCCAGAGTCTGCGCATGAAGACACTCCGAGGCCCACATCATCCGATGTCAGTAGAAGTATAAGTTCACCACGGGAAAAAGCAACACAAGACACGTCGAAAAGATAGTGTTACTGAGGCAGATAAGGGAAGGTTTCGGAAGGGCCGGCGGAAGCGAGTTCCACAAGAAAAGCTGCAAGGCCGTCAGCGGCGGCTTCGAGGATACGCCGGCCCTTGTCGGGGGAAGCCTTGTCGGTGCGACCGCCTGCGCTTTCGGGTACGTACAGGTGCCAGGGCCTGACGAAGAAGACTTCGTTCAGCGCATCGACGGCAACGGTACCGAAGGGATTATCCCGGAGGCGCGAAGAACGGACGAGGTCGGGGCGGAGCGCCATTACGCAGGAAGTCTCGCATTCGCCGCCGTGATCCGACGGATGCAGGACCAGTTCGGACTTAAGCCCTTCGGCGAACTGCGTGCCGTGGACCATGCAGACGAAAGGCATCGAATCGTCGGATGCGATATCGCGGAGAACGGCGCGCAGGGCGTCGGTATTACCGCCGTGTCCGTTCAGGATGACGACGCGTGATACGCCGTCGTCGGAAAGCTGGCGGACCACGTCCCTGACGACGTTCATAAGCGTATCGACACCAATGCGCAGTGCGAACGGAAAAGCCCTGAAGTTAACATTGTTGCCGATGGGAAGGGTCGGCAAACAGACAACGGGGGCACCTTTGGCAGAAGCGCGCCGCACGGCTTCTTCGGCAATGAAGCGCGCGACGATATGGTCGGTACAGTAAGGAAGATGGGGTCCGTGGGGCTCGGTGGAACCAATGGGAAGCACCGCGAGGCTGGGCCGAAGGCTGCGGATATCTTCGATCGTCATTTCATCCAGGATACCGTTCACGGCAGGTCTCCTTCACGGAGCAGGTCGGTCCAGCGGCCGGCCACGGCTTCTTCAAGCGCGGCGGCGGTATCGGAGAAACTCCTGTCTTCGCCGACGCAGTCAACCAGGGAAAGGACGGCATCATAATCACCGGAGGCGTCCGGTGCGACGCTGCCGGCCACGGCGATGACTTTCCTGCCGGCAGCGTGTGCGCGCCTGAGAACGGCATCTGGGGCTTTGCCATGGCGGCTCTGGCCGTCCAGCCTTCCTTCGCCGGTGACAACGACATCGGACCATTCGAGGGGGACATCGAAGCCCACGGCATCAAGAACGGCCCGGGCACCGGGTTCGACAGACGCGCCGAGAAAGGCGGCAAGGCCGTAGGCGAGCCCCCCGGCAGAACCTGTTCCGGGGAGGCCGGCACAATCCCGGCCGAGGGAACCGGCGACAATGCGGGCGAGATTGGCCATGCCGGTTTCAAGGATTTCGACGGACACCGGGTCGGCGCCTTTCTGGGGAGCGAAAACCCTGGCGGCACCGGTATCGCCCAGAAGGGGATTCTGTACGTCGGTGAGGACATGAACGGCAGTGGCGGTTATCCTGGGGTCGAGATTCGACGCGTCGATTGAACGAATGCGCACGAGGCTCGCGCCGACAGGCGGGAGCGGCTTGCCGGATTCATCCAAGAAAGCCACACCCAGCGCAGCGGCCGCGCCGATACCGCCATCCACCGTTGCGCTGCCGCCAAGGCCGAGGAACACGCCGGGGCAGTTCCCGTTGAGCGCCGCCCGAAGCAGTTCCCCCACGCCGAAGGTGGTAGCATGAAGGGGATTACGGCAAGCCGGGGGCACGAGCGTAAGGCCGGCGGCGGAAGCCATTTCGGCCACGGCCGTCCCGTCCGGCAGGAAAAGCAGCGAGGCGAGGCGCTCTTCCATCAAGGGGCCGTGGACGGAGACGGCTGATTCGGTGCCGCCGACGCCCCTGAGGAAAGCTTCGACAGTGCCTTCGCCGCCGTCGGCCACGGCGACAACCCTGGTTTCGGCATCCGGCGAAGCCCGGCGGATCCCCCGTGCAATGGCTTCTCCGGCAACAATACTGGAAGCCGTCCCCTTGAAGGAATCAACCGCTACCAGGCAGTTCAAATCAGGGCACCTCCCGCGAGAGAACCGGAGAGAAGCCGAAGACCGAATTTTCGGCCGCAGACAAACGGACCACCGTATCGAGCGTGTCATGGTAGAGCCACAAGAGGGCGTTTTCCGCGAGTATGCGATTCAGGCAAGACCGTTTGGCTTCGAGAGTGGCGGACCTGTCCAGGTCGAAAGCGGTGAGCCAGGGCAGGCGCAGGTGGCGGGTCGAAGGGACGATATCGCCGAGGAAATACATTGCATCAGAATCGCCCTGTATCTTTACAGCCTGGTGGCCCATGGTATGGCCGGCAGCGGGGAAAAGCGTAATGCCGGGAATGATTTCAGTTTCACCGTCGAGCAGGACAAGATTGCCGCTGTCCGAAAGAAGCAGGAAATTTTCCGGAAGATAGCTGCGGCGGGTAAGTTCGGTGGGGGCAAGAGCGTCCATCCATTCGATGCGCTGGACGTAGTGACGCGCATTCGGATAGTTGAGAAGCAGACCGGCGGCGGGATCGGATTCCAGCCGGCGGGCGACGCCGCCGGCATGGTCGAAGTGCAGGTGGGAAAGAACGACATCCGTAACCCGCGATGGTTCCACGCCGAGGGCGGCGAGAGCGGCAAGAATACGAGCCTGGCCGATCGAGTAGATATTCCTGAACTTGTCATCCCACTTATCGCCGCAGCCGGTATCTATGAGGACCAGCCTGTCGCGGGAGCGGACAAGGGCTACACTGCAGGCAAGCTCGACACGGTTAAGTGCATCCGGGAGGGCCTGTTTCTCCCAGACGGGCTTGGGGACGGCGCCGAACATGGCCCCGCCGTCAAGGTAGAAGGAACCGTCGTCGATACGGCTGACAGAAACATCTCCGAGATCAATGGACGCCCGCCGCACGTCAGGTTTCCCGGGTTTCCTGCAGGGCAAGCTTTTTGCCGCCCGGACGAGTTTTCAAAAAAAACAGGGCGCCTTCTATGATAAGCAGCAGCGCCAGCACTGCCGTAACGATCTCGGTAACGACCAACGACCAGTTCCCGTCTGCGATATCTATCTTCAGCCGCAGGTAGAGCGCGGCGCCCGTGACAACAAGGAGAAAAAAGAAGGGCAGGAGGTACATGACGGAGGAACGGCCTTTCATCCTGAGGTAAGCGGCAACGGCAAGGAGACCGAGGGCGGCAAGAAGCTGGTTGGAAGCCCCGAAAAGCGCCCAGATGGCAAGCCCGGCAGGCTGATCGACCAGCTTGACGGCATCATCGGCAGGCACCGGGACCTTGATCTTGACAAAAGCGAAAAAGGCCAGCAGCGCTACGCCGATGGAGGTGGCGACGTAGCGGTTCCTGAGGAAACCGAGTTTCAGCGCCGAGCCGAGCTCTTCGATGTTATAGCGGAGGAGGCGCGTGCCCGAATCAAGAGTCGTCATGGCAAAACTCACCACAACAAGGGATATGACGGCCTTGCCCCATTCCGTCGGAATATACAGGTGGTTGAAGAGGTTTGCGCCGCCGTCAACGAAAGCGGCGACTTTCTGCGGGAGCTGGCCGGCCGTAAGCTTGTCCCAGTCGCCGTAATAGGAGGCGTAATCGGCGGCCCGGATGCCCGAGGCACAGGTAAGAATGACGACAACGGCGAGAGCGCCTTCGGCCAGCATGGCGCCGTAGCCGATGAACTGCGCTTCTTTCATGCGGCCGAGTTGCTTGGAGGTGGTGCCGCTGGCGACAAGGCAATGAAAGCCGCTTATGGCCCCACAGGCCACGACGACAAACAGAAGGGGGAAGATGCCGTGGCCGACTTCTTCGGCGGTCCTGTAGGCCGGTGCGGCCATCGGCGGATGGGCCACGGCCAAGCCGACGTAGAGTAGAAGCATGCCGAGGTAAAGCAAGTAGCTGTTGATATAGTCCCTGGGCTGGAGCAAGAGCCAGACGGGAAGCACGGAAGCAATGGCCGCGTAGACAAGCAGAAGCAGTATCCAGGTGCTGCGCGACTTATCCATGGCAACGCCGACATCCGCCGAAGCGGCGGAGTCGCCCCGGGCTGCAAGCTTGGCTTTCATGACGGCTGCCGGTAACGTCTTCCCTTCGACCTGCTCGATGCCGTCCACAGCGCCGAGGGTATCCCGTCCCACAAACTGCCTGTAGAGATTGACGGGTTTCGCGATACCGGCCCAGATAAGGAGAAACATGATAACGATGCCGAAAACAGTGACCGGGAGCAGACCCAGGCCTTTCTTGTAGATGAGAACGCCGAGGACAAGCGCCAGCCCCATCAGTCCGAAGACGGAGACGACGGTTTCAGGATACAGGGCGCTGAAAAGAGCTCCAACGGTATACGCGAAGACGCCCATGGCGAGTGAAATAAGAAAAGCGGATATGACCATGAAAAGGATGCGCGCCCGGCCGCCGATGACCCTGCCGACGACTTCACCGATGGACTTGCCTTCGTTCCGGGCGGAGATCACCAGTGCGCCGAAATCATGAACGGCGCCGATGAATATGGACCCAAGAAGCACCCACAGCAGTCCCGGCAGCCAGCCCCAGATAACAGCAACGGCAGGTCCCATTATGGGCCCCAGGCCGGCAATGGAGGCAAAATGATGACCGAAAAGGACTTTTCTGTCAGTTGGCACGTAATCGACATCGTCCTTGTATTCTACGGCGGGAGAAACTTCTTCATCCCTGACACGGAACACCCGGCGGGAAAGGAAACCTCCGTAGGCGCGATAAGCCACGTAGTACAGAATCAGCGAGCCGACAGCGATTGTCACCGCAAGCATTTGTGTTCCTCCCGGAATTCCCCCGCGGCGGTGCGGCGGGACACCGATGCGGGAGACATATGATAACATTCGAGGGGGGTGATTACAACAATGGAATACAGGGGTTGACTGTCCGGGCGGACAACAAGACCGTATAATGACACGGATGGAGCCGCCACGGGGAGAAATGATGGACGAACTGTCGTTTCACGTCAGATATGCGGAAACCGACCAGATGGGCCGGGCCTATTACGCCTGGTACCTGGTGTGGTTCGAAGCAGGGCGATCAAACCTGATGCGCAACATGGGCATGTCATATGCGGAACTCGAAAAACAGGGAATTTTCCTGCCGGTAAGGAGCGTTTCGGCCAGGTATGAAAAGCCGGTGCACTACGACGAAAAAATAACCGTCAGGACATGGATCAAGCACTATACGCCGGCAAGGGCGGTGTTCGCGTCATGCGTATTGACGGAAAGCGGGGAAACCGCCTGCAGCGGGGAGGTTGAACTCGCGGTAACCAACAGTGCAGGTGAAGTGAGCCGCTGGCCGAAAAAGATAATGGAGATACTGAAGACATTGCAGGGGGAGAGCGAAGAAAGCCGTACGCCATGACACATGTGAACTGGAACAGGACGGGCCGCACCGCCATCACGGCGCTGATAGCACTGGTTGCGTGCACAGTCCGTGCGGACGAGGCGCGGGTGCGCATGGACACGGCGCTGAAAGCGGCGGAAGACGGGTTGTATGAGTTTGCCGAGCAGGAGGCGCACATCCTGGCAGGGAAAGCCGATTTCCCTTACAGCGATGAGGCCCTGACACTGGTAATGCGCTGCCGGGTGGAAACGGGCAAGTATTCAAAGGCGATACAGCTTTTCCCCAGGCTGGAGCGGGAGCACGCCAACAGTCTGCATCTGACAGAGGCGAGATACTGGTACGGCAGGGCCCTGCTGGGAACGGCCCTGCCGGAAGGGAAAGAGGGGCCGGCAGGGACGCTGCAGAATGCGGCCGACGTGCTGAAAATAGTGGCCCGCCGGTCGAAGAACGCGACGCTGACTGCCCGCGCGAACCTGTACTTCGGCATCTGTCTGAACATGCAGGGGAACCCGAAAGAAGCCGTGGAAACGCTCAGCGGCGCGCTGCACAACATACCTTCGCAGGAACGCGGTCTTCTGGCGCTGGAATTATCCAAGGCGTATCAGGAACTGCACAGCTACGAGCAGGCGCTGGTCTCATTGCGCGGGGCGATAGAAAAGGACGCGCCGATCGACGTAAGGCGGACCGGTTATTACCAGAGCGGCGAAGTCAACTATATCCTCGGCAGGTGGAAACAGGCCATAGAAAACTACGGCAAGGCAGCGGAGCTGAATCAGAGCGGCAAGGAAGACGACCTCGACTACCGGTCGCATTACGGAACGGGCTGGACACTGTCCAAGTCTTACGAGGAAGACCCGGACAACAAGAAGGATCTGCTGGCACAGGCAATAAAGGAGATGCAGAAGGCATCCAAGAGCCCCAACGGCGAGATATCGCGTCCAGCCCTGATCAAGCTGGGGCATCTTCTGACGACGGCCGACCGCGTCGAGGAGGCGAAGGCGGTGCTGTACCCGCTCTATGAAGACGCCGCAAGCAGGCCCCAGGCCGCGTACCTGCTTTCGCAGATAGAAGAACATAAGGGAAGAATAAGCACGGCGGTCAACCTGGTTACCGGGGCCCTGCCAAGCGCATCCGGCGAGACCGGGGTCACTTTGATGCTGCGGCTGGCCGAGCTCCATGAGAAAGCCGGCGATTACAATGCGGCCATAGACGTACTGAATGAACTCACCAAGCGGCTGGCAAGAGGGCCGCTGGCAGCACAGGTCACGTTTGACAAGGCACGCCTGCTCATAATGGCAGGCAAACCCGGCGGCGCCATCAACGTTCTGGAACAGCTCGACAAGGGACCCGAGACGGAACAGTTCGTGCCGCCGGAAGATATACTTTTCTGGCGAGGCAAGGTCACGCTGTCAATAGCGGTTGACAACGGCAAAATGGAAACTTATGCAATGGCCGAGAAACACCTGCGCCAGTACCTGGAACGCTACCCCAAGGGCAATCACCGGGATGAATGCCTGGACGTCCTTATCGATCTATATGCGACGGTGCCGAACGACGAGATCCGGCGCAGCGGCAGCATATTCCTGGCAGAGGTGGCGCAGAAAGCCGGTTTCAGCAACGCCCGGCAGAAAGCCATCCATAAAGCCCGTGCTGAGCTCGAATCGACGCTGGGAGACCATTCGGCGGCGGCACGCGCCTACAAGGCGGCTGCAGCCGCGTCAGAAGGGGAAGAGGGTGCGTTGCTGATACTCGCGGCACAGGAGTATCTTTCGGGAGGATTCATCAGCGAAGCAGCAGGCCTGATGCCGGCCATAGAGAAAAGCAGGCGCAGAGAAGAAGACATGGCCGCATATCATGCCCTGGCGGCGCAGATCGAGAGCTCATCCGGGAGGCACGGTGCGGCGGCGGCGGCCTTTGAAAAACTGGCCGAACTGAAACCGGCGGACGCCGGGCGCGTCGAAGCCCTGTTGGCAGCCGCCGGTGAATACATCAACGCCGGAGACACACCGCGAGCCGAAAAAGCACTGGCCGGGATAGAGCCGGCAAACACGGAAGAGCGCGCCGACTACTATGTTCTGCTGGCGCGCATCAACTATTCCAAGGGAAACGCGGCGGCGGCGGCGGCGGCGGCGGAAACCGCCATGAAGGCCGCCGCGGGCGACAGCAACGCAGCGCGCACGGCCGGGATCTACCTGGGACGGTCATTGAGAAGTCTCGGTAAACTGCAGGAAGCGGCGAATGCCCTGATATCGGCGGCCGAAGGAGCGACTGGAGTACCCCGAATAGAGGCCCTGACAGAAGCAGGCGAAGCTCTGTTCATGGCGGGGGACATACCGCAGGGACGAAGATTTTACCTGACAGCTTATTTCGAGACGCTGTCGGTAAAAGGGATGGAAGAACTCAACCACAAAGCTCTACGAGGGGCGGTGGAGACATCGCTGGCGCTGGCGGCGGATACAACGGACGCGGCAGAAAGGGCCCGGCTGCTCGAAAGCACGAACAGGATCCTGTCCCGCTACCCGGATTCGGAATGGAAAACACGGGAATTCGAACGGATCCGGTCTCTGCGATAGACATTGCCACGGGACGCTGATAGACGGCACTTGAGATTCGAAGCACGTCTGCTAGAATTACCGACCCGATTCACAGTCTTCCAGGGGAGGAACCGATGTCATCCGAGAGGGGCACGTGGGGATCGCAATGGGGCTTTATCCTGGCCGCCATAGGTTCGGCGATAGGGCTGGGGAACATATGGCGTTTCCCGTACCTGGCTTATACGTACGGCGGAGCGGTGTTTCTGATACCGTATCTCCTGGCGCTCGTGGTGGTCGGCTTGCCGCTGCTGATGCTGGAATTCGGCATAGGGCATCACATGAGGGCATCGGCGCCGCTGGCATTCCGCAAGATCGGCAGGAATTTCGGATGGCTGGGATGGTGGGCGGTAACATTCGTGATGTTCGGCATAGTCATATACTACGCGGTGGTGATAGCTTGGTGCGTGGATTACCTGGTGTTGTCTTTCGGGAAACTGTGGGGAGCAGACCCGAGCACCTTCTTCGACCAGAAGTTCCTGAAGCTAACGACCCCGGGGCCGGTACCCGGAGAGGAATTCAAATTCGGCGGGATGGCGTGGTGGGTACTTATCGGGCTTGCAGTAGTATGGGCGGCGAACTGGGTAATCACGGTAAGAGACGTGCAGAAGGGGATTGAAAAGGCAAACAGGATATTCATGCCGCTGCTGCTTGGGATAACGGCGTTCCTGGTCTTCTGGTCACTGGTCTTTTTTGACGGGGCATGGAAAGGGGTGGGCCTCTACCTGTGGCCCGGCAAGGAAGACTGGGCGAAGCTGGGGGATCCGACGATATGGACGGCGGCATTCGGCCAGATATTCTTCTCGCTTTCCGTCGGGTTCGGCATCATGATAGCGTATGCAAGCTACCTGCCGCGCGACGCAAAAGTCACGCGCGGGGCCGTGCTGACGGCGCTGGGCAACAGCGGGTTCTCGATGTTTGCCGCGCTGGCGGTATTTGCCACTATAGGTTTTGTCGCCAACAGCTACGGGGTGGGCGTCAGGGAACTGGAAACGACCCGGATAGTGAGGCTGAAAAACGATGCCGCCGGCGACCGCCTGAAAGCACGCATGCCGGAGGTTCTGGCTGGAAAGCTGAGCATCGGCGTACCCGAATCCAGAGCGGCCGAAGTTGCAGCCGAAGCGGGCATAGACGGGGATTCCTTCGCCGCCGGCACCGAGAAAATGCCGGTGAAGCTGGCGGGGCCCGGCTTGGTGTTCAAGACTTATCCCATCACACTGAACCAGATCCCCGGGGGGAGCGTATTCGGGATATTGTTCTTCGCCGCGCTGATCGTGGCCGGGCTGTCGAGTTCCGTGTCGATAATAGAAGCTTTCAGTTCGGCGCTGACGGACCATTTCAAGATAACGCGCGGCCAGGCGGCGACTGGGCTGTGCGCCGTGGCGTTCCTGGGCGGCATACCTTTTGCGACGGGGAGCGGCCTGCACCTGCTGTCGGTGGTGGATCATTTCCTGAACAGCTACGGGCTGATAACGGTGGGGATAATGGAGAGCATAATCGTGGGGTGGTTCTTCACGGCGAGGAAACTCCGGTCACACATCGGAGAAGCCAGGGACATGCGGATATCGCACATAGCCGACGTGGGCATGCGCGCGGCCCTGAGCGCGGTACTGGCGCTCACGTGGTACGGCCTGGCGAAATCGGCGCAGAGCGCAGGAACGGCACACCAGGTGGGTTCGACCATAGCCATGCTGCTGGTGCTGGGTACGATATTCCTGTTATGGCTTGACGAACACTGGCTGGACTTCGACGTGAAGTTCATAATCCCCGCGCTGCTGCTGTTCATACTCAACAACTCGCTGGTGGAAGAGTTCCGGACGCAGGACAACGGGGGCTACTTTGAAGGCTACAAGGCCGGGTTTGTGATGATCGGGGTATTCTGGATAATCATAACGGTACTGATAGCGCTGGTAATGGAACAGGTAAGCACGTGGCGTCAAAGGCACCCGCAAATGAAAGACCTTTTGTCCGGCAGCACATCGCCGGATGAAACAGCGGGAACAGAACATCAGGAAGAAGGCGAGCATTGACAATGTGGAACAGAATATACGGATCGATAAAGCGTAATCTTGCCGCCGGGCTCGTGGTCATAATCCCGATAGTATTGACGGCATGGGTGGTTTATGCCGTATACGTTGCGGTGGACGCTCCACTCAGAGCCATATTTGAAGACCCCGGAGACGAAACAGGGGCGATACCGGCAATAGCAAGGTTTCTGAAGGTGGCGGCGGGAGGCAGAGATCTCAGCTTCATGGCGAAACCGGGCGTGGGCATCGTGCTTGTCTTCACCCTGTTGTTCATGATAGGTTTTCTGGCAAGAACGCTCGTCGGAAAATTCTTTGTGGGCATGGGAGACACGGTACTGGGCCATATACCGTTTGTGAAAACGCTGTACGTGTCGACAAAGCAGCTGCTGTCGGCGCTGCTGGGAGGTTCGGAATCGCCGTTCAGGGAAGTAGTGCTGGTGGAATACCCCAAGAAGAACTCCTACGTACTCGGTTTCCTGGCGTCCAAGGGGAAGGGCGAGCTCGCCGTGATAAACGCTGAGCCGGTGCTGAACATATTCATTCCCACAACACCGAACCCAACCAGCGGTTACCTTGTGCTGGTGCCGGAAAGCCGCGTGAAGAAACTGAACATGTCGGTCGAAAACGCCGTGAAGTTCATCATATCGAGCGGAATAGTCGCGGATCCAACGGCCAAGGAACCGACGGTGTTTGAGACGCCGACTACCAAGTTCTCGCTTCCGGACAATGCGCCCCGGGTGCACCCCGACATCAAGGAACTGACCGAAGCAATAGAAATGGACGCCAAACGGCTGGCAGCAAAGAAGGATGTCGAGGATAAGAAACAACAAGACAGGGAAGACGACGACGACGAGTAAGCCGCCGAGCAACAGCATGGAGCAGACACAATCCGCATACCGGAGCATTGCCGGCAAACGGAACTCACCGGCTACAGCATGCAGCCGCCCTGACGTTACGGTAGCGAGGCCTGTACCATGCGCGGGAAGCTGAGACACCTGATACCGGTTCTGAGCTACCTGGGGGCCATGTGCTGGTTCTTTGCGGCGGTGGTGCTGATCCCTATAGTGGTCGACCTCTGTTACGGCGGCGGACATGCCGTTCCCTTTCTGATAACGGCCGGGGTATTCGGGCTGGCCGGGCTTGCGATGGTCCGGAAACCCAACTTCCAGCCTTTGACCACGCGGCAGGCGATGCTGGCGTGCTCCCTGGGCTGGATAATAGTGTCAGCAATATCGGCACTGCCGCTTACGCTGGGACTGGGCATAAGCTACCTGGACGGCGTATTCGAAGCCGTATCCGGCTATACGACGACCGGCATAACCATGTTGACGGGGCTGAACGAAATGCCCCGTGGAGTGCTTTTCTGGCGGGCGTTGATGCAGTGGCTGGGAGGGCTCGGGATACTTTCATTCTTTATGCTGGTAGTCTTTGCGGGAGGGACGCCCCATTCCCTGATGGGGGCCGAAGCTCACAAGATAGGAAGTCCGCAGCCCAACCCCAGCATCTGGAAGACACTGCGCATCCTGTGGGTAGTATACGCCATACTGACCGGAGCATGTATCGTTTCGCTGCTGGTATGCGGACTGTCTTTTTATGATGCCGTGTATCATTCATTTACCGGGCTGTCTACGGGAGGATATTCGCCGTACGACGAAAGCATAGGCTGGTACCGGCAGGCGGGATACAATTACCGTGCGATAGAGTACGTGGTAACGTTCTTCATGTTGCTCGGAGGAATGAATTTCATTGTACACTACAGGGTACTGACCGGCGGCGTGCGCGCGCTGTGGGACAATTTCGAGGTGCGGCTGTGGTGGCTCATACTGGCATCGTGCATCGGCCTGACCATGGCCAGCCATTTTCTAAAACACGGCGTCAGCGGCTATGAAGAGACTTTCCGGAATTCGGCCTTCACGGTGGTTTCGATCGGGACGACAACGGGATTCGGCACAGTCGATATAGGAGGAGTATACTTCGGCGCCCTGGCACAGCAGGTCTTCCTGATACTGATGGTGGTCGGAGGATGCGTCGGTTCAACGGGGGGCGGCATAAAAGTACTGCGAATCGGTATCCTGTACGAAGCGTTAAAACGGCAGGTGGGACGGGTGATACTGAGAAAATCGGCAACGAACGTAGTTGTTATCGATCACGAGATCGTAGACTCCGAAGAGATACGGCGGGTGGCGACGCTGTTTTTCGGATGGATGCTGCTCCTTGGCATAGGCGGCATGATAACGGCGGCATTCAGCCACCACGAGGCACTGCAGGCGTTCTCAGGCTCGTTTTCGGCGCTGGGGAACATAGGACCGTGCTACATAGCCACTCCGGAGATGAACCAACTGCATTACGCGGTGAAAATCACTTATATCATCCAGATGCTGGCAGGGAGGCTCGAACTGCTGCCCGTATTGATGCTGTTATCCCCCAGGACATGGAGGTAGAAGTCATGTACGTGATCATATGCGGCGCAGGAGAACTCGGCGGAGCGCTTGCGATAAGGCTTGCCGAAGCAAAACACACGGTCGTATGCATCGAGAGTTCACGGGAAAGATCGGAACATCTGTACGCCCGGTACGGCATCACGACGCATACCGGGAGCGCAACCGACATAGAAATCCTGAAGGACGCCGGCATAGAGAAGTCCGACGTCGTGGTGGGCACGATGTCCGCCGACGCCGACAACCTGGCACTGACGATACTGGCAAGACAGTTCGGGGTGAAAAGAATCATCATGCGGATGAGGGATCCCGCGTACGAAACAGCGTACCGTTCCGCAGGGGCCACACGGCTGGTAAGCCTTGTCGACCTCGTCCTGGGGCAACTGCTGCTGGAAATAGAACAGCCGGACCTGCGCGCGGTAGCCACTTTCGGCGGAGGCAAGGCATCGATACTGATACTGACCATATCGGAAGACTGGTGTAAGAGCGGGACAACGGTCGCCGAGGTCGCCGCGTCGAAAGACTTTCCCGCACAGTGTGTGATCACCGGGATATTCCGCGAACAGGAAAACGAGTTTGTTTTCCCGCGCGGGAACAGCGAGATACGGGCGGGCGACAAGGTCTTCATGGCAGCCGCCATGGCGGACCTCAAGCAAGCGTCCGATTTCTTCGGCGTAAATACACCAAAGAAGTGATATCCGGGCACGAGCTGCAGGCGGGCGTGGGAGCAGCAACAGGACATCCGGCCACGCCGCACCCGCAAGGGAAATCAGCGGTCGACACGAACTTGGTATTCTGCGGCAACAATACGCTACACAAGGAGTTCCACATTGGCGCGTGGAACGGTTACCACCCGGTCCTCAAGCCGTATTTTCACCACCGGCACAACGGCCCCGGTATCTATGGGCTCCGGTGAAGACGGCACTTCGGCCACCACGCCGGTCAGTCCGAAGTAAGGAGGCCGGAGAAGCCTGACGCGGCCACCTGCGGCCAGCGTGAATTCCGGTTCCGCCTGTTCATCCATGGCGACATCGACAGGGACAAGCAGTTCGGGGCGGACGGCGCCAGCCCGTATCTGGGTTCTACCGGAAAGAGCGCCGGGCCTGCCGTGAACGCTCCTGAGGACGTCCGCGGTGGCTTCGGACATCTTCATCGCGCCGAGACCTTCGGTTACGACAAGCGGGAAAGGAACATCTTCTTCGCCGGTGACGGCGGAGCCAATTTCGCTGCCCACAAAGGCGGTTAAATCCTCATCGGCAACGGAAGAACCTATAAGTCCTGCAACCCGTGAAGCAACCGCATCTCTGAGCATTTCCCCCGTGACAGGCCCCGGGTAAACCAGGATCCTGCCGTTCAGGTCGACTGGGCCGTGCGTCGCCTCGTCAAAGAGAGCGGTCCCCCAATGATCGACAAAGCACACGTCTCCCCAGCTTTCTCCGCCGACTCCAAGCACACCCTGCACAACGGCAGCGGTAGTTTCAATCAGAGCGCCTTCATTTTCCAGCACCCGGGACACGGTGCCGCCCACGAAGGCGGAGACTTCGATGGGGTTCGGTGGCAGGCGTACGCCCAGGTTGCCGGTTACGTCAGACCAGTACTCAACGGTACCCGAAACCGGGGCCACGACCGTGGAAGTGAAAAGTCCCCAGAAAGCGGTGGTCCTGGCCAGGACATCGCCGGCGTTGACGTCCTTGCCTACCGAACAGAGAAGCCGGCTGCCAGCGGCACGAGGATCAAGGCCGAGTTGTGCCGCGATCCGGACCGGGACCACTTCGCCGGGCTGTTCGGCCCTCGCAATGACGTCTGCAGGGCCGACAACATCGCCGACTTTCACCAAGACCTTGCCCTTAATAGGCAGGCGCCGCTCACGCCGGACTTTCAAAGCCCGTCTGACTATCAGGCCCGGGGTATAGGCTGACGGCATGGCATCTCCATAACATCGGTCCACAGAATTATATGCAATGGGCGTTCCCGGTCAAACCGGGGATGGAAAGCCGATAACATAAATCATCAAAAAGACCAGCAAAATACTTGACAAGGGGCTCCCGGGAAGTAAACTCCTTAACAAGGAAGCTCAGGCGCCGTAAGGCGCCGCACTAAAAAGCCCACCCACCCCACCCGAGGGTGCCGGGGATCATCTCCGGCGCCCTCCTTTTTTTAACCGGCGGGGAGAAGAGCACATTACGGACGAGTGTGCCGGGAAAGGGGATCAGGCTTCAAGAGTCTTCTTGCTGCGGGTCTTCTGCAATTCGAGGGCTGCGCTGCGGCGTTCAAGAGCGGCCCGTGATATTTCAATGATTTCCCTGGCCTCGTCGGGCGTGGTTGTGCCGACGGCAACCATATCGCATTCCCTGACGGTACTCCAGACGAACGACAGGCCGACAATGGGATCGAGGCGGCCGGCAGCAAGCGGTTTTATGGTAAGCACCGGATGCCTGGCGCCGGTAATGACGCGCAGGGCCCAGTCTATTTCGATCTGCATGAGAAAACCGGCGGCGTTGTATATCTGGACATACGTGGCAACATCGGCGTTCGTTGAGTCCGCATAGACGACGGATTCCGGGGCATGTGTGGACAGGCCCGGCACAAGACCCCGTTCGCGTATCAGCTTAGTGTAGACATCCAGGTTTCTGATGGTCTTGTGCATCTTGTCCAGAAGAGCATCTGTGGTGCACTGGTGGGGCATGCAGATATGACCGCCGAGCGACTTTACAAGGTCGATGGCTGCTTCAGGTTCCATATCGTCGGCGTCGGGAAGGATCTTCCAGTTGGGAGTCCAGATGCGGTACGTGGAGCGCCCCGCGCGCTGTTCAGCTTCATCGAGTGATTCGGCCATCAGAGGGTTACAGGGGGCGATAATCGTATCGATGCCGTTTTCCAGGAACACGACGAGGATGTCCGCTATACGTTCGCGGGTCTGGTGCTGCTTGATGAAATTGCTTCTGGCGCTTGTCCAATGTGAAAAGCCGAGAAACCAGTTGCTTCCGATCACCAGGCGGGACAAAGACAGACCGCCGACTTCGGTCCTGGGGAAAGAATCCATGGAATGCCTCCTCTGCACGAGAGCGGCGATATTGTTGCGCCGGGGCATCGCGTGTCAAGGAGGGAGGCCCGGATTATCCCTGAAGTGCGGACTCAGCCGCCGAGGGCCGAGTTCAGGCCGTTGATCATCCCCATAATGTAAGGATGGTGAAGCTGCAGGGTGGCGCCGAGCCTGACGATGCCGGTCTCGATTTTCTCTTCGGCAAACCCAAGTTCTTCAGCCAGCGACTTGGAGGATTCCGACAGATCCTTCATCACAACATGCTGAATACCCTCTGCGGCAGCGGACTGCTGAACAATGGCCCTGAGCTCATCGGCATCCAGCCATACCCCGCCGCAGCCGGCACAGATATCGATCATGGGGCCGTCCCCGCCGTGGCGCACTTCCACGGTCTGGGAGCCGCAATGAGGACAGACGACTTCGGAAATACGGCCTTTGAACCGGTCGGCTTCCCGCCAGAGAACGTGGTCATCCAGGTCGGCGCCCTTGACGGCGCTTTTCACGATGGCCGCCAATTCGCCGCTGTCGAGCCAGACGCCCCTGCAGTCCGGACAGCAATCGATCGTGACATCGCCGACTTTTTCGGACTGCATTACGGTGCCGCAGCGGAGGCAGTTCAGACGCCTGTCATCGTTCATGGCTTTCCTCCCGCGAAAGGATTCGAAGGACTCGCACATGAGTTTACCACAGGAAGTGGGTGCTACCACTGAAGATATGGAGAACAATGACCGATAATTTCCCCAGATAACACCCTAACCTCAAGGGTCGGGGTGAACAGGCGCATTGGGGAGACAGTATGCCCACAAAGAGAATTGTTGCCGCAACACTGCCGATCCTGCTCATTTTGGGGTGCGAACTGAGCGACGGCCCGGCGGAAAACCCGCGGCCTGGACTGACGGCACGGCCCGAGACGCCCCCGTTCGCAATAAGGGGACGTACCAACGAAGGGGCCCTGGCGATACACACGTTCAGCAGGACGGGCGGCGACAACGATCCGTGCGTATCGTCGGACGGCAATTGGCTGGCCTTCAGCTCGACAAGACATACGAAACAACCGCAGATATATCTGAAGCGCGTGGATTCACAGGTGGTCACGAGAAGGACGTTCAGCGAGTTTTCCAGCATACAGCCCAAGTTCAGCCCCGACGGCTCGATGCTCGCTTATGCATCCAACGCTGACGGGAACTGGGACATATGGATAATGCCAAGAGACCGCGGTCCCAGCGCGAACCTGACGGCGGACCTGACGACGGATGAAATTCACCCGACATGGCACCCCGACAGGCCGATACTGGCTTTCAGTTCCTACGACCCCGCATCAGGAGACTGGTACGTCTGCATAAGGTCCAGGCGTACCGGGGGACTGCAGATACTGACGCCCGGCCTGTTCCCCGAATGGAGCCCCGACGGCAAAAAAATAGTCTACCAGCGGGCGCGGGAACGCGGCGTGAGATGGTATTCGGTCTGGATGGTTGACGTCACGGTCGACGCGAATGACAACGTGGACTGCAGCCAGCCGGTCGAACTCGTATGGAGCGACAGGTGGGCGGCAATAAACCCGGCATGGTGTCCCGACAACAAACACGTCACGTTCGCAAGCGTATACAAAAGCCCGGAAGCCCGGAACGAGAAGAGGATCTACCGGGGGGACGACATCTGGATGGTGGGGGTCGACGGCAGGGACCTGGTGCGGCTCACGACAACAAGCTGCGCTGACTGGGACCCCTGGTGGGCCCAGGCGCCGAGCGGCGGCGTGGGCAGGATATATTTCACGAGCCTGATGAACGGCAACTGTAACATCTGGAGTTTTATGCCGGTAATGCTGGACGTGCCAGGGACCATCGAAAGCAACCGTGAAAGCGAAGCGGACGCCGCCAAGGACATCATCAGCAAGAACCTGGAAGCGCAGGAAGAAGGCGGCACCAGCTTTCAACTCGGCACCAGGGTAGGCGGCCCCGAATACATGGTGGAGCCGCAGTGAAGCTCGATTCCACAAGGCTCAGGCTCCTGATCCTTGCATCGATGCTGCTGCTCATGGCGGTCAGCTGCCAGCGGGACCTGGCAACGTACTACCCGGAGTGGGGCAAAAGCCGTTGGGAAAGACTGGACCTTTTCAGAAACATAGAAAGCCTGGCGATAGCGCCCATCGAAATCGGCGAGCGGATCGACAAAAGCAAGATGAAATATGTCCGGCAACTGGACGCCGCACTGTTTGACCAGGTGATGCGAAGGCAGCGTTTCAGGCTTGTTTCGCCGGAAGACTTCGCCAGGGCGTTGAAGGAAGCCGCCGGAGAAACTGACGGCGAAAGCGCCGCTCCCAGGGACAGTCTCACGAGCGAACCGCTGCTGATCCGCAATCGCAACGACAGCCAGGCTCTCATAAAGGCCGCCGGCAAAACCGGCGCCGACGCCGTTCTGCAGGTCCGCGTGGAAGACATAGACCCGTACTTCCCGCCGAGGGTGGTTCTTCGTGCGCGGGTATACATGTCCAGGCAGGTATCACTGTCGGACCAGGCGATCATCAACATGACGGATGACGGCGTCCCGATGGACGTACCCAGGACTCTGCGAGAGCGCTTCATATGGCAGACCGACATGGTGCTCGACGCCCACGAAGACCGGACCATGTCCATGGTAAGGGCGTTCGCCAGACAACACGAAGTAAGGTACCACGGGTTCGGGCCCGAAATATTCGTCCGCAGCATGCTGCGCTATGCCGATTTCGTGGGAGCAGTCATAGCCGGCCAACTGTTTAAAGACGCGGAGTTCTACAAGACGATCGACCGCTACCGGATGGGGGTGCGCGCCCGGGGGCTGGTCGAAACCGGGGATGATACGGACGAGAAACCCGTCATCCCGATGCACTAGGGCAATCATGTTTCGTCAGTAACGTCGCCCTTCAGCCGCACCTCGCGTTGCTTTGCAGGCTTTCTCGAAACAATCGAACGGGCCGTTGAAACAAATTTCCGCGAACGCTTTCCACAAAACCCGTCTTCAAGAAATTCATGAAGAACGCGTCCTTCGGCCTGGGCGGGACGATCGATGCCGATAAGCCGGCACAGCGTCGGCGCCAGGTCCATGGCGGACACGCGGAACTGCAGGGAGCGCTCCACGGACACGCCACACCTTACCCCGGGGCCGCCGAGCAGAAGAGCGCCCATGACAGAAGTATCCGCCGTTTCATACGTAGGGACCATGGGACCGTGGTTGCCGCCGTCACAGGGGAAGACGACACGTTTCTCGTTCATCCTGAGGACGGCGTCTCCGGCCCACCTGTATCCGCCGGAATAGCAATACACGATATCGCCGATAAGTTCGCCCCATAGCCCCACCATGGGGGCATCGTCCCTGGAAAGCACAAAAGCGAAAACGTGCTCGCCGGTATCCGGGTCTTTGATATCCCGCATGGCGGCGATGATTTCGCTGCGGAGATCACGGTATTCATCCGGCGGGACAATGCCGCCCCTGTTGCGGCCCAGGAGGTTGATCCAGATATGGTTCTGGTCGATAAACAGCTTGCTTGACGCCCAGTCCAGGCCGAGCCCGTCGACAGTGGTCACAAGCCATCCCCTGTCAAGGAAAGCGTTGACGAGCGAGACGGCTTTCCTGTTCGCCGGCATGCCGTGATCCGACACGATGGCAAAAACGGTGTCCCCGTCATCGAACTTGTCAATAAACCTGCCGACGAAACGATCCGCCGCCTTGTAGTATTCACGGATGATGTCCCAATAGGCGTCCGCCGTGCCGGGATCGTACTGCGGGCCGGTGGGGTCTATGAACTGGACGAATTCATGGCCCATCGCATCCAGGTTGTGCCAGTGCAGAACAATGAGTGAAGCATCCAGGGATTTCGCGGCTATCGCCGCCGCACCGGCCCACCAGTCGGCTTCCTGAGCCATGATTTCATCCATGGTCGGGCCGTCGATGGCTCCATCGACGTGCTGGGTGATAGACATGGCCGAATGGACGTAGGGACCGCATTCACGCATCACGGCTTCAGCAACGGTGGGGTCGGAAATGTGCCTGCCGTCAACGGGAAAGGCCGGGGTACGGTAGAGACGGATACGGCCGGCGTCAGGAGACAATTCGACCAGCTTGAAACGAAAGGCCCCGGTCGTCCCGGCACCCGTTCGATTGACAAACGGTCTTTCGACCCAGGCGGACCATTCACCGACAGCCAGTTCCGCAACGACGGAAGCGTCTCCAGGATCGCGAAGCAAAACCCTGTCATACGAACCGTTCCCGGCGACAACCAGCATTTCAAATTCCGGGCCCGTGCCTTCTTCGGAAGTCAGCACGCCGATGGTGCAAGACAGGGGCCGGCGGCCCGAATCTGAAGGTTCGTCCTCGCCGGCGGGTACAAGTTCTACGGGATCGGTGGTATTGACGCTTGGGATGTTGTGGTAGGTTGTTGCCGCCGCCAGGTCGAAGTAGGACCGTGCCGGCTGAAAAAGCCAGTCCACGAAGACGGAGTTCCTGCTTTCAGGCGGGTAGCCGGCATAGTTGATCACAACGCTCGTACGGCCCGCCCGTTCGGCGGCCTCCCAGATGTATTCCGCCCTGCAGATACCGCCGTTGAAGGCTTCGCTGCGGTAGTTTTCATACACGGGGTCACCGGGCACGTGCCCGCCCCAGACGGTAATACCATGCGTGCCCGGGGAAGCGCCGGTCGCCAGGGTATGCCAGTTCGCCGGAGTCTGCGCCGGTATAACGGGGCGGACCCGCGTGAAAGAGCCCCTGGAAAGCAACTTGGCGAAATTCGGCAGTATGCCTTCCCCGAGGAACTTCTCCGTAGTATTAGGAACCAGTGCATCGAGTCCCAGCATGACGGCACGCCTGGCCACGGTTATTCCTTTCTCTCAACGGCACGATGCTGATCATAACACAAGACCGGAAGCCGGGGCGAGACAAACCGGAAGAAAAGGAACATTCCGGTCACGCCGCGTTGCAGACGTGGAGCATCCGAGAAACTACATGATGACCTTGTTGAGAGGGTATTCTATGATCCCTTCCGCCCCCAGGCGCTTGAGCTCTGGGATAATATTGCGCGCTTCGCTCTCATCGATGATGACTTCTATGGCAACCCATCCGGGTTCGGCAAGGTGGCTTATGGTGGGCCTGCGCAGGGCCGGCAGGCGCGTGACGATATCGTCCAGCTTGAGCTCCGGCAGGTTCATCTTGAGCCCGACCTTTTCACGCGCCAGTATCGCTCCCTTCAGCATCAGAGCGAGGGTTTCGAGCTTGTTGCGCTTCCACGGGTTGCCGGACGCCGCCTTGCTCGCAATCAACTGGGTGTTGGACGTCATGATCGTGTCGACGATGCGGAGTTTGTTCGCCTTGAGAGAGCTCCCGGTTTCCGTGACATCCACAATGGCGTCCGTGAACTCATTGGCCTTGACTTCGGTAGCCCCCCATGAAAACTCGACCTTGGCTTCAACACCATGTTCCTCAAGGTACCGGGTAACCACGCCGACCAGTTCGGTGGCGATACGCTTGCCAGAAAGGTCCTTTACGGTCTGAACCGGAGAATCCTCCGGGACGGCAAGAACCCAGCGCACCGGTGTAAGCAATTGCTTGGAATAGACAAGGTCGGCAATAACCTCGACATCAGACTGGTTTTCAGCGATCCAGTCCTTTCCGGTCAGGCCGGCGTCCAGAACGCCGGCTTCGACGTACCGGCTCATTTCCTGAGGCCTCAGCAGAATGGTGCTTACCTCGGGATCGTTTATCGAAGGATAGTAGGAACGCTCCCGCCTGCTGACCAGCCAGCCGGCCCGCTCAAGCAGGTCCATGGTGGACTTTTCCAGCGAGCCTACCGGAAGGCCCAGACGAATCACGTTGCCGGAGTTTTCGCTCATTGCACAGTGCCTTTCATCCGGATAAACCCGGAAGACAAGAGGAATATGCCCCGGGGAGGGCTATTCCAGGTCGTAATGAACAAGACTTTCAACTCGGAGGCCGCCGAGGTTTTCCCGGCCGTTCAGAAAATCCAATTCAATGACAAATCCGGCCCCGATAACTTCGGCTTGCAGGCGCTGCATGAGCGAACACGCCGCCGCCGCGGTGCCTCCGGTTGCAAGGAGATCGTCGATAACCAGCACCTTGTCGCCGGGTTCGCACGCGTCTTCGTGAACCTGTATCATGTCTTCGCCGTATTCGAGCGAATAGGTTTCACTGACCGTCTTGTAAGGGAGCTTGCCCGGCTTTCTGAGCGGAATGAAGCCAGCCTGCAGCTCAAGCGCCACCGCCGCGCCGAAAATAAACCCCCTGCTCTCAACCGCCGCAACGTGTGCAGGCCTGTCTTCAGTAAAGAACGCCGCCAGGGCATCAACGGCATATCTGAATGCGGCATTGTCGAGAAGCAGCGGGGTTATGTCCTTGAACACTATGCCCGGCTTGGGAAAATCCGGCACATCCCTGATGAAATTCTCGAGTTTCATACAAACGTCCTTTCAACCGCAACCCGTGAAGGTGGAAGCCCTTCCGGCGCAGTAAAAGCATACCGCTCATCATGTGCCTTGCAAGTGCCCCGCTCAGTCCCTTGAACCTTCAAGCCACGCCGTTAGCCTATGTACATGGACCGCCGAAAACAATTTGCAGACGTCGCATACGGGACCGCGGCAGCGGCCGCCGCCGGGATGGCGGTGCTTCTCAGCGGCTACGCGGGCAACGGCGGCTGGGGTATGATATCAGGCCTGTGGGGAGCCGGAGCGATCGCCTGCAGCGGCGCGCTCTGGGGGGTGGGCGAGGACGCAGGCGGCACGCGCATGCGGATCGCATGGTCGATCGTCTATTCACTGATCGTGATGGAATACGTGCGTACGATTTCATTCCTGTTGTGGCCGGCCGCCGCCCTTTACCTCGTCCTGTTTTACGTCGCCGCCGCCATGTTTATCAGAGCGTTCAGACCGGCTTCCGGCCTGTGGGGAGTAGCGGTCTTTTCCCTGGTCGGATTCATAAGGATCGAACTGCTGGCAGGGCCGGGGCGCGCCATCGTGGAAACCGGCGGCGCACACGCTGCTGCAGCCACGGGGCTGGCCCTGCCTTTCGGCGACCCCGTCTACGGACTGGCCGGGTACCCGGCGTCATACGGGATGGCGGCAATCGCGGGAACAACGGTCGCATTATTCGCATGGGGCGCCTGCGGTTACGCGGCATACAGGGCGATATCCGGAAAACGCTACAAGCTGCTCTGGATAGTCGCAGGATCAGCGATCAGCATAATCCTGGCAGGATGGATAAGCATCCCCCGGTCGGCGCCGGCGGGCAGTATACGGGTGCTGAGCATACAGGGGGACGTCCGGATGAGCAGGCTGGAACAGCTGCCCGAACCCGACGACGCCCAGAGGGATCCACTGGCGGCACATCTCTCAGAACTCACTGAAACAGGCCTGGGAACCCATCCCGAAACGGAGCTGGTCGTATGGCCGGAGTCAAGCATACAGGACATGATCATGCCCGGCCTGAGGCCCGTGTGGCTGAAACTGCCGGGAGAAAGAACTTTTGTTTCCGGCTGTTATTCAATGCGGGAAGCCGGAACCGGCCTTGTTGTGGGAACGGCAGCACTCGTTTGTGCACAGGACAAAACGCTGCTGAACAACAAGGTAGTGCTGACGCCATTTGGCGAGTATTCGCCATGGCGCCTCGGTAGAATTGCAGGAGGAGCACAGGGCGACGAATCACCCGACCTGGGGCCCGGTGACTGGCAACAGCCCACGTTCAGCGTAAACGGTTTCAGGCTGGGAACGCTGGTATGTTACGAGGATGCTTTCCCGGGCAGGCTTGCGGCGGAAGTCGCCAAGGGGGCACAGGCGGCAATAGTGGTCTCAAACGACGGGTGGTTCAGAGGCAGCACCGAGCCGCGGCAGCATGCGGCGGCACTGAGAGTAAGGGCCCTGGAAGCCGGATTGCCGGTAGTGCGAGCGTCAAACGTCCGCCCAAGCATGATACTGGACAGAACAGGCCGCGTGCTTGCAGTATCAGAAGCGGGGCCCTCGACACTGTACGGCGAACTGCCCGTGTATTCCGGGCGGCGGCGAACCACGGGGATATGTGGATGGATAATGCTCCTTGCGATAACAGCGGCGGTACTGGCAGAAAGCATGCAGTCTGTCACTGAGCGTCGGCCGCACGGTTCCCCAAGTTCTGAAAGATGAAACCGACCATGTCCGCTGGCTCGAAGGGCTTGGCAAAGAAACCGTCGAAGCCCAGATCCTTAAGGTCTTCCCGATCCCACTTGTCAACATGACCGGTAATGGCTATGGCCAGGCCGCTGTAACCCTGGTTTCTGAGCTTGAAAATACATTCGCTGCCCCAGATGCCGGGCAGGTGAATGTCGAGGACAACAGCCTGGAAGTTTCTCACGTCGGCGGCAAGCAGGTCTTCGGCGGAGCGAAAACTGCTGCTTTCGGCACCTCTGGCCACAAGGTATTCCGAAAGCAGCCTTGCCAGGTGCTCGTCATCATCGACTATGGCCACGCGACAGGGTTCCATGCCAAGCTCGCTATCTCCCCTGCGCCGCCCCATATTAAGAATATACCACATTCACGACGTAATGACAGAAAAAAGAGCGCCCGGCAGGGAAATGCCGGGCGCTCGCAGGTTACAGCCCGCAAGGCTTATTGAGTCGGCATGTCTTCAGGAATCCAGGTGAATTCCATGATGTTGAGCTTGCCGTCCCAGGTGCGTTCCACGGTAGCCCGTATCTTGATTTCGCTCAGGGCTTCCACCGTACTATCCATGTTGTCTTTAAGGGACTGGGCAGTTACGTAAATCGTGTGAACGGGCGTGGGACCGGTATAGGCGATCTGGGCCGAATAACCGATAGCGGCGTCGACAAAGTTGGCAAGGTCGCCGTACTTGGATTCCGTACTGACGTCAGCCCACAGGTTATCGTACCAGACAAGCTTGTTGTAAGGCACGAGGTTGCCCCAGACGCCTTCACCGTAGGAGTTCCTGGTCACGTACTGGTAGATGCTTGTGTAGCCCTTCAGTGGTTTTCTGCCGACGATGGCCAGCTGGTTGCGCTCACAGGTGTATTCGCCGCCGATGCTCATGAACCAGACGGCGGCCGGGTGCGTAATCGCATTGATGTTTATGCGGCCGACCGACTTGCGGTCCGAGATGAAGTGCCCATGCAGCTTGCCGGCCATCAGCGGGGTGTTCGTGGGAATATCTATGATGCCGTCGTTGTTGTTGTCAAGACCGTCAAAAACAGGATACGGCCAGGCGTTGCTGATGTTGGGCACGGCATTGGCCAAAAGGTGCGTGGCGGCTTCGTACAGGTAACCGGTCTCGAAGTACTCCGCTATCGGGGCCACTTCATCCAGGTTGCTCATGCTGGTCAGCATGGGGTCATACAGCCACTGGCAGGCGAGTTCCTGGGACGCTACGGGCGTGTTCCAGCCGTAAGGGTTATAGGTGTCGTAAGCAGGCTGCGTGATGGCAAGGGCGCCGGCCTGGTCGGTACCCTTCGAGGTAATGGGGTTCACAAAATGCGTCTCGGCGGTTTCGTCGGTCTGGACCACGTAGACCGGGTACAGATCCTGGTCGTAGAGGAAGCTGTAGGCGCCGGACTTGTAGTTATCCAGGTTGTCGGAAGGCGGAATGGGTATCGGGCAGCGGCGGAAGTCGGTCCACTGGCCGAAGAGGACGTTCCAGTTCTGGTAGGTCTGCATGCCGCCCACCTGGACCTGCCCCATGATCGAATAGCCGCGTTCGAGGTTGCGGATATCGCGGATATCCGAGGGCCACATGTGCATGAAGAAGTTGGGCGGACGGCCGCTGGCCCATGCCTTGAACTGGTCGTTATGCTCAGCCCTGTAGAAGTAGAACTTGTGCCGCCAGGCCGGGGTCGCGTAGGTTTTCTGCCAGCAGTTCGGATGGGCGTTGTTCATGTAGTCGAACGAACTGTAGGCCTGTTCGGCCCTGGGGGACGTTTTGAGGTTAACGATATCGCCGGGGAGTTTCGCGTAGTCCATTACGGTCCCGGCGCCGACGTAGTAGACTTCGTCCCCGGTGATATTGAGGTCTTCGTGCCAGTAGATAGTAATGTAGTTGCAGACGTTGTCGCGGATTTCGCTTGCAAAGTGCGAGACTTCCTTTTCGCCCCAGTTCCAGCAGTCATCCCAGTTGCCGCCGTTGCCGCGCCCGGTGTAGGTTTCAGTCTGGGCCAGCCAGCCGGTGTTGGGAGACCACCGGTACTGATGCACCATGCCCGGCCCCGGCTCGTAACAGACGGGCAGGCCGATGGAGGGATGCGAATCCAGCCAGGGGGTATCCGGTTCCGTGGAACTCGCTTCGGCCGACCAGATGTCTTCACGAAGCGACTGGTCATTACCGCCCGAGTTGTCGGCCTGGAAGTTATCGCCCTGGCCGTCGCCGTCCATGTCGGGGTTGCCGTACATGGCAAAAACCTTGCCCCGGTGCGGGTCCGGAATACCGTCGCCCTGCTCGCCCACGACGAACGTGTCGACGGCGTTGGTGCCGACGTACAGGCGCCAGCGCGGGTTCTGGACGCCGTCCGGGACGGAGGCTCTCGTATCGCTGGACGTGTAACGGCAGTTCTGAACGATATTTATGAAGTAGTAGCCGTTTGTGGCGCCGTCCATCGGGGCCTGGTCAAAGCCCGGTTCCCCACTCGCGACCGGGAAGCCGCTGTCCTTGGTATTGCGGTTTTCGGCCTGGGTCGGATGTTCGGGATGGCAGTAACCCACCTGGACGATCCTGTGCGGAGCCGGCAGCTCGGCAACGGCCTGAAAATCCTTGAAGAGCCCCTTGTTCCCCGAATAGCTCGGCTGCCACCTGTACTGGAAATTCACGCCGTCAAAAAAGCACGTGATATTGCACTCGTCGTCGAAGTCCCGCACGTGGAAATAGTCGTGCATGTTACCCTGGGCTCCGCCGAGCCAGGACATGACCCCCGTAATGGCCATGTTCGACCGCAGCCGCTGGCCGGCCTTGGAAGCCCCCAGGGCCGTGGCAGCGATGGGAACGTCCTCGGAATCGGTGGGCCACCACAGCGCGGTGTAGTGGTCCGTATCGACGTTGCTGTTGGGATTGGACCTGTTGTCGGGGCCCCAGTAGTACTTGAGGCTGCGCAGGATTTCAGCAATGGAATTCCGCGTGTCCTGGCCTTCGGACGTCGTCAGGTTCAGGTACCCGGAAGCGCCATTAATCGTCCCGGATTCGGAAGAGTCTATGATGATCCTGTCCTGTTCCCAGTGCGGACCCATAAGGTATTCGTAACCGGCGGTGGTGAGGAGACTCGTCATGATAAGGGCGTCACGCGCCTTGTCTTCTTCGGTGCCGTCGTCAAACGCGTCCTTGCGCAGAAGCAGGGCAAGCTCGCTCCTGGCAACCACGGGCCCATTCTGTTCTATGTGGACGCCGACCCGCGTGCACGTGTTGGCCGCCCAGTCGGTGCCGCAGTTGGCATAGGCGTACTTGGGATCCTTGACGACAATCGTGTTGGCATGATTGGCGTCACGGAGATCGGGATCGTCCCCGTAGCCGCTGTCGCCGTGCGGGAGGAAGCCGGCATCGATAGCCCTCAGATACTTGGTGGTGTTATAGGCGGGCCCGGTAGACGCCAGGTTCGTCCAGTCGGCGCCGATGGCGTAGCGGCCGTCATAAAGGTGGTTGGCATTGGGGCTCGCGGCATCCGGTTCAACGGTGACGGCATAGCGGCCGAGTTTCCTTTCGCCCAGAATATCGTAGATGTAAATCCACTTGGCTTCCTTGTAGTGGTGCGATTCCGCACGGTTCGTACCCGCGTCAACACCCCACGCGGGAACCGACCCGTATGCCTTCCAGTTGTAGAAGAGCTCCCACTTGTAGTCGTTGTTCACCTGGTTCAGGTTGGTGGCTCCGCCAAACCGGTCCACCGGCCACGAAGGAAGGCCCACCATCCCCTTGTGCGTGGCGGCAAAATCCACGTGCGAGAGGTCGAGGGGAATGGCCAGAGGATCGCCGTCGCCGGCACCGTCAAGCGGCACGCCGTTGCAGCGCACCTTGTTGTCTCCGGCGACAAGGTCGAAGCGGAAAACGTGGAAAAAAGCGTCCGGAACAATGCGTGAATCGATATAGTCCCAGGGGGCATGGGCGCCGTAGCTGTTGACCGGGAAGTAGTCCCCGTCCCAGGACGTGCCGGGCGCTGCGTTTTCCGTCTCATCCATTTCATAGTCGCGGCCGGTGGCGTCCGCATCGTTGAAATGAAGGCCGCACTGCCACAGGTCGGAGTTGTCGGTGTATTCGGGAAGAAACTCGTCCCAGTAATAGCCTCCGGCCTGCACGGGCACCGCAAGCGGATTCCCGCTGCCGTCGAACTGCCTGACCCAGCGGAAATTGGTCCTGAGGTAGCGGTTCTGTGCAAAAAGGTCAGGGACGGTGGAGTTGGTATGCGTCCTGCGCCAGTTGCTGAGAGCATACGTGACCTGGGTGGCGGAGTTGCCTTCATACGAATAGGCGGAAAACATGTTGACGCCGTTGATGGAATAACCGTGCGTCATCTGTCCCCATTCGGGCGAACAGACGAACGCCTTGGGTTCATCGACGCCCCAGATGTCATAAAGGATTTCGGTAAAAGCCCTGTGGAGACCTTCAAGGGCGTAGATTTCGCCCTGGCCGGCCCTGCTGTAGTTCACAGAAGCGCGCACGTCAAGGCGGATGTTGGCCATGAAGGCCGTACCCAGAAGAAGCATGCTGGTAAGCACCATGACCACCATGATGAGCGCCATGCCCCTCCGGCTCGCCAGCAGGCCGCTGCTCCGTCGTTTCATCTGTCACCTCCTTCTGGGACGCGACACAGTCCCAGATACCGTCTACCTGTCGTTCAATTATACAGTAGATTCCGGCGGCCGTTTGCGGACAGGCAAGATACAATTTGTTCGGCCGCCGCAGGATATTATTACCGCATGGCTGGCCCCTGGTCAAACTACATTAGGCTGCACCGCTCCGCACCGGAACGCCCGTACGCTTGACCAAACCGGCTGATTGCCTATGATACGGCATCCCGGTCATTCATGCGGAGGACTACCATGGCAGGTAAGAAGATAACCCCCGAAGTCCTGGCGGAAAAAGTCGCCGGACGTAAAGAAGTGCTCAAGAAACACCTGGAAGCCGGCAAAGACAGGACTGGCGACGTGCTGAAACGGGACCGGAAGCTGCTGAAGCGGGCCGCCCGACGGCTCAAAAAACTGACGACCCGCGGCAGGAAAGCCAAGAAGGCCCAATAGGTCTTCGGCCAGGACGAACGCAGATGCCTGTAGTCGAGGACGAAAAACTGCTGTCTCTCTTCCCCCACAGGGCAGAGAACATACTGGTCGACAAGGTTGACTGCCCTCTGGTCCCGGGAGGAATGAAGGGGACGGCATGGCTTCGGCTCACGAGGGGCGACGGCACCGGAAGGGAAATTTTCACCTACAAGACCGACGGGGCTGAATACCTGCTGTCGCCGGTGGCGTGCGAATTCATAGCGCTGGCGGGCATCTGCGTCATAAAACCGGACCTCAGCGAAGATGAAATCTGCTTTTTCAGCACCATCAGCAACGTGGAGTTTACGGGACGGGTGCGCATAAACGGCCGGCTTACGGCAAGCGTCGAACGGCTGAAAGACCGCGGTCCCTTTAAAAGGTTCGCCGGGGCCGTGTCGGACGATACAGGCGAACTGGCACACGGCGACACGATGGCTTACGCGGTGAAGACAGGCACCGGGGGAGCTGATATCCCGGGGAAGGCCGGCCAGCCGCCGGAAACGCCGATGGATGAACCCGTGAACAAGGCGCTCCTGTTTCCGGATAAACCGGCTGCGATGGTCTTCGCCGACGCCGTGACCGACCGGGACGCGGACAGCATGACGATCACCACGAGATTCATATACCCCGAAGATCACCCGCTGACAAAGGGCCATTTCCCGGGGAATCCCGTGATGATGGGCGTGGCCCAGTGGATTGCTGTGGAAGACGCGGCGAGACTGCTGGCCGCCGCAGCGGGAGGCCTGAACGGCAGGCATACGTTTGCGGCCGAACTCGTCCGCCCCGATGGAACACTGGTGGCGGACGTGAAGAAACTCGTGCTGGATTTCAGTGAACCGGTGCCGGAGACGTGTTCACTTTCACGCATAAGCTTCAGGGGAATGGTAAGACCCGGCGAACCGGTCTACGTAAGGGTAAGCCGCGGGAAAGAGGAATAGGGGATGGCGGAGCCGCGGCGTCGTGCGGCGATAATCCTGGCCGCGGCAGCCGGCTTCGCCGCAGGCCTGGCCACGGGGGTGGGTTATCACGCGGCGCATCCTTCCGTGTCGCTTGACAGCAAAACCGGCGCCATGCCCCGCCGCTTCAGGACAACCGTCGTCCGCGTGATAGACGGCGACACGGTGGTCCTTCAGAACGGCCTGCACCTGCGCTACAGGAACGTGAACAGTCCTGAAATCATCGAAGTACGCGAAAAAACGGAAGATTACGCCCTGGAAGCGATGGAATTGAACCGTTCGCTGGTCGAAAACAGGGCGGTGGTGGTGGAAACGGGCCGGGAAGGAATGGACAGGTACGGGCGCCTCATAGGGAGCATCCTGCTTGAAGACGGGCAGCGCGTGGAAGAAGTAATCGTGTCCGAAGGGCTGGCGAAGGTGGTGCCCTACGACCCGGAAGATCCGCTATTGCCCGCCATGCGAAAGAAAGAAGCGGCGGCATGCGCGGCCCAAAAAGGCATATGGGCCGTGCCGGAAGCGAAAAACCCGCCGTTTGTGGCGGGCGCCGAATCAAAAACCTACCACCTTGTGACGTGCCCGCACGCCGCACGCATCGCCGAAGAAAACCGCGTATATTATCCGACCGAAGAAGCCGCCGCGGCAACGGGCAGAACTCCCTGCCGCCATTGCCTGGGCGGCCGCTAGTTCCGACGGGCACGCCGGGCGGAACCGAAAAGAAAGTTCGCCTTGTATCCGCGGGCGAAATGCTGTATATTTGAACGGAACATGCGCTCGGGAGAAAAGATAATGACAAAGACTTTCATGCGGTGTCACTCCGCGCTTGCATGGGCGGCGACAGGGATACTCCTGGTATGCCATGCGGCTCAGGCGATTGAGGCCCCGGGGGACCTGATAAGCCATTCGCAGCCGGGCGATTCCAGGGTGATACTGTCGTGGACGCCGGTCAGCGGCGCCGTAAGCTACCGCGTATACCGGGGCACGGTCTACGGCAGCTACACACAGATTGCCGCCGGCATCACGGGATTGTCGTATGCCGACGATACGTTCCCCACGGATTCCACGGTCTATTACGTGGTGCGCTCATACAACGGAACGGAAAGCGCTGATTCGAACGCCGTGTCGTTCACGCCCCAGCAGCTTATCTTGAACCCGGGGCGCATCGTGATAATCGTCAACGACGCCCTGCAGGATTCCGTGGACGTCGGCAACTACTATGCCGCCCAGAGGGGCGTGCCGGCGGAAAACATCTGCCACGTGACTACGGTAACAGCGGAAACATGTAATACCACGCAATACAACGCCCTGGCGGCCGACGTGGAGACATTCCTGGACTCGAGCGGCCTTCGGGACACCGCCTACTGCCTCCTGACGACCTACGGGATTCCCCTGAAACTTAACGACGGCAGCGGCACGGCCGTGGACAACATGCTGGCCACGATACGCGCCGGGGTCGGCAGCAACGACTATTACCTCGCCGGCAGCACGCTCAGCCAGAGATACGACGGGAGCTTCTCGGTATACATGGTCACCAGGCTGGACGGCGCATCCAAGGCCGTTGCCCAGGGACTCGTGGACAAGGCCCTGGCCGCCGAAGCGGACGCGAACTTCTATTCGTCAGGGATAGGCGTCTTCGACGCCCGGCGCCACCCGTACAGCAGCGCCTATACGACGGGAGACTTCTATTCTCTGGACGCGTGTCTTGCGGCCAGGCGCATAGGACTGGACGTCTACCTCGACGACGACGACGGCCCTATACTCGAAGGCGCCGTCGCTCAGAACGTGATACTCTACTGGGGCTGGTACACCCACTACTACGGGGCGCCGAACCAGAACTACCCCCCTACTCTGACTTTCGGAGAACTCCAGGACCCGTTTACTTTCGCCGACGGAGCCGTCGCCGTGCACCTGGAATCCGGTACCTGCGCTTCGATACGCGACGGCAACCCGGCAAACTGGGCGGCGCACTACTGGGTGCCGTGGCTCATCAACCAGAAGGGCGTGGCGGCATCCGGGGGGGCGGTGAACGAGCCGTTCCTGAGCGGCTACTGCAATGGCGGCAGGTTCGTCGACACACTGACCCGGGGCTACTCTTTTGCCGAAGCCGCCTATATTTCGACGCCCGGGGTCAACTGGATGATGTGCTACGTGGGCGACCCACTCTACACGCCCTTCGGCAAGCGCCTTGCGAACCACCGCAAGCTATACGGCAGGCGCGTTCCTTTCACCCTGACGACGTCGGACAGCAGGTATGATGAAATCGGGGCGGACGCTCCCGACGCCACGATCTTCAACACGACGTTCGGCATAGTGCACATGGACCACTGGGCGGACGCAACCGAACATCGCTACGTCCTCGATTATCCCACGGTGTTCCAGGCCGACGGCGGCCCGGTGCCGTCGGGCGCCGGAATCGTGTCGGCCAGGCTCCTGCTGCGGGCACACCAGAACGCCAACAGCAACGGACCGTTGTCCTTCCGCAGGATCACCGACCCCGACGGGAAAGGAACGTGGAAACAGAGCATGGCGGATACGGCGGACAACGTGGGTGTAAGCTGGGCCTGGCGGGATGCTTCGGCCGGCATCGCGTGGGACAACGCCTCGACACAGGGCGGCACGCTGTCAGCGGGAGACATAATCGACTACGGCGAGCCCATGTCCTGGCGGAAGCTCGTGGACGCCGACGTCACGGTGCACGCACAGGCCTGGGCCGACGGGGCGGTCAATCAGGGATGGATGATTTCCCTACCTCTGAACCAGGGCGATTCCTTCTGGGGCGGCGATTATACCGAAGCGCCCGTGGACGCCCCCATGTTCGAAATCCGCTGGAACGCCGGACCGGTGGCCGAAGCCGGCGACAACTTATCCGCCGCGGTTGCGGAAGTGATACCTTTCGACGGGAGCGGCAGCTACGATCCCGACTACGGCCCGAACCAACTCACTTACTCGTGGGATTTCGACGACAGCGACGGTATCCAGGTGGACGCGACCGGCGTGAACCCGACTCATGCCTACGGCGCGCCGGGGACTTACACCGTGACACTGACGGTTTCCGACGGCATGGCAACCGCCCAGGACACTCTCTCCGTCGATGTGAGCGGCACCGACGGGACGCCCCCCGCCGTCGCGGCGGGGACGGCGGACCTGGCGGGAACCGTGTCGGACGACACGTCGTGCCCGACGGAGGTGGTAATCAACGGGTCGGTTATCGTGCCCGTGAGCGTGACGGGCCTGAACGGGACGTGGACGGCTGCGGACATCGACTACGCCGGCGCCGGGGGCACTCTTACCCTGACGGCGGAAGACGCCGGCGGCAACACGCGCACGGTGGAAGTGACGATCACTGAGTAGCCGGAGAGGCCTCCTCCTCGTCGTCAACATCGTCGGACAGGAGGTCCAATTCCTGCTCGAGGGCGTCATACATCCAGCCGGATACCATCTGGCGGGCCGTCAAAAGAACGTCCCTGCGGCCTACGCGCACACGGCCCGCAACGGATACCCGTATTTCAACGTCTTCGATAAGCCTGGAAAACGCCAGCTTGCGCATGGCTTCGGGCATCTTGCCCATGCAGCGCTCGAGCGCAGCCATTATTTCTTCCGGCCAGTGCACGGAGATGAGCGTCCTTCCCCGACAAGAGTCTCCATCACGTTCTGGCAGTACTATTCTACATCACCGAATCGCAATGCACAAGTGCACAGGACGCGTTTCTCGCCAGGACATGGAAAACGGACCCGGTTGAATGTATAATCCCGCCGTGCAAGGAGGAAACCAATGAATGTATTCAGAATCGCCGCGGCGATCCTGGCTGCAGCGCTAACGCTCGCAGTGGCGGCCGACGCCGGCGAAAACGTTCCCGTCTACCTGGTGCGGATAGACGACGGGGCCCTGGGCGCCGACGGAATGATAGATTACTGGCTGGTGCGCTTCCTCGGGCGGACCGTCAAAGAAGCGAAGAACGCCGGGGCTGAAGTCATAATACTGGAAATCGAAACGAACGGCGGCATGAGCAATGCCGCACTGCGCATAGCGGGCGACCTCGGCGACTCGGGACTGAGAACCATAGCTTTTGTAAGAAACAGGGCTTTTTCGGCCGGCGCGCTGATAACCTACGCATGCCAGGAAATTTACGTGCAGGAAGGCTCCAGCATGGGCGGCGCAACCCCTTACCTCCCCAATCCCCAGGGCGGCGTGATCGAACTGCCGAAAGCCATCGAGGAGAAAAACATCCGCTCCTTCGTGTCCGCCTTCCGCAGCACGGCAAAGAGAAACGGCCATAACGAAGCCCTGGCGGCGGCCATGGTGGACCCCGAACTGGAAGTGGTGGAAGCCGAAATCGACGGCGAGAGGAGAATCCTGCTGAGGAGAGAGTTCCGGGAGGAATACCTGAACAACCGCGATGTGCGCGAGATAAGCGTGGTTGTCAAGGCGGGTGAGATCTTCGTCCCTACCGCATCAGACGCCGTACGTTACGGTATCGCACGGGGGCAGGTGAAGTCTCGCGACGAACTGCTTGCCGTACTGGCGTTCACGGAAAATCGCATAGTCGAAGTACGAGCCGGCTGGCTGGACAATGCCGCACGCTTCCTGGCAAGCCCCTTCGCTTCGGGCCTCATAATCCTGCTGGCGGTGATCGGCCTGGGCGTCGAGTTGAAGACTCCGGGCTTCGGAGCCGGCGGTTCGATATTCATCCTCTCGCTGTGTGTCTTCCTCTGGACCAAGTTCCTCGCGGGGACCGCCACCCCGCTGGAAATAGCCCTGTTCTTCGTGGGCGTGGCCCTCCTGGCGGTGGAACTGCTGCTGATACCGGGCTTCGGCGTGGTGGGCATAGCCGGAATCGTGGTGATGGTGGGCAGCCTGATACTGACGGCCCTCGGGCCCGATACGTTCAGCCTGGGGGGAGCGCCTTCGATCCCCATGCCGAGCAGCAGCCCGCTGCCCGATATAGCCTCCGTCGCTATACCCATGGCTCTCGGCGTCGTCATAATCCTCATCCTTGTGTCCACCATGGACAAGCTGCCCTTCGCCAGGAAACTGGTGCTGGCGGAGGAAAGCAACGCCGCCCTGGCCGGTGCCGCACCCTCGGAAGACGGCACAACCGTACAGCCGGGCGCGGCCGGACGCGCCCGCACGCCTCTCCGTCCCGCCGGCCGGGCCGAAATAGCCGGACGGGTAGTGGACGTGGTCACGAACGGCGGCTTCATCGGGGAAGGCGCTGAAATCGTGGTGCTGGAAATAAGCGGCAACCGCATCGTTGTCCAGGAGGCTCAGCCGGGCTCCGGGGAGGAAGCGTCATGAGCGGAGACATGCTTATACCCATCATTCTCCTGGTTATCGGCATTGGGCTATTCTTCCTGGAAGCGATTATCCCTTCCATGGGCATTCTGACGGTCGCCGGCGTGGTCGCCGCCACGATCGGAATCGTCCTCGCGTTCAAGGTGTCCACTACCATGGGGATAATAGCCCTGGTATGCACCGTCGTCGCCATACCACTCGCCGTATTGTTCTTCTTCTACGTCATGAAAAACACCAGCATCGTGCTGAGCGGCGAACAGAAGGACTACAAGTCTTCGCAGTCGAAGGAGCATCTCAAGGGGATGGCCGGCGTAGCCGTTACCTATCTGAGGCCTTCCGGTACCGCCATGATAGACGGCAAGAGGATAGACGTGACGGCGGAGGGGGAATTCATCGAGGAAGGAGCCCGCGTGAAAGTGACGCGGGTTGACGGAATCAAGGTGGTTGTTCAGAAAGTAAAGGCTGATTAGCCTCATGGCCGGCCGATCGGATAAAAAGTGGGACGTCCTGGCGCTGGGCCTGGCCTGCTATGACCACCTTGTGAAAGTGCCGTCTTTCGAACAGGCGGCAAAAGGATGCGGCACCGGGGAAGTGAGCGTACAGGGCGGCGGCGTGGCGGCCACCGCAGCGGCCGCCGTCGCCGTTCTGGGTGGAAAGGTGCGTTTTCATACCAGGGTGGCGGACGAT
Organism: Planctomycetota bacterium; assembly: GCA_016930595.1. Lineage (GTDB taxonomy): Bacteria > Planctomycetota > SZUA-567 > JAFGGJ01 > JAFGGJ01 > JAFGGJ01. The sequence continues at coordinate 52,090 of JAFGGJ010000054.1, forward strand.
TTCTTCGGCCGGTTCATCGTGGAAGGTCTGCAGTCCATCGGCGTCGATACGCAGGCGGCGGTGGTGAACGGCGGCCATTCGCCGGTGTGTACGGTGCTGGTCGATGACGAGGGCGAGCGCCGTTTCATATATCACCCCGGCAGGAACCTGGAACTGGCTGAATACGCCGTGAGCGAAGAGGAAACCGCCTCGTCGAAATGCGTGCTGATAGACGGGCGCTGGCCGGAAGCCTCCCTCGACCTCGCGGCAAAAGCCCTGCGGTACAACGTCCCCATAGTCGTCGATATCGGCCACGGCCGTCCCCATGAAAAGGAACTGCTGAAGACGGCGGACTATCCCGTGCTGTCGTCGGTCATGCTGGGACGGCGGGCACACGACGCCGAATACAGAAAACAGTTCGCACGGGAAGTGATCGAGAACGGGCGCGCACGTTTCGTCGTGATAACCCTGGGGGCGGACGGCGTCGAGGTCTTCGATAAGGACGCCGGAGGCGTGTCCGTCAGGGCGGTCCCGTCCTACAGCGGCCACATAGTGGACACGTGCGGGGCCGGGGACACCCTTCATGGCGCATTCGCATACGCCGTGTCTCAGGAATGGGACAGGGAACGCGTGGTAGATGTCGCCCAGGCGGCCGGCACGCTCGCCTGCCGGAAGCTGGGCGGACGGGCGGCCCTGCCCACAATGGCGGAAGTGGAAACCCTGATTGCCGGGGGGCGACAAGGCTAAGGGGCCATCCGGCTTGCGGGGTGGACCGGGCGGTGTATAATCCCTGCGGGCGCGTGGGGGTGTAGCTCAGTTGGGAGAGCGTGGCGTTCGCAATGCCAAGGCCAGGGGTTCGAATCCCCTCACCTCCACCATCATGCCGCCGCACTGCCGTCCCACCACGGCAGACCGATGTGCAGCCCGGCCTGCAGCGGCAAAAAGGAGTCTCTCTTTGCTCAGATACCTGCCGCTGTTTCTCGCTCCATTCCTTTTCGCATGGCCGCCGGTCATGATGAGATGGCTGGGACTGCGCGGCATCGACGTCTACACCCAGAACCTCCTGCGCATGGCGGCATCGGCGGCCCTGTTCCTGCCGCTGGGATATGTATTAAGACCCAATGGCATGAAAAAAGCGTTCTCAGGCTGGTACAGGTACCTGGCCCCCGCTGCGCTGGTGGCCCTGTCCCAGACCTTCCTTATGACCGGCGTGCTCCGCATCGGGGCGACGTTTTCCATGCTCATCGGCCGCATGGACATAGTCCTGACGGTGCTGGTGGGCGCGCTCTTCTTCGCCGATGAGAGAAGCCTGACGAAGCAGAAGGGCTTCTTCTTCGCCATGCTCGCCGCGCTGGCCGGAGTGGCCGGGGTCGTGGTTTTCCGCCGGGGAACCGGCGGAAACGTGGCGACCGCAGGAACGGAGTTCGTCATCGGCGTGATATCCATAGTCCTCTCGACCTCCTTCTGGGTGGCCTACGGCTTCTCCGTGAAAATGGTGAAAGGCGGCAGCGACAGCCTCGTCATCCTCGTAATGATCAACGTCCTGGCAACGCTCTGCCAGATACCCATCTGGCTCGTGGCGCGTTCCGCCGGCCTCGTGGATCTCGACGCCGCCGTCGGTGCGCGCACGCTCGACCTCGTCATCATAATGGCCGGCGGCGTCATCGGTATGGCCGGGGGATTGTCCTACATCTACAGCGTCCGGTCGGTGGGAGTGACCGTCAGCCAGGCGGGCGTGCTGTCTCTTCCACTGTTCATAGCGGCGATATCGCGCTTCTGGCTCGGGGAAAACCTCTCGGCCGGACAATGGGCGTGCGGGGCGCTCCTGCTGGCGGGCCTGGCCTCGGTGCTGTATATTGAACATCGCTCCAGGATACGGTCCGCTCCGGCGAACGGGACCGTTGCGGAAATCGAAGGCGCTTGCGAAGAACCGGGCGCTTGACGGAATGGAGACACCGGGATGGCGGAATTCAGAGCGGCCGACTGGCAGACCTACAGGATGGAGTGGAAAAAGCCCCACGACGCCGTAGAACCCCTCGAAAATGAAATCCGCGTCGTGGACGCGGCCCTTGCCGGAATGCTGAATGCAGGCCTCATCACCGGCGTCGATTACGACGGAGAGAAATTCCTGGCCCACCGTCGGGCCGTCCGGGAAAACTTCGACATCCCGTGGACCGCCATCACGCCGCGCATGCAGCGCCTGCTGTACGCCATAAACGCCGTCCACCGCCCGCCGGTGTTGGTTGCCGTGGGCATATTCTGCGGCAACACCTTCATATCGAACGCCGGGGCCGCCGCCGGCCCGGGAAAGTGCTACGACGCCGAAAGACTCGTCGGCATCGAGATAAAACCCGAAGAAGCCGACCGCGCCCGCCGCAACGTGCAGTCCATAGACACCGAAGGCCGGGCGGAAATCGTCGCCGCCGACGGAATGCAATGGCTCAAGGACTTCGACGGCGGCATAGACCTCCTCTACCTCGATGCCGACGGCCCGAAAGGTAAAGGCAAGTCCATCTACATGGACCTCCTGGAAGCCGCCCTCCACGCTCTCAAGCCGGCCTCTCTCGTCATCGCACACAACTCCATCAACTCGGCCTCCGATCTCGCTGATTACCTGGCCTTCGTGCGCGGTGAAAACTTCGCCTCCAGCATCAACATGTTCCTCGACGACCAGGGCATAGAAGTGTCCCGCATGCCCTGAACTACAGGACGCCCTTGCCTTCGCACCGGGAACGGTAAAAATAGTCGCAGGGAAAATCCCCGAAAGGAATGGCGCTATGAAAGTCTGCATGTGCACGGACATGGAAGGCGTCGCCGGTGTGCTCGACTGGGACCAGTGGTGCCGCCCCGAAGGCATGTACCGCACCGAAGGCGCAGAACTCCTCTGCGGCGAGATAAACGCCGCCGTCGAAGGCCTCTTTGCCGGCGGCGCCGACGCCGTCACCGTCGTCCTGGGCCACGGCGTGCTTAAAGTCGACCCCAGGCTGCTGGACAGGCGCGTGGAAACGGCCACCGGCCCGCTCAGCGCTCCAGCCGGCCCCCTCAAGGACCACGACGTCCTGGTCTTTGTCGGCCAGCACGCCAAGGCCGGCAGCGACCGCGCTCACATGGCACACACCGGCTGGTTCAACCACATCGACTACAGGATAAACGGCCTTTCCGTCGGCGAATTCGGTCAGCTTGTCCTCATGGCCTCCGAAATGAACGTCAGAACCGTCTTCGCCACGGGCGACGAAGCCTTTGAACGCGAAGCCGAAGCACTCGTGCCGGGAATAGCCACCGCCGCCGTCAAGCGCGGGCTGAACCGCTCAAGGGACGACGAGGCCGATATCGACACCATGACCTACAAGGCCCGCAACCTCGACGCCGTCCACAGGCATCCCGAAACCGCACGCCAGATGATACGCGAAGCGGCCGAAGGCGCACTGCGCAGCGTCGACGCAAGAACCGCGGCCGACCCCGACTTCGGCCTCGTCAGGCTCAAGCCCCCCTACGTGCGCGAAATTGCCTTCAGGGACAACCCCCCATACCATCCCCCCGCACTGTCCGTCAGCAGGCAGGCCGGCACGATCGCCGAAGTGATCAACCTCCCCATTGTGAAAAAACCCCTCCTCTCCGCCGTCAACCCGGAAGATTACTTCGACGAACTGGAGCTGTGACGTGGACGCGATCTCGGCCCCTGTCATAGGCATGGCGGCATGGCTCCTTAAAGGCACCCTCCCGCAACGCGTTCGCTGGATAGCCGAAAACGGTTTCGGCGCACTGTCGCTGCTGCAGTCCGTAATGGACGTCGACGCCTCCGAACGTTTGGAAGCCGCCGCAGCACTCTCGGATGCCGGCCTGAAAGCTACCTATCACGGCAACGTCGACGCCGGCGTGAACGGAAACGGCTCCATCGACTGGGACTATGTGACGCGCGTCGTCGACGATGTCCTGTGGTGGAATGATAACGGCGTGAAACCGGCTTCGGTCTGTTTCGACCCCCTCCACGAAAAAACCGCCGGCGGCGCCAGACTGTTCCGCTGGGAGCTGAACGCACAGGTGGTGCGTTTCATGGCGGACGCCCTGGCAGGCACCGGCATCCGCGCCGGCATAGAAAACAGCTTCGGCGGCGACGGGGCCTTCCGCTCGATCGAGGATTTCGAACGCTTCGCGGGGATGTTTGAAAACACCGGGCCCGTAATGCTCTACGACGTCGGGCACGCCAACATACGGGTCCGCTCGGCGGGCGGCGATGGAAAAGACCTGGAACTCTTCACCGAATCGATACCTTTCGATATCGCCGAAGTGCACGTCAGCGATAATTCGGGGCGGATGGACGAGCACCGCGGCATCGGCCGGGGCAACGTGGATCTCCAGGCCGTCTGCCGCGGCCTTATGCGAAAGCGCTTCGCGGGACAGATAACCGTGGAAGTCTGCACGGACATACTGAACGGCCGCTACGCCGCCGACCCGGCGCTCGCCGCCGAAACTACTCCCCTCCTGATCACCCGTGACGCGATACTGGCGGCGTGGGAAGCCGCGCGGCAAGGCTGATGATACGCGTCTCCCCTCCCATCGGCCCGGCCCCCGCCCCCTCAACCCTCCGACTTGATCAGGTCCTCAAACCGGATGTCCGCACCCAGCACACCCAGAACGTCTCCTCGGTCGGTGCTTATGACGTCGCTGACCGTTATGCAGAGCATCCCCGTTATCCTCGATGTGTACAGCCCCGTGACGTGCAGCCTGCCCTCCGCTATCGGTACCTTGAACCATTCCCTGTCGATGAACTCCGTGTCGGTGAAACCCGAATACGTCGCAGCGTCTTCTCGCTGGGCGGCGTGGACGAGTTTGTGGCCGCGGCCGTCAACCACGTATGACAGCTGTATGAACGGGTTGTCGTCGTGCATGCGCTGCAGCACCGGCTGTATCCTGCCGGCTTCCATCGACTGCAGCTCGGGCAGCTCCGCCATCCCCTGGACAATGTGCTCCGCAAGCTCCGCGGCTCGCGCCTTCAGCCGGTCCAGCTCGCTTTCGAAGAACTGCGGCAGGCACCTGCGCGCAAGGTGCAGCATCTCGTCGTTCGAAAGACTCGTCACGCGCCCTTCGTCGTACTGCTTCATTATCAGCTTGTACATGTGCGCCACGCCGGGATGTTTCTTCGTCACCTGTTCGTCTTCGCCGGTCACTACGTTCATGTTCACCCAGTGCGAAATCCCGGCAAGCCCCGACTTGTCGTTGATGGTCACGCCCAGCGGCCGGTTCAGTATCCGGGCCGTGTCGAAAATATTGTAGATCTCCTCGTTCTTCGCCACCCCGTCGGCGTGGATGCCCGCAGACGTGCTGTTGAACTCCGCCCCCACGAACGGCATGTTCTTGGGTATCGAAACGTTCAGCTCGTCGCGGAAATACCGCGCCGCTTCCGTTATCGCCGAAAGATCCATCCCCCCGGTCCCCCCCGTGATGGCGGCGTATTCTATGCAGGCGGCTTCCATCGGAGGATTCCCCGTCCGCTCGCCGAAACCGAGAAGCGTCGTGTTCAGCGCCGCACAGCCGTACAGCCACGCCGCCACCCCGTTCACGTGCACCTTGTGGAAATCGTTGTGCCCGTGCCATTCCAGCCGCTCAGACGGCACCCCAGCGTCCCGTATCATCCCGTGCACGAGCTTCGGTACCGAACGCGGCAGCGATGCCGACGGCATCGGCACCCCGTACCCCATCGTGTCGCACAGCCGGATCTTTATCGGAACCCCCGATTCCTCCGACAGCTCCATCAGCGCCTGGGCGAACGGCACGCAGAACCCGTGGAAATCCGCACGCGTTATGTCTTCGAAGTGGCAGCGCGGCCGCACGCCGGCATCGAGCGCGTCCTTCACTATGCCAAGGTACATGTCCAGCGCCTCGCGCCGGTCACGGTTCAGCTTCAGGTAGATGTGGTAGTCGCTGCACGACGTCAGTATCCCCGTCTCGGCCAGCCCCATGGATTTGACGAGTTCGAAGTCGGACGATACCGCCCTTATCCATCCCGTCACCTCGGGGAAACGGTGGTTCTTTTCGAGGCAGAGTTCCACGGCGCGGCGGTCTTTCTCCGAATACAGGAAAAACTCGCTCTGCCTTATCACACCGTTCGGCCCGCCCAGCCTGTGGATGATCTCGAATATCTCCGCCGTCTGCTCGGGCGTGTACGGCGGACGCGCCTGCTGCCCGTCACGGAACGTGGTGTCCGTTATCCATATCTCCGCAGGCAGGTCCACGGACACGATGTCGTTGTCGAAAACGATCCGCGGCACCTCGACGTAAGGGAAAATATCCCTGAAAAGAACCGGTTCCACGGGGTTCGCTACCTCGCGCCGGGGCGGCACCGGCCGCAGCAGTCCTGGTGACATGTGGCCTCCTTCGGCCGCCAATTCTACGACCCGGCCTCATCATGGCAAGGCTGCAGCGGCCCTAACACGCTAAACCGCGCCGGCCTTTCTGGCGATAAGCACAGTGCCGCAGGGTCAGGGAGGTCTCCACATGCTCGTGCCAGGGGAACTGAAAGACGTGGAAAGCATACGCGAATTCATGACCATTTTCATGAAAACACGCTACGCTGAAGTGCTCGGCGAAGACGCCGTCCTCCTCGAACAGCCCTTCGGCCTCGAACTCCTCGTCGAAAAATACCACGGCCCGCACCCTTAGCGCCTCCGCGCCCCGATTCAAAAAAAACCCCGAATGTATTTCCGCGCGCCGCACGTCCCGGCATAATCAGTACAACACCGGGAGACGCGGGTATGGACCTTTTCGACGCTCAGTGCGGCGCCCTGGCCACCGAACCCGGCCGTACCCGCAGGGTCGCGGTCGACGAACTCCTCCAATCCATGGACGACTGCGGCATAACCGGCGCACTTGTACGCGTCGCTCCGGGAACCCTCGAAACCGACGTCGATCTCGCCAACCGCCGGCTCTTCGACGCCTGCAAGCCCCACGACCAGCTCATCCCCTGCCCCGTCGTCGTCCCCAATTCCGCCGGCGATCTACCTTCCGAAGAACAACAGGCCGCCGACGCCCTCGCCAATGGGGCGGGTGCCGTCTGGGTCCGCCCCTCGATCGATGACTGGATCGTCGCTGACTGGCTCTGCGCACCCCTCTTCGACGCGCTCGAAGCGAAACACCTGCCCGTTTTCGCGGACGCCGGCATGATAGACTTCCACACCATGGCCGCCATCGCCGCAAAATGGCCGCGCCTGCCCTTCATCTACGCCGGCCTCCACTACCGCGACCAGCGCAAGCTGGTGCCTCTGCTCAGGAACTTCCCCAACGTCCACGCTTCCATAGGCTCCAACTACACGGTTCACTCCGGCCTCGAACACATGGTCGCCCAGGGACTGGCGAAACAGCTCCTCTTCGGCACGGGGTTCCCCGAAAGCGAACCGGCCGCCGCCGTCATGCTGCTCGCCTGCTCACCCGTGTCCGACGCCGACCGCCAGGCCATCGCCGCCGGCAACCTGGTCTCGCTCGTCGCGGGAGCAGGCAGATGAACCAGTTCGTGGAAAAAGCTCTCGCTGGCCTGCCCCCCGGCCTCGACATCATCGACATGCACGCCCACGTCGGCTGCTTCTCGTACACGGTCCCCGACCGCTCCGTCGGCAGCATAGTCGCATCCATGGACCGGCTGGGCATCGCCGCCGCCGCCGTCGCCCACATCCGCTGCACGAACGCCGACGCCGAATACGGCAACGAAATCGTCTGCAACGCCATGCAGGAATATCCCGGCAGGATACTCGGCTACGTCGGCGTCTTCCCCTACGGCCGCACCGAAGTGCGCCGCAACGTCGAACGCTGGCTGGGCGAAGGCTTCTCGGGCCTCAAATTCCATGACATGAACGGCATACCCTACAACCACCCCTCCTACGCACACGCGCACGCCATCGCCAACGAACGCCGCATCCCCATGCTCTTCCACACCTGGGGAACGGAAAAACAGCTCGACCACGTGGGCCGCATCGCTTCCGCCTGCCCCGACGCACCGGTCCTGCTGGCCCACGCCGGCGCCGAAGCCGAAGAACGCTACGTCGATTTCATGAAGAAACACCCCAACGCCTTCCTCGACGTCACCTACAGCCGCTCGCCGCGGGGACTTGTCAGGCGTTTCGCCGACGCCGTGGGCGCCGCCAGGATGGTCTGGGGCTCGGACGTCAACGTCCTGAACCAGGCCCAGCAGCTCGGCAAGGTCTTCGGCTCAGGCCTGCCGCTCGAAGACATGCAGATGATACTCGCGGGCAACGCAAGGCGCATCCTCGAACAGGCCGGCGCCGCGTCGTCCGCCTGAACGCCGCGGGAAACTGCCGCTGCTGAAAAACGACGTGCCACTCTGTCTTGACGAAAGGCGGTCTGCGTGGACCCGATCAAATGGAATGTAGACCCTGTCATTGACGTGCACACCCATTACAGGGGCAGGGAATCCATTGCCCACTACATGGACAACCTGGCCATTGCCGGCCACACTCACGCCGTGCTCGTCACCTGCAGGTGTCAACCGGTCGAAGATGCCGATGCCGGCGCAGCCTACCGCTACCGCTTCGCGGACGAATTCAAGTCCGGCTGTCCCGGCAGGTTCTATATCTTCGGCGGCCTGATCCACGAAAAAAGCCGCGTCGCACGGGGCGACGGCCGCAACCTCGCTCCCCAGGTCGCAGCCCTGATCGCCGACGGTTACGACGGAATCAAGATGATGGAAGGTTCCCCGTATGTCAAACAGGCGCTGCCCCACCCGCTGGACCACGACTATTACCGTCCGTTCTGGGATGCCGCTGAAGAGCACGCCATGCCTGTCACCATCCACCTTGCCAACCCGGTTGACTGCTGGACCGGAGATGCCGACCCGGCCATGTACAGGGATGCCGACCCGCAGGAGGAATATTTCAGGCAGGCCGAAGCCGTCCTGGCCGCTCATCCCGCGCTCAGGATAAACTTCGCCCACTTCATGTTCATGGGGCCGCAGCTGGACCGCCTTGGCGGCCTCTTTGCTGCCTATCCCGAATTGCGGGTCGACCTGGCCATGGGACATGAATACATGTACTGTCTTTCCGACGATATCCGGACGGCCAGGGCCTTTTTCATCAAGTGGCAGGACCGCATCCTGTACGGTACTGATATCTCGGACGGCAATTCGATCACGCTGGCTCGCGCCAAAGCCGAACAGGTCCGCCTCTTCCTGGAAACAGAAGGTTCTTTTGCCAGTCCCTACATGGCCGGGCTGGGCAGACCCGGCGCACCGGGACCGAACGGCCGCGTCGAACTCCGGGGCATGCATCTGCCGCCGGAAGTATTGCGGAAGATCGAAGGCGGCAATGCGCGCACATGGCTCGGGCCTGAGCCGCGTCCGCTGCCCGGCAAACCCGGTACCGGTGCGGTTATCCGGGGGGCTTAAAGAAAATAAACGGCGCTGCGCGACACCCGGGAAATGCTGCGCCGACCCGCCCCCGGACGTTCTACCAGGGGTAAATCGGTAAATCGGTGAGGCTTACAGCCGGCGACAGGCTCCTTTTTTCGATGTCCGGGGGCGGGGCGGGCGGGCCGTACGCCGGGCTTCCGGGACGCCCGTTTTCAAGCGATTTTCCCGTTTCCGGCATCAAAAAAGCCGGAATTCCGCTGCCCGCCGGTTTTGCGCAAATATCCCGTTAAACAGGGGGTTTCGGGGGCAAACTTAACCGGTTAACCGGTTAACAGTTAACCGGCTAAGTTTTTCTTGACTTTTTTCCCGGATGCCGGTAAATATAAGTATCTCCCGAAAGGAGGCCCGTCATGTCCAGCCGCAAATCCGCAGTACTGACAAGCGTGTTTTTCCTGTGCGGGGCGCTATACGCTTCAGGGATATACCCGGTGCCGAGGGAAGTGGTGAACAGATCCGGAGCGGGGCCGTTCAGGATGGGCGGAGACACGGTGATAGTGGCGCTGACGCCGGAGATACGCCGGGACATCGAGACGTCCGGACTGATGGGGGTGCTGGTTGAGAAATACGGGTTCGACGCATGGAAGGTGAAGGGGCCGGAGGGTTTGAAGGCGGCGCTGGAGGGCGGCGGGGCGATCATAGCGGGGGATCTCGCCTCCCCCGCGATCGCCGGCGAGACGGCGTCGTTGCCGCTGAAGGTTTCGGCCGGGCACCCCGGCAGGGAAGGATACGTACTGGACGTGACGGAGAAGCGTGTGATCGTGGCGGGGCGTGACGGGGCGGGGACGTTTTTCGGGCTGCAGTCGCTCAAGCAGCTCCTGTCGGAATCGGGATCGATAAGCGCGATGGAGGTAATCGACTGGCCGGAATACGAGATGCGTGCGGTGTACTACGCGATGGAGGGGGGTGCGCCTGCGGGCCACGTGGAGACGGGGAAGCGGGTTGCGGACCTTGCAGCGTCGCTCAAGTACGACCAGGTGTGCGTCGAGATGAGCAACGGGGGGTACGCTCGACTGGAGATGCAGACGGGCGAGAACGGCGAGACGGTGGCGGAGATGGCGAAGAAGCTTTACGACTACTGCCGTGAAAGGCATCTCGACGCCCGGCCCGAGGGGCGGATGTGTTATTTCCCGCGGGGTGAATACCCGCACCCGGACAAGTTTGCGGGGGACCCGACGTGGCTGGAATGCATACGGACGGAGGAGAGGTACCACCTGGCGGGGACGCGGGCCGTGGAATTCACCATACAGAAGTGGGACAAGCGGGGCAACGCCGTGGACGCGCCCATACCGGTACGCAACGTGATGCACGACATACATACGGGAAGGAACTGGGACCAGGAGCCGGTGGTGGTAAAGAGCATCGACGGGACCGTCACGTTCGAGGAGGGGCGGGACTACGTGCTGAAGTTCGGGAAGATAAAGGCGCACTGGGCGGAGAAAGTGCATTACGGGACGGGGCACCCGAAGGGGTACCCGTACCAGGTGTTGCGCTGGGCGGAATATGCGGGGGACCAGGAGGCCACGACGGTCGCCCGGACGGCGGATTCGAGGATACCCGACGGTTCGGACGTACTGGTGGAATTCAGCTTTATCGGGCCGGATCCGTACAGCCGGTGGAAATACCGGGAGTGCCTGAGCGACCCGAGGCTCTACGCCGCCGGCCGGCAGAATCCCGTATACAGGCTCTGCACGGACCCGTTCGACCTCATAGACCCGGAGATCCGGGTATACGGGATCGAATACGACGAGTACCGCACGATCGGCTGGGATCACAAGTGCCTTGCGAGCGGCAAGACGCGTGCGGAGATATGCTACGGGTACGTGAAGGCGCAGGTAGACTTCGTGCTGGAGAGGAAGCCCGGGACGCGCGTGGTGATGTGGAGCGACATGATAGACCCGCACCACAACGCCGCGGACTACAGGCTGGAAGGGACGGCGGAGCTGCTGGCCCGGAACGGGTACAACAAGAAGGTAATCGCCCAGCCGTGGCATTCTGGGATGGCGGAGAAGTCGGTGAAGTTCCTGTCGGACCTGGGATATTCGTTCATGCCGAGCTGCCAGGGGCCGCCGCCGGACGCGTCGTCACTGAAGTGGCGGTATTACATGGACAGGCTCTGCGGGCCGGAGCAGACAAAGAGCCTGCAGTACACGCACTGGGAGGGAGTCGAAGGCTGGCAGAAGATGCTTGACGGAGGAAACGAGCCGTTCATGGAATCGCTCAGGACGGTGAGCCAGGCGGGGTGGAGCATCGCGCCGCACATAGAGCTGGAGACGCCGACGGCGGGCGAGGGAGGAATAACCGTGACGGCCCGCGTGAGGGGGGACGTTTATCACTACACGCCGGCGGGCAGTTCCGGAGAAGCGCACGTCGGGGAGGAAGCCGGGTCCGGCGGCAAGGGCGAGGTGATCAAGGGGCCGCTGAAGATCGAAGAGGTGAGGCTGTTCCACCGTGCGGGGAGCGCGGGCGAATTCAAGCCCGTATCCATGACGGAAGAGGGCGGCGTGTACACGGCGACGGCGCCGCTGGCGGCGGGCGGCGGAATCGAATTCTACGTAACCGCCCGGGACGCCAACAACACCAAGCGGATACCTGCGGTCGGGGCGTACGGGTTTTCCAGTGCGCCCGGTGCGGGCGAGGCGGCCGGAACGGATGAGACGGGCGATTCTTCAGCGCCCGCCGCAGTCACTGCCGGAGACGGCACCGGGACGGCCGCGGACACGGCCGGGGCGCAGAGCGGCAGCGCCGGGATCAGCGGCTTCCAATACGCCGTGGGCGCCGCCGGGATCATTGCCCTGATAACAGTGCTGGCGACGGTCATGAGGAAGAAACCTCGCAAGGCGCCCCGGCGGGAGCGGCCTGGCCGGCGGGAGCCGCCCGACGCCTGAGGGCAATCCGGCGCTGGCCGGCAAAAGCCCATCCGGGAGCCGCACGCGACGGGACAGGCGGGACCGCGGCGAACGTGTAGAATACCACTGTTGAAGAGCCGGCGGCCGGGCAGGTCCGGGGCGCGCCGAACGACGGGCATTCGATAAGGAAGGTGCCATGGGAGAACCGAGAGAAAGGCGGAGCAGGAGGCCGCGGCCCGCGCCGCCGGACAACCGGAAGTGGAAGATACTGGGGTTCGCGGCGATAGGGATACTGGCGGCGGCGGTGCTGGCCACGCAAGTTTTCAAAGGCCCCGCCGCCATGGACGCGAAGATGCAGAAGGTGCAGGCGGGCATGTCGGAAGCGCAGGTGATTGCGATAATGGGGAGGCCGGAGGAAAAAGGGGCTGATTTCCTGGTATGGCGGGCTCATTCGCAGTCGATGCAGGTGGGCAGTGGAGGCGTGCGGCGGGGAGGACACGGTACGAACACGACGTACGCGGTGTGGTTCGAGGGGGACAAGGTGAAGCAGAAGAAGCGCTTCAGCGGGTACGTGGAGAAGAAGGAAATCGAAGAGAAGGGCGTAAACGCGGGGACATGAGTATATTTCAGGCGTGAGAACAGATATTGTGCGCCCGGCACACCATCATCAGCAAGTGAGGACCGCGCAGGAAACGAACGGCATGCGCGGGGCTTCAAGCGCATTCGGCTCTGGTCTTTGTGGCGCCGGCCCATGCGCCGGCGAAGAGACGCCGCGCCCGTTCCGGCACGATGGAACGGGCGCATCTGCATTGACGGCCTTCGTCAAACAGCTAGGATGCGGTTGAGAACCGCACGGAAGGAGGCGACATGAAGGCCGAACTGAGGGACAGCCTGGAATGGCTTTATCCTGATTCCACCGTCAGCGGGAAGCCGCTCACGACGATGAAGGCGGACGTCGCCAGGGGCGGCACCGCGGCGGTGAACGTGCTGGCGACGGGCATCGGGGGGGCCCGGCTGCGCCTTGACGTCAGGCTGGCGGGCAGGCCGGTGAAAGAAGCGCGGCTGTACCGGCTGGTGGACGTGCCGGTGGAGGAGAACACGGGAGCGGGGGGATTCGTGGAAGCCGGGACGGGGCGGAACGTTCACGTGACGCGGAGGGCGCCTTTCCGGGTGTACGATGCGATGGAGCCTGCGGGGAAGAGCATCGAGACAAAGGGGGCCACGGAGGCGATCTGCGTGCAGATACCCGTGGAGAGGAAGGCCCGGCCGGGGACGCGCGACTACACGATCGAAGCGAGCGACGGGAAGAGCGCGGAGCGGCTGAAGTTCCGGGTGAAGGTGTACGGGGCGGCGCTGCCGGAGACGGGGGCGGGGAGCTGGCCGTACACGAACTGGTTCAGCTACGAGCTGATAGCGACGCGGCACGGGCTGAAGGCGTGGAGCGAGGGACACTGGCGGATGCTGGGGAAATACGCCGCCCTGATGGTCCGGAACCGGCAGAACGTCTTCTGGACGCCGTTCCAGGACGTCTTCAAGAGGGTGCGGGGAAAACTGGAACTGAACCGCGAGCGGCTGAGGCGGATAGTGAAGGTGTTCACAGGAGCGGGGATGCACTACATAGAGGGCGGGCATTTCGCCGGGCGCACCGGAGGGGAATGGAACGCAGCGACGTTCAGCACGTCGCTGGGGGGTCCGCCCGCCACGTCGGTTGCGGGAAACGCGGACATAGCCGGGGCGGCAGGGCAGCTCATGGAGGAGATCGAGCGCAACGGGTGGAGAGGGCGGTGGGTGCAGCACGTAGCCGACGAGCCCGTGGCGGCGAACGCCGCCGACTACCGGATCATGGTGGGCATGGTACACAAGTACATGCCGGGCATACGTGTGATCGACGCCACGATGGACCCTGCGCTGGCGGGATCGGTGAACATCTGGTGCCCGCAGTGCCACGAATACCAGGCGCACAGGAAGGAGTTCGAAGCGCAGCGAGCGCTGGGCGACGGGGTGTGGTTCTACACGTGCTGCGTGCCCGGGGGACGGTGGCTGAACCGCCTGATGGACATGGAACTGCTGAGGCCCGCGCTGCTGGGCTGGGCGGGAGCGTTCTATGGCCTGGAGGGATTCCTGCACTGGGGACTGAACCACTACCGGCCGGAGCAGGACCCGTTCAGAGAGAGCGTGGTGAGGCACGGCGGGCGGAGCAAGCTGCCCGCGGGTGACACGCACGTGGTCTACCCGGGCCGGGAAGGCCCGTGGTCGAGCGTGAGGCTGGAAGCGCAGCGGGAGGGCATAGAAGACCTGGAACTGCTGAACGAGCTGAAAGCCCGCGACGCCGGGGCCGCCCTGGAGATAATGAGGCCGGTGGTGAAGGGTTTTGACAGGTACACGAGGGACGCCGCGGTGCTGAGGGCGGCGCGCAAGAGACTTTTTGAAAGGGTGTCGCGCCGGGCGGGGAAAATGTGACTGGCCGGGAAGCGGAGCGACGGTATACTCCGCCGAATCACGGTGCGCACCGCGGCGCCGCGACAAGGCAATCAATGGGGCCGGCATAGACCGGCCGCCGAAAGGAGAAACACACATGTTCCGCATGCTGCTGACAGTTCTGCTGATTGCGTCCATGATGGTCGTGGCAGGCTGCTCGAACCCCGGATCCGCCCCCGTACAATCCACTGAAAGCGTGGAGGCCGCGACGGAAGCGGAGACCGAGGAAGCCGCCGAAGAGGAAGAGGAAGAGGCGGAAGAAGTCGACGAGGACGAAGCCGACGAAGAGGAAGAGGCGGAAGAGGTTGAAGAGACCGCGGAATCCGTCGAGAAACCGATTGACGAGGTAGTGGAAGAGGCCGTCGAAGACGTGGTGGTCGAAGAAGAAGACGCCGAAGAAGAGAACACCATCGACTTGACGGTGGAGGAAATCGTCGAATAGGGACAAGCTTCCTAATAGGTCTTGACATCCCCTGCGCGATGCCGTATTCAATTCGCAGGGGACCGGCATGAAGTGTACAAGGCGTTCTGCAGCGACCGGTGCGGTTCTGCTCCTGTGGGCCGCGTGCGCGGCGGGAGGGACAATCTCCTGCAACGGGCACGAATACTGGATAAACGGAGTCAACGTGCCGTGGGGATGGTACGGCATAGACGCCGGGGAGCATCCGACGTGGGGAGCGGGGTATAACGCGAGCTGGTTCGAGGATTTTTTTGCGCAGTGCGAAACTCACGGGGTGAACTGCGTGCGGCTGTGGATACACTGCGACGGGCGTGCGTCGCCGGAATTCGACGGAAGCGGCTACGTGACGGGGCTGGACGCGACGTTCCTGGGGGACCTGGAAGACATATTCACGCGAGCGGAAGGGCACGGGGTGATGGTGATGCCGTGCCTGTGGTCGTTCGACATGCTGGACGACGGGACTGGCGGGGCGGGGCCGTACGCGGGACTGCACGCCGACCTGATACGGGACACGGACAAGACGCAGTCGTACATAGACAACGCCCTGGTGCCGATGGTGGAGTACTTTGCCGGCACGGAAAACCTGTTTGCGTGGGAGATAATCAACGAGCCGGAATGGGGGGTGACGGGCATCGGGACGACGGACGAACAGGTATCGCTTGCGGAAATGCAGCGCTTCGTCGGGATGCTGGCGGAGGCGATACACGCCAACAGCGGGAAGATGGCGACGGTGGGGGCGGCGTGCCTGAAATGGAATTCGGCGACGGTGCCGCCCGCCGAGGGGAACTACTGGACGGACGCGGCGATACAGGGGGCGTACGCTTCGGGCGGGGCGTACCTGGATTTCTACCAGGTCCATTACTACGACTGGATGTACAACGCGGACTGGGGGTACGACCCGTTCCAGCTGACCAAGCCGACGACGTTCTGGCAGCTCGACAAGCCGACGATAGTGGGGGAATGCCCTGCGGACGACACCGGGATGTACACGTGC
>JAFGGJ010000055.1 GCA_016930595.1 Planctomycetota bacterium
CTGCCCGGGAGGGAGCCAACGGGGCAGTCGCCGACAAGCCAGACCGGAGAGCCCTCCACGTCCGTGCGCCTGAACCGAATACCTTCCTCGGCGGGAAGAACCCTTACGACGGCATCCACGTTATGGTGAACGCCCGGGCCTTTGAATTCGACCGGCGACGCCAGGGTCTTAATCTGAGCGTTCAAGCGGCACCTTTCGGAACCATGAGGCGGCATAAGGGGGCCGTGTCATTCGGCGGGGGCGTTTTCTTCGAGGTCTAGCTTGGCGGTTTCGTCGGGGACGAGTTCGATGTGGCGCTCATAGGCGGTATTGAGGAGCTGGAGTATCCATTCGGTGATATCGGTGGCGGCGGAGAAATAGAAAACGGGATTGGCGTTGAACTGCCGCATGAAGCTTTCGTAGGTGTTGGCTTCTTCGGTGGGAGGCTGGTACTTGAGCACCAGGTCATAGTCCTTGCTCTTGGCATAGCGCCGGATGGCTTCATTGATTTCGGCCAGGACCTGCTTGGTGTAGACGAAGTTGAACTTGAGGCGCTTGACGACGAGATCGCGGTGTTCCTTGTCAAGCCTAGCCTTATCGTAGTTCCAGCGCTGGATATCGGTAATAAGGCCTGGGTCGTCCTTGGGGCGCGTATCCATGCGGAGTTTTTCCTGGCGTTCGGCGAGTTCCTGGCCTCGGCGCATGATATCGGTGGCGGGGGCGTCGAACTTCTCGCCCATCTTCTTGTTGATATCGGCGGTCTTCTTGTATTCCTCGAAGACCCTGGCGAAGTTGACGACGCCGATACGGAGGGCGGGTTTTTCGTCTTCCGCAGCGCGCAGACCGCGCGGCAGTGCAAGAACCGGAAGCATGAGCAGGAAGAGTAAGCGCTTTCTGTGTACGCCGAAGAACATGACATCTCCTTTCGCAGGATAACTCCCCCCGGAGGATTATAACACGCACAAAGCCCCAGTACAACGGCCACGGCAATACGCCCGGGCAGCGAAAAGCCGTTCGCAGCGGCGGCCCCCCACTATAATGGGACGCAGCAGAAGCGCGTTTCACTGTGAAAAAGGGAAGGAAACAATATGACGGGCATGCTATTGAGAAAACCGTTCCGGGCCGGGTCGTTCTACCCGCGCACGGCTTCGGAGGTGGAAAAAGCACTCGACGAGATGGCAAAAGCCGCCCCGAAACCCGCGCCCGGAATATCGCGTGCGGCGGCGGCGATAGCGCCTCACGCGGGATGGACGTTTTCCGGGCCGACGGCGTACACGGCGGCCAGGACGCTGCTGACGTATTCAGAACCCAGGACGATAGTCGTCTTCGGCGCGGTGCACAACTGGAGCGTGCGGCTTCCCACGATAACCGAGGCCGACGCGTGGCTGACGCCGCTGGGACCTCTGCCCGTCGACACGGAACTCAGGGACACGCTGCTCGGTGCGGGGCTCCCCGTGGAAGCGGATGAGCACGCCCACAACGGGGAACATTCGATAGAAGTGCTGCTGCCCATGGTACAGGCGCTGTCGGGGGCGGTGAAAGTGCTGCCCATAGCCATGCCGCCGGTACGGGAGAGCATCGAAGTGGGACGGGCGCTGGCCGGGGCGGGCACGGAAGAAGGGGACGTTGTAGTGCTCGCCAGCACCGACCTTACGCATTACGGGGCGGACTACTACGGGTGGGCGCCCATGGGC
Organism: Planctomycetota bacterium; assembly: GCA_016930595.1. GTDB lineage: Bacteria > Planctomycetota > SZUA-567 > JAFGGJ01 > JAFGGJ01 > JAFGGJ01. Next base: position 1,674 of record JAFGGJ010000055.1, read on the forward strand.
GCCGGACCCGAAGCGCTGAAATGGGTCCGCGAGGAAAACGACGCCGCCGTGATACAGGCGATGCTGGACATGGATGAAGAAAGAGTGATGGAAAGGGCGCGTGAAGACCGTTCAGCCTGCGGAGCCGGGGCGGCGGCGGCGGCAATAGCGTTTGCAAAAGGAACGGGGGCGACGGCCGGACGGCTGCTGGACTACACGACGAGCTATGACGTCAGACCGGACGGTGAACCGTCGGACTTCGTCGGATACGCCGCAGTCGTGCTGGGCACAACGATCTGAAGCGACAGTGGGTCAATCTGCCCTGGCGGCGGGGTCTTCTATCTGGACACCGTTGCGCCGGAACCACTCGATGACGGTATCGACTTCGGACACGGGGCCTTCGAGTTCGATATGAGCGAACCCGCGGCGCGTGGTGATGCTGGCACCCTTGATGTTGACGACTACGCCGAACATCTTGCCGACGCTGTAGAGGAGCGGCTGACCGAGTTGGTCGCCCATGAAGGTAAGATAAAGTTCCTTGAGCACCCTGTCGCTGTCACGGTGGCGGACGTCGATAACAACCTTGTCTCCGTCCTTGAGCGGTGTGTTCAGATGGCGTCCGAAACGCACGTCTTCCCCGTTGATGAAGACAGCGGTAATGAGGCTGCCGTCCGCACCCTGCGACTGCGCTTCGCGGAACTCGGCATTTTCGCGGCGCAGCACAGCCAGGAGTTCGGCGACGCGCGAAGCGTCAACTTCGGCTTTCTGCACGTCACCAAGCCCGTTAAGCGTGACAGTGACCAAGGTTGAACTCCATTTCCCGCATCCGGCAGCGACTGGGGCCCGGACCTCGAGCCCGGCACAGCAGACCGCCCGGCCCGGCAAGGGGCGCGGCGGCATGCTGCACATGTGCATGGCCCATAATAAAAAAAGCGCTTCCCGGCCGAAGCCATCCTGCGCCGCCAAAGCGCCTCCAGTTTACCACAATAAGAACTCGTGTCAAGGCCCCACCCCCCGCCGGGCTGCCGGCACAGCCTTCCTAAAACACGCCGGACGGACCGCGGGACACGCCGAAGAAAAACTCCGGTGCGACGAAGTATCCGGCCGGGCGGAACCGGCGCGGCGGAAAGCCGTCAGGCGCCGTCGCCGGGAGCGGCGTTATCCACGCCGGCGTCTTCCTTCACGGCCACGGCGTCGGCGATATAGCCCTTGAACACATTCGCGTATGATGAAAGTATCGCGTCCGGATCGCCGCCTTTGATGACTTCGACGGACAGGTAACCGTTGAAGCCGTTGCGCGCAAGTAGCCTGACGGCATCGGCGCTGGGGACTACCCCGGTACCCGGTTGCGCCCACACCATTTCAGTGCGGTCGTCGCTGTAGGTCATGTCGTGAACGTGGCAGTGGCGGACATAGGGAGCGATGTTGTCGAAGGACTCCTCGACGTCCTCGAGGTGCCGCAGCGGGTGGAGGAAATCCCACAGGACCCCGGCGTAATCGCTGTAGAGCTGGCGCATGACCTCGCGCACGTACTGCGTATGGCTGAAGGAATCGTGGGTTTCGAGCAGGATGTGAACGCGTTTTTCTTCGGCGGCTTCGAGCGCGTCGCTGAGCGAATCGGCCACCCAGTCAACGGCGCCGGCGGGTTCGACGCCGTCCGGTATCTGGCCCCCGAACACCCTGACGCGTCCGCAGCCGATACTGTGCGCCATGTTGATATAGGCGAGAAGGTCAGCGACCTGTTTTTCCCTTTCGGAAGATTCCTTGAAAGCAAAGCTGCAGCTCGTGGCCACGGCACAGATTTCTATGCCGGCTTCACGGAACCTGAGGCTGGCCGCCTTGAGCGCTTCTTCCGGCGTATCTTTTTCGATGCCGTGAGCCTGCCCCGATTCGACCCTTATTTCAACCCCCTGGTAACCATACTTGTGGGCCGCCCCGATAATCTCGTCAACGGGCCATTCGGGTGTGACCCACGTCATGAACGCCAGCTTTATGTTCGCGTCGGACATTACACCATCTCCTAGTATAACCAAATAAACGAGGTCGAATCGAGACCATACGGCCGACAAGGCCGCCATTAGAATAGTGCGTTCAAGCATCATTTCCAGCAAATAGTGCAACTTTTTATGGAAAGGGCGTCTGCGTCGGATGCTTGACTGGGCCGCCGCAAGCATATAACATGGCCGTACGGGCTGCGCCTGTGACCGACGTGCGCAATGGCCAAGGGAACCCTGCTCTTGAGAAACACCGTTCTGGTTCTGGTTGTCCTGGCAGCGGGCTGCGCCCTGCAGCCTGCAGACGAAGCGGTGTATTTCCACGATGCCGAAGCGGTCAGGCAGGAAGCAATAACGGACGGCACAAACGCAGCGGCGAACCTGTCGGATTACCCGCTGGCGACGCCGGGCGCGGCGCCGGGCGAGCCGGTTTTGCCGTTCATCTACCTGGACCACGATCTGAGGACGGATGCCGCGTGGCAGCACGGCAGCTACCGCCCATCCAACGAAATGGGCCGTGAGTACGGGGAAGGCTTTTCCGCGAGGCTTTCCATGCGGGCGGCGTGGAGGCCGTACCCGTGGCTCTACATGAGCGTGGCGCCGGAATGGTATTACGGCGACAACCTCGACAACAACGAGCCCGACGCCGAAACGGTGTTCCACGAAGCGCTCATAAGGGCCGCGGCCGGAAACATGTGGATCGAAGCGGGCCGGTTCCCGATGTGGTGGGGCCCGGGGAGGCACGGCTCGCTGCTGCTTTCGGACAACTACCGCCCGCGCGACACGATAAGGATATCCAACCCGCGTCCCGTAATCCCGAAGGGCCTGTTTTCGCTGCTGGGACCGTGCCGGCTCAGCATGTTCGTAAGCGACCTGAACAACGGGGAAGAAGCGGCTGGCAGGTACCTTGGAGGAATGCGCGCTGCGTTCAAGCCGACGCCGCGCTCGGAATTCGCCCTTTCGCGCACGTTCGTCTTCCCCGCAACGGCGACGGACGCCGACCTGTCCGCACTGTGTGACGCCGTGTTTTTCGCCGAAGACGCCGGCGGCATCGCGACGGCGGACCAGAAGATCGCCATCGAATACCGCTACGACTTCCCCGGCGCGGTTCCCTTGAGCGTATACGGGCAGATCGCGACGGACGACGAGGCCGGCAACCGGCCGGCCCAGCTCGCCCTGCTCGCCGGCGCCGCCGCATACATGCCGTGGGGAAAAGACCGCCTGCGGTTCACGGCCGAATGGACGGACACTGGCCTGAACGGCCACGGCGCCGACTGGTACGCCCCACGGTACCACGTTGACGGAAACTGCATCGGGCACCACGCCGGCAGCGATTCGACGGACTTCTACTTCGAACTCGCTTGGGTGGACGTCTGTGGAACGGAACGCTTAAGGTTCTACGTGGACAGGGAGGCGCACGGAGCCAGCCTGCCGGTGACCGAGCTGCTGGTGGAAAAAGGCATTGAAATAACGCTGGATAAGGCCGCGCCGTGGAACATCCGCCTGAGGCTGGCCGGGCAGGAATACATGAATGCGGGGGGTACGGCAGGTGCCGAAGAAAAAGCCACGCTGTTCTCCATCGCCGTATCACGGGTCCTCTGAAGATATGGCGGACGCCTTGACGCCGATACGGAAGAAGCTTGCGGAACTGAAACACCTTGTGAACGCGCTCGCCGTCGCCATGGCCGACAAGCGGACTCCCCTGGCCGCCCGTATTGCCGGATTCCTGACCTTGGCCTACGCCGCCAGCCCCGTGGACCTTATACCCGATTTCATACCCGTACTGGGATACCTGGACGACCTTGTCATCATACCCCTGGGGGTGTGGCTGACGATAAGGCTCATTCCAGGCGAAGTCTGGAAAGACGCCAAGCTCCGGGCGGCTACTGGAGCAACGGGAGCAACGGGAACGGGCCGGCTGGGAGCGGCGATGGTCCTTATCATATGGACCGCGTTGGCAGCGGGTCTGGCGGCAACGGCGTTCTTTGCGTTCAGGGGCCGGCCGGACCCGCTCCGATAGCCGCATGAACGGCGGCCCGGGCCAGCAGGCGGGTCGAATCCAGGACCGGCAGAGGAGAGTTGTCTTCGGTTATTACAAGGGGTATTTCGGTACAGCCCAGCACGACCGCTTCGCACCCCCTGCTCTGCATTTCCCCGATAACATCGACAAAATACCTGATCGAAACCGGGCGGAAATCACCGTTCACCAACTCTTCGAAGATTATGCGGTTAATTTCCAGGCGCTGAACATCGCCGGGAACCAGGGAATCGATCCCCCGAACGGCAAGTTTATCCGGGTAGACGGGCCCTTCCATCAGGTACCTTGTGCCCGTAACCCCCACCCTGCGGAAGCCCCTGCGGGCGGCTTCTGCAGCCACTACTTCGGCGATGTGCAGCCATGGGAGCGAAACGGCCGCCGCCGCCAGGTCGAAAGCCTGGTGAATGGTGTTATCGGGGCATACCAGAATCTCCGCCCCCGCATCGGCCAGCAGCGCCGCGCTCGAAGCCATCATCCTGCCGACCGCGTCCCAGTCGCCGGCTTCGATATGCGCCATGTATTCGCTGAAAGGAGGAGCGTGCATGGTTATTTCAGGATGAACGTAGCGACCGAGCAGCCGGGCGCTTTCGTGGACCAGCGTCCTGAAACACAACGCCGCTCCTTCGGCGCTGCACGCCACGATTCCCACGTGCCTGAACATGAATGTCTCCGGATGAGGAATATGAAAAGTATAACGGGCATCGTCGTACTGCAACCTCGATACCGTCGGCTGCGAAGAAACCCGCTCCTTGCCTGCGGACCGGCCTGCTGAAAAAAGATCTTGACGGCGAACGGGAGCAACGCTACTATTATCATTGGAGATATGATATGACCGCCAGTGATAATTCGTCCAAGCCGGGACGGGCAAATGTGCCGGCGTTGCGGCGCGGCATGGAACTGCTGGAATTCATCTCCCGGAACCCGCACGGTGTCGAGCTGGCGGACATGCGTGAATCATGCGGCATTCCCATAGCGTCACTCACGCGGCTGCTCAGCGAACTGGCTTCGTGCGGTTACGTCATGAAGAGCGGCCGCGGGATATACCACCTGACGTCCAGGGCGTTCCAGGTGGGCACGAGAGGCATGGGAATGGAAGCGCTCCTGGCGGCGGCCAGGCCGGTCCTGATGCGGCTCGCGGCGGAATCCGAAGAAACCGCCGAACTGGTCACGCTCGACGGCCCCGCCCTGCTCTGGCTGGACTGCGTGGACAGCCCTCGTTCGATCAGGCTGTCGGCCAGAAGGGGATGGCGGACACTGGGGGTTCAGTTCCACGGCAACGGACGTGCGATACTGTCGGTCCTGCCCGATGAGCTCGTCAGGGAGGTCCTGCGCCAGCAGGAAGAAGCATCCGAACTGACGGCGGACGTGCGGAAAGCGCTGGACGACGCAAGGACCGCCGGATACGCGTTTGATGAAGGTCTCCGCCGGCCGGAAGTGACTCGTGTGGCGTCGCCGCTGCCGTCCGGAAGCTGGATTTCGCCGCTGGCTGTAGGCGTAGCCGGGCCGAGGTTCAGGATAGAGGCGGGCAGCATCGGGAGGATGGGGCAGATGTGCATCCGGGCATCGAAGGAGCTTGCCGGAGCACTGGGTACGGACACGTGATACCGGGATGAAAGGAGGGCGCCATGAGAGTGCTCTACATAGACATCGATACACTCAGGCCGGATCACCTGGGATGTTACGGATACCTGCGGGACACGTCGCCTAACATCGACAGGATAGCTTCCGAAGGCGTCAGGTTCGACAACTGCTACGCGTCGGACACTCCATGTCTGCCTTCGCGTGCGGCGATGTTCACCGGCAGGTTCGGCATACACAACGGAGCGGTGAACCACGGAGGACTGGCGGCGGACATACGGCTTGAAGGAGCGCAACGTGGCTTCAAATGCCACAGGCAGCACCTGCCGGACCTGATGAGGAAACTCGGCCTGTGGACCGTGTCCGTCTCCCCCTTCGGAGAGCGGCACACGGCCATGTGGTTCTACAAGGGATTCAACGAGATGCTGAACACCGGCAAGAGCGGCAACGAGCGCGCAGACGAAATAGTTCCCCACGCCATAGACTGGATCGAAAGGAAAGGGCACCAGGACAACTGGTTCCTGCACGTGAACGTCTGGGACCCGCACACGCTGTACAGGACGCCCGAAGAATACGGTAATCCTTTCGAGGGGCAGCCGTGCGAAGACTGGCTCACACAGGAAATGATAGACGAACAGAGGAAATCCTACGGGGTAAGGTGCGCTCTCGACCCCACGGACCGGCAGTCGGCCCCCACGCCGCGCATGGTCGCCGAAATAAAGACCCCTCAAGACTACCGCCACTGGATCGACGGCTACGACACGGGGATCCGGTATGCCGACGACCACATAGGGATGATACTGGCGGCCCTCGAGAAGAAAGGCGTGCTTAAGGACACGGTCATCATGGTCACGAGCGATCACGGGGAGAACCAGGGCGAACTGAACATTTACGGGGACCATCACACCGCGGACGCGATCACACCGCGGATACCCATGATCCTGCGGATGCCGGGCGCGCTGAAACCCGGCGCGCAGGAAGGGCTGTTCTACCAGTTTGACGTGGGAGCAAGCCTGGTCTCGCTTCTCGGCGGCGAAATACCCGATTACTGGGACGCCGAAGTCTACGCGGAAGACCTGAAGCGGGGCGTCCGGACGGGCAGACCGTACCTGGTGCTGGGACACTGCGTCTGGAGCGTGCAGCGCAGCGTCCGGTTCGACGACCACATATTTATCCGCACGTATCATCCGGGGCTGAAAGATCTGCCCGGCCACATGGTCTTCGACCTGAAGAACGATCCGCACGAAACCAACAACCTTGCGGACGGGCGGCCCGATCTCGTGGGGAAGGCGCTGACCATGCTCGACGAGTGGCACACCGAGCAGATGAGGACGTCGGATGCAGCCGCGGATCCGCTCTGGACGGTCATGCGCGAAGGCGGCCCTTATCACACGCGCGGCCGGCTGGAAAGCTACTGCAGGCTGCTGGAGTCCTTCGGTCCCCTGCAGGCGGAGCACGCGGCAAGACTGCGAGCGGAATTCAGCCGGTTCGAAAAGACCTACGACCGCGACAACTGATCGACACTGGACGTCCGGCTTCGCCCGCGCTATGGTAACTCATCGCCAGAGCGGGGGGCTGACAATGAATTCACCCGGACTCGCCGTGGGGCCGGCCGAACACTGCGGCAACGGCCTGGTTCTCTGCGTGGAAGACCGTGACGTTCCCGAAGTGCACTTCCTTGCCGAATGCCGCGAATGCACGGAATTCATGTGGTTCCACATGGATGCGGCGGGAGCGGCGCCCGGCGGCCTGCGGTTCGTGTGGGACAACGCCCACTACGCGCTCGGGAACAGCAATCTCATCGGGCGGATGCGTCCCGTGTACAGGATTGACGACGGCGAGTGGGAACGCGCCGCAACCGTAAGAGTGCAGGACAAGATGGAAGGCCCCGCTCTTGTCTTCGAAACTCCTCCGGCACGCGTTCATACCGCCGTCGCCACGTGTTATCCCTACGGACTGCGCGAACTGGACGCCACGCTCGCAACGCTTCAACGACGGCCACACCACGCCCCCGTAGCCCTTACGTCTCATGGGCGCGTGATCAACCGCTACCGTTTCCCCGCGGTCGAACACGGCGGGCAGGCCGCCCCTGCAGGCGTCTACGTGCTGGCAAGACAACATTCCGGCGAAACGCCCGGCAGCCTGGCCATGGACGGCATGATGCGCTGGCTCGCGAACGGCAACGGCGGCGGCATGGAGTGGTGGCTGCTGCCTTTCGTGGACCTGGACGGCGTGGAAAGCGGCAACTACGGCAAAGATTCCCTGCCGATAGACTTCAACCGCGCCTGGAGCCGGCTGCCGATGCGGCCGGAAATCAAAGGCATCCAGAGCGACATGGCGACCTTCGTATCCCGCACTTCCACCCACATCCTCATCGACCTTCACGGTCCGGGCCATTCGGAAGACGGCGTCTACACCCACCTCCCTCCCGACGGGAGGCCCGAAGAACAGCGGGCCGCGGGCGTCCGCTGGGCGGCTCACATCGATAAACGCCTTGTCGAGATGCTGGGACGGGGACAGGAAACCTCCTTTCATGAAATGAATTACCCCTCGCGCTGGAACAAGAACGACACGGCCACCGCATGGGCCTGGGACTATCTCAAGCTCCCAGGCTTCGGCACCGAAGTGAGTTACCAGAGCTACGGGGGAATCGTGCTCGACATCCCCGGGTATCACAAGGTCGGCGAAGCCCTCGCCGCGGCGGCTTGTGACTTTATCATGGAAGCGGGGACTGTAGAATAAGATCAACTTCCGTGCCGCCCGGCGAGGAGTTCCCGTGCAGGTCACGCTGAAAGACAACAGTCTTGCTCTCATACGCAGACTGACCGCCGCCGACATACCCGCGGCCGACAGGCTGAGGGAAGCCGCCCGCTGGAACCAGTTGCCGCGCGACTGGGAGCGGTTGATATCCTTCGAACCCGACGGCTGTTTCGCCGCCGAAACCGACGGGACGGTGACGGGAACGGCGACGACCACCGTCTATGACGGCAAGGTCGCGTGGATAGGCATGGTGCTGGTGGATCCTCAGGCCCGGGGCAAAGGACTCGGCCGCGTACTGCTCAACACGTGCATCGAACACCTGCAGAACCGCGGGGTGCCGTCTATAAAACTCGACGCCACGGCACTCGGCGAGCCGCTCTACCTCAAGCTCGGATTCCAGGGCTATCACGCCATCAGCCGGATGCGCGGCACGGCGTCCGCAACCGGGCCGTCCGGCGCCAGGCCGGCAACAGAAGCGGACCTGCCGGCCATAATCGACCTCGATGCCGCGGCGTTCGGAAGCCGGCGCGGACAGGTCGTCTCCGCCCTCTATCAAGACTATCCCGAAATGGCCCGCGTCGTCGAAAACGGCGGGGCCGTCGAAGGTATGGTGCTCGGGCGCAGGGGCAGCAGGGCGGCGCAGATCGGGCCCCTGGCGGCCCGGGACGGCGGTTGTGCAACGGCGCTGCTGGCGGCCGCCATGAATTCCGCTGCCGGAAGCAACTGCGTTATCGACGTTCCCCAAGGGTCGTCGGCCGTCATGAAGTGGCTGTCGGAAGCGGGATTCTCCGAGGAACGCTCCTTCTCGCGGATGTTCCTCGGTGAAAACGCCCGGCCCGAAAACTGGGACCGCTACCTGGCGGTTCACTGCCCGGAACTGGGATAAGAATGGCCAGAAAGCTCAGACGATGTTCGATGTGCGGCAGAAGTTATCCGGAAGGCCGTGATTTCCGCACCATCTCCCTGCCCGGGAACTCGGTGGCGTACGTCTGCAGGCACTGCGCCCCGCGCGTCGGCGACCTCGAAGAGCTTATGCCTCCCGCCCGCAAGACATCCCGCCGGGAAGAAGAGCGCCGGCGATACAACCGCCGCAACGCACACCTGCTGGTTTCCTTCACGCACGTCCGCGGGAGCGTGGTCTACCCGGGAGTCGTACGGGATATTTCACAGGGCGGCATGCGTTTCACCACGGCGACGAGGGTGAACTCCGGGGAACTGCTGAATCTCAACGTCTTCAGCCCCCTTACGGGCCTGCGCATCAAGGCGGTTGCGAGGGCCAGGTGGGTCGTGGAGCGCGGGAAACATAACGAGATAGGCGTGGAATTCGCCGCCGAAGGCAGGCATATGCAGCTTGACGACCGCAGGCGGCACCACAGGATCCTCGCCGAATTCGTACTCCACTGCAAGTACGGCGATGAGGATATCGAAGGAAGGGTCAGGGATATTTCGCAGGGGGGCATCAGGTTCGTAACCGGCAAACCTCTGCCGCGGGGCAGGCGCGTGGACGTCTCCCTGGAAGCCACCGGGCGCGACGTGGTGACTTCGGACGGCGATTTCACCCTGTCCATCGAAAAGACCGTCGAGATCATCAGCGTCAGGCGCAACGAGGAAAGGTACGAAATCCGCGCGAGGTTCGCGTAACGCCGGCGGTCCCTGTTCTTGGCAGTCCGTCGTCCGGCGCTACAATAATGCGCTTTCGGCGATACGCCGCCAGGGAAACGGCCCCGGAGAGGAAAAACATGGGTATCGTTCGTGAAAACTCATACAGGTCCATGATGTGCCGCGAAGTCTCCGAAGACGACATCGGCAGGCCCGTTGTGCTTTCCGGGTGGGTGGCGTCCTTCCGCGACCACGGCGGTCTTGTGTTCGTGGATCTCAGGGACCGCAGCGGCGTAGTCCAGCTCGTGTTCGACCCGGAACGCAATCCCGGCGCCCATAAGACAGCGGGCGAAGTGCGCTCGGAATTCGTGGTCCGCGCCGCAGGCAGAGTAGCCGCCCGGCCGCCCGGCCGCGAAAACCCATCCCTGCAGACCGGCTGGGTCGAGGTCGAAGTCGAATCGCTCGACATCCTGTCCACCTGCCCGGGCCTTCCTTTCGCCATCGAAGACGGTATCGCGACGGGGGAAGAAGTCCGTCTGCGGTACCGCTACCTGGATCTCCGCCGGCCGGAAATGTCCCGGATACTCGCCACGCGCCATTCGTTTATCGCAGGGGCGAGGGATTCGCTCAACAGGATGGAGTTTCTCGAAATAGAGACCCCCTTTCTGGGCAAGTCCACTCCGGAAGGCGCACGCGACTACCTCGTCCCCAGCCGCACCAACCCGGGCATGTTCTACGCACTGCCGCAGTCCCCTCAGATTTACAAGCAGCTCCTGATGGTCGCCGGCCTGGACCGCTACTACCAGGTGGCCAGGTGCCTCCGCGACGAAGACCTGCGCAGGGAACGGCAGCCCGAATTCACCCAGATAGACATCGAAATGTCTTTCGTCGAACAGGACGACATATTCCTGATGACCGAAACCATGCTCAAGGACGCGTTCGGCGCCGTCGGCATCGAAATAGACGTCCCTTTCCCGAGAACCACGTATGCCGACGTGATGGAACGCTACGGCTCGGACAAGCCGGACCTCCGCTACGGCCTCGAACTCGTGGACATCGCCGACGTCGCCGCCGGGACCGGCTCCACGATCTTCCAGGGTGCGCTGGACAAGGGCGGGCGCGTCAAGGCGCTGCGGGCGCCGGGATGGTCGGCGAAGAGCCGCAAGGACATGGACGACTATACAGAGCGCGCCAAGGAACTTGGCGCAAAGGGCCTTGCATGGGTGAAAGTCGGCGACGACGGCGGCTTGTCGGGCCCGGTGGCCAAGTTCTTTGCCGGCGAGCTTGCCGGGGCGTTGATCCAAAAGACCGCGTCCGAACCGGGCGACATGATACTGATGGTCGCCGACAGCGGGCACGTGGTGAACCAGGTCCTCGCAGCCATGCGGTCCACGGTCGCGGAAGAACAGGGCCTGGCTTCCGCCGACTCGATCGTCCTGACCTGGATTACCGACTTCCCGCTCTTTCACTACGACGACGAGGCAAAGGCCTGGACCAGCGAGCACCATCCGTTCACCGGCCCGCACCCGGAAGACGTCGATCTCATCGAAAGCGACCCGGGGCGGGTCCGTTCCGCCTCCTATGACCTCGTCATAAACGGTTTCGAATGCGCCTCGGGGTCCATCCGTATCCACGATTCCGAACTCCAGCAGCGTATTTTCCGCAGGCTCCAACTCTCTGAAGAAGACATCCAGAAACGCTTCGGGTTCTTCACGAAAGCGCTCACGTACGGCGCTCCCCCGCATGGAGGAATCGCCCTGGGCATAGACAGGATCATCGCCATAGTGACACGCCGGCCGTCCATACGGGACGTCATTGCTTTCCCGAAAACGCAGAAAGCACAGGACCTGATGTCGGGAGCGCCTTCACGGGTCAGCCAGGCGCAGCTTGCGGAGCTTCATATCGAATCGACCGTCGACGAAGAATAGGGGACGCACCGGACGCGAAGGAGGTCTTCTTGCCGCCCAGGAACACGGTCCTGCCCGCTCTCGCAGCTCTCCTGTACGCTGCCTCCCTCGTTTCGGCCGAGCAAACCAGGCCGCCCGACACATCCGGCCCCGATTATGCAACAACAGGCACGCCGACGGGAAAATCGCCTTCGAGTTTCGCACCGGGGTGGAACATCACTTACGTGCCGCTGGCCGTTACCGAAGGCGAAGTGGTCACGCTGGTTGCACGCAGAAAATCCGGATCTCTTCCACCGGAATTCTCGCTTTCTTCCCGCCACAAGGACGACAGGTCCCCGGCTCCCGCTCTTCTAGTCGACAAGCGTGCTGAAGACGAAGTCGCCCTGCGCTTCACGCCGTCCGGCACCGGCGCATATGTCGTATCGGGCTCCGGGCTAGCAGCCGCCGTCCGGCTGACCGATTCGCTTTCCGACCTGAACGGCGCCGTACCCCGTTTCAACCAGATAGTAAACCCGAGGGGAGGCTACTTCATCCTCTACCACAGCCGCCGTGTGGTGCGTGAATCACGCAAGTGGTACCTTGTGAAAAAAACCCTGCGGAAAATCCTGCCCGACGAACTCCCCGGCGAAACGCTCATCCTGCTGCCCGGCGGGACCGACGACATGAAGGATTTCCGCACCACGCTCAAAAACTCCGACCTGCCCGGCAGAAAAATAATCATGGTGCCGGCGTCCGGGATTTCGCCCTACCTGGCCTTCCTCACGGGCCTCGCGGCCCGCTCCGGAGACCTGGCTGCGGCCGAACGTTCCGTCATACTCCTTCTGCCTCCCGGCGAATGGGACGGTGGCCTTGCACCCGACGAATACCGCCGCTCCGTCGAATGGCTCCTTGACCGCTTTGCCGACGCCGGAACGACACGCATGGTCGTCGCCGGACCCGTTGGCACGGGCGTCGCCCCCAAGCGGGCGGCCCAGTACCGTTCGGCCGCTTCCGGCGCCGCCGAATCGCGCAAGGCCGCCTATCTGCAGACGGAAGATCTTGTCCGCCGCGAAGACTTATGCGCATCGGAGCATGGTCCCATCACCAATACTCTGCAGCCGGCGGCCCAGGTCCGCCTGGCGCACGAAATCATCAACGCCCTGAAATCCAGCCCTGTCATCCCGGGAAGCGGCGACTGAATCAGGAAGGAAACACGGCATGGCAAATATCACGTGGGACGGGAATTCATTCTATATCGACGGCGGGAAGTTCTGGATCGTCTCCGGCGCCGTACATTACTTCCGGGTCCCGGCGAGCGCCTGGACGGACGTCCTCGAAAAAACCCTCCAGGCCGGCCTGAACACCGTGGAGACTTACGTCGCGTGGAACTTCCATGAGTCCGAGCCCGGTGTGTTCGACTGGACGGGCGACCGGGACCTGGGAAGGTTCATCGACGTCGCCGGCGCCATCGGCCTTAAAGTAATAGTACGGCCCGGTCCGTATATATGTTCGGAATGGGATTTCGGCGGCCTGCCGCCTTACCTGCTCCAGACCCCGGGCATAACCACCCGCGATATGCACCCCGCATACATACAGGCCGCGGAACGCTACCTCGACCAGGTCCTTGCCGTCATAGCGCCGCGCCAGTGCACCCGCGGCGGCCCCGTGATAATGGTCCAGGATGAAAACGAATACTTCTTTTCCGGCAGACCGGGCGGCCGCCGGCACCTCGAATGGATCCGCGACCGCATGCGGTCCGCGGGCATCGACGTCCCCATCAACTGCTGCAACCACTTCAGCGAGCCCATTGATGACACCATCGAAACCATGAACGGCTTCTCCAACGCCTGCGAATTGGTCGAAACCCTGCACGAAAAACAGCCCGCCGCTCCGGCGCTCATCACCGAATTCTGGCCGGGATGGTTCACCAAGTGGGGATCGCTCCTTCCGGACTGGAAGACCGCACGCGAAGTCCATTCCCTTGCCATGGGCATGCTGGCGCGCCGCGGCATGTACAACTACTACATGTTTTTCGGCGGCACCGACTTCGGACTCTACCAGGGTCCGTTCGACAGCACGAGCTACGACTATGACAGCCCGCTGACCGAAACACGGCTCCCGAACGACAAGTACTACCTCACGCGCCTGGCGAACCTCTGCGCCCGTAACCTGGGTCCCCTTGTCGCCGGCATGAAACGCGTCGATTCGCCGCCGGTTGAAGGCTCCGCGGAAACCATATCTCTTTCTGGCGAGTGCGGCACTCTTCACTTCCTGCGGCTGACGTACGGCGACACGCGCCTGCCGCACCGCAGCGCGAAGATCCCGCTGGGCGGCGTATCCCTGCCGCTCCGGCCCACTTTCCGCGACGCCGACGCCGTTATCATGCCGGAAACCCTCGCCCTTGCCGACGGCGTCGTCCTGGACTACGCGGACCTCACTCCGCTCGGCGTGCTCGCGGGCGTAACCGTGCTCGTCGGTGACGCCGGCGCACCTTTCCGCTGCTCGGTGAACGGCAGGGCGGCCGAAGGCTTCGTCCCCGCCGAAGGCGTATTGTCGCCCCTGGCGCTCCGCCTCAAAAAGGCGGATGTCTGGATCATGAATCATGCGGGAGCTTCACGCCTGTTCGAAACGTCCTCCGGCGAACTGGTCGCCGGTTACGATTACGTCTCGCCTTCCGGAACGGGATTCCTTTTCGCGGGACCGCGCGGGACGCAGGGAGCGGCGCGGGCCGTCGTCCGCCGCTCTTCGGCGGGCAAGACCACCCGCAGAAAAGCCGCCGCCCTCCGCACCGGCCTGAAACCGGCAACGCCCGGGGACTGGTCCCATTCGTCCGCCGTGCCCGCCGACGGCGACTGGCGCCCGCTGAAAGCCGACGGCGAACTCGCCCGCGAAGGCGTATTCCAGGGCTACGGATGGTACCGCACCGCCGACGCCGTCGACCCGGGCGCCTATAACGTCTTCTTCCCATCGGCGGCCGACCGCGTCACCGTGTTCGCAGACGGCCGCTGCTCCGGCACGTGGGGACGCGGCGACGGCGACACTTTTGCTCCACTGCCCGTCACGGCGGCCGAAGCGCAGCCGCTCATCTTCCTGGCCGATTCGCTCGGGCGCGAAAACTTCGGCTACCCGCTGGAAGAATGCAAGGGCGTTTACGGCCCGGTATCGCTCGATGCGCGCGTGCAGGTCTTCACTCCTTCTGCCTCCGTCCTGCAGCAGGTGCCCGCGGAAATCCTCGGCGACTGGCGGACACGGACCGCCCGTGTCTCCGCCGACACGCCCGCCGCCCAGGTCTCCGTTGAAGTACCCCTCTGCACCGGGCCGGTCTCCCTGCTCGCCGTCGCACAAGGGCTGAACTTCATCGCATACCTTGACGACGCCCTCATGACTTGGAACTTCCGCCAGGGGCACCGCCGCCATCTCGCTTTCGATCTCGGCAACGCCTCGGGCAGAAAACTCCGCCTGGTCTTCCCCGGTACCGCCGACCCGGACAAGGCGGCTGAAAAAACCCGCAACTCCTTCCTGCTGGTCGAGCGCACGCGGGAAATCCCCTCTTCCGGTCTCCTTTTCGCCCCCATGCCCTCCATTGTGGAATGGCTGCCGGGCGCTCCCGCCACCGGTTTCCCGGCTTTCTACAGGGGATCCTTCGCATGGACGGAAGGCCGGGAAGCGGTCTTCCGTCCCGGCCGCTTCGGCAAGGGCCACGTCGTCGTCAACGGCTTCAATATCGGCCGCTACTGGGAGGTGGGGCCGTACCCGGTCTATTACGTTCCAGGTTCAATTCTGCGCTCCGACAATGAAATCATCGTCCTGGACGAGATGGGGCGCGGCGCAGACCGCACGGCCGCCGTCGAACCCCTGGATCCCGTCCTGACGGAAGCCTGATCCCCGCGATGACCGACAGCACAGGAGCCGGCCCGCGTACCCGCCTGACGCGCAGGCGTTTCATCGCGGGACTTGCCGCGGGCGCAGGCGCTGTCGCATCGGGCGGCTATTACTTCCTTTCCAACAGCCTCGAAACCGTGCACGTCAGCCTTCCGATGCCTGGCCTCGTCCGGCCCTTCACCGCCGTTCTGCTCGCGGACATCCATCTGCCGGACGCCCCTGTTTCCCTCGATGAACTTGCCGGCGTCGTGGCCGCGCTCGCCCCGGACGTCGTCTTTTCCGTCGGCGACGCCTACAGTCGCAGGGAAGTCCACCTTGAAGCTTTCGCCCGTTTCCTGGAATCGCTCAAACCTCCGTTGGGCGCATTCGCCGTGCCGGGCAACTGGGAGCACCAGACGCTTACTTCCCTTCCGATGCTGCACGGCGCCCTGAAGCGGTCCGGCACCATGCTCCTGTGGAACTCGTCCGCCGTCATCACGCCCGGCGGCCAGCCCGTCGCCGTCGTGGGGCTTGATGACTTTCTTGCGGGTTCCCCCGACTACAAGCTCCTCTGGCAGGTCCCCGCGGGCCGGCCCCTTGTCGTCCTGCAACACTGCCCAGCGGCTTTCGATAAAGTCCGCGCCGCCGCACGGCGCCCTCTTGTCCAGCTTTCCGGCCATACGCACGGCGGACAGGTCACGCCGTTCGGCATTGTTTTCTACACGCCGCCAGGCAGCGGATCGTACGTGTCCGGCCGTTACGATTCCGGCAACGCCGTTCTCTACGTGAACCGGGGCATAGGTTACACCGGCTTCAACGCGAGACTCGGCGCACGCCCCGAATTAACCCGCATCACCTTCGTTCCGCAGGTTCTCTGAATTCCTGTTGTTCATCGCGCCCGTCCGGGCTGTATAATGACTGCATCGACAGGGAGGCGTTTCAATGCTCATCGGCATCATGTCCGACAGTCACGACAACCTGCCGCTTATCGCCGCCGCGGTCGATCTTTTCGTCCGCCGCAACGTGGAAACGATCATACACGCCGGCGACGTCGTCAGTCCCTTCTCCGCCAGGAAAATCGCCGCTCCCGGCCTGCCCGTCATCGCCGTCTACGGCAACAACGACGGCGAAAGGGCCGGCCTGGCGCAGTCGCTGGACATCGTCCCCGCGCCTCGCCGCTTTGAGCTTGCCGGCAGAAAATTCCTCCTCGTTCACAACCCCGGCGCTATTCGTACCGAAGACCTCGCGGGCATCGACGTCGCCGTGTGCGGGCACACGCACGAGCCCATGATCGAACCGGGGCCCCCGCTCCTCATCAACCCCGGCGAAACCGGCGGCTGGACCTCCGGCAGGCATGGGACCGTTGTGCTGGACTCCGAAACCCTGAACACGGAGGTGCTGGAGTTTTGAACAGGATCCTTCCGGTTCTACTGCTGCTCGTTTCCTCGGGATGCGCCGTCCGCACTCTCACCATAGACAGCCGTCCCCAGGGCGCCAGGATCATACTCAACCACAGCGAAATAGGCGTGACCCCGCTCAAGGCGAAATTCACGCACTACGGCGATCACGATCTCATCCTGCTCAAGCAGGGCTGGCAGCCCTACCACGGCAGGCTGACGCTCAAGCCGCCGGGATGGGCCGTCTTCCCCCTCGATCTCGTCACCGAAGCCTTGCTCCCCCTGAAACTGCGCGATGATCGCGAAGTTGTCGTGGAACTCGAAAAGCCCCCGCTGGAAATCCCCCCCGGCACGTCCCCCTGAATACCGCTACCTGCCCCCGGAAAGCAGCGCTTTCCGGTAAGCGTCCACCACGGGCTGCAGAGCATCGGGGAATTCCTCTCCCGCCGTGTCCAGCACTTCCCCCCGCAGACCCGCCGACAGGGCGGACATGTCAACCTGCGCGTCCTTCACCGTGCCGACCCACTCCTGCGCCTCTTTCAGCCCCTTCAGCACCACGTCGCGCTTCTTGCCGATGTTCTCGTAACGCCCGTTCCTCACGTCCGATTCCAGCGCCCTCACGCCGGAC
The DNA here is from genome assembly GCA_016930595.1 of Planctomycetota bacterium. Taxonomy (GTDB): domain Bacteria; phylum Planctomycetota; class SZUA-567; order JAFGGJ01; family JAFGGJ01; genus JAFGGJ01. The sequence continues at coordinate 19,394 of JAFGGJ010000055.1, forward strand.
ATTATCCTGTCTATTTCGGTCTCGGGATAGTTCATTATCTTCAGTTCCAGGGCGATCCGCTCCGACCGGTTGCGTATCCGGGCCACCTTCCCGCTCAGCGGCTGGTCGGCCCATTCCTGGTCCGCAGGAGGCGGCGGGCCTTCCAGCCCGTCCTCGCCTACCCCGCCGACCTTCCCCCCGCCGGTAGCCCCCCCGGCGGGATCGTTGGACTCGTCCTTTATCTGCCCCTCCTGGTACGGGTCCGGCGACAGGCGCGTCGGCGTCCGCCTGCCGCCCTTGCCGGTGACGCTGTCCTCCACCAGTTCCCCCACGGACTTCCCCGTGCGCCCCTCGCCCGAACGCCCCCCTATTTCCGACGTGTTGGGCAACCGGTTGCCCGTTACGCCCTGCGCGCTCATGTTGCTTATGGGCCCGTCCGCCGTGCCCCAGCCCGCTCCCTTGTCGATCGAATCCGTCCACGACGAAGTAACGTCCTCGTTCTCCTCGGACATGTCGTCTTCGGTCTGCGTGAGCTCGCCTATGAGGTCTTCCAGCTCCGTGGGGAGTTCGGCCATGGGGGTCTCGGGAGTCGTGAGAGGTTCCTCCATCATCCACTTGGCCTTGTCGAGCGTGTCCGGCAGCCACTTCTCGATGTGCGTCGTCAGCGACTCGGCCAGCTCCAGCCCCGCCTGCTCCAGCGGCACGGCGATCTCCGTAGCCTTGCGGTCAAGGGCGTCGGCGGCGAGTTCCACGTCGCTTACGATCTCGTTCAATTCCTTCAGCAGAGCCGGATCGGAAAAATCCTGCTCAGGCAGCCGTGAAAAATCCGCATGCGCCTCTTCCATGAACTTCTTCAGCGAATCCTCCGCCGCCGCCAGGTTCTCCAGCTCCTTCTTCTGCTCATCGGTCAGGTCGTCCACCGGGAACTTCGCCAGGTCAGCCGTAGTGTCAATTACCCTTCTCTGCTCCTCCGCGAACTGCTCCAGCTTCTCCTTCAGCTCCTTCAGGCTGTTTCTCGCCTCCGGCGTCAGGTCGCCGCCCTCACGCTCATCCCGCTTCACCTCTTCCACCGCCTTCCCCAGCACCCCCATGTACGACTCTATGCGGGCGATCAGCGCGTCCTGCTGCACAACCACCGACCGCGTGGAAGCCGCTCTGGCGTCCCGCTCCAGCGCCTCGTAGTTGCGCCGCAGCTCCGCCGACGTAGACACCAGCCTCGTCTCCTCCACCTTCGATATCCGGTCCAGGAACGCCCTCGGCCCCGACAGCACCGTCAGCTCTTCCGGCAGCGACGCCAGCAGCGATATCGTGTCTTCGCGCACCTTCAATTGCGTCGATTCCAGCCCTTCCAGAAAACCCGCCGCCTGCCCCCTGGTCGGGATCGCCAGCGAAAACCGGTCCGTCTCCTCGCGCATGGGCTTCTGCACGTCGAGTATTTTCTGCAGCGCCTTCCTTACGTGCTCTATCCAGTCCGCCGTCTTTTCCCTGACCGCTGCCGGGTCGGCAATGCGCACCTTGAACCCGGCGCTTTCCCCCTTCTGTATCGCGTCTTCCGCCACGGCAAAGATCGTGAGCACGTCTCCGCCGGCAAACCGGCGGGAGTCGAACGTCAGTACCGCCGTCAGAGCGGCCTCGCGCCGGCCCTCCAGCCCCTCGAACCTGTGCTCTTCTATCGCCTCGCCCTCCACGCCACGCCTGAAGCACACCGCCGCCGACTTCACCGCAACGTCGTCGGACACGGTCAGCGCAACGGCAAGGTCGGAACCCAGCGGCAGCACCACGTCCCTGCCCGGCGCCGTAAAGACGACCCGCGGGGGAACGTCCTTCAACGCCGTCACGCGGTAACGCGGAGGATGGGCCGCCGTCTTGTTCGATGCGTTCGTCAGCACCACCGAATACCACGTGCTCTCCGTCACGTCGAACCTGCCGCGCGGGCTCCGCAGGTCTCCCAGCAGCTCCATTGGATACTTCACCGGGTCGCCGCCCGCCTTCTCCACTGCTATCTCAGCCGACGCAAGATCCTGGTTCGAATACGCCGTCACGTACACGCTCGACCCCGCCAGCGCTTCGAAGTCGCCGTGGGGGCCTTCCTTCTCCACCGGAGGCAGCCCCGTGTATCGCGGCCGGGTTATCCTCAGCTTCACCTTCACGATCTCAGGCCTGGGGATTATCGTCAGCCGGTAAGGATCGCTCTGCGCCTTCCCCACCTCGACCCTGTATTTCGTGTTGGCCGTTACGGACCGCACAAGGTAGCTGTACTCCACTTCCCCCGTCTCCAGCTTCCTTCCCGTCATCACCCGCTTGATCTCGTCGGGCTCCTGCCCCGACGCATAGAACAACCGGCCCGGAGGCATCTCCGGCGCGTCCGTCCACGCCGTGACTTTCACCAGGACGTCTTCCCCCGACAGGATATCCGAATCCCCCGGCGATACCGTCCTGATGCGTATCCCCTTCGCCGCCCTCCGGACGAAACTGAACGGCTTCGCCATCTTCCTGAACGCCGTCATGCACTCCGGCCCCAGCAACAGGATCACCGGCAGGGCCGCAAGCGCCGCCCCGCCGAACAGCTTCACGCCGCGTCTCATCGGCGCGCGGTCTATGGCCTTCAGCCAGTCCGTTTCGCCTATCTTCTCCGCCACCCGCCGCGTGTGCCACCTGATCAATTCCCTGCTGCCCAGCGGCCTCGATTCCAGTTGCCACGCCGACAGCACGTCCTCCCCGGCCCGCCCCGCCCTGCCGGAAAGCATCTCCGCGCACCTCTCCGGCGAAAAACTCCTTACCATCGGCCGGATCAGGAACACGTACCCCCCGCCGAAAAACACCCCCGCCGCCAGGAACAGGAACAGCAGCCGCAGCGGCGTGCCCAGACCCACGAAAGCCTCCGCCAGCCCCGCCGCCGCCGTCAGCGCCAGGAAAGCCGCCGCGAACCTGCTCAGCCCGCTCAGCACCAGCACCGTCCGCCACGAATCCCCCACCGCCGAAAGCACTTCCGCTATGCTCCGCAGCGCTTCCTTTCTTTCCGCATCGGCGGTCATCGTCTCCACTGCCTTTCCTCATGGAATTATACACCCGGGCCCGCCCCGTGCACACTTCAACGTCCCCATCCGGTCCATTGCCGCGCCGCCGTTTGACTCCACGCACCCTTGCCGTTATCCTTGTCTGCAGGGAGGAAGCCATGAAACAACCATCCTGCCGGGCGGCGGCCGTTCTTCTTGCCCTCGTTGTCTCCGCCGGATGCGACGTTGGAAAATCCCCTCTCGCCCCCGTTGCGCCCCAACCTCCCGCCCCTGAACGCCATGTCGTCGCCGCGCGCTACATGCTGCGCCGGCCGGTCATTGACGGCAGGCTCGACGACCTCGCCTGGGCCGACGTCCCCCTCCTTGAAATGGACCTCCCCTTCGGCCTCCTCAAACCGACTTCCGACTCCTGCAGCGTCCGCATCGGCTGGAATTACTCCGCCGTCTTCTTCGCGTTCCGGACCGACGACGCCGACATCGTCAGCGTTAAACGCCCCCACGACGGCCCCTGCTGGGAAGACGACTGCATCGAAGTCTTCATCGATCCCACCGGCCGGGCCGGCTCCTACTGGGAAATCGGCCTCAACGCCTCCGGATCGCTCTACGACTATTTCATCGTCCGCAGGGACGGCCCGGGCGAAAAAGCCCGCTTCCTGGACGTCTCGATCGAAGGCCTCAAGTACGCGGTTCAGGCCGAACCCGGCAGAGGCTGGTCGGCCGAAATCGAAGTCCCCTTCCGCGGTCTTTTCATGGCCGACAACTTTCCTCCCCTCCCGGGCGACCTCTACCGTCTCAGCCTCGGTTTCGGCGACAACGACCCGGGCTCCTACACGGGCAAGAGCTGCATCCCCGTCCGCTCGCATCACGACCCGGAAAGCTACGGTTACCTGTCTTTCGACGGGACCGCCCTCGCCTCCCAGTTGCACAACGAACAGCTGGCCGCCAGCGAGTTCCTCCGGAGCGAAAAACCGCCGCCGGACATGCTCCTGTCCGACCTGTCCTCGCTTGTCCTGCAGAGCCGCGGGTCTCCCTTCATCCTCAAAAAAGAACTCGTGGACTCCCAAGGCAAACGTCTGCGCCGCCACGCCGACCCATCTTCCGCCCGTGAAAATCAGTACTACGGCCCGAGGTGGGGACGCGGCCGCGTCGAACTCGTCGAGCCGGGTAAAAGCATCGACATGGATGAGCCACACGGCCCCGGCCCCTACCTGCGCGTCCAGCCGTCAGACATCGACGGCACCGGCCCAAGCACCCTTGAAATAAAATACCTGCCCACGGAAATCGAAGCTCCCGTTTCCGCCGTCGATTCCATCCAGCTCTGGTACAGGACCGACCCGGCCAGGGCTGAATCCATCCGGTCCGCCAGTACCGACGGCGCCGGCATCGCCCTCTGGGCGCTCGACGCCGCAGGCTCCCCCACGCTCGTCCTTGAACGCTACTGCCGCCACCTCGAGTGGGCTCTGGCATCCGCGGCCCTGCCCGCGGGCACCGTCAGGCTGCGCCTCGTCATCGACGGCGGCCCCTTAACGCCCTCCGGCGACCTGTGCGACATACGGCTCACGGGGACCGCGTCTACCGCCCGGCGGGACCTCCCTTGACGCCCCCGCAGAACCTCCCCGACGCCCCGGACGAAGCCCACGAAGCCCTCTGCCGCAAGTGCGGCAAGTGCTGCCGCCGCAAGGTCCTCGTCGGCCGACGCGTCGTCTACATGCAGGATTACTGCAGGTTCCTCGACACTTCCACCATGCTCTGCAGGATCTACGAGCGCCGCTTCCAGCTCAATCCTTCCTGCAAGACCGTCTCCGCCGCCATCCGCATGGGCATCCTCCCCGCTGACTGCCCCTACGTTCAGGGCGTAAAGGACTACGTCCCACCCGTCGAAGACTGGGACTCCGCCGAAGCCGACGGCATCCTTGATGGTTTTACGCGGGAATCACGTCCCTCCGGCGACTTGACCTCCGGTAACGCTTGATGTATACTTCCATGAGTTGGTGCGCCCTTAGCCTAATTGGATAAGGCACCTGACTACGGATCAGGAGATTAGGGGTTCGAATCCCTTAGGGCGCGCCATTTTTCTTTTCCGTTTGAACCTGCCGCCGCTCAGGCTATCATCCCCGCCGGGAGATACCATGGACCCTCACATCCAGGGCGTCATGCTTGTCCTCTGCTCCGCCTGTCTCCTGGCGGTGAGCATGAACATCGCCAAGGCCGTCATTCCGCGCCTCCCGCTCTACCTCCTGCTCGCCGCAAGATCCTTCGGCGCCCTCGTCCTCCTCGTCCCCCTCACCATTGTTCTCGGCAGACAGGAATCACAGTCCCCCTCGCTCTTCTTCCTCGTCGCCTTCGCGCTCGGCGGCCTCGTCTGGCCCGGCCTCGTGAACGTGCTCGCCTACAAGGCCCTGCGCGTCCTACCGGTAAACGTCAACCGCCCCATCTTCCAGACCTACCCCGCCGTCGCCTTCGTCCTCTCCATACCCCTGGCCCTCGGCACGTTCAGCTTCGTCAAGCTTGCAGGAGTCCTTCTGGCGACTGCCGGCGCCTCCGGCTTCGCCCTCTTCAACAGGGATGCCTCGAACCCCGGCAAAAAACTCCCCCGTCTCGCCATCGCCATGGTCGCCATCTCCGCAGTCATCCAGGCCGTCGGACATCTCATCTGGCGCTGGGTCCGCACCGAAAACATTATCCCCCCCTGCGAAATGAACATGCTCCAGCATATCCCCGCCCTCGTTTTCTTCGGCGTCCTCACCTTCGCCACCTGGCGCCTTGAACCCCCCGAACGCAGGGCTTTCTCCAAGAAAGACCTCCTCCTCGCCGCCTTCTCCGGCATGCTCCTTTTCGGCGTCGGCAACACGCTCTATTTCGTCGCCCTCAAACACCTCGACCCGGGCCCCGCCGGCGCCGTCTACTCGGTCAACATCCTCCTGACCGCCGCCCTGGCTCGATTCACGCTCAAGGAACGCTGGACGCGTGCTCAGGCCCTTTCGGCCGCCCTCGTTCTCGCCGGCGTCGCGCTGCTCTCGCTCCACGGCGACACCCGAAACGCCCCACGTCCCGGCACCCCCGCCCCCGCCCCTCCGGCAGCCTCCGCATCCCCCTGACACGGCCGCTTATCGCACCCGGCCGTCCTTTTCATTCATCGGGACCTGCCTCCACCGCCTCTGCGCCCACAGCCACTGCTCGGGATGCTCCCTTATCGCCTCTTCGAACACCTCGTTCATCCTCTGCGTCATCAGGCGCGCCGCCTCCCCCTCGTCTTCCACTCCTTCCGGCCGGTCTATCTCCGGCCATACCACCAGCACGTGCTTCCCGTCCTCCCTCCGGTAGCTCGTCACGGGCACCATCGGAGCCCCCGCCTTCAACGCTATCCTCGCCGCCGTGTCCACCGTCCTGCATTCCCTCCCGAAAAACGTCCCCTCTATCCCCTCGTCGGCGTGCTGGTCGCTCATTATCGCCATCACCGCCCCCGACCTCACCCGTCTCACCGCTTCCACCACCCCCTTCTTCGACTTCTCGATCGGCGCCAGGCCCCACTTCTTCCGCACCCGCTCCACGTACGCGTCTATGTACGGGTTCCTGAAACGCTTGATTATGCTCCCCGGCGGCATCCCCTCCACCGCCGTCATCTGCCCGCAGTATTCCCAGTTCCCCATGTGCCCCGTGGGCACCACCACGCCCTTCCCGGCGTCGAAGTATGTCCTGAGTTCTCCGCTGCTGTCCAGCACCGCACGCACGCGGAACTCCTCCTCGTTCTTCATACGCGCAAGCTGAAAAAACTCCGCCGCCACCTTCCCGATGTGCCTGTAGACTTTCAGGGCGATGCGCCTCGCCTCGTCCTCTTCCACACCCAGCGACGCCCGGATGTTCCCCGCCGCACGCTTCACGTGTCCGGGGTCGAAAAACGCCGTCACGCGGCCCAGCGCACCGCCCACACGCTGCGCCGTCCCGTACGGCAGCATGCCCAGAAGCCACCCCAGCAGTCTCAGCATCGCGTACGCCGCGTATGCCGCTATCCCGCCGTGCCGGCCGTCTTCAGCCAACCGCCGTCTCCCTGCCTCCCACGAAGACCTTCCTTACCGCCAGCTCCCCGTCAAGCAGCACCATGTCCGCCAGCTTCCCCTTCTCCAGCCTCCCCCTGTCCTTCAGTCCCAGCACCCCCGCCGGAATCTCCGTCGCCATCTTCACGGCATGCGCCAGCGCCTCCCCGAAAGTCGGCGCCTCGTCGAATACGCCCCTCGTGTACACCCCGGGATGGTTCCCCGCCAGCCACCTCGCCACGTTCGCCACCGCGCGGTCCATCGTCAGTATGCTGCCGAACAGCGTGAACTCCGTCCCCTCCAGCCGCAGCACCCCCCCGTCGTCGCTCATCACACCGCGCTTGTCGCCTATCACGAATCCCTTTATCCCGGCCGCCTCCACGGGAGGCATCGCGTCCGTTATCAGCGCCGCCTTCAGCCCGCGCGCCCCCAGAAAGTCCATCACGTACCGAGGGTTTATGTGGTACCCGTCGCATATCAGCTCCAGGACCACCTCTTCCCTCTCCATTATCGCCTCCATCGCTCCCCCGGGAGGCTTGAAAGTCGTGAATATCGGCCCGTTCGAATAGTGCGTCGCCAGCCGCATCCCGGCGTCTATCGCCGCCATCGTCTCGGCGTAGCGCGCCGCCGAATGCCCCGTCGCAGGCACCACGCCCCTCTCGCTCAGGTGCCTTATCAGCCTTATCGCAGGCTCCCCGTACTCCGGGGCCACCGTCACCACACGGATCGTCCCCCCGGCCGCCTCGTTCAGCTCCTCGAACAGCGCAATGTCAGGCTCCCGGAAATATTTCTCGCTCTGCGCTCCCGCGTACGCCTGCTCCTTCAGAAACGTTCCCTCGCAGTACGCCCCTTCCAGTCTGCCCCCGTTTTCCACCGCCCCGATGTTCTCCGCAAGCCCCTCCAGCGACGCCTTTATCTCCCCGATCGGCGCCGCTATCGTCCCCAGCAGCAGCGTCGTCGTACCGTGCTTCGCGTGCGCACGGCTTATCTCCGCCGGCCCCTTCCTCCGCGTCTCCTCGTCCGTCCTGAATCCTTCCGCCGCGGCGTCGTACCGTCCGCTCGTCAGGTCGTATCCCGCGCCCCCGTGGCAGTGCAGATCGACAAACCCCGGCGCCAGGTATCCTCCTTCCCCGTCTATCACCTCCGCCCCGGCGGGGATTTTCATCTCCGCCCCCCCCACTCCCGCGATCTTCCCGCCGTCCACCAGCACCGCCCCGTCCCTTACCGCTTCGCCGGGGATGACCGGCTTCACGTTATTTATCACCAACGCCATCTCTCGGCCTTCCGTATCCTTATTCCTGCGGCAGATCCAGCGGCTCCTGCTTCGAGCCCGCTTCCTTCTCGATTATCCGGTACGGCACCCCGGCTTCATCCAGCAGCTTCTTGGCCAGCTCGTCCGGGTATCCCGCCTTCGCCACTATTTCCGCGACGCCGGCGTTTATCAGCATCTTCGCACACAGGCTGCACGGCATCGTCGTGCAGTAGAGCGTGCTCTTCTCCGTCGATACCCCGTATATCGCCGCCTGGATTATCGTGTTCATCTCAGCGTGCAGCGCACGGCACAGCTCGTGCCTTTCGCCGGACGGCACACCGAGTTCCTGGCGCATGCAGCCGAGGTCTATGCAGTGCGGCACCCCCTTGGGCGCTCCGTTGTATCCCGTCGAAAGTATCCTCTTGTCCCGCACCAGCACCGCCCCCACCTTGCGCCTCAGGCACGTCGAACGCGTGCTCACGTACTCCGCTATCGAAAGAAAATACTCCTCCCACGACGGTCTCTTGTCTTCCGGCATCCCGTTTCGGCTCCAGTTCTCCGGGCCACTGCTGTTCCGCCCATTATACACGTCCCCCCGCCCCCCGCCGTCCCCGTCTTCCTTCCCCGCACCGCGCCCGCCGTCCTACAGGACGTCCCTCGCCACGCTCAGGGCGTACACCCTGCCCGCTCCCGCCTGTTTCAGCGCACGGGCGCCGTCGTCCATCGTCGCCCCCGTCGTGATGATGTCGTCCACCAGGATGACGCCCGCCCCTTCCTCCACGCTTCCGGCCGCACCGGCGAACGCCCCCGCCGTCTCCGCCCTCCTTTCACCGGCGGACAGTCCGGCTAGCGGCCGCGTATCCTTCGCCCGGCCTATCGCCTCCGGACGGTACTCCATCCCCTCCGCCTCGGCGAACTTCTCCGCAAATATCCCCACCGGGTCGTAACCGCGGGTCCTCCTCCTGGCTCCCGCCGGAGGCACCGGCACCACCGTCCCCGCCTTCCCGAAAAACGCCGACCTACCGTACGCCCTCGACAGCAGTTCCGCAAAGTGTCCAGCAACCTGCAGCATGGCCCCGTACTTGTACCGCCTGATCATCTCCCTCACCCTGCCCTCGTACCGGCTCGCCGATGCCGCGTACGTGAACCGGTAAGCCACGTGTTCGCAGTGTCTGCACCCCCCGCGCTCGGCGCGGTCCGCAGCGCTTTCCAGGGGATACCCGCACCTCTCGCACAGCAGTTCGTCGTCGCCGAACGTCTCTTCCGCCGACAGGCACAGCGCGCACAGCCCGCTCGAAGCATCCACGCCCCCGGCCGACCCGCAGTATATGCACTTCGGCGGATACACCAGGTTCAGCGCTCCCTCGGCCAGCCCCTTCAGGACGCCCATGGCCCCCGTCCCCGCTCCGCACGGACTCCCGTTCAATACGCGGGCCCCCTGTAGATGTACATCGGCCCCTCCACGTTCAGCATACGGGCCGCCGCCGCCGACAGCGGATCCCCCCCCCCGGCGTCGAACCCTATCATGTTCATGATGCTCGCGCGGGTACCGTACTCGACTACCATAGCGTCGCTCACTCCGGCGAGTTCCTCCGCCACTTTTATCGCCTCTTCACGGTATCCTATCGCGTCCACGAGTCCGGCGTCCAGGGCGTCCGCCGCCGCAAACACCCTGCCGTCAGCCAGCGCCTTCACCTTCTCGACCTCCATGTTCCTCCCGGCGCTCACCACGTCCACGAACCTCCCATACACGGCGTCCACCGTCTTCTGCAGTATCGCCATCTCCTCGTCGTCGGGCCTGCGGTACATGCTCAGCAGGTCCTTGTGCGGACCGCTCTTCACCGTCACCACGTCCAGCCCCACCTTGTCCATCAGCCCCTTGACCTGCGGAAACTGCATTATCACGCCTATCGACCCCGTTATCGTCGTCGGATGCGCCACTATCCTGTCGCAGCCGGCCGCCACGTAGTACCCCCCAGACGCCGCCAGGTTCCCCAGAAGCGCCACCTTCGGCACCTTCACGTCCCCCAGCCTGTGGTGCACCACGTCGCTCATCGTCGCCCCGCCGCCCGGAGAATCCACCGACACGATCACCGCTTTCAGGTTGCTCTCCTTCTCCAGGGCCTTCAGCTTGTCGAGAAATCCCGCGGCGGCCCCCTTCCCCATGTAATCCCCGGCTTCTATGAACCCGTGCAGCGGCACTATCGCTATCACGCTCTTCGGATCCCCTTCCCTCACCACGTGCTTCTCTATCCCCCCGCCTCCCATCAGCGCGGCCGGCCCCTTCACCGCCATTATCACAACGCTCACCGCCACGTTCACCAGGAACAGCACCCCCAGCACCATCAGCGCACGCGACACGAACCTCCCCAGCGCGCTCCCCCTGGGCCGCTCCGCCTGCAGAGTCGGAGCGCTCGACGGCACCACGTGCACCGCCTCCGCCTCCTCCTGTCCCGTCTCATCCCAGCTCTCCCCGAATATCTCCGTCTCACTCACCATTCGCTCTCTCCTTGAAAGTCTCCAGGTCCTTCCGGTGATCCTCCAGCGCACGGTCCGCCGGCGCCGTCGCCGCCAGCCGCCTGTACGCCGACAGCGCCGCCTCCGCCGTCTCCTTCGGTATCGCCTTCCCCATCGCCGCCCCGGCGTGCACCATGGCCGCCAGGCTCCTCGGGCTGTCTTCTTCCAGCACGCTCGCCGCCCTCGCCTCCTCGAACGCCTCCTCCCGCCTCTCCGCCGCCAGCAGCGCCTCCGACCGCCGCAGCCGCGCTCCCCCGTCGAACGGGTCCACGTCCGCTATCCTGTCCAGCCCCGTGAGCCTCGCTGCAACGTCCCCCCGGCCGCGGGCCAGCTCCTCCAGGTACTTCGCCGCCTCCAGGCTCGTGTTCGTGTGCGCCATCTCCCTTTTCAGCGCCTCTATCGCTTCCTTTTCCTTCCCGTCCGCCGCCAGCGCCTTCGCCAGCACCAGCCTCAGCGAAGCCCGCGCCGGGTTGGCGTCCCCTATGCAGTGCGGACATTTCCTCTCCGCCGCCTCCAGCAGCTTTGCCGCCTTCCGCGGCCGCCCCGCCTGGTATTCCGCGATCCCGGCCAGGAACAGGTTCCAGAAACGCGCCTTCTCCGCCTTCTTCACGCTCCCGGCCAGCAGCTTCGCCGCCGCCTCAGGATCCTTTTCGTCCAGGTGCCTCTGCGCCCGCATCGCCGCCAGCACCGGGTCGCCGGGATGCGCCTCCAGCGCCTTCTCCAGCAGGGCATCCGCCTTCTCCACGTCCCCGTTGGCGTAAAGACCCCTCACCAGCGTCGTCAGGGCCTCCAGGTCCGTCGCCTTACCCTTCAGCCTCTCCGCCGCCTCATCCAGCATCTTCTCCGATACCGGCGGCAGCAGCGGCACTTCCCGGTCCACGTATTTCTCAAGTTCCTCCTTCAGCCCCTTCTCGAACTCCTCCACGCTTATCCCCACCACCTCTTTCATCACCTCTTCGTGCGCCCCTATCCCGTGTTTGCCGTACGCAACCGTCATCTTGTACGGTACGTCCTCTCCCCATTTCCGCATTATCCACCACGTCGCAAAATAACTCACCGCGTACGCCAGCTCCACGTCCCTCCGCCCCTCGGGCCGCCCGAAATACCTGTTCAGCGCCGTCAGGCTTATGTCCTCCCCGCCGTGCCGGGCATACGCCAGCATCTTGTCCCACTCGTATTCAGGCAGCCCCTCGTCGTGCATCGCCATGCCTTCCGTCAGCCACCTAGGCACCCGGTAGTCCGAAAGCTGCAGCGTGTACGCGTGCGACGTCTCGTGCCTCATCACCACCCGCCAGTTCACCTCGCCCATGCGCGCCCTGTAGTCCCTCGGCGACGGGATCGTCACCGTCTGCCCGAAACACACCCCCAGCGCCCCCAGGTTCGGCGTCCCCACCGACCTGACCGAAAAATCGTCGTGGTCCGGCATCACCGCCAGCAGCAGCCGTCCGTTCAGCTCCGCCGGCCCCTTCAGCTTCACCTTGTACTTCCCCTCGTACTCAGGGATCATCTCTTCGCACAGCCTCTTCATCAGCGGCCCGTATACCGCCGCCTCCTCCTTCGGCAGCCTTATCACGAAAGCCCCGCCCTCGACGTCCGCCATCTCGTCCGCAACGAACCGCCTGTCCAGCATCTGCAGCATGTTGTACGCCCACAGGTTGAACGGGTTCAGCTTGTACGACTGCTTCAGCACCTCGTAGCTCTTCTTCTCTTCCCCCTGCCTCAGCAGGCTCACCCCGGCCTCGTAGTACGCAGGCTGGTACCTCGCATCCACCCTTATCGCCTTGCGCTCCAGATCCAGGGCCTCCTGCAGCCGCCTGCGGCGCGCCACCGCCTTCGCCAGCATGTGGTAGAACTCCGCCTGCCGTTTCCCGTACCGCGCCGCCAGTTCCTCTTCCCTGGCGTATCCCTTCCCCTCCTCCGTCGCCATCGCCGCCTTCAGCGCCAGCGCCCTCAACGACAACGGGTTCCTCTCCAGCGCCCTCCCGACGTCCGCCGCAAGCGCCTCCATGTCCTCCTCGGCGTACGCTATCTCCGCGCGGATCGCATACGCCTCCGCCGTCCCTTCCGCCCTTTTTATCACCTCCTCCACGTCGCTCTCGGCGGCGTCGTACCTGCCGCGCGCTATCAGCAGCTCCGCCCTCATCAGCCTCGCATACGTGTGCCCCGGATCCTGCTTCAGCAGGTCGTCCAGCGCCTTCGCCGCGTACTCCCAGTGGTATCTCTCCGTCGCCAGCCCCGCCAGCCAGTATCTCGCCGGCATGAACTCCGGCCTGCCCTCGTTCACCACCTTCGTCAGTATCCCGAACGCCTGCTTCGCACTGTCGGTGTTCTCGTGCTGCACCGCTTCCGCCACGCAGCTCAGCGCCACGGGATCGGCGTCCTTCTTGCCGCAGAGCTTCCGGTTATAGAAATTGAAGAACCACCCCGTCTCGTCGTAGACTTCCTTCTCCCGCCCCAGCGCCCGCAGCACCGACAGCCTCGTTACCCGCACCATCGGCGCGTCCGGGTACCGCTTCGCCGCCTCCGCCGAAAACCGGTCCGCCTCTTCCAGCTTCCCGCTCCCGACAAGACCCTGCACGTAGAAATACAGGTCCCCCCCGTTCGCGCCCTCAGGATCGTCCCCCTGCCGCTCCAGCATCCCCGCCGACAGCCGCCCGGCTTCCTCCATCCGCCCCAGGAACACCAGCTCCGTGATGTACCCCGGCTCGCCCTCTTTGCGCCCCGCGCCCGCCTTCCCGTCCCCGCCCTCCTCGCCCCCCAACGCCGCGGCGCACACCGCCGCCGCCAGCGCCAGCGCCGGAAGCACCCCCCGGACGTCCCCCGGCCGCCCCACTCTACGCCCCGCCGGTCTTCCCGGCCGCAAACTTCCTCAGCCGCTGCTTGTCCGTAAACGTCAGGTTCACGAACCTCACCCCAAGTTCCGGCTCGCCCGTGTCCGTCGCCTCCGCCAGCCTCACCACCTCGCACTCCCCCACCAGTTCCTCCTCCCCCTCCTGCCACGGCATGCTCAGCATTATCGTGAAGTTAACCAGAGGCAGCACCATCTTCGTCAGACTCAGCCGCGCCAGCAGCGCCCCTCCCACGCTCACGTTCCTCAGCAGGCACGTCCCCTCGTCGAATACCGTCCCGTCCTCCAGCGCTATCTTCATCCCCGCCTCGGCGTTTATCACCTTCCTCCCGTACTCCCTCCGGAACGGCCGCCTTATGCTCGCAAAATCGTACCCCAGTTCCTCCGCCGCCTTGAACACCCTCTCCCTCGTCCCCGGACTCGCCGAATAGTTCGGGTCGCGGTTCAATATCTTCGTAACCGTCGTCCGGTCCAGCTTCAGTCGGCTCGCTATCTCCTTCTGGCTGACCTTCTTCGCCATCTTTCACCTCCACCTGTTCGGCCCGTATCACCTGTGCATATCCGCACACATTCTGCACGATGTGATATGTCTTGTCAAGAAATATGTTCCTCTGTGGTTTCTACCGCCCCCGGGCCTCCCCGGTAACACGCGGAATTATCCCCAATACCCCTCTCCGGACACTGTAACGCCTTATACGACAACCTGTTCCGCTTCCCCGTCCCGGATGCCCTCCCGCCTCGCCCCCTCCGCTC
>JAFGGJ010000056.1 GCA_016930595.1 Planctomycetota bacterium
CGCGTCGAATTGCGTCGAAAAGTGCATTTTTGTGTCGTGTCGGTTTTTGCAACACCGCCTTGGGAACTCTTTGTCGTATGGGGTGTTAGGTATGGCGATATACTGTTATGGATTGGCTTCGTTTTGTCAATTACTTATTGGGGCTTCGCCCGGGGACTCAGGTCCTGACGGTTTCCCAGGCAACCCGCTGCAGCAAAACCGAATCCCGTTCGGAAAGCATTCCGCCGGTTTCCGGAGCTGCAATTCCTGTGGTGGAAAGGAGTTTCTTATCACACCCGTATACGGTTGCGACGAAGACGCAGGCGGCAAGGTATGTCCCGGCCAAACTGGGGTGGCTGTGGTCATCCACGTAGAGTCTCGGGCCGCCGGCGGCGATTGCGTTCTGCCAGGCCGGGCCGATGGGGGCGGCGGAACTGCCCGTCCGTTGCGCCACCGAAGCGTAAGCGGCGGTTATCGCGCTCTGTGTTTCCGGAGCGTATTCCCTCGCCCACGTCACGTAAAACACGGCTGCCGCTCCATGCGATCGGATCAATTCCACAAAGCGCCCCCCGTACTCCGCCAGCGATTCGGGGGCTTCCAGCGCCGCCATGCTGTGGTCCTGCAGCACGACGGTATCCCAGTGTTCGGATTCGATATCGGAACGCGCGGGACCGTCATGCCAGTGCCACTTCAGGTTCTTTCCGCCGGATGCGGAAACACCCGACGAAGCAGCCGGGTCAATATCGCCGGCAACTGCCAGCCCGGCGAAAAGGGACGGGAGGTCGTTGCACATGGTGTAGCTGTTGCCTATGAAAAGCGTCTTCACTGGACGGCTCCCTGCAGGCATACTTCGCTGAAGGCATTCTACCGCATGGAGCGCCGTATCGAAGCTCAGATCGTGAAAACCGGCCGGGCAAACCGGAGCGCGGCGACTTGCCGAGCGCAGGCACTCCCTGTATGCTTATGGGGAACGGGCAAGGGAACGGCCCGGGACTGGAGGATGTGATGCTGCGGATACGGAAGGTAGTACTTGCGGTGGCGGCTACCGGGGCGATCATGGCTGCGGGAGGCTGCGGGACGGGAGTGACCCACAGGACTTACCTCTACGTCGAAGAAGGACAGGCCCTGCCTCTTGAAGTCCACGTGGACGTGCCCCCCGGACAACCCGCATCAGGTACGCTGTACTACCGGACGATGGGGGAAGTCGACTACCAGGCGATGCAGATGTCGGCGGCGGGAAACTTCGTATCGGCGCAGCTCCCGGCAAGCCTTTCCGTGGCGGGAAAAACGATAGAATACTTCATTAACGTGAACAAGGCCGGGACCGTCGTACCCTTGAGAACGCTGGCTAACCCCTACAGGGTGCAGGTCCTGACAAGAAGCCAGCTGATAGCCAAAACCATACGCCTGGACATCAAGAAGACTTACGCCGGAGAACCCCTGACGATAACCTACCACGCGGGGAAGTTCCCGATACAGTCGGTGGAGTTCAAGTACCTGGCGCCGTGGATGCCCGGCGAGATAACTCTTCAGCTCCAGCCGACGCAGCACGGCTACTGGATGGCGGTCATACCGGGGCAGTTCGTGCGGGAGGGAAACTGGCAGTACCGTGCGGAAGGGGTGGTCGAAAACCTGCCGATGATAACACCGGCCAGTGGGCGGGGAACTTTCGTCATAGAAAAAAGGCCGCCCGAACCTGCGGAGACTTCAAGCCCCGTGGCGCCCGTGACAACGCCCCCATCCATGTAGACGGCCGGGAAGGCTTATTCGGCGCCGAGACGGGCTTCGAGCGAAGAGATTTCTTCGTCTATGCCGACGAGCGAAGGAGCAAGATCCCGGGCGGAGCGGAGAAGCTCGAGCGCCCTGGTAATCGATGCGTCGGACGAATCGCTCTGAAGAATCAGCCGTGCGGTATAGCGCGCCTTCACCGCCCGGAAGAGCGGGTTAGCCGGAGCGGCTTGCCTGCCGCGCGATTCGGCGGCTTCATACCGGCCGTCGGTTCCCGGAGCGGCCTTGCGCGCCTGGGCGACTACGGCTCTGGATCTGTCGGAAGATCCGGCCGCTTCGTCGGCGAGACCGGCGCCCGCAGGGACATCGGCAGCATTGTCGCGGAGCATAGCGGCGTCGGACTTGCCGCGGGGGGCCAAGGGGCGGTTCGTCTGCTGTTCGGCTTCGAGCTTGTCGGCGGACCAGCCGGCATCGGCGACAAGCGCGCCGACGGCCATTTCGGGTTCGGCGGGAGCGGCACCTTCGGAGCGTTCGGACGGCAGGGAGTCGCCGACAGTCTTGGCAGCAAGCAGTTCATCGATATCGGCAAGGGCGGCTTCCCGCATCTTGGAATCAGCTTCAGGAGCGGGGACGGCATTGGCGGCGGTCACGGGAGCAGTCGCCGCCGGGGCCTGAGGAGCGGGAGGAGGTGCGCCACCTACGAGGCCGGGCTTGTCGCCGAGGAGGTCCTGGAGGGAAGCGCCGGCCTTTTTCTTTTCGGCGGTGGCGGCATCAGCAGACCTTCTGGCAGAGCTCAAAGAGAGGGAGCGTTCGTACTTGGCGCGTTCACGGTAAGCGGCGCCGGAGCCGGAGGCGCCGAAAGAGCCGGAACGCTTGAGGGACTCGGGAGCAGGAGGGGCCTGTGCAACGAGGCGCGAGGCGACGCCGCCGGAAGAAGCAAAACGGAGGGAGCGGTTGAGGCGCTGAGAGAGGAGAGTTTCGAGGTTGGAGCGGATCTCGGTGCTGAGGGAGTCGATGAGGGAGAAGACTTCGTCTTCGGCGCCGGTGGCCTTCACGGCCTTGATGACCGTGCCGCCTTCACGGTCGAGCATCTGGACGATGACACGGATGCGGCCGCCGGCTTCGGCATAGGAGCCGGTGAGTTCTATATCGGGGCGCGTCCCCGGAGCTTTTTCCCTGCCCATGACTTCGAGAAAATCACATGATGAAAGGTCTGTGATAAGCATGTCGGCGATGCCGACGCGGAGCCAGTCGAGAGATGGGGAACCGGTGGAGTTGACGAAATCCCTGACGACGATGACCCGGCGTTCGGCCGGAGAGGAGACGCCGTGTTCGACGGGGGTGGTATCCAGAGGTTCAGGCCCCGGGGAAACGACGGAGAGGCTGTTGAAGTACCAGAGGGCGAGAGCGGCGACGACGGCGACGGAAACGACGGCGGCGGCGGTACGGAGGTTTGAAGTGGAGGGGCGGCGGCGGGGGACACGGGAGCGGCGGCGGGTGGTAAGTTTTTCGCCCTTTTCGATACGCTCGATATCCTTGACGACTTCGGCGCAGTCAGGGTACCTGTCGTCGCGGTTCTTGGCCATCATGGAGTTGACGAGCTTGGCGACTTCCCTGGGAATGCCGGGGACATGTGAGGTAATGGGCCTGGGTTCTTCGTAGATGATTTTTTCGAAGAGTTTGAAGGGAGTATCGGCCTTGAAGGGGACATCTCCGGAAAGCATTTCATAGAGAACGACGCCGAGGGAATAGATATCGGTGCGGCGGTCGAGTTCAGCGGTTTCGCACTGTTCGGGGGAGGAGTAGTCAGGTGTGCCGAGGTAGTTGCCGGTGTTGGTGAGTTTTTCGCCGGAGGATTCGAGCTGCTTGGCGAGGCCGAAATCGGTGACGCGTGCGCGCCCCTGGTCGTCCACGAGGATATTGGAGGGCTTGATATCGCGATGGATAATGCCGTTTTCGTGGGCGTGGTGGAGAGCGGAGGCGACCTGCTTGACGATGGAAAGCGCGTACTTGACCTGTAGAGGGCCTTCTTCAGCAATGATGGAAGAGAGGGGACGCGCATCGAGATACTGCATGGCGATATAGAGGCTGCCCTTGCCCCTGCCGGCCTGGTAGACCTGTGTGATGCCGGGGTGGTCGAGACGTGCGACGGCGCGCGCTTCGCGTATGAAACGGCGAGCAAAGCTGTCGTCCTTTGCGAGGCTCGGGGAAAGGAGCTTGATGGCGACGGGGCGGTCAAGGACCGGATCCTTGGCCTTATAGACGACACCCATGCCGCCGCGGCCGATTTCGGAGATGATGCGGTACTGGCCGATGGTGCGGGCATCAGGGCTGTCGCCAGGATCAGTAGGTCTTTCGGAAATGTCGCCCAAGTGGCTTCTCCCGGGCGCCCATGCGCCCTGTTATTATATATAGACACCGGCCGGAGGTAAAAGTTTCGCGAAAAAACGTGAAAAACGAAAAGAGGGGCCGGAGAGCCTAGGGATGAAACGGTGGGACAGGTGCGGCGGCTATTTTCAGGAGGTGTTCGACACCGGGAGTCGCCCGATGCAGTTCCGACGAGTTACGGGACCCATTCTCACTGCATCGGCGGCTCTTCTTCGCACGGGTGCGCGTGGGAAGTCCGGGCCCGCGCCTGAGAAGCCAAGGCCATTACCGGCCATACAAACGCCCCCGGGAGGAGCCGCGCAGCGGAAAGCGGACTACGGCTATTTCCAGGAGGCGAGCTTCTTGAACTGCGGAAGGTGCTTGAGGTTCTTTGCGAACATATCGCGAACCATCCTGCGGATTTCCGCAAGTGAGAGGACGGCGGCAGTAAGGGGGTCGTAGCAGATGGAGCGGAAGACGAGTTCAGGGTCGCCGGTAAGAGCGGCTTCGACGGCCATTTCTTCGACGGCGATACTGATATTGTCGAGTGCGGCGCACTGTGGAGGAAGGGGACCGACGTAGGTAGGTTTGAGGCGGTGGCGGGAGGCGACGACGGGTATTTCGACGCAAGCGTTGCGTGGGAGGTTGTCGATGAGCCCGGTATTGGGGACATTGCCGTTGAATTCGAACATTTCGCCGCCCATCCAGGCGTTGATAATGGAAGAGGCGTATTCGTTGCCGCGTTCGAGGTTGATGGGCTGCTTGAGGGTATCGCGCATGATCCTGCGCCACGTCTTTTTGCGGCTCTGGTACTCATCGAGAATGTAGGCTTCCCTGCCGGGGTTCCAGCCAGAGCCGGAAGTGCAGTATTTCCTGATGAGGTCGGGGCGCTTGCGGAACCACCAGTTGTATTCGGAGTTATGGCCGGAAGACTCGGTAACGTAGTAGCCGAGATGAAGGAACATTTCGTTGCGGACCTGCTCGTGGTTATAGACTTTGCTATCTGAGGAGACGACTTTGCGGAGCCTGGGATAGAGGTCCTTGCCCTTGTGTTCCAGGCGGACATACCAGGAAAGGTGGTTGATGCCGGCGGAGGTGTAGACGAGCTGATCGTAAGGGACTTTGAGCCAGGAAGCGAGCATACGTGCGGTACCCTGTACACTGTGGCAGAGGCCGGAGGAGACGATGGAGGTTTCACGCTGCATGGCGCGGCAGAGCATGGCCATGGGGTTGGTATAGTTGAGGAGGAGTGCACCCGGGCAGAGCTTTTCCATGTCCCTGCAGATACTGACCATGACAGGGATGGTGCGGAGGGCGCGGAAGACACCGGAGGGCCCGCGCGTGTCGCCGATACAGGTGCTGACACCGTACTTATTGGGGATCCTGATATCCCACTGCCAGGTATCGACGTCGCCGGCGAGGATGGTGACGAGGACGGCGTCGGCACCCTTGAGGGCCGCCTTGCGATCGGTGGTGGCAACAACCTTGGCGGGATAATTGCCGAGCTGGACGATCTTCTCGACGTTGCGGCGTGCGAAATCAAGGCGTTCCTTGTGGATATCCATGAGGACGAGAGTGGAATCCTTGAGAAGCGGGAAAGTGAGAAGGTCCCTGACGAGGCCCCTGGTGAAGCCGAGGCTGCCCGCACCGATGAAAGCTATTCTTGCCATGATTACTCCTCCCAAGCATGAAGCTCCCGGACAAAGCCGGGGGAAATATCAGCGGATAACGACTTCCCTGCCCTTGGCGGCGGACTCGTAGACGCCATCGATCATCTTCTGGACCATGAGGCCGTCTTCGGCGGGGGAATCGCAGACGGCATCGCCGCGCACGCAATCGACGAAGTGTTCCATCTTGTACTTGAAGGCATCCCAGTTACCAACGAATGCGGGCTCGATATTGACCATCAGGCCGTTCTGGTCGGTAAAGACCTTGACGGGATCAAGAGTGGCCCCACCCTTGGTACCCATCAACTGGACGTTGAAGACATCGTGCTCGATGTGTGCGGCGAAGCTGGCTTCGATGGTGAGGCGGGCGCCGTTGTCGAAGGAGACCATGCCGACGGCGAGGTCTTCGACGGTGTAGGTTTTGTAGTCCCAGTGGTCCCACTTGCAGAGGGCCTGGGACTTGCGGTTACCGAGGTAGGTATGGACGGCGCCGGTGGCTGCGACGGGCACGGGCTTGCCCATGACGTAGTGTGCCTGTTCCATGATGTGGACGCCGATATCGATCATGGGGCCGCCGCCCTGGAGATCCTTGCGGCCGAAGACGCCCCAGTTGGGGATGCCGCGGCGGCGGAGCGCCTGGCAGCGGACGTAGAGGATATCGCCGAGAGCGCCCTGTGCGACGAGTTTCCTGACAGCCTGTGCGGCGGGAGTGAAACGCCACTGGAAGGCGATCATGAGGATGCGGCGGGCTTTCCTGGCGGCATCGACCATGCGCTGGCCCTCGCGTGCGTTCATGGCGAGGGGTTTTTCGACGAGGACGTGCTTGCCGGCCTTGAGGGCGTCGAGCGTAGGCTGGAGATGAAGGCTGTTGGGAGTGCAGACGCTGACTGCGTCCAGATCCTTGACCTTGCGGAGCATTTCCTTCCAGTCGGTGAAGGTGCGCTCAACGCCGTAGGTCTGCCTGACGTTGTCGAGCGCCCTGCGGCTGACGTCGGAAGCGGCCGCGATGACAACGCCGTCGACCTGGGAGAGGTGTTTCATGTGGGTGCCTGCAATACCGCCTGAGCCGATGAAACCGATCTTGAGGGTCTTTGCCATGATGCAAATCCTTTCGAAAAGGCGGGAACAAGCGCATATTACGCCCGCCGCGCGGCAATGCAACACAAATGAGGGGGCTTTTTTGCGGGAATATGGCGCCCGGGGAAGGAACCAGGAACTCCATACACCGGACCCGCAGAGGGGAATCAGCGGGCCGCGAAGCCTGAGCCTGCGGAAGTGACCTTGAAGGTCTGAGTAATGCGGACATCCCTTTCGCCGAAAGCCTGCGCCTGGTCGATGTATTCGACCTTGATATCTTCGCCTTCGAAGACGTCGAGGACGTTGGGAGCAGGGGAGCCGAGACTGGGGCGTGTAAGAATGGAGCCGAGGAAGACGCCGGAAGCCAGGTCGGTCTCTTCGAGGACGACCTGCTCGTAATCGCCGGAGGACGCGGAAACGTTGACGCGCAGGCGATCCTTGAGCCTGCCGTCGAGGTTCATGTCGCCGTCTTCGACGCGTATACGGAGGGCTTCACCGGCGAAGACAGCGGCCTTCACTTCCTTGTTTTCCTCATCGACCAGGGAAAGAGCGGCATCGGAACCGAGGAGCATGATGTCGCCCCAGGTGTGAGGGCTTTCGGAGGTCCTGAGCTCGTGATGGAAAGACCAGTAGTAGTAGATATGCGAGCCGGTGCAGCAGGAGAGGGTAAAGCCGATAATGCGGCCAGGGCGGAGTTCACCGCGACGGATGACGTCCTTGGAGATGAGGAATTCAATGGTCCAGCCCTGCTCGGTCTTTGCGGCGGCCCTGGGGATAAGGTCCTGGGAATACTTGGGGTACTTGCCGGTGAAGCCCGCGGACTTGTCGAAGAGGGCCTCATAGCCGCCGGTGGAAGGGTCATCCTTGTGGCCAAAAGGGAAGACGAAGAACTGATGGGTATGGACTTCGCCGCGGCGGCCGTACTTGGTATTCATGGCATCGATGAAGATTTCGATGCAGTCGTTTTCCCAGAAGAGGCTGAGGGGCTTTTCATTTTCGAGTTCGCCTGTGGTATCCTTGGCGTCGACGGCGATATAGAGGCCGCGTGAATCATAGGCGAGCCAGAAGCCCTGCCAGGCGTACTTTTTGCCGTAGGGGCCCTTGGCGGCGATGTCCATCTGGAGCATGGGGATGCCGAGTTTCTTCCAGTCGGAAAGATCGCCGTCGATGGTAATGGGAGAATTGAGATAAGGAATGCCGGTGAACTTGTTGAAATTGAATTCCGGCGCCTGAACCTTGCGCTCAGGAGCATCGGGGCTATCTGGTTCTGGGGGGGAATCGGGCGGCGAGAGGACGAAGGCGGGATGGACGCCGTAGAGGTCTTCGGCGACGGAAGCGGCGGCGGATTCGCCCTTGAGATCGAAGGCTTCGCCGCGAGCACCGCTGCGGTTCTTCATTTTTTCGATCATGGCGAGGTAAGCGTCGCGGTCGAAGCCGCGGGAGAAATTGCGGATGCGGGAGGTGGTGCGCTGATCGGAACGCCTGTGACGCCGGGCGCTCATAAGGGAAGCGGAGTCGCTTTTGCCGAGGAATTCGCGCCTGCCCTGAGCCATCTGGTTTTTGAGGTTGCCGAGGCGATCAAGGAGGTTGACGTTGGCATCGCCGTGTTCATCGAGTTCCATGTCGGCGGCGAGAAGCCAGCTGTGCCTGTTACCGAGGGCGGAACCGACGACATTGCGCATTTCCCTTTCGATAAGGCCGTCGGAGATGGAGGTGACTTCCCTGGCGGTGCGGACTTCGACGTCACCGACTCGGGCCTTGCCGGAGGCGTCCGTGAGATGCTGTTGTGAATGGAGTTCCGAAGTGGAAACCTTGCCGGCGTCGGTCATGGCGGGGACTTTGACGCCGAGGATTTCCGCGAGTTCCTTGTCAATGGAAACTGGGGGCGGAACGATGCCGCGCTTGACGGCTTCCTTCTGGAACTGGTCATTAAGCTCCTTGAAGAGTTCATCGTAGGCATTATCGGCGTATTCTTTTCGGAAGGCCTCGTCAAAGGCTTTGCGGAGGCGTTTTGTATCCATTTCGGCGAGGAGGGAACGAACGCGTTCCTTGACGATATCTTCCGCCTTGAGGGCCTGGAGGCGGGTTTTGAGGGAGGCTGCGCCGGAGGAGATTTCCGCGGCGGAGGTTTCGGCGGCGGAGCCGCTTTCGAGTGCGCCGGCGTATTCGGACTTGTCGACATGAGCGGATTCCGAGGATGCAGCATCGCTGGCATTCTTGTGATGACGGTCCCGGATATCGGAGATGGCATGGCTGATGTCGGGGTCGATATCGAGCATGCGTGCGGAGGAATCATCGAGGGGTTTTTTCATTCTGTCGAGGCGGGCGGAGGAATCACGCGCGGCGTTGGAGGTCTCTCGCCTGATGGTATCGGTGCTTTTCCTGGCGGCGTTCTCGGCATTCCTGATGGAGTTGTCGAGGTCGGTGATACGCGTATCGGAAGGCTGCTCGGAATAGAGAGCACTGCGTTTTTCCTTGAGAGCGGAGAGTTCCGTGGTGCGGCGGTCAAGGGAGGCGATTTCGGGGCGGATCTTCGAGTTGGCCTGGTTCATGGACGACTTGACGCGGTCGGCTTCGCGCCTGACGTTATCGAGGTCGGAAACGGTGGCGGAAATGGACCTGCGCATTTCGTAGACCTCGCGGTCAAGGAAGCGCTGCGTATCGCGGTTGAGCGGCTTGCCGATGCGCTTGTCGAGTTCGGTCCGGAAGAGTTCCGCGAGCTTGGCGGAGGCGGCTTCCAGGTACTTGAGGTAGCGTTCTTTCCAGGCGGTCTGGAGGTCGGCGGCGATGAGATCGTGGAGGCTTTCGAGCATCTTCTCGCGCAGGTTCTGGACTTTTTCGTCTGCGAGGAGCTGGTCGAAATCGTCGGATGCAAGGAGAGAGTTGAGGTCGTCAAGTTCCTCGCCGAGAAGGTCCAGGGTCTGGTCCCAGCGTTCATCGCGCTCTTCATCGGAAAGGTATTCGGAAGTAAGCTCGTCAAAAAACTCGCGGAGCTGGGACTCGGCGAGTTCCATGCGGGCTTCTTCCGTCAGGACTTCTTCGGCTTTTTCAAGTTCTTCGCGTACTTCTTCTTTTTCTTTCTTCTCCTTCTCGACCTTTTTCTTCATGACGACCTTGTTGACCTGGTAGGCATGATACTTGGGGAAGGCCCAGGCGGCGGCGATAATGAAGTGGAGAAGAAGCGAAACGATAAGGAACTTTTCCATGCGGCTGTAACGGCGCCAGCGGCCTTCGAAGTCCTTCCAGGTGCGCGGGGGCGAAGACGTCATCGCTTGACCTCCACTTCTTCAAAGACCATATCGACGCCTGCGAGCCTAAGAGCGTTCTTGGCCTGAACGTAGGTGGTGTATTCGCAGCGTGCGTCGCAGCGGAGGATGACGGGGGGAAGTTCCCTGCCCTCGTCCTTGAGGGCCTTGAGCCTGGAAACGACCTGTTCGAAGCCGGAGAGTTCCTGTTCTGCGTCATCGGCCTTGAGGTAAATGGTGCCGTCAAGAGTAACGGAGAGGGTGAAGGTATTATCGCGTGAGACGGTTTCGGGCGCCTCGGCCTTGGGAAGGGTGATCTTGTAAACCTTGGCCTCCTCGATGAAAGTGCTGGTGACCATGAAGAAGATGACGAGGAGGAAGACGACGTCGAGCATGGAGGTGAGGTCGACGCCTTCTTCGGTTTCGGCCTGGAGGATGCGGAGTTTCACGTCACTGCTCCCGGCGGGAAGCGGCGATCTTGGAAGACTTGACGACGTCGATGAAGATTTCTTCAAAGTGTGCGACGATCTTCCGAATGCGGCTACGGAAGTAGGCATCGGCGATGACGGTGGGAATGGCGATGATGAGGCCGGTGGCGGTGGTGATGAGAGCGATGCGGATCTGGCCGGCCATGTCTTCCTTGCCGACGCCGGCCTTGGAGAGGACTTCGAAGGCACCGATCATGCCGATGACGGTACCAAGGAGTCCCATGAGTGGTGCGACGCGTGACACGGTGGAAAGGACGGAGAGATTACTGTAGAGGACCTGGAGCTCACGCTGGCCGCTTTCCTGGAGGGCGGTTTCCATGTCGGCGTCGGTGCTGCTGTATTCCTTGACGGCGGCGCCGAGGACCCTGGCCACAAGGGCGCTGCCCGAGGAACAGCGTTCGGAGGCCTTATCGAGTTCACCGCTTTCGAGGTGGGTCTGGACGGCTTCGGTAAGAACAGGGTCAAAAAGCCTGCCCCACCTGAGACGAATGGCCCGTTCAACGATAACGGCAAGGGCCAGGATGGACACGAGGGCGAGAGGATACATGAGGATACCGCCCTGGGCAAAATACTTGAAGAAAGCACTCATGGCAACCGCCTCCGTCTTCCGTCTGCCCGACAAGGGTTCAATCATTATACAGCCGGGCGGCGAGCGACGTCAGCACAATAGTGAACGACACAGAAAAAGCAATCGGCCCGACATGGGAAGGAAGCGCCGGGCCGCGAACAGAGATTCGCTTGCCGAATGCATGCGGTGTTTGTTACAATAACGCCATGCCCAATAGTCCAAGGGCCCCACAGGGGCCGGAGACAGAAGGATGAAGAGATTCGGCACGGCCTGGATACTGCTGCTGGCGGCGGCGACCACCGTGGTCTCCGCTGTGGAAGAGCAGCCGGCGATACCGGAGAAGACCGTAGAAGAAGCGCTACAGGCGCTGGAGGAATCGGTGCGCTCGGGCAAGGCATCGTGGTGGGAATCCACTGCGGACCCGGCGATAAAGACGGTGGCCACGTACACAGGGCTGGGGTCCGACTGCGTCACTGTGTTCAGCCTGGACCAGATAGACAAACTGTGGCCGAAATGGAAAAGCGCCGGCAACGCCCTGGACAAGTTCGGGCTTGCGGTGGCGATATACAGCTGCGTGGAACACGCCGCCAACGGAAGGCACCGGCAGGCCGCGATGCTGGGGACGAAGACGTACGCCACGAGGTTCATAAGCAAGATGTCGGCAAGCGGACCGCTGTATGCCGCGGGGATAGGGATAATAGACTTTTCGCTCGAATACCTGGGGAACGCCGCGCAGGCTCAGATATCCAGCGATTACTGGCGGGAGTACTGCAAATACCAGACGGGTGAGAGGCCCGCACTGGAAGACTATACGGCCATATTGAACAAGGATGGCTACACCGGGCTGACGGCGGCGCTGGACTCGTTCTGGGACGACCCGGCGTCGGCTGGGATCAGGGGCTGGTACACGATGACGAAGGTGGACCCTTCCTACAGGGAACACTTCAGGAACAGATACATCCGGGAGAAGCTGCTGGACGTTCTGAAGAAATGGGTCCTGGAGCAGGAGACGGCAGCCTATGTCGAAGCGAAGGCCACGGCACGGCAGTTGATGGAAGCCGTTCTGGCGACGGAGATAACGGTAACGGCTTCCGTATACGAAAGGTACACGGGCAAGGAAGCCCGCGGATACGTGGCAGAGCTGCGTGTAGACGAAAAGGGGGAGCCGATAGCGTCCACCCCGCTGCAGGGAAGGGATTTCAGTCTGACGCTGCGGGCGGCGGACCTGTTCCGGGACGGCAAGATGAGTACGCGGCTCTACGTATCCGTCCGTCCAGCTAAAGGCATCGAGGGTACGACAGCCGGTGGAACGGTGGACATACGCTCGTCGGGCAACAGGGTGAAGAAGAGCATAGCCCCCGGCCGCGTAACATTGAGTCTCAGGCGGCAGTTTGTCGTTGAAACGGCGCTGAAAGTGGACATAACCGTGGCCAACGACCCGCAGGGAGCCGTAACCGGGGTCCGCGTGCTGCGGTTCCAGCGGGTACCTCCCAACGAATACTACAACGCCCTGGGGGTGCTGCACAACGAGACTCCCGTAACATCGACAACGATGAAAAACGGCAAGGGAACAATACAGATACCGGCCGGGAGATACTACCTAGAAGGCGGGGAAAGGATATCCGGGCCGTACGACATCGAAGGGGAAGGAGAAATAACGCTCCAGTACCTGCCCATAACCGCGCGCGAAGGCGACCGGGATCCCACGGCCCCGGACGCCGCGGGCATGGATGCGGCGGCGGCGGAACTGCTGAAGGCGCTCGAGAGCGGGGAAGGCTGGTACATGGAGCACGTAAGGAACTTCAACAGGCAGTTCGAGGCATACTGGCTGGAGACGCAGCGGCGGCTGATGGACATCAAGGCGGTCCGGACGGGCCTGGAAATGCAGCGCAACGCTGTGCTGCAGCGCACCGACCTCGCCGAGGACGAAAAGAACGCCCAGGCCAAGGCGCTGGAAGACAGGAGGCAGGAACTGTGGCGGCGGTTCAGCGACTCCGACACCGCCGTCAACGGAAAGATGAACGACCACCTGGTGAAGCTCCTGGAGAAATCCAATGAAACGGCTGCGCGGGAACGCAGGATCAGCGAGGCGATACGGGAGGTGACCCGTGCATCCGACAAGGCGTGGTATCCACTGCAGTCGGCGGGAGCGAAAGAGGCCTATTCCACAAGCGAGATAACGACGTCGCTGGAATACGGCACATGGCAGCGAGAAGAGGACCAGGAGGCGTTGATAAAGAAAGCCGAGGAAGCCGCGGTCGAACTTGCCAGTCTTGAAAAGGCCACGGGCGACGCCGCCGAACTAATGGGAACCGGCCTTGGGAAACTGGAAAAACTGCTGGCGGAACAGCGCGGGAACATGGACTACCTGGATTCCGGGGATGCCGTATCGCTCCTGTATTCCGGGGTCCTGGAAGACCGCAGGCAGGAACTGCAGCTCGTCAACGCGAGCAGGCCGGCATCGCTCGGGCAGACACATCTCGAGCGCCTAAAGAAGAAAATGAAAGAACGGGAAGCAGCAAAGGAACGCGCCCGGGAACTGCTGGCACAGATAGAAGCCGCGGCGAAGGAGCTGCCGGAAATAGACGGCCTGTCGTGGAAGAACAAGACGCAGGAGATCACGGGGAGACACACGGCCCTCGTGGACGCCCTGCGCGGGGGACAGCCGGAAAGAGGGGGCGAAACGTGGGCAAAACTGCTGTTCGACATGAACGCGTGGTTCGACGCCAATCTTGAATGCGTGGGCGACCTGCTGCCGCCGACCCGCCGGCAGGACACGGCGTTTTCACGCTACCTGGACACGTACCGGAAGATAGACCCGGGAGCGTTCCGGCCTTACGTGCCGTCCGACTGGTACAAGAAGATGCAGGACCTGGCGTACGGCAGGATAAGAGACAGGAACGCGGCTACCGCCGGGCTCCTGGAAACATACGCTCAGAGCGATCTCGTATTCAAACTGGGGACGAGCAACGAGGCGCGAATGGCCAAGATCCGCTCCACGCTGGGGGAAGTTTCCGGGCTGACCGCACCGGAAGAAAAACCCGGCACGGGGGAAAGGATCCGGCAGCTCGAGAAAGCCCGCGCACTGCTTGACACGCTTCCCAAGGCGTTCACAGCGGAAGCGGAAGCACAATGGGAAAGAACCAGGACCGCTCTCGTGCAAAGCGGGGAAGTCGACACCTACGTGAAGTCACTGAACGGTCCCCACATAGTGATTGACAAGATAAATGGTGAGCCGTACGGGAAGTCGTACTACTGGCCGGAGAAACCGCCGGAATCCAAAGAAACTCCGGGAAACATGGACATAACCCTGAAAGTCAACGGCGTGCCCGAATATTCGTTCCACGACATATATTACACGTACACCGGGACGAAGTGGATCCCCATAAGCACGATACAGGGGGAACACGTGGCATCGATAAGCACCGGCGCCAACCTGGACAACTTCGAAGTGACGGCGGATCTGCCAGGTGGAAAAACAGTGGCGGGCTGGGAGATCCTGCCGATAGTGCGGCTGCCGAAGCCGGCCGAAGCATCGCCGTGACGGCAATTCGGACCGCGGGTAAACAGCCGGCGGCGATCAGTCGAGGCAAGTTCCTTCGAAAACACGGTTCCATCCGTCGCGCGCGGACAGCGGCAGAGGCTTGACGTCCCCCGCCCTCTGCCCGGCGGCGGTACAGGCCGTTATGTAGGTTTCGGCAGCGCGGCCGCGAATGCGGTAAACTACCGCCGGGGCCAGCTGGCCCAGCATGACACAGGTCCTGTAAGCCGGGTTGGCAAGGAGCGCCTGTTCGAGAGCAGAGGAAAGCCCCGGCACGTCTGCGGGCATTTCCACAAAAAGAGCGTAACGCAATTTTCCTCCGGCCGCGTCCGGAGCGAGCATGGCGAAGGACGGCGATACTTTCATCCTGCGGAACAGGCCGTCGATAACGGAGGCGGCGAACTCACAGGTGATCTTTTCCCCGCGGCGGTCCGAGACAAATCCTTTTCTGCCGACGAACCTGAGGGAAGGCACCCGCCGGTAGAACCCGTCGACTTCGACCCTGTCGCCGATATCGTACCTGTAAAGGCCGCCGCCAGTGGTGAGAACGACGGAATACGCGCCACCCGTACGGAGGCCGGACAGGCCATGAAAAACGCCCGCATCGTCCATGAATTCCAGGAAATGCGAAGTACAGGCCGCCGGATGCCGCCCGGCGAACGGGATAGAAATACACGCTTCGGTTGCCAGAAGGCCCTTGGGTTGGATTTCGACGCTCGGGAAGAGGCTTTGAAGTTCCGCTATACCGCCGGATGCCCCGGCATCCGCCCAACAGCTTATGAGGCGGAGGCTGGGCCAGACAGCGTCGAGGGCGCGCGGACCGGTGCGGCCAAGGACAGCGGCTCTGGCAGGATCCGGAACAAGGCGGGAAGCCATCCCCTCAGGCACCTCCCCCGCCCGGGACGGGTTCAAGGTCCCGGCCCGCATGTCATCCAGCAGGTCGTTCCAGCAGTCCTCCAGGGGCTGCAGAAGCAGCGCCATGTACGAAGGGTGCCACACCGAAATGAAGGAAAGATCGGCCGCCCGCAGCAGGAAGAGAAGTGTCACGTACCTGAATGCATCGAAAGATGCCACGCTCCTGAGGCCGGCGGGCACGGCAAGCGTGGCATCGACGAGAGGCTTCAGGAATCCGCCCAGGTATTCGGTATCTTCTTCGAAACGCACGGGGATGCCGCCGGAAGCGGTTTCCGGGCACGACACGACGGGGCTTATTGACCAATAGGCCGACCCGGCAAGCAAGCCGGGGCGGCGGCGATACATATCGAAGACCCATGCGGAGACGGCGCTACGGAATTCATTCAGAAGGCACGCCGTGAAAGGCACCAGCTTGGCCGGTGCGGCAGACCCGCCCGTGGGAGCAAAAGACGTCACGGGAGCGGCGGTCAGGACGTTTTTTTCACCGGCCGCGATCTTCCTGATGTAGGGCTCCAGCTCTTCATACGAGCGAACCGGTACAGCCCGCCGGTATTCTTCAACGGAACGGATGCCAGCAAACCCGTGTTCACGGCCGAAGACGGTACCGGCATTGCGGCGCAGGCAGCGCATAAGTATCTTGCGCTGGCAGGCTTCGGGATCAGCGGCCGCCCGTGTAAACCTGAAGAAGGCCCGGGCGCACGCCAAGGCCCAAAGGGAATTAGCAGCGGTACGCAGAAGCCCCATGAATCATTCTCCGCCCGTAACGGTCAGCGGGAAGACGCGCCTTCCGACACGGGTCTGGTTCTCTGGCGACAGGCGGGTTATCGTTACGAGTTCGTCCCCGCGATGATACCCCGGATTCCTGGCGATGAAGAAAGCGACGTCCGGGTCAGCCATGCGTTCGGGGGCGATTTCGGCTATATCGGAACGCAGCACTTGGGGCTCGTCGAATTTGACGATGCCGGCAGCCGGGTCATATTGGCTCCGGAAATGGGCGGAAGCCGCCGCATGCATGACCTGTCCGAGTTCATCCGGGCCGGAACCGCGGCATGAAGGGAAGAACCGCCGCCAGAAAACCGGCAGAAAGCGGTACGTTCTGTATCCCGAACAGACAAGGAGCCAGAAGAACTCGCCGCCGGGTCGGGACAGCCTGAGTTCATCAATCATGCCCAGCCACGTCTTTGCGAGCAGCGTGGTGCCCCAGTGCCGCCTGTCCACAATGGTGTCCCCTGAATAAATGACGTCCGCCCGCCCGCCCGGATAAGGCACGTCCAGCATCTGCACAGTGGTGAAGCCACAGACGGCGCCGGCATCGGTTTCGAGGAGGACGGCCCGGTCCTTGCGGTCCAGATCGGCCATGAACTTCTGCCGGCCGACACCGGGGAAATAGTGATTGAAGAGTCCGAACATCTCATCCCGCAATCCGACGGGAAGAGAGATAACGTTGACCACACGGCCTTTCACAGGACCGCCACTTCGGGCTGAGCCGGCAGGGCGCGCAGCTCTTCCGGCAGGCGAACACCGTACGAAACGGCAAAGAGGATACTCGGGGTTTCCACGACTCTGAAAGCGTTCCTGACGGCAGCGGCCAGGGGGCTGCCGGCGCTGAAACCCACGGTCAGGTACCGGTGGCCATCATCCCGCAGGTCCCGGCAGACGGCGTGAAGCAGGTCCAAAAAAACTTCCTTGTCGTCATTATCAACGGCCACGTGAGACAGGCATGTCTGCGGCAGAACGGTCCCGGGGGCGGGCAGAAAAGGCATACGGAAAAACGGAGCCAGTGCATTCACGAAATGCCTGGTGAATCCCAGCAGTCCGTCGTATCCTTCTATAATCACCTGCTTGAAGCTCGACTGATCCCACAGTGCAGCACAACCTTTTACGTCCCCGGAATCCAGAACGACGTAGAAGTCGTCTACAGCCAGGCCCGGCGTCCGGCTATCCGAAAGGACGTTCTCTACAGTCCAGCACGGGGCGAAGTTGAAACGCCGGCAGTTCCTGCGGAGGCAATCCACGATACCGTGGAGCATGCCGGAGTCAGCGCGGACCACCCGCCGGTTTCCGGAATGGCCGGCGGCAGCGGGGCGCAGGGTAAGCGTAACCATGCGGCCGACTTCGGTATATGCGGGCAGGCCGCTGACGCCGCGCCTGAAAAAAGCGAGCGCG
Source organism: Planctomycetota bacterium (assembly GCA_016930595.1). Taxonomy (GTDB): domain Bacteria; phylum Planctomycetota; class SZUA-567; order JAFGGJ01; family JAFGGJ01; genus JAFGGJ01. The sequence goes on from JAFGGJ010000056.1 coordinate 17,742, forward strand.
GGGGCATTGTCGGCCATTACCGAAGTTATATCGTAAGGCTCTTCGGCCGAGGTCCTTGTGGAATCCAGCATGCGGTATGCAGCCCCCATAGTTTTTATGCGCCAGCGATGATCCGGACGGGAGCGGAAGTGCCCCAGGTACCCTACTCTCCTGGGAGAACCGGCAACAAAGAGGTCACTGACAGCCCGGCTGCCCATACCGACGACGGCGCCGTGTTGATCAACGGCCGCCAGCGTGTAGTGCGTATCGCCCTGGGTGTCCATCATGGCGAAATAGCTCGGCTCACACCTGAGCGACAGGCGGATCCTGCCCTGCATGCGGCTTTCTCCCAGAAGACCACGCAGGGCGGCGTCATGGCCGGCATCGGCAAGAAGAAGCTGTAGTCCGGGCTGCCGCGGCATCACCGGCCCGCCTCGATCAGTGCACCGGTCCAGGTGCGATCACCGAGCGGATGACGGCGCCTCTGGCCGATATCGTTCCGGTGCATGAGGTTCGCGACCAGATACGTCCGAAGCGTTCCGAGGCTCTTCCTGTTCACGGCTGCAAGGCCCCTGCGCACGATGCTGCGCCAGTTGTAGAAAGAACGCCTGGCGGCGAAACAGCCCCTTTCCAGCGTCCATGGGTCCATCCTCGCGGGCCTGAAAGGGATCTGCCCGTAGCTGTAATCGTCGGCAAGCCACCACGCTTCGAACAGCAGGCGGTTTTCGTCCTGAAGCCTCTGGTAAAGCGGCGTACCCGGGAATGGCGTCACGTGGTTGAAAGCGGCAAGGAACAGGGCGTTATCGACTGCAAAACCGAGGGAAAGCCCGAAGCTCTCCGGGCCGTCTCCGTCGTAGCCGAAAAGGAAAGTACCGTAAACCGGTATCCCGTAACGCCTGAGATTGGCCAGTGCCGCATCATAGCCGCCCGAGTCAATGTTGAAATCCTTGTTCATCATGTGAAGACTGTCGGCATCGAGACTTTCGAAACCTATGAGAACACATTGGCAACCGCTCCGCGCCATCAGGTCCAGTAATTCCTCGTCGTGAGCGGCTTCGATGCTAACCTGGGAAACCCATCTGATATCGAGAGGGATGAGTTCTTTCAGAAAGGATTTGAGTCCCTTGCGGTCGGCGGCGAAGTTGTCGTCTACAAAGAAGAAGAAACGCGCGCCGGCACGGGTATCGCGGATTTCCTTCAGGACTTCATCCACCGGCCGCCGGTGGCAGGTTCCACCGAACATCGCCTGTATCGAACAGAATTCACAGCGGTGCACGCAACCCCTGCCGAATTCCAGGAGCCTGACGGGGAGGTATTTCCTGCCGGTAAACACCGTTCTGTCGACACGGCGTCCTTCGAGAACGGGCCGGGATTCACACCTGTAGAGCCGCTTGAGGCTGCGGTGCATGGCGTCGTCCAGTACTTCGGCCCACACGTGTTCCGCTTCACCGACGACGGTGGCGTCAGCGAAGCGTGAGACTTCCTCCGGACACAGGGACGCGTGGAAGCCCCCCATGACGACGGGGACATTCCGCCTGCGGTACTCGGACGCTATTTCATAGGCCCGCCTTGCCGTATAGGTCTCCACGGTAATCGCCACAAGGTCGGCCGGCGCATCGTACGGGATGGGCTCCAGCCTGTCGTCGTAAAAACTGACATCGACGTCGCCCGGCGTGAGCCCGGCGAGAAGTGCTATCCCAAGCGGCTCCATGAGCCAGGTCCGCATGTAGCGTTCGCCGCTGCGTCTGCCGATGCAAGGCTGTATGAGGGTCAGGCGCATCGTCGTTCTCCCGACCGGCCTGCGGTCACGCCGTGCCGCCGTTTGAGGCAAACCTGCGGATCCTGTTGCAGTAGAAACGATAGCCGAGGTTCGCCGCCGCTATCAGTCCCAGGCGGTAGCGGACCGCCCCCAGGCGCCTGATGATCGAACCGTAACGATAAGCGTATTTCCATGCCTTCAGGTGCCCGTCGAAAAGCTCCTCCGCAGACATGAGCGCCGGCCGGAAAACGACGTGCTGGCAATCGTAGAGTTCCCAGTTCTCAGTAAGGATCCTGCCTTCACCGGAAAGCTGCCTGAAAAGCGGCGTCCCGGGGAAAGGCGTGCGTATCGCGAACCGGGGCAGGTCTATCCTGGCGTCCACGGTGAACCTCGCCGTGCGCATGAATACTCCCGCATCGTCGTGGTCCATGCCGAAGACAAAACATCCCTGCACTGCTATGCCGTGCCTGTGCAGCGTCCGCACGACATTCAGGTATTCACCCGGAGAAACGTAACCCTTGCCGATATCATGCAGGCTTTCATCAACCAAGGATTCAAACCCCAGGAGCAGGCCCCTGCAGCCGCTCCTGGCGGCCAGGGCGGTCATCTTCTCATCACTGGCGATGACGGTGGTGGAAAGGCCATACCACCTGATGCTCAACGGGACCAAGCTTTCGAAAAGCGCTGCCGCGTGCGAGGGGTCCGCCATGAGGTTCAGATCGAGGAACAGCACTTCACGGGCCCCGTACTGACGTATGTCGGCCACGACTTCTTCAACGGGCTTCAGGTAAGGCTTCCTGCCCCAGGCGGTGGGGACGACGCAGAAATCACAGTCATTTATGCATCCCCGGGTGGCTTCGAAAGTGGCCGTTGTCACGTACCGGCCGGCCGGGATCATGTCCCTGCGAGGGAAGGGCAGGTTGCGGAGTTCCAGACCCGGGCGCTGAACGTAACGGGGCTTCATACAGCCGTTCCCGAAATCCCGCAACAGTTCCGGCCAGGATTCTTCCGCATAGCCCACGACAATGGAATCCGCATGCAGGGCGGCTTCATCCGGCATGAGCGTGACGTGGGGGCCGCCGAGCACCACCGGGACGCCCCGAGAACGGAACCGTCCGCTCAACTCGTAACATCTCGGTGCCGACCCGGTTATCACCGTCATCCCGACAAGGTCGGCATCCAGCCCACAGTCGATGTCTTCGATGCCCTCATCAACCAGCATGATGTCGGCGTTGAGTTGTTCCGGCACGAGAGCGGCGAGGGTCGTAAGCGTCAATGGGGCGTAGCGAAGTGATTTCTTCCAGGCCCCCTTGCGGTGCCTGTAGAGCGGTCCCCTAGGTGATAACAGCGCTATGCGCATGACTCAGCACCACCATTCAAACATCCATGCCACTGAAACGCTCCGCGTTACAATATTACAGTAAGTGATTCAGGCAACAAGGGATAGAACCGGCTTTGCATCTGTGCGGGACCATTGATGACGTTACCTGCCATCGAAGACGATGTCGATTTCCGCGTGACACGCGAGATATGCGCCATTGCCGGCAGAACCACCGGCACTCGCGGCTGTGCCGACGCCATGGACCTGATAACGCGCCACGTCGGCCGGGTAACTGGCCGGGACGTCTGTATCGAAAGCTTTCCGGTCGACGTGTATACCGCGCCTGAAGCCGCCGTCACATGCGGCGACCTCGCATGCGATGCGGCGTTGCTCGAGCACACAGCGGCCGGCCAGCCGCGGGCCGCTGGCCGCACGGTGTACGCGGGCAAAGGCTCCGAGGCGCAGTTCAGACAAGCCGAAGTCGCCGGCAAACTGGCGATTGTCGACAGCGACCTTGGCAACCACCGGCTGCTCCAGGTCGAGCGCGCCGTGAACCGGGGCGCTGCCGGAATAATAATCATTTCGAGAAGCCGGGACTTCCCACAGCACGGAGCCGGCGCCACCCCCGGGAAACCCGCTCCCATCCCCGCGGTCAGCGTATCCGGCATGGACGGCAAGCTGCTCAGGAACCGCGTTCCCGCCGAAGCCGCCATACTCACGGCCCACGGGCGTAAGACGGTACAGGGACGGAACATCATCGTAGACTGCGGCCCCCGGAACGGCAACAGGCCGACGGTGGTGGTCGGGGCACACTACGACGCCTGGCACCGGGGAGCCCAGGACAACGGGATATCGGCATACCTGATGTTCAAGCTGATGCGAGCCGCCGTAACATGCGGACGCCGGCGGGATTACAGGTTCATCTTCTTCGACGCGGAAGAACAGGGCATGCTGGGCTCAGAGTACCATGTCCGGCAAAACGACACGGGGCTTTACGGCTGGTACCTGAATATCGAAATGCCGGTGCCGGCCGAAGGCGGCAGGCTGCGCTGTATCGCATATTCACGCGGCATGGCGCGGTACTTTTCCGTCCTGCACTCGCTGGCGCATGGATACCTGCCCGTGCGCCTCGAATGGATATACGGCCTCAAAAAGAGCATCTTCCCCTCGGACGTGCACCATTTCCACGTCCTCGGGATACCTTCTCTCACGACTTTCTGCAGCAGCGCTGTGCAGCATACCGGCAACGATACTCTGGACAGAATCCGAACCGGCCGCCTGCGGCACGTACTCAGGATACTGACGCGCGCCATGGACAAGATGGAATGCCTGTGCTCATAGAAAAAACTGAAGGCTATTGCGTGACGTGCGGTACGACGCATCCGGCGGATATAACGCGCCGCGGCGGCGAAGTCTATTTCCAGTTGAACTGCCCCCGCAGACCCGCCCCGGTAAAAATCAGTTCGGATGCGGATATTTTCCTTGGGATACGACATCTGCACAACGATATGGGCCCGCAACAGTACCGCTGGATAAACGCCATCGAAATCACATCGGCGTGCAACTTCCGCTGCCCGGTATGCTACGCGTCCGCGGATGACGTTGTTTCGGCTCCGCATTTCCGCGGCGTGGCCGAAGTAATCGGCACCGCAAAGCGGCTTCGCAAAAGCGGAATACGCAACATCTGTCTTACGGGTGGCGAACCGTCCATACACCCTGACATCTGCAGGATAGTTGAAAATGTCAGGCGCTTGGGACTGCGCGTAAGCATGGCCACCAACGGATATGTTCTCGGGAAGGACCAGGGCCTCGCCGCCGAACTTAAGAGCGCCGGTCTGCGCATGGCCCACATCCAGTTCGACACCTTCGACCCCGAAACACATGTCAGGCTGCGCGGCAACGACTTCGTCCCGGTGAAGAAACAGGCGGTCGAGAACTGCATTTCAGCGGGATTGCGCTTCAGTCTCATAGCGACAATAACCGCCGATAACCTGCACGAAGTGCCCGACATCCTCGACTATGCCGTCGATAGGATTCCGCATGTGAACAACGTGACGTTCAACTGCGCTTCACAGGGTGGGCGTTTCGAATACGACGCCGGGCGGCTGGTCAACAGGGAAGACGTCATCCACCGGATCGTGGATTCGGGCCGAGTGGCGGGTATCGGCCCCCACTCGTTCCGTCCCGTGCCGTCGTTCATGCCGTGGAGACTGTCGCTCCACCCGGACTGCGCCGCAATGCTGCTGCTGCTGAAACTGGATGGAAAGCTTGTGACCTTCAGCCGGATAGCGGACGTCGATCTTCTGGACGGCAGGCTCAGAAAATGCCGGGCGAAGTCGAATTTTGTTACGAGGAACGCCGTACCGCTGGCCTATCTGCTGAACTCGCTGCGGCCAGGCGGGCTGCGCCGGCTGGTTCGAGCCGCCATGGGTTCGATAACGCGCCGTTCTTCCGACGGCATGCTGATGGTGTTCGCCGAACAATTCATGAACCATTGTTACATGGATATGGCCAGACTTTCACGATGCACGTCAGTCATCCACAGGATGAACGGCTCAGCAACGGCACCTTGTGCATACGATATACCCCGCCTGGCCGTGACGGAAGGGGGCCGTGAATGATGAAATCCCTGTTGTATAAACTGAAGAGCCTGTACTATGCCGGCGCAGCCATGAAAGACATGAAGAAATACGCCCTGGAAATGCAACTCGGGCACTCCAAGATAATCGGCTGGGACGGTGGGCACCCGGTGAACTCGCTGTTGTTTCCGCCGGAATATTCACAGCCGATGATACGTTCGCGGGCAAGGTTCTACAACTCGTTGCGCTTCGGCAACCCGTCACCGGTAGTCGCCAACATCGCGGTCACCGCCCGTTGCCGCTGTAGTTGCCCTCACTGTTCTTCCGCCGGGCAGGACGCCACCGACATGCCCGCGAAGAAATGGCGCGACATCATCAGGCAATGCCAGGAATTGGGTGTCTTTACGATAGTTATAACCGGCGGCGAGCCGCTGGAACGCCCCGACCTCGAACAGATCATATCCGCAGTGGACCAATCCATTTCGCTGCCAGTACTGTTCACCTGCGGCATGGGTCTTGCAGACCGGCTGGAGGGACTTCTTGCATCCGGGCTGAAGAGGATCTACGTCAGCCTGGATTACGCGGACTCCACCGGGCACAACGGCCACCGCGGGGTAGACGGGCTTTTCGAACAAGCGGTCAACGGCCTGAAAGCCGCCCGTGCGATGGGCATGC
>JAFGGJ010000057.1 GCA_016930595.1 Planctomycetota bacterium
AACGTCCCCAGTGCCGACACAAGACCCCCTATGGCGACGTGGGTGTAATAGTCCATAGTCAGAGCAATGGAGCTGTGCCGTGCGGCCGGGGGGAAGAGATTCCGGTGTTTTCGGGGCGGGGAGGAGAAATTGCGGGAACATGGGGCGTAATTCGTTCGGGGGAGGCGCGGGGGCCGTGCGCGGGTGTGGATACCAGGGGGGCATAGCATGGCGCCGCGCGGCCGCGGGGGGAGAGATTCCGGTGTTTTGGGGGGCGCGTTGAGGCGCCGGTATAATTACTGTGCTGATGTACCGGCCCGATTGTGGTATAATGCCGGTGGCAGGTCAGTGGCGGAATACAAAAGGGACATGACATTATATTTCATGTAAGGAGAATCCCCGTTTTGGCCACCAGCCCTGAAATAAAGCGTTATGTCCCTTAACAGGGGTTTGCGGATACTTTTATGAAACATGAACGCACGGGGAGGCCGTTGGGCAATGATGCTTTTATCGAACTGCTTGAACAAAAGTCCGGCAGACTGCTCCGTAAACGGAAACCCGGCCCTGAGCCAAAACCGAATTAAGTATTGTGTCCCCTTAATTTTTAGTAAGTGTTTGGCTTCGCAGTAGTTATGAGAGAGCGAAATTTCGGCCATTTTCCTTTCGGGATATATCGAGATGGAGTTAGTCAAAAGGGAAAGGAATTCCTTCTTCTCGGCGAGCGTGGCGACGCCCCATAGTTCCCGAAATTCCTTGGCCAGTTCAACCAGGCGCCCGACCAGTTTGGTGGAGGCGACGGCCTTTTCTTCGATCTCGGCGGTGTTACCAAGTTCCGCCTGAAGGCGATCCCGCTCTTTCCTGAGGGCGACCATTTTTTGGCTGATGAGGTCCTTGTTTTCGGGCGTAATGCAATCAAGCAGTTCTTCGAGCCGCTTCTCGACGTCGGCAAGTTTCCGCTTGTACTCGTCCCGGTGATGTCTGACCATAGTCTAATCAAGCGGAGACGATATAATGCGGTCTGAGAGCACCGCCAAACAGGAGAACAAATATCGTGCCAAACATCCGAGGCTTGCTTCAGCATGGCGTCTCACGACTTCAGATACTCCGGCATTGGGTTGCTGGTAGAAGAAACGGTACATCACTGCGTGCGCTTCTCCGGTATCTGTTCAAGGGAACCCGAAGCAGCATTGGGCGAAAGTATATTGCCGACAGTGCTGAAGAGGGGGAATTCGTCAAGGTGTCCTTCGTAGACAAGGCCGAACCGTTGTACTATCCCAAGGGCCTTGCGCTTCCCATGCTCTACGAAGGCATGGCCGACGCTGTCTCCGCTGCGGGGTGGCATAATTACGAGCATTTCGGCACTACGGTTACCCTTGACGATACGGTTGTTGACTGCGGAGCAGCAGAAGGGTTCTTCGGCTTCTGGGTAAGTGGGCGCTGCAAGGCGGTCTATGTGGTTGAACCCTTGCCCGCCTATGTCAGCGCCTTGAGAAAGACCTTTGAAGCGATCCCCAACGGCACGGTAATCGATTGTGCTCTCGGCGGCGAACCGGGCACCGCTTCCCTGGAAGAGCATGGGATGTTCTCCAGGGTCGTATCAAACCGTTCGGGTGGAACCGAGGTCCTGATAGAGACACTCGACCGCCTCTTCTTCGACCGTGGAATTCCAGTCTCCTATATCAAAGCCGATGTTGAAGGTTACGAGATGCAACTTCTCCACGGGGGCCGGGAGTGCATCAGGGAATGGAAACCCAAGATCGCCATCGCCGCCTACCATGAGAAGCAGCACGCAGACGAGATTGCCCACTTCTTACGCTCCGTAGTCCCTGAATACAAAATACGGGTGAAGGGCATTCAGTGTATTACCGGATGCCCAGTGATGTTACATGCTTGGGTATGAACTGCAACGGCCAGCCCAGATGGAAGTTTTGATCGGTACACATGAACTGGTAGCGGGCGATGCTTTCAGTTTGCCGCCGATACTGGCTGTTACGGAATTAAGGGGACACAATACTTAATCCCAATTATCATCCCAGAACCGCAGGAGGAATAGAGCGATGTACGATGAGTTCCGTATGTTTCCTTATGAACATATGCAGGAGATGTTTAACCCCCATACCACATTCGGTCTGACGACGTTCGCCTTCATAGCCGCGTGGCTGGGGATGTTACTGATGTTGGGTGCGCTGGTTGTCAAGGTTTTGCAGAAGCAACTGTGGAAGGGTTATTTTAAAGCAGCCGCGTTTACCTGTCTTCTGTCCTACATCTCTGGTGCGTGGGGGATCGGCCTAGGCATTCTCTTTTGTCCCCTACGTGCTACCGATATGGGCTCAGACCAAGTCTATATTCAGGCAATCCACGTCGCCCTTAGGAATTAAGGGGACACAATACTTAATTCGAACAAAAAGGGACATAACATTTTATTTCAGGGCTGGCGGCCAAAACCAAATTAAGTATTGTGTCCCCTTAATTCTATTTCCCCCTTATTTCCCTATTTCCCTAAGTTGTTGCCACCACATACACGGCAGGTTTGCCGTCTTTGTCGCTGCTGAAAACCACTTTTTTGCCGTCCGGGCTGAAACACGGGTGCGGATGCGCCGCCTGCGTGTCCGGCCGGCCGCTGCGTTCGTCCTTCCACGGCTGCATGCTGCTGCCGTGTTTGCAGAGGACTTTCTCCTCCTGAGTGGCGGTGTCCACGATGAATATGGCGTCCGCCAGAGGGACTTCACCATCGCCGACGATTTTGGACGCGTCTTTGTTGGTGATGAAATGGCTGTAGCTGCTGACGGGCATCCAGATGGTTTCTTCCAGCGTTTCGGGATCCAGCAGACGTAGAGTTGCGTCGATGCCGTATTTTTGCGGGAAGTAGATGTAGCCGGCCTGGGATGAATCCGCCAGCCAGAATTCGTGGCCCCAGAACTCGCCGGTGCCTTCACCGGGCGGTCTGCCTGGTGCGCGCTGTTTGCCTTCACGCAGGTTGGCGCCGTCCGGGTCGATGAACCACAGGCGGGAATCCACCAGTTGCCATGGGCCTTCGTGGCAGAACATGACGGTCCTGCCGTCGGGACGGTAGTTGGGGTGGCCCAGCCAGCAGTTGCTTTCGTGGATGACGTCCCATTCGCCGGTGATGGTATCAAGTTCCACGAGGCGGCAGCGGGGCTTGGCGGCAAATTGTTTGGGGAAAGCGTCCCAGCCGTCTTTCGCCGGGATGATGTCGTCTTTGTGCATTTCCACCATGACCACGCGGGAATGGTCGGCGGTTGCGCCGTAATACACACAGCGGCCTGTCCAGGGGTCTTCCTGCGAGTAGATGGTTTCTTCGTCCATAGAAGCCAGGTCGCGGCGGCGTAGTTCCCGCCCGGCGGCATAAAACAAGTGGCTGCCGTCGTGTGCCAGTTCGCCGAAATGCGCGCTTAACCTGTCCGTATCCGTCAGGCAGACGGCTTCACCTGTTTCCACATCCACCAGGTAATGCCGGAAGATTTTGTCGCCCATGTTGGACGATATGAGTACGCGCCGTGAATCGGGCATCCACATGTTGAGGTAGAAATACTGGTGGACACTCATGTATTCCGGGGAAGTCAGCCGGCGGACTTTTGCATCGGACACTTCGTCCGTATAAACGGTTCCTTCAAACGCAACAGATTGACCGGTTTCCATGGCGGCCTCCGTCCTGTTGGTTGGAGCATACCACGGCTTGAGGAACTGTGCAAACTTCCATACGTACACCGTGTCTGACTCGTCGACGGTGGCTACGAGTTTGCCATCAGGCGAAACGGCCACATCTGCCAATTCTTCGCCCGAATACGACAGGAGTCTCCCGACTTCCTTTCCCGTGCGAGCGTCGAAGATGAAGACCTTTCTGTCAAGCATCTGCAGGACGAGTCTGCCTGAAGGATGAGTACTTCATCCGAAGGTGACGCGCACGTTGCACGTGTTTGAGGATTGTCGCCTAGCTCCGGGCATAATCGCCGTTTCAGTGACGGTGAACAAAAGAAGGCGGAGTCAGCGTCTTTTGCTTCTTGTGCGGCCAACGCCGGGCCGATAGACTGGGCCCCGTCGTTCGGCCCGTAGACCAAGGAGAGATCGAGCATGCAATCGTTCATCCAGAGGCTCAAAGGCGCCATCTACGGCACCGCCATCGGAGACGGAATGGGCGCACCTGTCGAGGGATGGTCTCCCGAGAGGATCGCGGAGCGCTTTGCCGATCACGATTTCAGCACGTTTCTGCCTCCCACGCACGGCGGCGATCCGGCCGGGGGCAAAGGCGATGGTCGCATCACCGACGATACGCTCATGGTGGAGGCGTTGATCAAAGCGTACGGCAGCTGCGGGACTCACATGGACGCGTACGCGTTTCGAGACATGTTCGTGCCTGAATTCGCCGAGCGCCCGGTCTGGATACCCGAGCGCAGAAAAGAGTGCGCTCTCATCGAACGGTTGAACCCCATCGAGAAGTACACGGTGACGCGACTGAAGCGTTTTCAGGCATATCCTCGGCATGCGGGAATCGGGAATGCGGTGAACTGCGGCGCAGCCATGTACATTATGCCTGTGGGCGCCGTCAATGCGGCCGACCCCCACCGCGCATTCCAGGAGGCCGTGTCCCTGGCAATGGCCGAGACCGACTCCTACGCGGTGGAAGCAGCCGGCGTTCTCGCGGCCTGCTATGCCGTAGCGCTGGACGGCTCCGCCACCATTGAATCGATATGCGACTGTGCCCACAGTGTGGCCCGTGACGGAACCGCCGCTGCGTTGAAGGCCGTTCTGCCTGCGGCGGAGCCGGACGATACGGTGGACGCGTTCATCGAGAAGACGCGGCGCGCGTTCCTGCCATTTGACCCGACGGTGAAGCGAGGGGGTGTTGCGCCCGTCCACGAGCCGTCGAGGAGCCTCTCCATTGAGGAGGTGCCGATAGCGCTCGCGGCCTTGAAATACGGTGCGGGCGATTTTCTGAAGACGCTTGCCGCGGCCGTTCGATACGGCCGGGATTGTGATTCGATAGCCGGAATGGCCTGCGGTCTTGCGGGTGCCGTGTTCGGCTGCGAAACCCTGCCCGCGGGCTTGCGTACCGAGTGTGATCGTGCCAATCAGAGGGATTTCGGCGCCCTCGCCTCCGCGTTCACGCAGACGGTTCATGCAATATGGCGGAAGGATGCGGAAGTGTCGGACACGAGAAGGCAATGGGTTGGGGACACGCCGCCGATCGATTGCTCGACGTGAGGCCGAGGTACTTGCCCTGCTGATGGGCCGGACCGAAGCAACCCGGTAGCCAGGACCACGTTACCTCACCAACACCCCCCGGTATGCCGCCTATCCACCACCACTTCTTCCGGGATGTGGTTGCTGCTTCGTCCATGCCGCCTCCAGTTGTATTATACCGGCGCCTAAACTACAAGCTGCTGCTACACTACGCCACACAACCACCTGCAGCTTTTTCCTGGAAGTACGAGCTGACTGGTGATACAGTTATGGGGGATGGCCACCTGCAGTCCGGGGGTTACTGATGAGCGCGTGCCGTGCCGGTGTCTTATCTGCGTGTCGTCACTCTGGGCGCCCGGCCGTCTGCGCCGTCCTTGTGGCCATGGCCTGTTGGGGATGTGGACCCCGGGGAGCTGACAGATCCGTCCCCGCCATGACCCTGAATCGCGAAACCGTGGAGGAACCGCCGACTGGCGTGGCGGTTTCCACCGCGGCAGACGGACCATTCATGGGTTTTCCAGAGGGAGCCGACAAGAAGAGCGGTCAACTGATTGAGATGACAAGAGTATGGCCTTCAGACTACGACACATACCTGCGCCTGAAGGAGAAGGGCGAACTGGTCGCCGAAGTGCGGCGTGGCGACGAGGTGTTCTTCGCCTACCGGGCACCGGCTACATACCATCCGCAACCTGAGAAGCCTGGCGATCGGGTGCCGAGTGCGGCACACTACCCGCAGATCGTGCGACGCAAGACTCGTGTCCCCACGTCAGAATGAGCAGCTCTTCCTGAATAAAAAGGGACATGGGAATAAAGTGTTATGTCCCTTTTTATTTGAACTGGAACGAACGGCCGTCCATGCCGAAGTGCAATGTCCGGCTGCCCACCGTCACCTTCAGCCCGGAGCCTTCGTCCTGCACGGAGGCCGGGACGCGCGCCACTGCTTCACCACCCACGGTAAACACGTTCAGGAAGACCGTCGCCGTTCCCGTTACGGCCGAAGGCTCCACCATGACGTAACCGCTGCCGGAAATATCCCTGTTTAAATTCCCCGCCACGGGATATTCCCTGCCGCCGACCTTGTAGCCTTCCACGGCGGTAATCGCGGGAGACGCCGGCAGGAGGCATTCCACCGCGACGCTTCCGCCGCCGTTAGCAATTCTGAACCCGTTTTTTTCGATCACCGGAGCCGTCGGAGTATGGAAGAGCCACACCCTTCTGTACTGCGTATTCAGCGCGACGGCGTCCAGGATCACAATCACGTTGGGTTTCACGTAGACGATATGCCTGTTGAACGCGCTTACCTTCTCGTAGGCTTTTGAAACATCGCTCAACACGTAAGTATAAGCCGGCTTGTCCTCGTAGCGCAGGATGTCCCCCATCTCCAGGTGGGAAGGAAAAGCCCTTGGGTCCTTGACCGTCTGGTCGTTCAGGTCGCGCTGTCCCCCTTCTTCATCCGGCTTCGAAGCATCCGGGAAGACCAGGGTGTTGTGAGCAATGGCCCTGCGCATGTACTTCATCCTGTGAGGTCCGCTGAAACCCGCGTCGCCGCCGTAGAAGCCCGAATCGACCGCCAGCGGCCTCTGGTAGAACAGCTCGAAAGTCCCCTGGTCGTGGTGGCCGTGGTTTCCGTAGTAGTCGCCGCACTTGAAGAAGAACATGAGGTCCCTGGGCCCCCAGCCGGAGCGCATGAACACGAATCCGAGGCTCCTCTGCCCGAAAAGCTGGCAGGGCGGCAGTTCCGTCTTGGGCCTCGCCGCTATGCCCGGGTCGAGAAACAGCAGGTAGTAGTAGCCGAACTCCTCCGAGAGAGCCCGGTGTGTGCCGTACTGTTTGTCCAGCTCCAGCAGGAACCCCTGTCCGTACGGGTTCCTGGTCCCGCAGGTGGCAGCGAGGACGCTAGCGTAACTCATCCTCCGCGCCGTCCACCCGGACTCATAGAAATCCCCATACGTGACGTACGTGTAATCCGGCCTGCACGCGTAAATCAACATGTAGAGCATCCGCTCGGCCCAGTTGCCCTGCTTCGAGGCCGCGAACCACAGGTCCTCATCCGTCGCGCTCGACCACGCCGAAAGGCCGTGGAAAACCGATCTGACCATGTACTTGCGCCCGTAGGCCATGGAATTCTGCCAGGTTCCGTCGTGGACCTGGCGGGCCGGCACCAGGCTGTTCTTGAAATGCTCAATGCCCTCCATCGCCAGGGCTTCGGCCCGAGGTTCTTCCGGGTAGAGAGCGAGGCCTGCAAACACCACGCCGTTCGTCCATGCATAGGGTCTGGTGTGCCAGACGTGGTCGTGCATGGCCTTGCGCATGACGTCGGCGGCCTGCAGGATATTGCGCCGCACCACTTTTTTATCGTCTTCGCTGAAGGCCGGGCACTGGTAGAGCCAGTCGTAGCCCAGCGACACGGCTTCCAGGTGGTCGCCCATCGTCGTCGTGCCGTCGATGTTCACGGGCTTTTTCATGATGGCTATGGCGCGCTTAGCAGCGGACTCGTTTCCGCAAGCGAGCCAGGCCAAGGCAAGGTTCGGGACGCTGTAGACTTCGCCGGCTTCGGTCACCGTTCCAAGCGAAGCGGTAATTGAAGACCAAGGGGGCGTCGAGGCCCGGCGCCGCAGCTCCGCCAGCGATATGCCGAACGCCGGGGCGTCGTTTCCGTCCCGCACGAATATCTTCGGATGCCCCCTGTATATTCCTTTGAAGGCGCCCCTGGGCTTTTTCAGGAACGGCCCCGGAGTCGACCCCGACACGCCCCCATCGGCCGTACCGCTCCCGCTGCCCGGATCTTCGGGCATCTCCAGGGGTTTTTCGTCCAGATTCTTCTCTTCGGCGGCCGGCTGCGACTTAGGGAGTCTTCCCGGGAACTTCCCTCGGATAAGTGCATCCAGCTCTTCGGCATCGTCCCGGAATTCCTCGTTGCGCCTAGCGAACTCAAGCAGTACAAGCAGGTGGTCGGCGTTTTCTTCGCCGGCAGCCTTGAGCGCTATCTTGAAGAGCCGCCTGTCGGAGACCTGCTCCCACGGCAAGGGGAGCGTGCTCCCCATCATCGATACGGTCAGGAGCTTCGCGTCGGCCATGGACAGCTTCACCCGCGAGGGCCTGCCGCCGAAATCCACGTATATGGTTTCCCCCCGCATCCCCCCGGCGTTGGCTACGACTATTCCGATAAGGTCCTGGCGCTCTGCGCCCATAGCGCCCAAGGAGGCCAGCAAGACAACCGCTCCGGCGCACAGGGACGCGAAACGCTCCACGTTGCACCTCTTCCCGGCGTATCGTGAATCACTTTTTCGGCGGAGGACCTACGGACTCCCTCTCGACGTAATACGTCTCGACTTTTTCGACTTCGCCCGCGGGGACCTGCCCGTGTATGGTGCGTTCGAGGAGCTTTGCCGCCTTGACACCCATTTCGTTCACGTCGAGCCCTATGCTCGACAGTCCGGGAGTAACCACCTTGCACACGTCCTCGTCGCCGAACCCCACTACGCTCATATCCTCCGGCACCCGCACGCCGTGCGCCGCGACAACTTTCATCAGGTGCGCCGCGGCGTGGTCCGACATCACCATCACGGCCGTGGGGGGGACGTCCCACTTGAGGATGTTTTCGGCCGCGCCGACACCAAGGTCCCCGCTCCGCGCCGGGAGCCCTTCGAAAAGGCCATCGGTGGTGAGGCCGGCTTCTTCCATAGCCTCGCGCCAGCCACGAGTCCTGTCCTGCCACGCCGGGTCCGTGTATACACGCCCGGGGTCCTCGCTTACGCAGGCAATGCGCCTGTGCCCCAGAGACAGCAGGTTCCGGGCGGCTTTTTTAGTCGCCCCTATGTTGTCGAAAATAACGGCCGGAGCCTTCTGTCCCTCCGCCCAGTAGTCCACCGACACCAGCGGCTTCCTCGCTGCCAGCCGCTCTATGTACTCGTCGTTGAAAATTTCGAAGGCCAACACGCCGTCGACCTTGTCCAGTTCGGCATCCGACAGTTCCGGCCCGCGTGTAGTCGAGACGATGTCCGTGTCGAAAAACATAATGTTGCGCTCCGCGCCGTCGTAAATGCCCTGCATAACGGCCGCGCCGAAGCCCGTCTGGAAAAGGGCTTCCCGAGGCCCGCCGTAGACCACGCCAATGCAGTTGGAGGCTTCGCGCTCCCGCGGTATAGAGACGAAGGTGCCCTTCCCCTGCACCCTGTAGAGCAGCTCCGTTCTGACAAGGTTGCTTATCGCCTTGTTCACCGTAAAGCGATGAACTCCCAGCTCATCCGCGAGCTCGTATTCGCTCGAAATCCGGTCCCCAGGCTTGTATTCTCCGTTGCGTATCCTGTTTTTTATGAGCTGCTCAATCTGCTCATACTTGGTCACCATCCGTATTGCGTCGTCTTTGTTTCCGTCCATGACCGTCCCCTCTGTGCGAAATATTGAAGGCAGGTGGTATATACAATATTAGTCTACCCGGTATACCACTCTACCACAATAAACTTTTGGGGCTGTTATGTTTTTCGTTCATTTGCCCTGCCGTGTGCGCCTGTGCGGTGTATCATACCTGCCGGACGGGAGAACCTGGCATGCCTGATAACAGCGGTCCCATAGCAGTGCTATGCTCCGGCGGGGATTCCTGCGGCATGAATGCGTGCGTCCGTTCCGTGGTCAGGACCGCTCTTTTCCACGGGGTTGAGATATACGGCGTAGAGCGCGGCTATGCCGGGCTCATCAACGGAGCGATCGAGCGTCTTTCGGCGCGTTCGGTCTCGGGCATCATAAACCGCGGCGGCACGGTCATCCGGTCGGCGCGTTCGGCCGATTTTGTCGAACGGGGAGGGCGTGTGCGCGCCGCCGAACAGCTCGCTGGGCACGGCATTGCCTCGCTTGTAGTTCTCGGCGGGGACGGTTCTTTTCACGGGGCGCATTTTCTCGCGCTCGAACACCCATCGCTGAGGGTAGTCGGAGTCCCATGCACCATAGACAACGACATAAACGGAACCGACCTCACCATCGGCTATGACACCGCCGTAAACGTCGCGATGTCGGCGATCGACAAGATCCGGGACACAGCGTCCAGCCACGACAGGCTCTTCGTTGTCGAAGTCATGGGGCGGCACGCCGGGCACATAGCGCTAGAAGTGGCGGTCGCTTCCGGGGCCGAAGAAGTCTTCCTTCCGGAAACCACAGAAGACCTCGACGCCATTGCCGCGAGGCTGTCCGAAGGCCGCCGCAACGGCAAGACGAGTTCGATCGTCGTCGTAGCGGAAGGCGAAACGCAGGGCAACGCCCACGATATCGCCGCCTTTCTGCAGAACACCACGGGGTTCGAAGTGCGCGTCAGCATCCTCGGCTACATACAGCGAGGAGGCATACCGACGGCCACCGACCGCGTTGTCGCCAGCCGCATGGGAGCCGCCGCGGTCGAAGTCATTCTTGACGGCCAGAGCGGGGTTTACGTCGGCATTGAGAACGACCGCATAACCACTCATCCGTTCCCATTCGCCTGGGAAGCGAAGAAAGCCGTCGATCCCGACCGCGTACGCGTCCTGCGCATGCTTGCCATCTGACCGGGCCCCAGAACGGACCGGGGAGACTTCCGTCATGCCACGCAATCCCGACGTCGCCGCCGTGCTTGAACACGCCGCCAAGGCCCCTGCTCTGCCTGCGCCGGAAGGCAGGGTGGTCCGCGTCGATTCCGCCTCCGCCCTGGCAGCCGCGATCCACAACGCTTCCGACGGGGACACCGTGCTGGCGGCGGACGGCTTCTACGCCATGCCGCCGGGAGTGGTACTCTCGGCGAGCGGCGTTTCCATACGCTCGGAATCGGGTGCGCGCGACTCCGTGATCATCGACGGGGGGACCAACGGCCTGGGGCAGATAATCGCCGTCGTGGGAGCGAAAGAGGCTCTCATTGCGGACCTGAGCATCAGCAACAGCCATTACTACGGGATAAACGTACTGGGCGACAGCGGAGTGTCAGGGTTGAGCATATACAACGTCAAGTTTCACAACAACGCCGTCCGCGGGCTTAAAGGCACCACACCCATCTACCCAGGCGACAACGGCAAGGCACCGGCGAATCCCCCGGAGGTCGTTGAGCGGGTCCGGCCGCGCGGCGGCAGGGTACTCCACTGCCTGTTTCTGTGCGACCGGAAGAAAGAAGACCCCAACGACGGTTTTGGCGGCGACTACATTTCCGGGGTGGACATGCAGTACCTGGACGACTGGGTTTTTGCGGACAACGTTTTCATGGGCATCCGTGGGCGCAACGGCGGCGGCAGAGGGGCCATTTTTGTCTGGGTTCAGGCCAACGACGTTATCGTCGAGAGGAACCTTTTCATCAACAATGACAGGAGTATAGCGTTCGGCAATCCGTCCTATTCAGGCGTCAGCATGCGCCGGGGCGTGATACGGGACAATTGCATTGTGGCGGGCGTGAACAGGGCCGTTGAATGCTGCGGCGCGCGCGACACTTCCATGTACGGCAACCGCATTTTCGCCACAGACATGGCGTATCCCCTGACGGTAGAATTCACACAGGGGTCCGACGGGAGCTCATGCCGCGACAACATCATACACGGCCACCTTGTTGCGGAAGATTCCGTTCTTTGCGCCGACAACCACGTCGGCAGTTTCGAGGGGGTCTTCCGCGACCCTACCGTCTGCGATCTTTCGCTGACACCGGAAGGCAAACGCCTCTTCGGCGAGCGGCGGTCCCGGGAACAGTAAGGGCGTTCACGCCGGACCCCGTTTCTTCAGCGTCACAATAGGAGCCGCCGAAAGCAGGCCTTCCACCACCAGGACCGCCAGAGCGATCAGGGCGAGTATTCTCCACGGCCCGGCGCCGGGATCCGGCTCTTCTTCTTTCGCCCGGGCGCCTTCGTCCGGCTGGAACAGGCCGCCAAGAGCCATCGTGTCCAGGGACCTGCCAGCCGTTATGGCAACAAGGTTCGCAGCGCGCACCGCCTGGCCGGCGTCGCCCCCCTTGCCTCCTATGAGCGCGGTATATATGCCCGGTTCCAGCAGCCTGACGCCGTGCTTTCCCCGCCCGGAATCCAGCTGCAGGGCGGTTCCATCGGGGCCGAGCACCTGGAGGGTGTCTGCGGGCAGGTCCCATATTTCACCGACGGCGCCGATCTTGCAGTCGACGCCTTCCGGGCTGAGCCTGAGGCCCGTCCATGCGGCGAGCTCCCTGACCATGGGTGCAAAGACCTTGTGCAGCGGCAGGTCTGCACCGTGAGTACGGCCTGGCGGGCCGGCAATGAAAACCCGACGGCCCCTGCCGGTTTCTTCAAAGCGATACAGAATTCTCGAACGGCCCTGCAGCGACAATGCCGGCCGCCACGCGCCGCCTGCCGCAATCCCCGGGGCTTCGCCCCAATCCAAAGCCATGAACATGTCTGCCGGGAGTCCCGCGATCGGAGGGAAATCCTGGTCGACTGCGACCGGGACGGCGGCCGGGTCGGCAGCCGTCGCCGGGAGCAGGCCGGAAGCTTCGGCAATAGCGAGCGGCCGGGCGCCACCGCCGGAAAAGAGGATCCAGCCCTTTGCGAGGAGTTCCGCGCCGGGCTCTTGCGGCACGAGCGACGCGTCCGTAAAAAGCAGCACGTCGCACTGTTTAGCGGCTGCGAGCAGGTCGCCGGAGGCGTATTCGTTCACAATGAAGCCCGTACCGACTTCGAGGGCCGTTTTGACATAGAAGCCGTCGGACATGAAAGCGGGGCTGGCTATCCTGTTGACGATAACGCCGACGCGGAGAGGCGGAAGGAGTTCGAGCGCCATGTATGCGATATCGTCCGAAGCGAGACCGTCCCTGCCGTCGACGGCGGCGGCGAGGAGAACGGTGCCCTGGAGAGGGAGGTTATGGGCCGTGAGGACGGTCCTGCCGTCTTCAGACACCGGTCTGCCGGTAATTTCCTCCCTGGCGCCGTTTTCACCGAGACGGTAGAGGCGAACGGTGTGCTGGAGGCTGCGGTCGTCTTCGACAAGGCATTCAACTTCAACGCCTTTACCGCCGGGCACAGGGCGGATTCCTGCGATGCGGATAGAACAGCCCGGGGGCCTTGGGGGCACTTCGATATGGCCGAGGCGGGCGTGCACGACGGGAGGTTCACCGGGACCGAGATCCTGCCAGGCGCCGACGGCGACGACCGCCCTGGAGGACGCCTGGGCGGCAGCGGCGCGGGAAAGAGCGGTTTTGAGATCGCCCTTCAGGGAACAGGGGCGCATGCGTTCGAGGGTGGCCTTGAGGGCGTTGCGGTCGGAGAATTCGCCTTCCATACGGCCGCTGAGGGTAAAAAGCGCGTATTCGCCGCCTTCCAGGTGCGGGCCGATTTTCCGGACGGCGGTTTCGAACAGGGTATCGCCGCCCGGCATGATTTCCTTCATGGGGAAGCCGTCGTCAATGATGACGAGGGTCCTGCCGGCGTTTTCGAGACCGATCCATGCGACGGGCCTGGCGAAAGCGAGGACAATGAGTGCGAGCGCTGCCATGCGCAGGAGGAGGAGAAGGATGTCCCTGAGGCGGAGACGCCTGGCGTTATGTTCGACAATGCGGCGGATCATCCACATTGCGCCGGTGGGGACGCGCTTTCTCCTGAGGCCGTAAATGAGGTGGATGATGACGGGGACGCCGAGAAGGAGACCGAAGTAGAGAAACCAGGCCGAGCCGAAGGCGGGCATCAGAGCAGCCTTGCCCGCCTGGCGAGATACGCAGGCAAAACGGAAGCGAGGCTCATCGCCGGCGTAATCGGGACGACGTCACCGCCGTACTCGGCAACCGCACGCCTGAGAGATTCGCGGTGATCGTGCATGGCCTGAAGGTAGGCGTCCCTGACAAGGGTGGACTGCGTGAGCATGCGCGCGCCGACCTCCACGTCTTCGAATTCCGTCATTCCGTCATACGGGAAGAGCTGTTCGGCGGAGGTCATTATTTCAAAGAGGATGAGGTCGCTGCGCCTGCGGAAGAGCTGTTTGAGGGCCTGAACCAGTTCGCCGGTCGGCCAGAGGAAATCGGAGAAGAGGAGGACCATGCCGCGGTGAGAGATGCGTTCGGCGAGGGAGTTCAGGGCATGCGGGAGGAGGACGGCGCCAGCGGGTTCAAGGCGTGCGAGGTGAGCGAGGATGGAAAAGAGATGACGCCTGCCGCCCTTTGGAGGAATGTAGTCGGGTTCGCCGGCGGATACGGAGTAAAGGCCGACGTTGTCGCCTTGGCGGCTGATGAGATAGCCGAGGGCGCCGGCGGCCATGAGTGCGTAATGGAACTTGCTGACGCCATTATCCTCCCGGATGGCCATGGAGGCGGAACAGTCTACAAAAATGAAGCAGGAAAGGTTGGTGGTTTCTTCGAACTGCTTGATGTAATGGCGGTCGGTACGGCCCCAGACGCGCCAGTCGAGGAACCTGAGGTCATCGCCCGGGACATAGTCCCTGTACGCTGCGAATTCGATGGCAAAGCCGTAGTAGGGGCTGGGGTGGACGCCGGAAATAAAGCCTTCCGCGACGCGGCGGCTGACGAGTTCGAGGTCGGCGATGGCGGAGGCAGCCCTGGGATCGAAGATACCGGACGGGAGGGATTCCTGCAAGGCCTAGCCCTCCGACGGGTTACCGGCGGCGTTGAGGACATCGTCGACGACTTCTTCGGGGGCGATGCCGTCGGCTTCGGCGCGGAAGTTGAGAACGAGCCTGTGGCGGAGAACCGCGTGGGAGGCGCCGGCGACGTCGCGGGAAGAGGCGAAGAACCTGCCTTTGAGAGCGCCCCGCGCCTTGGCGGCCAGGACCATGTACTGTCCGGCGCGCGGTCCGGCGCCCCAGCGGACGTATTCCCTGACTTTGGGGGGTGCGGAGTCGGAAGGACGCGTCAAGCGGGCGAGCTTTGCGGCGAAGGCGGCGACTTCTTCGGAAACCGGAATTTTGCGGACGGCCTGCTGCGCGGCGACGATTTCATCCGTTGAAAGCATGGCTTGGAGGTTGGGGAGCTTTTCCGCGGTGGTGCGGAGGATGATTTCTACTTCTTCCTTTTCCGAAGGATAGTCCACTTTTACGGCAAACATGAACCTGTCGAGCTGCGCTTCCGGGAGGGGGTAGGTGCCTTCCTGTTCGATAGGGTTCTGGGTTGCGAGGACGAGGAAAGGCTCATCGAGGGGATAGGTGCGGCCGCCGGTGGTGACGTGGTGTTCCTGCATGGCTTCGAGGAGAGCGGCCTGGGTTTTGGGTGGAGCGCGGTTGATTTCGTCGGAGAGGACGATATTGGCAAAAACGGGGCCTTTAAGGAACTTGAGCGACCTGGAGCGCGTCTCAGGATCTTCCTGGATAATGTCGGTGCCGGTGATATCGGCAGGCATGAGGTCGGGGGTGAACTGAATGCGGCTGAACCTGAGGGCGAGGAGAGAGGCGAGGGTTTTGACAAGGAGCGTTTTGGCAAGGCCGGGGACGCCGATGAGGAGGGAATGGCCGCCACAGAGGAGGGAGACGAGGACTTCGTCAACCACGCGGTCCTGGCCGACGATGACATCGGCGACTTTTTCCTTCAGGCCCTTGTAGATCTCGGCAAGACGCCTGATGACAGCCACTTCATCTGGGTTGGGTTCTTCCGGCATGAGCGGATCTCCTAAACAGGAACGGCTGGAACTACCACAGGTATTATAAACTTGCGGGCGGGAAACGTCACCGCAGATGAGACAGTTGACCGCGTGGAAAAAGGCCGATATAATTTCAAGAAGGGCGGAGCCATCCTAGCTCAACCGGTAGAGCAGCTGATTTGTAATCAGCAGGTTGGGGGTTCGAGTCCCCCGGATGGCTCCAGTCAGAGGAGGAAGACAAGCGGAGGGTTGGCAGAGAGGCCGATCGCGCTGGTTTTGAAAACCAGTGTCTGTGAAAGCAGACCGGGGGTTCGAATCCCTCACCCTCCGCCACATGAACCCGAAGCAAGGGAACGTGGGAAAGACCGCGAGGGGGGGAGGAACGAATCAGCGATCCCAGGCGAGAACGGCGGCCGGGTCGGGATCGGGGTAGATTGTATCGCCAGGGCGAACAGCCGCCGACTGCGGGGCGATGATGTGGATCGGCTCGCCGAGCCATTCAGCCAGCAGGATGCGGCAGGGCCCCATTTCTTCAACGACGCGGACAACGGCGGGATGCCGGCCACCTGTGATATGGAAATTTTCCGGACGTATGCCGATGATACGGGCGGTCCTAGCGTCATGGCGGGCCTGGAAAGCCGGCTGTCCGCCTACTATCCACATGCCGTTTTCGCATGCCACGCGTATGAGATTGATTTTGGGCTGGCCGAGCTGGCGTGCGACGGCCGTGGAAACCGGGTTCTGGTAAACCTGTTCCGGCGTACCGACCTGGAGGATGCGGCCCCTGTCGAGGACGGCGATCCGGTCAGCCATGGAAAGTGCTTCGGCCTGGTCATGGGTGACGAAGATCATCGGGACGGCAAGGCTGCGGCGGAGAGACACGAGTTCGACGCGAAGGGCTTCGCGGAGCTTTGCATCGAGATTGGTCAAGGGCTCGTCCATGAGGAACATCCTGGGCTTGCGCACGATGGCGCGACCGATGGCGACGCGCTGCATCTGGCCGCCGGAGAGGCTGGTGACGTCACGGTCGAGCAGGTCGGCGATGCGGAGTACGGAAGCGGCCCATGCCACGCGTTCGACTATCTGCCGGCGATCCAGGTTGCGGCCGGGGGCTTTCAGCGGGAATTCCAAGTTCTTCCTGACGGACCAGTTGGGATAGAGCGAGAAGTTCTGGAAGACGAGGGCAACGTCGCGCTGAGCCGGGTCGAGATCCAGGATATCCCGGCCCTGCATAGCGATGCGGCCGGCATCGGGGGTTTCCAGGCCTGCGATGGTACGCAGGAGGGTGGTTTTGCCCGCGCCGGTGGGACCGAGGACGACGAGCAATTCGTCGTGAGCGGCGTCAATGGCGACGGCGTCCAGGGCCTTGATCGGGCCGAAGGACCTGGTCAAACCGGATACCTGCAGGAAGGGGCCGGACATCTAGAGCCGCCTTCCGGTCCCGGGGTCGAAGAGCCTGACGTGTTCGGGGATGAGGGACGCTCGAACCCTGTCGTCAAGGCCAAAAGAGCAATCCGGCGGAGTGCGCATGACAATGGGGCCGTTTGAGCCAATGTCCAGGTGGATGCAGCGGAAAGAGCCCTGGTATTCATTCATGACGACGGTGCCGGAGATGGGACCGTTTTCGTCGGGGCGGACGAATTCTCCCCGGATACCCAGGACGGCACGCCCGGCCCGCGCCGCGGCGGCCAGCGGGATTTCCACATGGGAGCCGTCCGGGAGGAAGAGAGAGCCGGCGGGACCTGTGCGGATTTCGCCATCGAGCAGGTTCATTCCAGGGGAGCCGACGAAATCGGCTGTGAAGAGGGAAGCCGGGTCGTCGTAGACGGCGGTGGGAGAACCGACCTGGTCGATTTCGCCGTCGTTCATGACGACGACACGATCGGCCAGCGACATGGCTTCTTCCTGGTCATGGGTGACGTAGAGGGTGGTGACCCGAGCTTCGAGCTGCCTTTCGCGAACCCATTCCCGGAGTTCGATGCGGCGGTCGGCGTCGATGGTGCCGAGGGGCTCGTCCATGAGCCAGAGCCTGGGTTCGCGGATCATGGCACGTGCCAGCGAGACTTTCTGCTGGTCTCCGCCCGACAAGCGGCCCGGGTGACGGCCAAGGAGGGAACCAATGCCCATCTGCCGTGCCGTCGTGCGGACCATGTTTTCCCGCTGATCCGGGGGTACGCCGGTGTTTTCGAGCGGGAAGAGGAGATTTTCCCTGACTGTCATGTGGGGATAGAGGGCGTAGAACTGGAAGACAAAGCCGATGTCGCGCTGAGCGGGACGGAGGCAGGTGACGTCGCCGCCGTCGAGGAACACGCTGCCGTAGGAGGGGCGTTCCAGGCCCGCAATCATGCGCAGGGTAGTTGTCTTGCCGCAACCGGAAGGCCCGAGAAGGACGATGAATTCCCCGGCCTGGACTTGAAGATCGACGCCCTTGACGGCCCGTGTGCCGTCCGGGAAAACCTTCGCCAGGGACCTTATTTCCAGGAAACTCACCGTAGAGCCCCCCTACCCGTCAGTTTTCATGTCCGGGTCTCCGGCGGACGGCCGCGGCCCGTCCTTGTTCATGTGCGACGTAAAGACATGCACAACCGTGAAAACGAGTGTCGCGAAGAAGCCCAAGCGGAAGCCTCCGGGCCACCAAGGCTGCATCAACAGTGCGATGCCGGCGGCCATGCCGGACAACGCAGCGATATCCAGTATCCGCTTCATGCCGGCGACCTCACTGTTTAACCGTCCCGAACGTCACGCCGCGCAGGAGGTGCCTGCGGACGAGCACGGTAAAGACGATGACCGGAACGACGAACAGGATGACTCCCGCCGCGACCTGCGGCCAGGGGATGCCGTCGATGTTCTTCTGGAGCCCCGCGAAATAGACCGGGACCGTAACGGCCCTGTAGCTGTTGAGCGTCATAGCGAAGCCGTATTCGTTGAGCGCGGCGATCAGGCAGAACACAGCCGTAACCGCCATACCCCTGGAGGCCTGCGGGATAATGATGAGGAAGAAGGCCCGGAGACGGGAATAGCCGTCCACGAGAGCGGCTTCTTCATAGGCCCTGGGGATATCGTCGATGAATCCTTTCATCAGCCAGACCGACAACGACAGGTTGAAGACGGTGTACAGGAGAACCAGGCCCAGGTGGGTATTGGGGAGATCGAACTGCCGGTACATGGTGAGCACCGGGGCGATGACCGCCAGCGGCGGCAGGAACCGCGTGGAGAGGATAAAGAAGAGCCAGTCCCTGCCGCCGGGTATTCTGAAGCGGCTGAACCCGTAGGCGCAGAAAGTCCCCAGGACCACGGAAGCGACTGTGCTCAAGAGGCCGATGACGACGCTGTTGACAAGGTAGTTGAAGTAGGTCCTGTCGGTGCCGGCATAGGGGGCGTTGAGCTTACGATAGGCTTCCAGCGAAACCTGGAAGAGGGGACTGTGCGGTGCGGACTGTGACAGGGCGGGGATGTATTTGGGCTGTGCGAGGATCGTATCGCGGGTGTGCTTGAACGAGGTCACGGCCATCCATGCAAGGGGCATCGCGGCCACGGCGAAGTAGACGGCGATGACGACGGAGCGCAGCGCTTTCATGCGTCGATCCTCCCCTGCCTGCGCTGGATGGAATCGATATAGCGTGTGAAGACGGTGGCCAGCGCGATTACGATGACAAGAGTGACGCAGGCATAGGCGCTGCCGAGTCCGACTTTGAAATTGCGGAAGATTGACTGGTAGAGCAGGGCGCTGAGCGTCTGTGTGGCAGCGTCGTCCGGACCGGTGATGGCCATTACGAGATCGAACTGCTTGAGGGCATCGGTGGTACGGAGAAGGACGGCGAGAATGAGGAGAGGAGCGCACAGTGGGAGGGTGATTCTGCGAAACACGGTCCAGCGACCGGCCCTGTCGATCTCGGCCGCTTCATACAGGTGCCTGGGGATGGAGTTCAGGCCGGCCATGGCGATGAGCATCATGAACGGCGTCCACATCCAGATGTCGATGATCAGGATGGAAAACAGCTTGAGGCGGTTGCTGGTCAGCCACTGCGGCTGGTTATCGAGAGCCAGACCGCAGGCGCCGAGGATCTGGTTAAGGATGCCGTAATGGCCGTTGAGGACCAGGTTCCAGTAGAGGCCCATGACGGCCGGCGAGAGCATCATGGGGACGAGGAGAACGGTCAGGACGACGGTTTTGCCGGGGAAATTATCCCTGAGCGCCAGCGCCAGGACGAAACCCAGTATGAGTTCGAGGGTAACGGCGACGGCGACGAAGAGCCCCGTTGTACGGATGGCCGCGCCGTATTTAGGATCCGCGAAGATGACGCCGTAGTTATGCGTGCCGACCCATTGCCAACCGCCGCCGGAGAGCTCGGCGTTGCTGAAGGACAGGACGATATTGTAGAACAGAGGGAAGATATTGAAGAGAATCAACAGGGCCAGCACGGGCCCGACGAATCCCCACTTCATAATTCCGGTTCTGGATTGCGCCATGAGATTGATTACCGAGCGGAAGGGGCCTTGAGCGGCACCAGGCAGCGCCGCCGCCGAAAGGTATCGGCCGTGAAGGCGCCCGACAACGCTATTTTCTCAAGCCTTCGGCTGCGAACACCCTTTCGTGAGCCTTTGCCAGTTCATTGAGAGCGTCCTGGGGAGTCCTGGCGCCATCGAGCGCTTCCCCGACGTATTTCTGTGCTTCTGCAAGGAGTTCGTTGTAAGCCGGCACATTCCAGAAGTCACGGAGGAATTCCAGCGAATCTGCGAAGGGGGCGTTATAGGGGGTGGCGCTGCGGAATTCCGGGCTCTTGAGAACATCGGTATTGGCCGTGAAGCCAGCCGGCTTGGTTATCCATTTTTTCTGGTTTTCGGTTTTGAGGAACCACGCGATGAAGTCCTTGGCCTTCTGCCGGCGGATGGAGGGGATTTTTGCGGAGATACTGAAGCCCTGGCCGCCAAGGCTGATGACGCGCACGTCGCCTTCCATGGGGACCATGAAGAACCCGGCCTTATCGCCCATCTGCTCCATCATGCTGGGATAAAACGCGAAGTAATCCATGACCATTGCGGTGGAGCCGTTGGTAAAGGCTTCCATGGTTTTGCCGTAATCGTAGTTTTCTCCGCCCTTGGGAGCAAACGCCAGCAGTGACTTCATGAATTCGAGCGCCTTGACCGCGCCGGGGCTGTTGACGTGTCCGTCGGCCGTGAAGGTTGTCGGATCGCCCCAGTTCCCGCCGAAGGCCCACATTATCTGCTGGAATCCCATGGTGAGGGAGTCGTAGCCGCGCCCGGTGAGGAGGGCGCAGCCGAAGCGTTTTTCATCCGGGCGGGTGAAGAATTCGGCGATGTCGCGGAATTCTTCCCACGTCTCAGGCGGCACAAGTTCCCGGCCATATTCCGCCTTGAACGCCTCCCTTTCCTGCGGATCTTCAAACCAATCGCGGCGATATGCGAAGCCGACGGCATCCGTTTCGCAGGGAGCGGCGAAGTACTTGCCGCTGCCCGTCGGGAATTCGCACAGGTATTTCAGCGCCCTTGGATGTATCGTTCCGACATCCACGGCCTGCGGCAGCCAGTCGGTCAGTTCCAGGTACAGACCTTTAGTCGCGCCGCGACCGATCCACTGGCTGTCTCCGACCACGATATCGAATTCGGTGGGGCTGTTGCCGAATTCCAGAAAGACCTTGTCCTGATAATTGCTCCAGGGTATCTGATGAACCTTGACCGGCGTACCGGTTTCCTTCTGATATTCATCGGCGAGTTGCTGCAAGCCGTCGGCCGGAGCCCATTGCGCCCACCAGATCGTAACGGGCTTATCCGCATCTGCGGCCCCGTCCTTCCGCGAGCACGCGCCCGTCAGGCCGAGAATCACAACCATGGCGGCCATACAAACGATACGACATACCGGCTGCAACCTGTTCATAGTCCCGTCATCCTTTCCACAAATACGACGCCCCGCCGGAAGAACGGCAGGGGGACACGCCCGAATTACCGCCGCGGCCCGCGAGGCATTTCTGCAGATCCGGCGTTCCCGTCCAATACATCGGCAGTCTTTCAAAAAAGCAGCACCATGCAGAATTCTGCTCGACAAGCCTCCTGATTGTCCCGGCAACAAACCAAATCCCGGCGCGTGGACGTCGGGCTTCCCGCTACCAGTCTAGCGGTCCGCGGGAAAAGTCAAACGTCCTGCAGGAGGTTTTTCATATTGTAGAAGCACACCGCTCGGACTTCCCATTACGCATGCCGCACGCACCTGCTGCGGCCGTTCGTTCGCTTCGAATCCCCGGTGAGACATCTTCGGGGGAAGGACTGGCGGAGAGGGGGGGATTCGGCCACTTCGTCGCAGCCTTCC
>JAFGGJ010000058.1 GCA_016930595.1 Planctomycetota bacterium
CAGGCACTTTAAGGCCAAAACCGGGCAAAACAGCGAATTGACCCATTTTAAAGAATTTTTTTACCCCCCGGAACGCCCCGAAAACTCCCCAATTCCGCGCCAAACCCGCGCGGAATTGCGATCCTGTAGACGTTTTCGGGCCGTTTTCACGCGTGTGTCGTATACGCCTGTGGTAGATTCGGACATCTGGCACGGAATTTGCTATGCGGATGCGCGGATGGATTGCAGGTATTTCAGCACTTCCGCGAGATGCCGTACTTTTTCTTCGGTCGTTTCGCCTTCGACTTTTTCCACCACCACCGGGCCGTTGAAACCGGCCGCCGCCAGGATATTGAACACCGCCTTGTGGTCGATTTCTCCCTTGCCGGGGTCCGGGAATTCGGCGTGCCAGCGGCTTCCGACGTGGTCCTTCATGCAGAGACTGGTGACGAAGGGGGCGGCGAGTTCCAGGCCGCAGGTCGGGTCGATGCCTTCGTAGAACCGCACGTTCGTCGCGTCGTAGCATATCCGCATGGCCGGATGGTTGTAGCGGGCGGCGAACTCCCATGCGCTCCTCGCGTCGGAAACCAGCCCGCAGTGAGGCTTGAACGAAAGCCTGTGATCCAGGGAAGCGGCGTAGTCGGCCAGCGGCAGAATAAATTCGGTGAACGTCAGGACTTCCCCGTAATATTCGGCCGGCGCCAGGAACTTGCCCAACCCGCCGCGGTACGGCCAGGGACACAGTATCAAGGACTCTTCTGCGCCCAGGCCCACGGCGGCGTCGACATGCCTGCGGGCGATGTCGAGGGTCTGGTTATCGCGGGGGTGATCATGGGCGAAGTAGAGCGATATGTGCACACCGGCCTTTTCGTATTCGTCCTGGATGTGTTCCCAGGCAAACTCGTTGGCCGCGTCGATGATCGGCTTGTCCTCGTGTTTAAGCCACAGGGAAGCGTCCGGCGGCAGGCCCGTGCCGGAAAGCTCGAACGCCTTGCTTACGGCTTTGAGCGCGGCGGGCAGAGGAATGTCGCGGAAAATCAGGGTGAAGGCCGAAAGTTTCATGGCGCCGGTCTCCTTTCGCGGGGCGTTCCCGGGAGGGCTATTATAGCGCGGAGCGGCGGAGCGGGCTACGCCTGCGCCGCTTGCGGGCGCGCCGGGGCCGTGTAGAATGCGGCGGCGGGAGGTGTTCGATGCCGATACGTGCGCAGATATCGCCGGAAGCGGCCGCCGGGGACGGCGAGCCGATGCTGGTCATCGCCGGCCCGTGCGTGCTGGGCGGCGAAGCGGAAGCAGTGGAAGTGGCGAGGACGTTGAAGAAGTTCTGCACGGGTGCGGGATTCGGATTCGTGTTCAAGGCGAGTTTCGACAAGGCGAACCGGACGAGCGGGACGGCGGAACGAGGCCCTGGGCTGGATGCGGGTCTAAAGATACTCGATTCCGTGAAAAAGGCCGCCGGGGTTCCGGTGACGACGGATATCCACCTGCCGGAGCACGCGATGGCGGTAGCGGAAACCGTGGACATGCTCCAGATACCGGCGTTCCTGTGCAGGCAGACGGACCTGCTGGTAGCCGCCGGAGCCACGGGTCGGGCGGTGAACGTGAAGAAGGGCCAGTTCATGTCGCCGGACGCCATGAAGCACGCCGTGGACAAGGTCCGCAGCGGAGGCAGCCGCAACATCCTGCTGACCGAACGCGGGACCACGTTCGGTTACCACAACCTTGTCGTGGACATGCGTTCCATGCCGGCGATGCGCGCGCACGGCGTGCCGGTCATAATAGACGCGACGCATTCCGTGCAGAGGCCCGCGGCGCTGGGGGACGCGACCGGCGGGGACAGGGCGATGGTGCCTGCGATTATGCTGGCGGCGGTGGCGGCGGGAGCGGACGGGGTTTTTGCGGAAACGCTGCCGGACCCGGGGAAGTCGCCGTCTGACGGAGAGAACATGTTACCGCTGGCGGAGCTGCCCGCCCTGCTGGCGAAAGCCGGCCGCGTGTACGACATCCTGCACGGCGACTGACGTTCCATGACTTACGAAGAAGCCCAGGCTTTCCTGAATTCCCTCGTGAACTACGAGCGCAGGCCTCCCGTGGACGGGGCGATGCGGCGCGAAGTGACGCTGGACAGGGTGCGGGAGCTTGCGGCAAGGCTGGGCGACCCGCAGAAGGATCTGGCGAGCATTCACGTTGCAGGGACGAAGGGGAAAGGCTCCACGAGCGCATTTGCGGAAGCGGTGCTGAGGGCGCACGGCCTCAGTACCGGCCTGTACACGTCGCCGCACCTGGTGGACGTGCGCGAGAGGATAATGCTGAACGGCGGGCTGATCGACCGGGAGCTGTTCGCGTCCGAAATGCAGAAACTCGTGTCGCTCATCGAGCCGCGCAGGAAGGATCCGGACAGGCGTGCGACATACTTCGAAACGCTCACGCACCTCGCCTTTCTGTCTTTCCGCGACGCTGCGCTCCAGGCGGTCGTGGTGGAAGTGGGCATGGGAGGAAGACTGGACGCGACGAACATAATCACGCCGCTGGTGTCGGTGATAACTCCGATCGGAAAAGACCACATGCGGCAACTCGGCGACACCATACCCAGGATAGCGCGGGAGAAGGCCGGCATTATCAAGCAAGGTGTGCCGGTGGTGGCCAACGCCGGTCCGGCGGAGGCGGTGGAGGTGGTCGAAAGCGTGGCGAGGGAGCGCTCCGCGGAAGTGTACCTGCTGGGGAGGGACTTCGTGATGGAAGACGAAGGAGGAGGGAGTTTCCGGCTGAATTTCCCCCGAGCTGGACTGGCGGCGGGGGGGTTCAGGCCGTCGCTGGCCGGGGAGCACCAGCGGGCCAACGCTGCGACGGCGCTGGCGGCGGCGACGCTGTTCCTGGAAAACGCCGGTGTGTCGGCGGATGCCGACGCGGCGCGCCGCGGCCTGGCGGGAACGGCCTGGCCGGGGCGGATTCAGCGGGTGGCGGAAGACCCACCGACGTACGTGGACGGGGCACACAACGTACAGAGCCTGGGTGTGCTGGTGGAGACGCTTTCCGTGCTGCACCCCGGAAAGCCGCTCGTGATCGGCTTCGGGTGCGGGATAGACAAGGACGTGGGGGGGATGTTGGAATTTCTGAAAGGAGCGGCGGCGGAAGTGGTGTTCACGAGGAGCCGGAGCCCGCGAGCCTTGACGCCGGACGAACTCGAAGACGCCTACGGGATCGCCGGGGCGCCACCTGCGAGCAAGGCGGCGTGCCCCGCGGAGGCGTATTCGGAGACGCGCCGTATAGCGGTGAGCATCGGCGGAGTGGCGGTGATGACGGGGAGCTTTTACGTGGCGGGGGAAGTGCTCGAACACCTGCAGGGAGGATGAGAGGGGGTCACAGCGGCTTGCCGCCTGAGAGCAGGCGTTCGCGGAGTTCGTCGGCCCGCCTGAAGATGTGGGGGATGTCCATGCCTGGGCCGAGTTCGATACGGCCGGTGGCCGGATCGTACTTCCAGTCGCCGAGTACGGGATGTGGGACGAGGCTGGGCGGATTGCCGAAGTACCTGACGGGTTCGATGTCCTTGGCGGTGAACTTGACGTCGTCAAGAGCGGCCTGGATCGAGGCCGGGGGGATGCCATGGCGGCGGTAATACCTGGTGACGCAGAAGCTGAGGATGAAATGCATGCGGGCGCCTTCGAGGGTGCCGAGTCCGCGGCTCAGGACGGCCCCCGAGGCTGGGTCGTAGATCCAACCGAGGCCGTAGGGTTCTGGGGGCAGGTCTTTGAGGATCCCGTCGGCGACCAGCCCGTCGAGCGAGGCCGGGAAGTTCCCGTGTTTCTGACGGTAGGCTTCGAGGTCCTTTGCGAGTAGGTGTTCGAGGTAGCGGGAGTAATGTTCGAGGTAATCGCGCCAGGCGATGCGGCCGAGCGCCGAGTCAAGGCCATACTGTTTGATGCGGCGCCTGGCGACACGGACGGCGAGCTCGTAGTGGCCGTCTTCGAGAGCGAGCTGGTTGGCGGCGTCGAGCAGGGCCCTGGACGCGCCTGGGCGCGAGGCGCCGATCAGGGCGGAGCGCACGGCATCGGACTTGTGCCCCGGCCAGAAAAGGTACACGGCCATCCGTGCGTACCACAGGCGCCAGTCGTCGGGGCGGACGCGGATGGCCCTGTCGAGAATTTCGACGGCCTGTTCGTTGTCGTTGGTCACGCCCGTCACGGCGTTCGAAGCGGTGACGGCTGCGGAGCTCCACCATGGGTCGATCCTGATCATGGCGATATAGAGGTCGCCCAGGAAGCGCGTCTTGAGAGCGGGGTCTTCGAAGCTCTTACTGACGTACTGCGCCGCTTTCAGCCAGTAGGCGTCGGCCCTGAGGCCGCCGAGAAAGGCCGAGGCTGCGAAGGCGAAGTCCCCCTTGGGCAGATACATGCCGAAGGAGGTCACGTATTCGGCCCGGCTGACCTGGTCGGCGTGTTTCCTGTAGATGGGGTTGGCGATGCCGAGCATGCCGCGTGAAGAAACTACGCCGACCTGTGCGGCGACGGCGGCGGCGAGACAGGCGAGCGCTGCGGCGGGCAGGAGAAGTTTCTTCACAACTGGCGCCTTCTGAGGACAAGGTACGCGGCCAGGAGGACGGCGGCGGAGTAGGCGACGCCGTAGAGGAGGACGCAGGCGAATTCGAAGTTGGAGATATCAAGATTATGGACGGCCCTGAGCTTTATATCGAAAGTTTCGAGGTTGGGGACGAGGTAGTAGAGGACCTTGAGGAAGAGGGAGACGGCGCGGTCGAAGACAGTCACCGACCGCTTGTCCAGGACCATGTCGGAGAAGCGGTATATCCAGCCGGCCATGTGTCCCAGGACGTAGGCGAGGAACGTGAACACGGCCGAGAGGACGGGCGTCGTCGTGGAGGAGAAGAAGACGGCGAGGGCGACAAGAACGACGAACTGGAAGATGATGAGGATCTGCGCGCGGACGAGGGGGAAGGGGACGGCACCGCCTTCGACGTCGCTGAGGCCGGCCGCGCCCGACCAGACGAGAACCGCCTGGTAGACGGTGAAGAAGAGGCCCATGGCGGCGGTCACGGAGCAGACGAGGCCGAGGAGGCCGAGGTAGCGCCCGAGGATGAATTCGCCGCGTCCGACCGGTCTCGCAATTACAGTATAGATGGTGTGGCGCTCGATCTCCCTGTGGACAAGGCTTGCGCCGACGAAGATCGAGATCATCACGCCGAAGAGTCCCATGGAGGCGAGGCCGATATCCCGGACGACCTTGATGTCCTCGCCGACCGAGACCCAGCCGATGAGCTTGGCCGAGGCGATGACGGCGAGGGCGAAGAGGAAGAAGACGTAGAGGATGCGGTCGCGCACGCCCTCGCGGAAACCGTTGGCGGCGATGGCCACGACGTTGTTCAGAAACCTCCGGCAGCGGTTCATGAGATTTCCTCCGCCATGTGGACGGGCGAGGAGGAGGCGCCGGAGGGCTTTAGGCCGGTGAGGCGCATGAAGGCGGATTCGAGGTCTTCCTTTTGGGCGACAAAGGAGAGGATGCGGCCGCCGGCGTCGGAAACGGTCTTGAACGCCTGTGCCGCGTCGGCTTCGCCTTCGATATGGAAGGTAACCTGGACGCCGTCGCGATGGACGGCTTCGCCGCCGAGCCAGGCGAGCGCGTCGTCTGGGACGTCGGCGGCGACGACCGTGGTGCGGACGATTTCCGGGGATACTATGGAGGAGAGCTCGCCCCTGGCGATAAGCCTGCCTTCGTGCAGGACCCCGACGTGATCGCAGATGGCTTCCACGTCGGAAAGGATATGCGTGCTGAAAAAGATGGTGGAGCCGGAGCGGCGGAGGTCCCTTATGAATTCCCTGACATCGCTGCGCCCGACGGGGTCGAGGCCGCTCATGGGCTCGTCGAGTATGACGAGGCGCGGCCTGTGTATGACGGCCTGAGCGAGGCCGAGTCTCTGGCGCATGCCTTTTGAATAGAGGCCCAGGCGCACGTCGGCGGCCCTGGAAAGGCCGACCTTGTCGAGCGCTTCTGCGCCCCTGCGGATTCTTTCGGCGCGCGAAAGACCCGACAGGCGGCCGTAGAAGTCGAGCAGCTCCGTCCCCGTGAGGTACTCGTAGAAGTAGGGGTTTTCCGGGGAGTAGCCCACGGCGGAGCGGGCGTCGGGGGTGCGAGCGTCCCTGCCGAAGATCATGGCGGCCCCCGCGGCGGGCTCGATGACGCCCACAAGGCACTTGATGGTCGTGGTCTTGCCGGCGCCGTTCGGGCCCAGGTAGCCGAAGATCTCGCCTTCCTGGACGGCCAGGTCGAGGGCTTCCAGGCCCACGCGGCGTTTTTTGAATAAGCCGACCTTGTATTCGACTCTCAACCCGACGGTCTGTATGGCCTGGCCAGGAGGCATCGGTCAGAACCCCGCGTACATGGTGTCGGTGGGGGCGTAGTCGTCGGTAAAAACGATAGCGTCGTTCATGTTATCCAGGACTTCGTCCCTGCCGGAAAACGGCATGGGGTGGAGGAAAGCGACGTATTCTTCGAAGCGCGGCAGGACGACGCGCCTGCCGTCACCTCTCGCCAGAAGACGCGCCCTGGCGAGAACTTCTTCCCTGCCGAGGCGCCTGGGGTCGGGCGAAGCAACAGTGATGATGTTCATGCCGCGGTTTCTGAACTGGTCGTCCCTGGCGTAGCCGGGCCGCGCTTCGCCCTTGAGGTAGAACCGCGGGAAGATGTAGAGGTTTTCGAAGCCGGCAGCGTACATGGTTTTGTAAGCGCTGCGGAATATGCCCGATCCCTTGCCGTCGATCGAAGAGATGAGGTTGCTGACGGCGACTCCATCCGGGGCGAGGCGGCGCCGCACAAGGGAATAGAACTCGGTGGTGATCAGGTGGAACGGGATGGCGCCGCCGGATGAATACGCGTCGAGCACGATGATGTCGTAAAGATCGTCCGACTGCTGGAGGAAACGCCTTCCGTCCATGACGTGGAGGCGCAGCGAATCGGACGGCTTGAGGAAAAACCACTGCTGCGCCGTGCGGACGACTTCGGCATCGACGTCGACGGCATCGACGTCCATGCCGTAGTGATCGTGGAATTCCGTCGGACCTATGCCGCCTCCCAGCCCGATGAACAGGGCCTTGCGGGCGTGCGGGGCGAAGGGCAGCCCCATATGAAGAAGTGCGGTATAGCGGACGGCGGATTCGTAGTGCTCGGGCCTGCCCGAGTTGTTGAGCTTGTCGATGTAGACGGCGCTCTCGGTGCGGTCGTTGAAGCGCAGAAGCCGGCGGCGCCGGAGCTTGCCGTTGATGTCGAACTGCTGTTGTTCCGTGACCATGATCAGGTGATACGGCGATTCGGTCCAGTACTTGAGCTCCTGGGTGAGCTCGACTCTCTTGCCATCTTCATCGTTATAGTAATCGTACCACATGGTAACAGGCACTCCCGGCCCGCTGGGATAAACGAACAATCCGGCGCCGGCGAGGAGAACCGCAGCGGCAGCGGCATGCGGGCCCTTGGGTTTCCTGAGCCCGCCGACGGCGATGAACATGGCCAACGCCACGACCAGTTCTACGACGCCCGCGAAGAAAATTATGATTCTCGACCCCTGCCAGGGGATGAGAACGAACGCCGTGCCCAGAGTACCGAGGATGCTGCCCGTGGTGGACAAGGCGTAGAGCGAGCCCGCTACGTTTCCGAGTTTTTCCAGGCGCCCGGCGGCCAGCTTGACGGCGAACGGACTGACCATGGCGAGCAGGATGCTGGGGAGGGTGAATATGGCGAACGCCGCGAGGAAGGGCGACAGGCGGGGGCCGATCTGGGAGGCTGCGATGTGCCTGCAGAACCAGGAGCCGAACACGGGGACCAGCAGCATCAGGAGGCCAGCGAGAACGCCGATCAGGCCGAGGAGCGGCTCGGAGGGTTTTCTGTCGGCAAGCCAGCCGCCCGTGAGATAGCCGAGAGCCATGGCCACCATGAACACGCCGATGATGCTGCCCCAGACGAAAATATCGTTGCCGAAAAAGGGCGCCAGGAGCCTCCCGCCGGTGATTTCCAGCGTCATCAGGACGGTGCCGCCCACGAAGACGAGGGCATAGAGCGGATAGTGTTTCTTCACTTGCTTTCTCCCTTTATTTCACGAAGCATATCAAGTACCGTGCCGATGGGAAGTCCTTCCACGGTGCTTCTCTCGCCGTCGATGAGGCGGACGTGCGGATCCTGGGCTTCGATGGCGTAGGCTCCGGAGCGTCCCTCCCACTCGCCGGTGTCGAGGTAGGCATCTATTTCGGCGTCGGACATGGCCAGCTCAAGCGTCGCGGATTCCACCGCTGCGAGCGTACGGCCGGTGTAGCACAGCGAGACACAGACGCCGGTGACGACCCGGTGGGGCTCCCGCGTGAGCAGAAGCAGGGTTTGCCTGGCGTCGTCCCTGTCCAGGGGCTTGCCGATTATGCGGCCCCCGGCATCCACGACGGTATCCGCCGTGATAACGACGGATCCAGGGGCGAAGGGGTGGAGGTTGCAGGCTTCCTGGTTTTTGAGAGCGGCCATGCGGGCCGAGTAGTCTTCGGCGGATTCGCCGTCGGGGGGCGGCGGTTCGACGATATCGAGCGGGACCTGGCGGAAATCCACCCCGGCAGCCGCCAGCAGAGCGGCCCGTATGGAGCTGCCGGAAGCCAGGATGATTTCCGGCGGGCGCGGCTCCTTGAGCGGGATCCGTGCGTGCGCCTCGGACTTCGCCACGACGTAGGTGCCCGCGGCGATGTCCCCCACGCGCTGGTTTTCCCTGTCCATTGCGAGTGCGGCGGCGCCGATGACCGGCAGGCGCCAGTCGGGGCACCCGTCTACTATGCGGAAAAGGTTTCTCAGAAGGATCCGGAGCGGCCCTGGCCGCCGACCGTCCGCCGTGACAATTTCGAGGCGCAGGAGCATTTTTCCCGGCGTGCGGCCCAGGATGAGCTCGAAGACCAGAAAGTACCCCAGGGCGACCCCCTGTTCGATAAGAGGAATCAGCACCACGTCCCGTGCGGTCAGCGACCAGATGTCCGTTATACTCTCCGTTTCGCCGTGGGAGGTTGTTCCCCAGATCAGCAGCACGGCGGGCAGAATGAAGAACATGTCCGCTACGTAGGCCGTAAGGCGCTGGACCGAT
Organism: Planctomycetota bacterium; assembly: GCA_016930595.1. Lineage (GTDB taxonomy): Bacteria > Planctomycetota > SZUA-567 > JAFGGJ01 > JAFGGJ01 > JAFGGJ01. The sequence goes on from JAFGGJ010000058.1 coordinate 9,089, forward strand.
GAGGCGATCTTCCTGGCCACCGGTGCGGAAGCGGTTCCCGTACGGCGCAGTGCGGCCCGGCGGAGTGCTTTCCACGCCAGGGCGGCCCCCATGGCCACGAGCGCCACAGCCACGTAGAGCACCGAGAGGAAGAAAACTTCCATGAGGCCTTCGAGGCCGAGCGAGGGACTGCCGAGCACGTTCCACTGTTTTTCGTCGAAGCCAAGGAAAACCAGCGCCTGGGTGTTCGTGGCGGCCAGCACGAGGGTGTCTTCGTAGTCGAACAGCCGGAAGGCGTTGAAGGCGAAGATGAAACGGTCCCATTTCACGGGGATTTCCCCGGGAGGCGACCAGGTGCCGTCTTCCGAAAGCATGGTTGCGACAATGGAGTCCTTCTTCTTGCGCGCGCGGCCTATGACCATCAGCCTGCCCTTGTGCACGTGGGCGTCCCACGCGGCGACGTTGCGGATGGGAACGTTTTCCAGGCGGGCGACCTCCAGGGCGTCCCGCCCGCGGGAAACCCTGTAACACAGCAGGGCGGTTTCGACGCCCTCCCGATGGGCAAGGACGACATAGGCGGTGCCGTCGGGGGCGGCGGCGACGTCCGCCGCCGCGATTTCGCCTTTTCTGCCGGGCAGTTTTGCGCGCGCCGTAACATCTATGCGCCGCTCCCGGAAGGCCGCCGAGATAAAGGACCACCCGCCTTCCGCGTCCGTGCCCAGAATATGCAGGACGCCGTCCCGCATGGTCACGGCGTGCAGCGTCGAGAGTTCTTCCGGGAATTCGACCACGGCGTGAGACACTTCGGGCTTTGCCGCCTCCTTTTGGCCGCCGGCCTGGTCCGGCCGGCTCACGGTGTAGAAGCCGGCGATGTCGCGATAGAAGATAAGCAGTCCGCCGTCCACGGCTGCTATGCCGCGTGCGTCGCCGGTCCTGTCGGCCGCCAGTTGCCACCCGTCGGATATCGTGTCCGGGGAAGATGCATGCGGCTTGACGAAAATCAGGATGCTCGGTGCCTGCGCGGGGTTGTACTTCATTACCATGAAGTCCCGGTTATCGCCGGAAACCATGTGGACGGACGTGAAAAAATTGCATCCCCCCGCCGCAAAGGCCAGCACGGCCAGGACGGCATGGCGGAACATCCGGGCCGGACGTCTAGGGGACAAGGAAGACTCCCGCTGCTGCCAGGACCGCCAGCGGAATCGGCGTGTTGCCCTGCAGGGTCATGCGGCTGCGGGAGCTGGTCGTGTATGCGAGGAAGGGCCGCATACACTCCATGACCCGGTCCGGGGTGGGCAGGAGTTCGGTGGAGACGACGGTGCCGTACCGCAGCCTCGCGCGGTTGGCCGCCAGCCTGGAATAACGTTCGTAGGCCAGGTAGGCGAGGCGTTCCATGTCCACTAACAGTATGCCGGAAGCTTCGGGGGGCAATTCGCCGCGCAGGGCGGCGTAGAATTTCTCCTGGCTGAGGCGGCCCCCGGTGAGCATTTCCTTCAGCCCGAGCGGACTCATGCCCGCATAGAAGTCATGTCCGACGTGCGCCCACGACGGCACCAGAGCCGCCAGCAGGTTGATCGTATTCCCTGGAGGGCTCAGCGGATAATGCACGGTGCTTCCGGCCACCGTGCTGGTTCCCTCGCGCAGGTTCATCTGCTGCAGAACCTGCACGTACTTGTCCTGAAACGCCGCGATGGCTTCGTTGCCGCCGCGCGGCTCGAGCAGGCCGTAGTAAGTCGGCTGCCAGGTGGCCTTGGGAGAAGCCACTGCGAGAAACCCCGTCCCGTTCAGACCCTTCTCCGCCATGTCGCCCAGGCGGACGCCGGGAAGGTATCGGGAAAGGTATTTTTCTGCGACGGGAAGCATCGAGTCGACTTCGGCGAAGCCGCCGGCCGCCGCAATGCTGGTGCCCGGCAGCTTGCCGAGGCCTTCGATGCCGCCGACGGGGCCGCCGAACATCATCAGCGGCCAGTGGTCGCCGGGCTGGAAGCGCAGTTCCCAGGATTCGTCGAAGCCCGTTGCGGTCGGGGTCACGGTGCCCGAGATCGACATGAGCCCCGCCGAATACCTGGCGAGCCATGGTTTCTGGAGGATCCGGGCGGCCAGCGGGAAAAGAGATGAGTCGATATTGGCGACAGCGCGCGGGGCGGCAAGGTCGGCCGTATCGGAGGCGGCGTATTCCAGCATCCGGAGTTTCTCAATGCCTTCCGGCGCGCCGAACAGCATTATGGAATCGCTGCCGGGGCCGTCGGCGTGCCACGCGCCGGGCTCAATTTTCTCGAGGAACTCTTTCAGCGCGCCCAGCGCGGCGTCCCTGCCCGGTTGCGGCACGGCGGCGACCACGGGCGCCGCCCTGTCCCCGGGCAGCCGTATGAAGTATATTCCCAGAGCGGCGGTTTCGCCGGCGGCCTTTCTGAGGGCGGGTTCGAGGTCGCCGGTCCACGAGGCCACCATAGCGGCCCCGTCGGCGTCCACCAGGATGCCTTCCTTCAGATGCAGCGCCAGGAGTTTTGCGAAGGGGCCCTTGTCGAGGACATCCAGCGTTGCGGGAACGTTCGGGATGACGACTGATCCGTAGGCCATCCCCTGAAGACGCCCCGACCAGGCCAGCAGCGTTTTCACCGCCGCTTCGCCGGACGGCGGAGCGGCCGGCCGCGGCCCGGGGGCGGCGGGGCTTTCCGGAGGCGGGTCAGGCGTTTGCGCCGGACCGTCGTGGGCCGCGGACACATGCGGAATCGCCGCCGGCTCAAAGTTGTCCGGGACGCCGTCCCGGCGCATTTTCTGAAGAAAGACGACGCCGACTACGGCGGCCGCAACGAATATCAGCGGAACCAATGCTTTCAGTGTGGATTTCATACCGGCCAGCCCCAATAACACCAGTAGCAATTTATGAAAAAAGGCGGGTAGCGCAGATCCCCGCCGCCGCAACAATCACAGGGAGCGTGTCAGAAGCCTTCTTCGAGTATCCGCCACTCTCCTTCTTCCTTGACGAAACGCATTACAGCGGGCCGTTGTTCCGATGCCCCCGAAACTTCCAGCAGGAGTTCCACGGCCACCTTGGCCTCGGCCTCGGTCCTGTCGCTGACGCCGACTATCCTGACGGCCACCGTGCCGGGGAATTCGCGCAGTTTCCTGTCGAGGGCCATGCGGTGGCTGCCCCCGGCGGCGTACAGCCTGTGGAAAACGCTCTTCCTGGAATAGCAGGTAATCAGCCGCGCCAGGTTTTTTTCGTTCCATGACGCCTGCCAGACCCCTATGGTGGCCTGGAGAGTGGTCAGTATGGGAGCGGACAGCTTCCGCTGGCGCATGACCGGCGTAGCGAAGATCTTCTGCTTGAGGAGGGCTTCCTGGGTATCGTCTTCGAGGTAATAGGCGCCGAAGTAGGGGCTGACCATGTCGAGGCCCCCGCCGGACTTCCGGCTCGTCATGAAAAGACAGTACCTGCCGGTTCTGAACGACGGCGGCTCCCCGGTGTAGTTGACGTCGGGAGCGGGGACGTGTACTTCAATAAGGTCGGGCACGCCGCCGCCGAACAGGCGTGTTTCGACGGAGAAACGCAGGATAGCGCGCACGCCTTTTTCAGTGCTGAAGCGCACTTCGACGACCCTGCCGACGGCGATCATCTCCGCTGCGAGGGCCTGCGTTTCCAGAGAATCGGTGACGTGCACGACGGCCGGAGAAACCGGGCCCCTGGGCCCGATATCGCCTTGTTCCGCGGGAAGCGGCGAATCAACGGCCGGGGCCGCGTCCGGCAGGGGAGTATCGGATGGAGCGGAGGGTTGTTCCGCAAGGAGCTTCCTGACCGCCTGTATGACGGACTGTTCGGCCGGCAGCAGGCTGCCGAACCGGGCTGTCAGCCTGTAATTGTTTTCGGAGACGTGTTCCACGCCTGCGACAACCTGCATGCCGAGTGAAGGCCAGGTGCCGACGGGAGCGGCGGAGACGTCTACGGAGACTTCCGCGCCCGGCAGGAGCCCCATTCCCTTCAGGGGCATAGTGACACGGAGCCGCACGGAGCCTTTGGCATCAAGGGCCACCGCAGTCCCGACAATGACCACGGGAGCGGCTTTGAAGGTACGGTCGTAAGGCGAGGGAACGGAGGGCGCTTCGGCCGCGGCGATACGGGAAAAGAGGAGGATCGCCGTTACCGCACAGACTGCTCCACGCAACGTCACGCGCCCGCACCTTCCTTTGCCGTTATCACGGGGAGGGGCCGTCAATGATTTCCGCCGCCTCTTTTCTTCAGCGTGTTAAGCTCGCGCTGGACCTCAATGATGGTGTAGCCGTCGCCCTTGTAGGGGATTTCCACACCGCTGCCGAAGCCGCAGAGGTCCTCGTCTAGGGCAAAAGACCTACCGCCTATCAGCTTGACGCCGCGTTCGGTGTTGCCGGCGGCCTGGTAGACAAGGATGGTCTTCTTGCCGGGGTTGATGAGGAACAGCCTGGGGGTATTGCCGACGTCGCTGGTAAAGGCGATAACGCCGTCGATGGAACCGCCGCCGGCCTGGACCTTGTCGTACAGCGGCCGGCCATCTCTCAGCAGAATTCCGGCGTACACCGCCGCCAGCAGCAGGGCACCCGCCGCAACCGCTTTCCAGAACGTACCGGTCTTCATATCCGCATCCTCCTCTCGAACCGCATCATTATCACGTCGAGGCGCCGTAAAGCAAGGCACCTTCGCGCAGCTATTCGTCGACCACGTCCTCCCATTGAGCGCCGGAATCGAAGACGTTGCCCATCACGGAGAGGTTCTTGATCTCCCGCGCGGTGGTGTTGGGGCTGTCGGTGTGCCAGAAGCACCTTAGTATCGGGAACTTGGAAGGAGGATAGCCCTTCGGGTTGGCCGGGGAGCCGGGGTTGCGGCTTTTGTCGCCGTATCGGAGCTGCGCCTGCTTCACTTCCCCCCAGGACGCCTCGCCGTTGTCGTCCTTGTCGACGTGATCAAGATACGGCAGCGGCACGTAGGGGGGAAAGGTTATCCACGTGGACCACCCCCAGGAACATGGCGCGCCGGAAAACTCGTACATGTAGGACAGCGGCAGTTCGCCCGGGCCGCCGCCTTCGTCCAGTTCGGCGAACTGGTCCACGCCGGCGAGGTTGGGCTTGCCGCCCTGGGCGCCCTTAGTTTCGTCCAGGGGGCAGAGGTAAAGCTCGGGGGTATTGGTATAGCCGTCGCGGTCAAGGTATGTGAGCCTGTTGGGATACCAGTCCCATCCGCCGATCCCGACGTGGTCGACCTGGTACTGCAGGATGGCCTTGTGAATCTGGTTCATGTTGTTCATGCAATCGACGATCTTCGCCTTCTTTTTCGCGTACCAGAGGGTGGGCAGAAGCAACCCCGCCAGCACAGTGATGATGGCGATGACTACCAGGAGTTCGATGAGCGTAAAGCCCCTTCGGTGTTTCATCGCTTCTCCTTTCACTCCAGACATTATAACCTGTTTGTCAACGTGCGGGTCACCTGTTAGGACGCCTGAGGAATGCACTTTGTGGCATCCCGTTGCAATAGGCTGGTACTCCTTCTCGCCCGGCCAGCCGCGGCCGGTTGCACAGTCAGGTCCGATAATGTGCCGTGGTCCCGGGGCCGTGGGGCGCGGGAACGGCATTAACCCCCCGGGAACTCAAGAAGTTAGCCCACGCTGCCGAAAAATATGGCCGGGGGCTTTGTCTGATAAAATGCCCTGACCGTCCGTCTAATGTTGTGGAGAGGCAAGAACGTTCATGCAGGCACCTGGACTGAGCCGCTACAGGTTGATCCGGCCGATCGGCCGCGGTGCCACTGGTGTTACCTACCGGGCGCGGCGGCTTTCCGACGAAAGCCTTGTGGCGGTCAAGGTTTTCGACCACTATATTTCCTTCGATGAAGACTACAGGAATGCGTGCATAAGGGGTGCCTTCGCCGCCGGGAACGTCGCCAACGCGTCGGCCGTCGGCGTCCTGGAATGCGTGGAAGATTCCGGGAGGCTGATCCTGGCCTCCGAGCTCGTCGAAGGCGAGCCCCTTGCCAGAATGCTGCAGCGCAACGTCCGTTTCAACGAGCGCGATACGGCCAAGCTGCTGCTCGTCCTGCTGCGGCTGGTGAAGGCGGCCAGCGAGGCCGGGCTGCACCACGGGCATCTGCACCCGGGCAAGATTCTTATGGCCGGCGACGGCCGGCCCAGGATTCTGGGCTCCGCCATGCCGGTTCACGACCGCATGTTCCGGTCGGAAGAGGCGCACCCCGACGGCTACACATGGCCCTTGGTCTACCAGGCCCCGGAAAGACTGGACCTGTCCTCCTGCGCCGCCACGGAAGCGGTCGACCTGTACTCCATAGGCGCGGTCGGTTATCACATGCTGACGGGATACCCGCCGTTTCATTCGGAGCATCTGCCTTCGCTGAGGATAGAAAAAGTATCGCCCATCGAGTGGCCGCACGGCATCGTGAAAAACGAGTCCCTGCGGGTTCTCGTATCCTCTCTGCTCAGCCCGGCGCCCGCCGAAAGGCCGTGCCTTGAAGACGTGGAACGCGTTCTCATCGCCGCCATCAAGGGCAAGGAGGTACTCCTGCGCGGCGCGGCCCCGGCGCGGTTCCGCGAGCCCGTCCACAGCACCCCACTCAACGTCATGGAGGCGGCGGCCGAAACGCCCCGCACGGAAAGCCCCTTCATGCTGCCGGCCCTGCTGGCTCTCCTCGTGTTGATAATCGGAATGGTGGCCCTCCTCAAAGTCTTTGTATACGGGCCCCAGTCAACCGAACCGGAAACGACGGCGGTTGTCAACCCTCGGCCCCTTCCCGCAGTGGGCCCTGCGGAACCGGCAGGCGACGCTGCGGCCCCCCAGCCGCAGCCTGCTGAAGTTACCCCCGTAAAAACCGCGAGCGCGGCCGAACTGGCGGCCCAGGAGCTGAAGGCCATCGAGGAAGTCGTCAACCAGAGCGGCGAACTGCCACCAGCACTTGAAAAGGCCCTGCGGCGCATCGCCGCCGAATTCCACGACGAAGTCTGGGGCGTCAAGGCGGAACTGATCCTGGCGCGCGCGGCCAGGGAGCACGAACGCCAGGCAGCGGAAATTCTCACCGAGCTCAAGTCCCGTGTTCGCCAGGCGTTGGCCGACTACCGCGTTAAAGACGCCCTCGCCGCCGTCGATGACGCCGCCACCGCCGCACCTGCTTCACTCGCCGCCGCTCTCGAAGATGAGCGATCCGCGATTCTCGCTGAAATGCCGCTCATGTACGCGCGTATCCGCACAAGGGCTGAAATACTCGCCGCCACCAACGACTTCGCCGCCGCATACGCTGAATATGAAAAGATTACCCGTGGGTTTCCCCAGGGCGAATGGCTTGCCAAGGCTCAGGCCGCCGTCGACGGCCTCAAGGAAATAGAAGAACGGCGCGCCGCCGCCGCCGCCGACAGGGAGCGCAGGGAAAGAAGCGAAGCGGAACGCTCCACGTATGAAGCCATTCTCCGCACCGCCTTCCAGTCGGCGTCATCTTTCCATTACGAGCAGGCGCTCACTTCGCTGGAGCAGGGGTTCGCCGCGCTCAGAGACCGATCCCTCAAGCAGGGCCTGTCCGTGTACATCGAAGCGGTGCGCGCGGAGGCGGAGTTTTTCGAGACTGTTTCCGGCAGGCTGTCCCGCGGGGAAGCCGCCGCCATCCTCCACTTCCGCTCGGATGCCACCTACCTGACCGTCGTGGGCATCGGCTCCAGCGGCGTCGCCCTCCGCAGCGAAAGCCTGGAACGGGTCATCTATCCCTGGCGCCGCCTCGACGACTACCAGAAACTCCAGCTTTTCGACATGTGCGCCCGCAAGAACAGCGGGCAGGAGATGCTGGCGCTCGCCGCGGTCGCTTTCCACAGGGGGCTGCCTTTCGAAGGCGAAAACTACCTCACGGCTGCCGGCAACCTCACCCCGGGCCTCAAGTCACGCGCCCTCACCTGGCGGGGCATTTTCACCGAGATCGAAACCCTTGCCCGGCCCACGGGGGCGCGCAGTACCCGGGAAGAGTGACCGCGCCTATTCCCCGGCCTCGATCACTGCGGCCTCCGGCACTCCCTTGCGGGCTTCCACCACCTTGCCCTCGCGGAACAGTACCGTTGCCGAAAGCGCAGTCGGCAGAAGCACATAGCCCCAGGCGTCTTTCTTCCGGATGTCGGGCGCCCCGATGGTTTCGAGCACTTCCTGTTCGGACATGCCTGGAGTCAGCAGGTCCGGGGCGCGCATGGCGTTCGCGTTCAGCCGGCTGTCCAGCGTCCTGAGGGGCTCGATAGCCCCGCCGACTATCCTGTCGATTTCGCCAACAAGCTGAGCGCTTCCCCCGGGGCCCACCTGGACGGACTTGTGGATTTCCACGTCGATGCGCGGCAGCAGGATCTCCGCCATCCGCTGGCACATGCGGGCGCCCTTCTGGAAACGAACGGCGATGTAACAGCCGCCCGCCTTCGCGCGGCCGACCTTTTTCTTCGTCGGATATTCGTAGTCGACGGCGTAGTGTATCCCCCCGCCGGTTCTCTCGACGTCCGCCAGCACGGCGTCGCGGTCCCATTCCCGGAGCTCCGGGTACTTGTCCTTGACGGCCGTTATGGCGTCCACGACTTTCAGCAGTCCTGTCTCAAGGACCGCCGGCACGTCCCCGGGGGCGATGGACAGAGCGACCCGCGCGGCTTCCGCTCGCGCAGGCGTCTTTTCCGCCGGAGGAGGCGCGGCCGGGACGGCCGCCGTGTCCTTGCCGGTTCCCGCGCATCCTGCGGCCGCAAGCACTCCCGCCAGTATCACGATCGAACGCATGACGACCCTTCGCTTTCCGTTCCACCCGCCCGGTCCCCGGAGGCCAAACGCCGCACAGTCCTTTGACACTGCGCCGCCGGCTCCCTATACTCGCTGCCGTCCCGCCGGAAGGAGCGCTCCATGGCTGCGAAAAGCCCTCGCCGCAAACCCACAATAATTGTAACCATGCGCAACCACTTTGACAACACCTGGCGGCGCTGCTGGGACAGGCCTTTCGAATACGGCGGGCGGAGCTTCAGCTCCTATATCAAGGTCGAAAAGGCCGTGCTGGACGAGCAGTATCGCCTCGCGCTCTCGTCGCCACTCTGCGGGTTCGAAGTCGAAAGCTCCCGCGTCCTCCGTCGCTGGCTCATGGACCGTCCCGACCGCGACGAAGTGACGGCGAACCTCAGAAAGCTCCTTGCCGACGGCCGCTTTCTGCTGCTGGGGTCCGGCGAAGTCATCCCCGACGCCAACATGCCGCTTGGTGAAACGCTCGCCCGGAACCTGGCCGAAGGCTTCTGGTGGGCACGGGAAACTCTCGGTGAACAGCCCCTCGTCGGCTGGCACTGCGACGGTTTCGGCTCCAACGCCCAGCTCCCGCAGATATTCCGCCAGGCGGGGATATTGTGGATAGCTTCCCTCTCCTACAAGCGCCCTTCGAAAGAATACTGGCGGGGGCTCGACGGTACGGTGGCGTACCTCGGTCGGCCCGCCGAAGACCGGGTTAACAATTACCACAAGTACCCTCCGTGCCCGGTGTGCAAAGGGCTTCTCTGCACGCAGTGCAAAGGGTCCGGGCTGGACCTTTCCCGGCGGCTCTCCGCCGAACGCCTGCCGGACATGAGCGGCGTGGACACGGCGTACCTGTACTTTACCGGCGAAGAGATACTGCCCCCGCCGGACCTGCCTGACGCGCTCGGGAAACATGGCCGCCTGTACGACGTGCAGGGGGGCACACTTATGAGCCATTATGCCCGCATAGCGCCGCTCATTACGCCGCAAAAACTGCGGAAACCCCCGCTGGGCAAACTCTCCCCCGAGCCCGACGGCAATCCCACTTCCTCCGGCTGCCTCGTCTCGCGCATCGAACTCAAACGCAGGCACCGCTTCGGCGAACTCGTGCTCTTCGCTGCCGAAGCATTTGCCGCAGCGGCCGCTCTCGACCGCGACGTGTTTCCGTACATTCCGCCCGACCCCCCGGCGGCGCAGAAGACCGCCGGCCCGCGCGTCAAACAGTGGGTCTGGGCCCCTTACCAGCAGACATCCGTCCCCCCCGTGAACATGCTCTGGCGCGACCTTGCATTCGGCGCCTTCCACGACGCGATCACCGCCACGCACGTCGATCCCGCGTACCGGGAACTCATGGACATGTACGACTGCCTGGAAGACAGCAGTGCCGCGTGGCTGCGCGGAGCGGCGGGGGCTGTCCGCGCCGGCGGCGAGACGCTCCGCCTGATGCTGCCGGGGTCCGTCTCCGGTCCGGCGGACGTATGGCTTCTGGACAGGCTGCCGGAATCCTTCGAACTGAAAGCCGAGGGGAAGACGCTCCGCGTGACAGACGACGAGACTACTCCGGAAGGCGCGCGGCGCGTCACGGTGGAAGGCCTTGAGGGACTGTCCCCCGGCGTGTTCGACGTCGCCGTAAAAAAATCCGCTCCCGTCCAGGTGAAACCCGGAAAGGCGCGCCCGCGCGTCAAGTGCGGCGGCTTCGACGTCCGCGTGGATTCCGAAGGCATCGTCTCGGTTGCGCGCCGCGGCCTTGAGGTGTTGAAGCGCCGGAGGGATTACCCCGTCGGCATGTTCGTCGAAATCGACAGCGGCGACCCCTGGGCCACACGGGACCTGCACCGTC
>JAFGGJ010000007.1 GCA_016930595.1 Planctomycetota bacterium
CACTCCTCGTAACTCTCCCCTTCCAGCAGCGCCCACACCACGCACGCCAGCGTGTCCAGCACGTACGCGCTCCCAGGCTTCAGCTCTCCCGCCCGCGCCGTCGCCCCGTCCCTCAGCGCAAGGGCCACCTCCCGCCCCTTCTCCATGAACAGCACCTCCGCCGTCGCCAGCGCCTGCTCTATCCGCGTCGCCCCGCTCAGCAGGAACGCCAGCACCTGCGCCACCGCCGTAGCGGCGTCCTGCGCCACCTTGTCGTAATGCACTATCCCCGCCGCCGCCCTCGCCGCAGCGTCAAGCGCGGGGATGTCCATCCAGTACGCCACCGCCACCGGCGCTATCCGCATTATCGCCCCGTTGCCGGCGGATTTCCCTCCCAGTTCCAGGTGCGTCGCTTCCGCTGCGTGCTGCGCCGACGCTCCTCCCCTTATCTTCTCCAGCACCAGCCTCGTCGTCGTTCCTATCCCCCGTATCTCTCCCGCCATCCCGGCGAACCGCCGCGCAAGGTCCTCGACGTCCAGCTTCCCGCACGCCAGTATTGACTCCGCCGTCGCTATCGACATCTGAGTGTCGTCAGTGTACGATCCCGCCGGCAGCCCCCCCCACTCCAGGAACCGCATCGCCACCGCACCTGCCGCCCCTTCCCCGGCGAACTCGTACGGCGCCCCCAGGGCGTCTCCTATCGCCAGGCCCAGCATGCACCCCGCCGCCCGGTCTTTCAGACGTTCTTCTTCGCTCACTCTTCCTCCACCACCCTGTTCCGCAGCCGCCCTATTCCCTTTATCTCCATCTCCACCACGTCTCCGGCCTCCAGCAGCCCCGGCGGATCCATGAATACCCCCACCCCCTCCGGCGTCCCCGTCGCTATGATGTCCCCCGGCATCAGCGTCATCTGGGCGCTCACGTATGATATTATCTTCCCCACCCCGTAGAGAAGCTCCGACGTGTTCGAATCCTGCCTCGCCTCCCCGTTCACCCAGCTTTTCAGCTCCAGGCCGTCCGGGTTTCCAACCTCGTCGGGCGTCACAATGTACGGCCCCGTCGGGCAGAACGTGTCGAACGACTTCCCCCGGAACCACTGCTTGTCCCCGAACTGCGCGCACCGCGCCGACACGTCGTTCAGCACCATGTACCCCGCCGCCAGCGACAGCGCCTCTTCTTCCGCGACGCGCCGGGCGCGCCGTCCTATCACCACGGCCAGCTCCACCTCGTAGTCCAGCTTCCTCACCTGCTTCGGGTACACGATGTCGTCGTTCGGCCCCGCAAGTGCCGACGGCGCCTTGCAGAAAAGCTGCGGTTCCGCCGGCGGCTCCTCTTTCCCTTCCCCGGCGTGCGACGCGTAGGCAAGCCCCAGGCACACTATTTTCGTCGGGTTCGGCACCGGCGGCCCCAGCCTCACCTCGGACAGGTGCTGCCGGTACGTGCCTCGCCGCGCGTACGCCGCCACCTCGCTCGTCATACCGCGCTCGAACACCTCCCGCCACGTCGCGGGGATGCGCGGGTTCGAAAACCCTATGTCCACCACCTCGTCCCTCAGCACCACTCCGGCACGTTCTTTTCCGGGCGGACCGTAGCTCACCAGTTTCATGCCGGCTCCTTCTTGTCGGACTCTCCTTATTCTAGTCCTCCGCCTCCGCTCGTCAAAACTCGCCCGCCCGTTTACGCCGCCTCCGCATCGCTTCATGACATGCGCGTCTCCTCGACATCCCGCGGGAAAATCACGAAAAACCCCCGTTTTGATTTGCCGTGGGCCCGCCGGCCGGCAGACTGTATCCGTCCGGCTTGAAAGGAATCCTCCCATGCACAGTGTCGATGAATTCTCGGTGGAACCGGTTTCAGCGGCTGCGGGCCGGGTGAGTCCCGGGGGGATCAAAGCCTTCCGCGACGCCGCTCGCGGCCTCACCGCCCACTGGGGGCTCTACAGCACCCTCGCCCAGACCCACGGCACCGAATGGATATATTTCTCCGACCGCATCCCCTGCGATGTCTATAGAAAACAGATGGACCTCTTCAACCCCGTCCGCTTCGTCGCCGAAGAATGGGCCGATCTCCTCCTCGAATCCGGCTTCCGCTTCTTCATGATAACGGCCAAGCACCATGACGGCTTCTGCCTCTGGGACACCGATTCCACCGATTTCAAAATATCCGCCTGCTCCTTCCGCAGAGACATCCTCGCCGAACTCGCCCCGGCTCTCCGCGACCGCGGCATCGCCCTCCACTTCTACTATTCCCTTGTCGACTGGACGCACCCCGCCTACCGGAATGACTGGCCCGCCTACGTCGATTATTACCAGGCCCACGTGAAAGAACTCTGCTCTCGCTTCGGCAAGCTCGGCGGCATCCTCTTCGACGGCTGCTGGCCCAGAATCGTGTTCGACGACGACGATGAAACCTCTTATTTCGCAGCCCGCGGCAACTGGGACCTCCAGGGCACCTACGCCCTCATACATGACCTTCAGCCCGACGCCGTCATCACCAACAACTCCCACGTCCCGCCTCTCAACGGCGAAGACTACCAGGTCTGGGAACTGGACCTCCCCGGCGAAAACACCGTCGGCTTCAATTGCACGCAGATAGGCTCCCTCCCCACCGCCTGCTGGTGGAACCTTAACTCGGGCTGGTCCTACCAGCCTTGGCGCCATAACGTCAAGTCTCCGGCGCAGATCGTCTCTACCATGAAATCCGTCGCCGACCGCGGCGCCGTCTTCCTCCTGAACGTCGGCCCCAGGCCCTTCGGCGACATCCATCCCGAAGAACAAGCCGTCCTCCGCGCACTCCCCCCTCTCCTCCGGTAAAAGGGAATAATAAGGGACGCAGCGCTTTATTTTGTCTGGAGGGGACGTAACGCCGACAGCCGTCGCCGGAATAAAGCGCCGTGTCTCTTTTTGTTCCTTTTGTCTCGCAAAGTTCCCCTTCACCGCCTAAGAATTATTTTGGAAAACATGTTTATCATAATATGTTTCTACTGCCTTTTTATTTTAAAGCCCTCTAGGAATATTACATGAAAAAGAAACTGAAACCGCTCTACTGGTCCCACAGCATGGCCCGGAAACAGGCTGGCCGGCTGCCCAGTGGCGCAAGCCTCTACTAGATTGAAGATCGTATGGTCTTCCCTGCTTTCAATGATATCAAACCCACTCCTACCAACGGCCGCGCGGCTGCCATTAAGGCCGCCGAATGGCTGCTCCGCACACAGGTGAATACCGCGGAAAATCTCTCAGGAGACACGGGCCGCAGGCACGGGAGTGGCGGGCGCGGCCTTTATGCTTTCGGGAAAGTGTTTGTGGCGGCAGCAACTGAACCGTCCCGGTTTGAGGATCCTGCGCGAAATCAATGCTTCCTCGCCGACAGGCGGGGGGCCGCAGGCATGGGAGTGGCGGGCGCGGCCTTTATGCTTTCGGGAAAGTGTTTGTGGCGGCAGCAACTGGACCGCCCCGGTTTGAGGATCCTGC
>JAFGGJ010000059.1 GCA_016930595.1 Planctomycetota bacterium
ATGGCGGACCCACCCACACTTGCGCGAAGAATGCGCTTCCTTGCCGAAGGCAGGGGGCCGCAGGCGATCGGGGTGGGTGGGGGGTGGATTGACGAAGGGGACGGGCGACATAGAATGAGGTTGTCGGCAGACAGTTGCAAGGAGGGATCCGATGAGCAGACTGGACGTGGTGATCGTGGGCGGCGGCATGATAACTCAAATGCAGATAATGCCTTCGCTGCTATATCTCAAGAGAACGGGCAGGATAGGCGAGATAACGGTGAGCGCGCTGAACGGCAGGCCGCTTAAGGCGCTGGCGGAAGACCCGCTTTTCACGGAAGCTTTTCCCGGGGACACGTTCCGCGCGATGCCGGATTTCAGGAAGGTGGACCTGGACGAGACGTTCCCGGAGCTGTTCAAGGAAGCGATAGCGTCGCTGGAACCTTACAACCTGGTGGTGGTAGCGGTGCCGGACCAGCTGCACTACGGCGTGCTGAAAGCGGCTATGGAACGCAACCAGCACATACTGTGCGTGAAGCCGCTGGTACTGAAATACGAACAGTCGGTGGAAATCGAGAAGGAGGCGCGGAAGAAGGGGCTGTTCATCGGCGTGGAGTATCACAAGCGGTTCGACAGGCAGAGCTTCATGGCGCGGAAACTGTACCGTGAGGGACGTTTCGGCGAGCTGATGATAGGGCACGCGTGCCTGATGGAGCCGTGGTACTACCGGCATTCGAACTTCCAGAACTGGTTCACGTGCGAGAACACCGACCCGTTCACGTATATCGGGTGCCACTACGTGGACCTGGTGGCGTTCATAACGGGGCTGAAGCCCGTGGAAGTGTCGGTGGACGGCAAGGTCGGGAAGTTCCCGAACGGCAAGGAAGGATACCTGTATTCGGACGGGCGCGTAATCTGGGAGAACGGGGCGATACTGGACGTGGTGAACGGGCTGGGGTACCCGAACGCCGGGGCCGGCGGCAACATGCAGGGGATGCAGCTCTTCTTTGAAGGAGCCGAAGACGGGGGATACCTGGAGCACCAGGACCAGTTCCGGGGGGTGAAGCATTCGTACATCCGCGCGGGGAGCGATCCGGGGGATTCGCTGTACAACGAGCCGAACCCGCACTACATGAGGCTGCTGTACAGGGGCGGAGACCACCTGGTGCCGGCGGGGTACGGGTACGAATCGATAGAGGCGATAGTGAACGGGGCGATCCGCACGAACGACGCGGCCGAGGGACTGAAGGGAGACAAGGCGACGGCGAAGCGGCGCGAGGCGATAGAGGCCGTGGACGCCGAGGGGATAATAGCGACGCCTGCGAACAGCAGCTACAACGAACTGGTGATGGAGGCGGGCAGGCTGTCCATACGGAACGACGGCAGGAAAACCGTGATAGAATACGGCGGGAAAGCGGGTGTGAGGCTGAAGTGACCGGCCGGCGGCGGGAAGCGGAAAACAGAAGGCTGGCGGGGCGCCGCGGCGAACATTTAGCGGTTGACAGTACCATGGGGCAGTCTATAATGCCGGAGAGGACAGTGGAAACGGGTATTGATGGATTTTCTGGAAACCGAATTTGTTGAGCAGGGGGGTATTCTCCTGATACGCCCCAACGGTTCGATAGAGGGATACCTGTCGGACTGGCTTGACGACGTGGAGCAGCGCGTGGACACGCAGCCGCGCAACGTGGTACTGAACCTGTCGAACGTGGACTTCATATCGAGCCGCGGGATGGGGATAATTTTTCACCTGCACAAGAAGCTGAATTCGCTGGGCTGCAAGCTGCACATGGCCGAGCTGCAGGAGAACGTGGCGGAGGCGATGGACATCGGCGGAATAACCGACGTCATAGAAGCGTTCGACACGGAGGAGCAGGCGCTCCAGGGGCTGACCGGGTAACCCCGGGGGGGCGGGGATTTCCAGGGCGCAGCATTAAGGGCGGGGCAGCGCGCGCTCATGGCGCGAAAGGGCCGTTTTCGGTCACCACGACGTCAACCCTGGCGTCCCATTCCCGGCGGGGGACTTCGTCGACGACCTGGCATTCGAAGGCGGCGCCGACGCGCGCGACGGACGGGGGCATTGCGCTGAAAAGGCGGTCGTAGTACCCGCCGCCGCGCCCGACGCGGTGTCCGTTCCGGTCGAAGGCGCGTCCGGGGACGATGACGAGGTCGATGAGGGAGAGGTCGTCGAGGGGAGCGCCGCCGACGGGTTCGAGGATGGCCATGGAGCGTTTCCGCAGGTGGGCGAGGTCGGAGACCCGGACGGGGACCATGGTGCCGTCGGCCGTGCTGGTTATGCGGGGGAGGTAGAGCTTTCCGCCGCCGTCCAGGACGGCCAGCAGGAGGGGGGTGACGTCGACTTCGTCGGGCAGGGGGCAGTAGGCGAGGACGCCGGAGGCGGAGGAAAAGACGTCGAGTGCGAGGATGTTCGCCGTGATGATGCGGCTGAGTTCGGAGGCGCGGCCCGGGGCGAGGGAGGCGATCCTGCAGTTGATTTCACGGCGGAGGCGGCGTTTTTTCTTCTGCACCACGGCTCAGGCTCTCAACGTACCGCGCACCGCCGGCAGGAACCGGTCGAGGAAGGCCGCGTGCGCGGAGTTGACTTCTTCGTCGGTAAGCGTGCGTTCCGGGGAGCGGTAGACCATCTGGAAGGCGAAGGATTTTCTGCCGGGACCGGTCTGGCCGCCGCGGTAGGTTTCCAGGAAACGGACGGCGGCGAGAAGCGGCGGGGAGGAATCCCTGACGGCGGCGTCGACGGTTTCCCACGGGACTGATTCGTCGACGACGACGGCGACGTCGCGCGTGACGGAGGGAAAACGGTCGAGCGGAGCGAAGCGCGCGTCGCCGGAGCGGTCCACGAGGGCGTCGAGACGCAGTTCGGCGACGGCCACGGGCCTGCGAAGATCAAAGGCGCCGGAGACGGCGGGCGAAAGCACGCCCATGACGCCGATGACGCGGCCGTCTGAGCCGGCGACGAGAGCGTTGCCGCGGGCGAGGCCGGGGACGTCGGATTTCTTCCAGGCGGGAGCCGGGGCGCGCAGGAAGTCGAAGAGCCCCTGGACGGCGCCCTTGACTTCGCGCAGGCCTTCGGTGGAAAGCACGCCGAGCACGGCGGCTTCGTCGGGGAGAGGATTTCCGGAGCGCAGGTAGACCGGGCCGGATTCAAAGATGCGGACGACGTCGATGCCGCGGTTCAGGTTATGGCGGCAGACGTTCAGCAGGGATGGAGTGATGCTGCGGCGGAGGACGTCCTGGCCGTCGCGCACCGGGTTCAGCACCCTGATGGGAGCCGGGGAGCCCCATGGGAGGAGTGAGGAATCTTCATTTTCGGTAAGAAACGAGTCGGTAAGGACCTGGTTGAAACCCGCGGCGGGAAGGAAGCGTGCGAATGCGGATTCGACGCGCTCCCGCGGCGAGCGGCGCACGACGGAAACTCTGAGCCCGACAGTAGCCGGGACCCGGTCGAAACCGAGGATGCGGACAACTTCTTCGACGTAATCCGCCGGGCGGGTAAGATCGGGGCGCCACGAGGGATTGAGTATTTTCCAGGAGCCTTCGCCCGCCGGGGAAACGGAGCAGCCCAGGCCGGAAACGACGGCCTGTACGTCGCCGGGCGGGACATCCATGCCGAGCAGGCGCGAGACGTCCGCCGCGGCGAGGACGACTTCGGCCGGGGCGAAGGGGTCGGGGCAACTGTCCAGCATGCCCCGTGCGACGCTGCCGCCGGCGAGTTTGCGGATGAGGTGCAGAGCTCGGCGGGAGGCGGTCCTGACGGCGACGGGGTCCACGCCTCGTTCGAAGCGGTAGGAGGCTTCGGTCGAGAGGCCCAGGGCCCTGGCGGTGCGGCGGATGGAGACGGGGTCGAATGAGGCGCTTTCCATGAGGACGTCGGAGGTGGAGGAATTGATTTCGCTGTTGGCGCCGCCCATGATGCCGGCAAGAGCGATGGCTTCGACGGGGTCGGCGATGACGCAGGCACCCCGGCCGAGGCGGACTTCGGAGCCGTCGAGGAGGACGATGAGTTCGTTATCGCGGCTTTCCCTGACGATGACGCGGTGCTTGCTGACGAGGTCGAGATCGAAGGAATGGAGGGGCTGGGAATATTCGCAGAGGACGAAGTTGGTGATATCGACGATGTTGTTGATGGGGCGGAGTCCGACGAGGGAAAGGCGGCGCTTGAGCCAGTCGGGGCTTTCCGCGAGCCTGACGCCGCGTATGACGCCGGCCGTGTAGCGCGGGCAGAGCCGGGGGGATTCGACGGAAAGGCTGGCGAGATCCGAGACGTCTTCGCCGTCTTCGTCGAGAGAGTCGTCGGGGAGGGAGAGCGGGCGCCCGGTGGCAACGGCGAATTCCCTCGCGACGCCGATGTGGCCCAGGCAGTCGGGGCGGTTGGTGGTGACTTCGACATCGAGGACGGCGTCGTCGCCGGCGCCGTGGAGGGCTTCGACGGCGAGGCCGATGCGCGTAAGCACGGCGGCGACGTCCGCGGGCGACTCGGTTATTTCGACGTAATCCCTGAGCCATTCATAGCTGATAAGCACAATCACACTCCAAGCGTGTCAGAACTGCGCCAGGAAGCGCAGGTCGTTCTCCAGGAAAAGCCTTATGTCATTAATGCCATACTTCATCATGGCGATGCGTTCAATGCCCATGCCGAAGGCGAAGCCGGAATAGACGGCGGGGTCGATATCCACGGCCGTGAGGACGTTGGGATCGACCATGCCGCAGCCGAGGAGCTCAATCCAGCCGGAGCCCTTGCAGACGGGGCAGCCGGAGCCGGCGGAACAAAAGGGGCACTGGACGTCCATTTCGGCGGAGGGCTCGGTGAAAGGGAAGAAGGACGGCCGGAAGCGCGTGTCGAGCTTTTCGCCGTAAACGAGGTGGGCGAACATGGAAAGGACGCCCTTAAGGTCGCCGAAAGTGACGTCGGTATCGACGGCGAGGCCTTCGATCTGGTGAAAGGTATGATGGTGCGTGGAATCCACGGTATCGGGGCGGAAGACGCGTCCGGGAGCGACGATCCTGATGGGGGGCCTGCGTTTTTCCATGACGCGAATCTGTACGGTGGATGTCTGTGAGCGAAGGATGTTGCCGTCTTCGAGGAAGAAGGTGTCGAAGGACTCGCGCGCGGGGTGGTCGGGAGGAATATTGAGTGCGTCGAAGTTGTACCAGCCGGTTTCGACTTCAGGACCGGTGGCGACTTCGAAGCCGAGGGTGCCGAAGATATCGACGAGTTCGTCGCGCATCAGCAGGAGGGGGTTCCTGCGGCCGACGTTGACGGGGATGCCCGGAACGGTGGGATCGGGGAGGTCGGCGGGAGCGGAAGCGGCGGCGGCGAGGCGTTCTTCGAGCGACCGGGAGAGCCAGGAACGGAGGTCGTTGAGGAGGCGGCCGGCTTCCTTGCGGGAATCTTCGGGCAGCCTGCCGAGTTGTCCGAAGAGGATGCCGATGCGGCCCTGTTTGCGGCCGAGGAAGGAAACGCGCACCTGTTCGAGGGCGTCGGGGGAAAGCGCGCCGGAGAGAGCGTCTTCGGCTTCCTGCCGGAGCTTGCGAATAGTCTCCTTCACGGTCCAGGCCTTTCAG
>JAFGGJ010000060.1 GCA_016930595.1 Planctomycetota bacterium
GAGTCGAACATCCGCGACGCCAACATTGCGGAGGAGACGACGAACTTCACGAAGTACCAGATACTCACGCAGGCGGGCGTCGCCGTGTTGGCCCAGGCCAACGTCGTGAGTCAGAACGTGCTTCAGCTTTTGGGCTAAAAAGGGATGAGCTTGCCTGGAAGGCCTGCAGTGGTTGCAGGTCTGGGAGGCAGGGAGGCAGAGAGTTATGCCTAGCATGGACATGATACAGATGGGAGTCGGCCGGCAAGTCCGCCTGCCGGGCCCCGGTGTCCGCCAGGGTGCTCAGACCGCCTTTCCCAGCCAAGGGACCGCCGGTGGCGCAAGCCTGGTTGAACAGGTGCGCGGCGGCGGTGCCGGCAACGATGTCGCCGAGGTCACCGGACAGGAAAGCGGCGGTGCAGCCGGTATGAAACAGCCGCCGAGCCTGGACGTTATCAGGAAGAACCTGAAGCTTTCCATATACGAGCCGACGGGCGACATGTACGCCAAGATCATCAATGCTGATACCGGAGAGGTGGTGAAAACCATCCCGCCTGAAGCACTTCTGAGGACATGGGCCCGCATGGAGGAATACGTGGGCATGCTGCTGGACGACAAGGCCTGAGGAGAACGCTGTTGTGTGAAAACGAGGCAGGCAGGAGCTACATGGAAGCCGATATCCGGACGGCCGGTCCGCTGCGCTTGGTTGTTCTTGTATGCGACATAGGGATTGACCACCTGAGACGTGCGGCGGGAAACACTGCCGTAGCGGACAGGGATGAATTCGTGGCGCATACAGGGAAGGCGCGCGAGGCGCTGATGGAGCTGATGGAGGCGCTGGCGCCGGAGAAATGTCCGGCGGTAGCGGGCAACCTGCTGGCCTTGTACGGCTATTTTTTCCGGAGGATAACCGAAGCACGCGTCGATCTGGACGCGGAACCGCTGAAAGAGGTGATGAAGCTCTGGAGCGAACTGCGCGACGGGTGGAATCAACTGCTGGAACAAGGACTGGCGGGATCCGCAACGGCGGGTGCGATGGAGACCGGGAAGGTAGTATCAGTTACCGGTTAAACAGGCCGAACGAATAAAGACCCTCACCGTTCCGCAAGGGCGGTGAGGGTCTTTTTATGGGGAGCGATGGACCGTTTGCACTTGACGCGTACGGGGCGGCGGCTTATGATGAAATCACTGATGCGGGGTGGAGCAGTCTGGTAGCTCGTCGGGCTCATAACCCGGAGGTCGCCGGTTCGAATCCGGCCCCCGCTACCAAGATCGAGAAATAACCTGGGTGTCGCATGATGCCCAGGTTATTTTATGTTCCGGGCTGCGTTTCCGCTGTTTCCCGTTTTCTGCTTCTGGGTACCATATTGATACGGAACCATGCTTGCGAATGCGCTTTTTGAAAAATACAGGAGGATCCGGATGACACAGGATACGAATCGCCCCGGCTATGAGGATGTTATGGAAAGCGTCGAGGAAGTCCGATCGCATCCCCTGTGCGATATCCGGATGCTTGGCAAATCCGTGCAGGGACGCGATATCCCGCTGGTAACTCTGACCGACCCAGCCGTGCCCGACGACGACAAGCAGCATGCCCTTATACTCGCCGGAATGCACGGCACCGAGGAAAGCGGCCGTTCGATCGCGCTTGAACTCATATCCTTCCTTGCTTCCGGAAGGGAAGAAGCCGCTGAGACTCTGCGCCGGCAGGTCGTCGCCGTCGTCCCGTGCAGCAACCCGGACGGTGCGGTCCTTGCCACGTACCGGAATGCCGAAGATGTGGATATCGCGCACACTTTCACATTCGATACCGCTGCCGGCACGCCGGAGGGCCGTGCTATTGAACAGTTCGCCGTGCCGTTTGCGCCCGAAATCGTTGTGGACATCCACGGTCTTGCCGGCGGCAGCATGATGGACCGTGTGTGGTTTGAACAGCCGTGGCGTTTCACCCCGGACCGTTTCTTCCTTTCCGTTATCGGCAACGCGATGTCCGGCGCCGCTGAAGCGGCGGGGTTCCCGCAGCGGGAGGTTTCTCCGCCTTTAACCTGGAAGGAAGAAGAGATTGAAGGATTGCGGCTCGGCGGCAAGCTGGCTGCTGAATGCAAGTCGCTCGGCTTGGGTCTTGAAGCGATTGAACATTATTACCGTGAGCCTGAATGGCGTGCCGCCGGACTGGTTCGCCTCAGGAGACTCCTTCGATTCGGCAACGAGGATGAATTCGGACTCGGTGAACCCGGCTACCCGACTTCGCTCGTATCCGGCAGCCGCATCTGCGGCCTCAAGGCCCACGGCATCGATGCATCGAGCCGCAGGCGGAACCGCGTCGAATTGACCCGCTTCCTGGCGACCAATTGGGCTATCGTCGATCGAGGTGCCGACGGACTCGACAAGTGTGCCAGGGTCCTGGTTGAATCGAAAGGGGCGAACGGGCCGAACCCCCGGCGTTTTGCAGTGCTGTTGCGTGTCAGAAAACCCTGCGAAATACAAACGATTCAGTGGGAAAACGAAGCGCTCGAGGAAAACGACGAGCATGGTTACCGGATATGGGAAGATGCCAATTCCAGGCTCATCCAGGTGAATCTCCAGGCTCCTCTTGGCGGACCGGGCCGTCTGGTTACCGTTCGGTACGATTGCCCGTTCTTTCATTCCTGACAGGGCTTATCGGTATCACCGTGATGAAATGGCGGCAGCGGAAGCCGTCTTGTATGCGGAAAACCGTACTCGCGCGGCCCGGTACGAAACAGCGACGATGTCAAGCATTAGAAACCGGATGGCAATAGCGATGTCGCGTCTGCTGCGGTGCCGTGTATAATTGTCTCAGAGGGGCGAATGTTTCCATCTGGCAGCCTTGTTATCTGTATGGAGGTGCGTCATGTCGAGACGGTTCACGCTGTTACTGGTTGGATGCATGTGCACGATCTGTGCTTCCACGGGCCGTGGGCGCGCGGAAGAGGCGGACTACTTCGGCTTCGCGCAGGATATCCTCGAGGACGAGGGAAACGACGCCTACAGGGAGTACCTGTATTCACTGAACGCTCAGCAGTTGCTGATTATGGCGCGGCAGGCTACGGACATGTCGAGGCGGAAGGGGAAGCCCAAGGATATTGCCGAACTCACCACCCCGGTCGGCAACGCTCTTGCCGTCATGGGCACGAAAATGTCCAACAGGGAGCTTATCGACATTGCCTTCAGAGAAATCCTCGACACCAGCGAAAACTGGTTGTTGCGTTTCCAGTTCATTATCAAGATCAAGACCATGAATGAGCAGAAGGGGCTTACGGCTGTCGAGCAATATGCCGTGTACGGGCTGTTCCAGGACATCGTCGCCGATGGGGACATGGAGACGATTGTGCGCGCGAGCGCGGTGATGGGCCTCGGCTATAATGCCCACTATCTTTTTACCCGCCATTACGAGCAGGATGCGGAGTACGTGAACGCCCTGAAAGACGGCAAAACCGACACGCGCAGCGCGGTCATGGGGGCGGCAAAGCGGACGCCCGGCAATCCTTTTCAACGTCAACTCAGGAATGTGATCTCGATACTGCTCAGGATCGCCGCCGACTCCAAGGCACCGGCAATGCTCAGGCAGGCCGCCGCAGAAGCTCTCAGGCAACCTATGGACGTCTGCATGGACGACAAATTCATGGAAGAGACGCACGGTATCATTGCGGAAACAGTCAAGGACAGGTCGGTTCCGCAGGAGACGGTTTTCCCCCTTGCCGCCTACCTCGTCGATTACTATGCCGACACGGGTACCGTTGATATCCTTGTGGAGAGGCTCGCCGATGCCAGAACGCCGTTTGCCAGGAATATCGGCTCGCAAGTGATAGCGAAGATGAGACAGGTCATCGAGGCCGCCAAGACCGCCGAATAGCCGTGGAGCGGAAGGGCGAAGCTGGCGCGCCAGGGAGGATTCGAACCCCCGACCCTCGGATTAGAAATCCGATGCTCTATCCGGCTGAGCTACTGGCGCGCAGGACGGAACACATGATCTTATGATATAGCAATATGCCGACAGCCGCAAGCAGCATGTTTCGCGGCGGCAGGCGCTACCAACGTATGCATTCCGGCGGCGCGTGGGCGAGGTCCGCGGCAAACCAGTCAGCGCCGGCCAGTTGTTGGGGGGTAAAGCTGGTGGTAATGGCAAGGCAGCGCGCTCCGGCGGCTTTTGCAGCGGCCACGCCGTTGACGGCATCTTCCACAACCAGGCAGGAGACGCCTTCGACGCCGAGCCGTTGAGCGGCGGTAAGGAAAATTTCAGGATGGGGCTTTCTTCTGGAAACATCCAGCCCGTTGACGACGGCGTCAAAGGTGGAGGGCGGGAGGTTTATTTCGTGCAGGTTCGTAAGCATTTTTCTCTTGTCTGCACTGGTGGCGATCGCAAGCTTGAGGCCGGCCGAGCGGCATCCGGCTATGAAGTCGATGGCGCCGGGGAGCGGCGAAAGCCTGCCCTTGACTATGTCGTCGTAGATTTCATAGGTGCGCGCCTTGTCGCGGTCGATATCGATAGCGAATCCGTATTTCTCGGCTACACCGCCGAGGTAGCGGTTTTCGCCGGCGCCGACGAAGGGCAGAAAATCAGCGGGAGAGACGGTGACGCCGTGTTCCGCAAACATCATCACGGCGGCTTCGCATATGAAGGGCTCGGAATCGAGCAGCACACCGTCCATGTCAAAGATGACGCCTTGTATCACAGGAAGAGCCTTTCATGCCGAAGGAGACCGTCAGAGGGGAACGATTTTGAAGCCTTTTCCTTCAACCGCAATGGCATTGCCCAGGACGGCGATGGCGCCGATGACGCCGGGAAGGCCGAGGCACCATTCGACGGCGGACTTCAGGTGGCTGTGACGCACTATGCGGTTCGCCAGTGCGGTGGCACAGGCGTCGGCAAGCGCCGCCGTATCCGCGATAACCGTAGCTGCATCGGCTTTCCCCAGCGACAGGGAAGGCCCGATGGTGGCGCTGGAAGTAGCGATCCCGACGCCGTTGGGATGAGGAGGCAGTTCCAGGCCGATGCGGTCCCGGAATTCACCTTCGCCGGCGTAGACTCCCGCCACCCTGGGCTGAGTCGTTGCCATGAAGATGTCCCCGCCGTTCTCGACGATTACTTCCGGGGACTTCGGCATTATGGATCTGCCGACTTCTTCGGCAATAGCCCCTGCGACGGCAGCCATGGGGCCGACGCCCGCTATGGAAGCCGATGCGGCCATGGTACGCACAATGTCGGGAGCATCGGCTCCAGGGGAGTAGGGTTCGAGCGTGCTGGCGAAGGCGGGATCCACCTCTACGTAGTCCTGAAGTGGAATGCGGATTTTGTGAAGGGCACTGGTGGCCAGTTCGGTGAGTTCGGTCCGGGCGGCGATGAGCAGGTCGGACTGGCTTTCGATGACGCGGAAGACCGTAAGCCCGTCCGGATGCATCCACTGGCGGTAAAAACGGGTGATTGGTTCGGGTCTGGGCATCAGGAATTCCCGGCTGCTAGTGAGAGGGCAAGATTGTTCAGAATGGCGACGCCCTTGTCAATAGTTTCGTCTTCCGCAGCGAAACTGATACGAAAATGAGTGTCGAGTTCGCTGAAGACGGAACCCGGAATGACGAGGAGATTGTTTTCTACGGCTTTCATGCAGAAATCCGTACCGGACAAACCTTCAACTGGCACTTGTGGAAAGGCGTAGAAGGCGCCTCCAGGAGGAGACAGGCGGAAGGACGGGCCAAGCCCGTTGACAACACGATCACGCTTGGCTGCGTATTCGGCGTTCCTGTCGGAAGTGTCTGCGTTGAGCACGGTAAGTGCGGCCCACTGCATGGGCTGCGGGGCGCATACGTAGGTGAACTGCTGAAGCTTGATCATTTCGTTGATGATTTCAGACGGACCGACGGCGAAGCCAATACGCCAGCCGGTCATGGAAGCCGATTTCGACAGCGCATTTATCGTAACGGTGTCCGGATAAACTGAACCGGGGGAGAAGGGCGGTGCGTCAAAGGCGAAACAGTCGTAGACTTCGTCGGAAATAATCGTAACGCCGTGAGCGGCGGCTATTGCCGCTATGTCACGGACGGCTTGTTCCGGGTAGAGCGCGCCCGTGGGATTATTAGGAGAGTTGAGGAGTATAGCCCTGGTGCGGGGTGTAACGAGGGGCTCGATGACGTCGGGGCGGGGTATGAAATCGGGATAGGTGTTGTAATAAACCGGTGTGGCTCCGGCGGCGGTGACCAGTTGCTTGTAAGAAACAAAATACGGGTCCGGGACAAGGACTTCGTCTCCGGGGCCGGCGAGAGCCATGATGGAAAGCGTGAGAGGACCGGAAGCGCCGGGGCTGACGATGACGGTGTCATGGAGGACATTCCTGCGGGAGAACCATTGCGATACGGCTTCACGCAGTTCGGGTATGCCGGGAGAGGGGGTGTAGTTGTTCCTGCCGTCGCGTATGGCCTTGACGGCAGCCTCCCGGGCTGCTTCCGGGACGTCGAAATGGGGCTGGCCTATGCTGAGATTTACCGGGTCGGGCAGAGAAGCCGCAAGGTCGAAGACTCTGCGAATACCGGAGGCTTTGATATTCTTCATACGGTCTGCGATATGCATGCAATCCCGTCCCGCTTCAGCATGGCAAGGGGGGGCCGTAAAAGAAAAAGGCCGCCATGCGGTGAACGGCGGCCGTGGAAAAAGGTCCGCGGGTGATTATGCCTGCGGCTGAGCCTCGGTGCCTTCCGGCACCTGGGCAGCTTCTTCGCCCTCTTCCTTTTTCTTTGCGCCGCCTTTCTTGCTGGTTATTTTAATGTTACGGACTTTAGGGAGGCCGAAAGCCACGGCGTCTTTCTCGTCCCATTTGCCCGAGTCAATGAGTTTCTCGATGCGCTCGCGTTTATTGAGCACATTGCGATGTTTAATGAGGCCGCCGGCCGCCTTCAGACTCTGGTGAAGCGACATTACTAAATCCTCCAATGACAAGCAATCACTTGACACACAACAAGTTATGCTAAAGCATATCTCCCGGGAAAAGACAGGAACAAAGCCTGTCGCCATTCTAATGAAGGGTGCCGCTCGTGTCAAGCGGGAAAAACATGCGGTTCATGAGAGGATTTGCCGGGAGAGATCCCGCACGGTCCTTCCGGAGCGGGCGCTTTCCCGGGCGAGCAGGGTTAGGGAAGTGGAACGGAAGACGTCGGAGGACGTAAGTATCATAGGGCGGCCCATGGAGATGCAGTCGGTCAGCTCCTGGAAGAGATCGGGTACGGGGAAGCCCGCCGGATCGATGCGGACGGGAGCGGAGCGATCCGAGTAGAGGACAATGTCAGGGGGGCCAGGGTCGAGCGTCGGACCTGCCCATCGGATTTCCGCGGTGCCTTCGGTTCCCACGACGCGAAAACGGCAATCGCCGTGTGCGGGATAGCGGCCAGGTGTCAGCCAGTCGCCCCGGAAGCACCCTGCCGCGCCGGATCCGCCGGTCATCACAAGGGCAAGATCAGTGATGGAGCCGCGTTCGGAGGGAAAACGGGTGGAATATTCGGTGGCGGCAATCCATTCCGGCAGGGCGTCGGTCAGCCATAGGTACAGGTCGATGTCGTGACAGACAAGGTCGTTGAGAACCCCCCCGTAAAGGGAATCGTCGAACATCCAGTCCGGCCGGCTCGCGGGACTGAGACGATGCGGCCGAACGGCTTCGACCGCCAGCGGCCTGCCGATGTCGCCATCGAGGATCATCTTCCGGAGAAGGTGGGAAGCCGGCTCGTATCTCAACGAAAACCACGCCCAGACATTCCTGCCGTTTGCCGCGGCGGCGTGGATCCTTTGCAGACCAGCCATGTCCACAGCGAGAGGTTTGTCGGCAAAGACGTCAATGCCGGCGGAAAGCGCCGCGACGACACAATCGGGCTTTTGCGCGTTGATGGACGCGGTGACCACGAGGTTTATCGTCCCGCTGTTCAGAAGTGGGGCCGGATCGGAAATCAAAGGGCAGGAAAGCTCGTTTGCCAGGGGAGCAGCGATGGCGTCGGGGAGGGCCTCCGTCACCGCGGCGCAGGTCCAGCCGGCCCGCACAAGGCCGCGGGCCATGGAAACGACGTGTTCATGCTGGGCGCCGCAGATGAGAAAGCGCATCACGGAGGCGTTGGTCACGAGTCCAGGGCTGTGGCAAAGGCTTCGTCCAGGACCTGGAGACCTTCTTCTAGGGCGTCTTCCGGCGTGATGATGGGCGGGCTTATCTTGACGCTGGCGCCTTCCGGGCCGACAGGGCTGAACATGAGGAGGCCCCGAACGATGCAATTCCGCACGATTTCCCATGCGAGATTACCGTCAAGCCGTCCGCCGGATCCGACCTGCACGGCGGCAACCATGCCCTTGCCGTTCAATGCGAGGACGTTATCGGGGTGGGCATCGGCGATGCGGGACAGCGCGTTCATGAGTATTTCGCCCTTGGTGGCGGCCTGGCCGGGCAGGTCTTCTTTGACGACGATATCTAGGCTTGCCATGGCGGCGGCGCAGCAGACAGGGTTGCCGGTGTGTGTGCTGGTCATGGAGCCCGGTTCGAACGCATCCATGAACTTGCTGCGCCCGATAACGGCGGAAATTGGCAGACTCGACGAGATGCCCTTGCCGAAGCACGCCAGGTCGGGCACGATACCATAGTGTTCAAAGCCGAACATGCGCCCGGTCCTGCCGAAACCGGCCTGAACTTCATCCATGATGAGAAGGATGTCGTACTTGTCGCACCACTTGCGCAGAGCTTGGGCATAGTCGACCGGCAGAAAGGCGGCGATGCCTCCCTGGTAGGTCTCGGTCATCACGCCGCAGACGTTCTCAGGCTTGATGCCCTTGTCAGCAAGGGCTTTCTCGAAGAACCCAAAAGACTTGTCCTTAACGCGGAAGTCGCCCGGAAAAGGCACCTGAACGAACGAGGGGTCCAGCTTGCCGATCCATGCCTTGAGGGCCGGGCTGCCTCCGGCCAATTGCGAACCGAGCGTGCGGCCGTGGAAAGCTCCGTCAAAGGTGATGAAAACATCCTTGTCCGGGCCTCCAACCTTATGCCCGTGGGCCTTGGACAGCTTGATAGCGTTTTCGGTGGTTTCAGAACCCGTGGTAAGGATGAAAGCCTTGTCCATTTCCGGCGGCGCAAGGTCCACCAGTTTGCGTGAGAGTTCCGTGCGGATCTGGCTGGGAAAACAGTAATTGTGGATCATTTCCTTTTCAGCCTGGGCCTTGATCGCCTTGAGAATCTCAGGGCGGCCGTGTCCCGCACTGGCTACAAGGACGCCACTGGACCAGTCGAGCCAAGTATTGCCCCAGTGGTCGCTGACCTGGAAGCCCTTGGCCTTGGCCCATACGACGGGAGGCTGGCCGGACATGCTGACGGGTTCGTAAACACGCAGTTGTTCAAGAAGAGGGATGCTTTCCGGAACAGGAAACCTGTCGCCCATCTTCCTGTACTTGGTCTGGACAGGTGATATCGGCAGGGGTTCGAGGGAATAAGCTTTGCCGCCCATTGCAGTGCTCCTTTCAGGAACAGGAAGATAGTTCTTTCAAGTGTAAGGAAGAGCGGAGCAGTGTCAAGGTGCCGGAGAAGAGTCGCTCTTGTCGGACGGCTGGGGTGTAGAGGCATTCCTGAGCATTTCGAGTTTAGAGAGAAGTCCGGCGGCGGCCTTCTCGTCCAGGCCGAGCGCCTGGACGTTTTCCAGGACCATGCCCGTCGGTTCCAGCCAGGGCAGGCCCTTGTGAAAGGCATACGGATCCTGCCCCGAAAACAGGTGGCGGGATCCGGGGGGCAGGAGAGGAGATATCTGAGACGTGACCGGGGCGGAAAGCTCGTGGAAAAGAGCGGTCGTGGCGGCAGGGGCATTGCCGGGGAATCCAGGCCCTTCCCCGACCTGCAGCAGAAGGGCGATACTCGGCGCAAGTCCTTTCGATTCAAGATCCTGTGCCCAATGTCTCAGCAGCACGTATATCTCGGCTGCTTCAACTGGAGTTATGTTAAGCCAGGAAATCATGCAGAAGGTGAGCATGAGCGGAACAAGCGGCTGGATGCGTCCCGGGTCGATCTGCTCGAGCCGGTTGAGCTTGATAAGGCAGTATTGAGCCATGAAGGCCGGCAGAAGAACGTCGCGGTCAGGCTCACGCGAGATGTAAATGAATCCGGCATAGCGGTTGTAAAGCCCAGTGAACCAGCCGCAGGTGACGGCAAGGGCGACAGGAGAAGCGTCGGACAGCAATTCCTGCGAATGGAGAAGATCTTTGTTCATGAGTGAAAGTGCGTAGGCGACGTCCCGCTCGGAAAGCGATTCCCGGGGCGCAGTGAACAACTTTTCAAGGATGGCCCAGCGGGCAGACGTTGTTGTGGCTGCAGCGGCGGATTCCAGGGCGCCGGGAAGAGGTGGAGCCGGAGTTTCTTCGCAGAGAATTGAGGCTGCAGCGAAGGCAATCAGCGGGACAAGGCGACTCATTGCACACCTTTCCTGATCGTCCGGAACTTCTCTTTGGCGAACAGGGTCCATTCGGTCATCACAGCCGCCCGGGTGGCCGGATTGCGCCACTTGGTACGGGCCAGTTCCGCAAGGTCCTCTTCTTTGACGGGGCATTCGCCGAATTTCTTCAGAAGATCGGTGTCTCCTGCCGGGCCGACGATGCGCCACGCACTCCGGAGTTCGGAGTGCACGTCGAAGATCGTGGCCTTGAGCAGATCGTTAAGAATACGCCACCTGGCGGAGCTCTTGTCGGCGTCGAAGCGGAGTTCGGTTCTGAACTCGTACGGGTTGCCGCTGACGGCGGTGGGCAGGCCGGCATCGTACAGGTTTTTGAGCACGGGGTAGCGGTTCAGGCCGAACATGACGGGGCCGCCGGGCTTGCCCTTGGTAACGTACCACAGTTTCTGTCCTTCTTCGCTCATGACGAACTGCACGAAAGCAGTGGCGTGTTCGTGATTCGGGGCCCCCTTGAGTACGGCGATGGGGTCGGCGCTGAGGACGGAGAGATCGCGCGGCATGGAAAAGCCGATGTTCTGGGGACCGTAGGCGTCGACCTGCTCTGCGGCATAGAAATCGATGGAGCCGCCGGCGGCGGCTTCGCCCATGCCCACGGCCCGTGGCGTGGCGTTGCCGCCTTCGTCAAAGGCCCGGATGTTTCCGGCCATGCCGCAAAGAATCTGGTAGCCCTTTTCAAACTCGTAGGCCTGCAGGATCACTTCGTAAAGCATGTGGACGGAACCGGAAGATCGGGGATCTCCCGAAGCGATCCAGTCCATGTAGATGGGATTGGCAAGGTCTTCCCATGTGCGCGGGGCGGACCGGTTGATGATCTGCAGGACCCGGTGATTGCATACAATGCCGAAACCGGAAATGGCGGCACCGAACCACCGGTGTTCGATATCGTACATTCTGACGCCGCCGATAACCGGAGGTATCTGTGCCATGGTGTCCTGCGGGAGAACGATACGCTCGAAGAAGCCTTTTTCCTTGAAGTATTCATATGGCGCAACGCCGCCGCCGAATATGACGTCCACGCCGATG
This sequence comes from Planctomycetota bacterium, assembly GCA_016930595.1. Lineage (GTDB taxonomy): Bacteria > Planctomycetota > SZUA-567 > JAFGGJ01 > JAFGGJ01 > JAFGGJ01. The sequence continues at coordinate 11,476 of JAFGGJ010000060.1, forward strand.
CCGTCCGGGTTCTTGGTGAATTCGCTTTCGATGAAACGCACGATCTGGCTGGTGCCTCCCGGCGAAAGCCACGTGAGGTCAACGGGATTCTCGGGGTGCGTGCCGTTCCAGTGTTGCTCGAAGGCGTGTTCAAATTCGTATCTTATGCCTTCCCAATGAGGCGATATTACGGCCAATTGAGCAGCTCCGCCGGGAACTGCTTCGGGGCCGCCGGCGGATTTCCATGCCATGGTCATGAATACCACAACAAAGATGCCAAGGATTGCCAGGAGGGCGGTTTCCATCCAGCGTGACAACAAAGGCTCCTTTCGTTCATATTATCTCTGGCGCGGGAGCCGTTGCAAACAATATTGACGGCTGAAAAGTCGCTGCAGGGGGAAGCAGGATCAGTTCGTTGCCGCCAACTGGCGGGCTATGGACCATGGAGCGCCGATATCGGCCACGCGGATTTCGCCGGCGAATTCCAGCCCATGCTCAAAACCAGGCTTGGTGGCGGCGAACGTGACGGTAACAAGGGCCTTTGGGACAACCCCGAGAGGATTGCCCGTATTGGCATCGAGCCCGGAAGGCGTATCCGCGGCGATGACGGGGAGCGATGTGGCGGCCAGGATGGCAAGGGCATCGGCCGTGGCGCCGCGCAGCCGGCCATCCAGGCCGGTGCCCAGAACGGCGTCCATAACGCTGCCCGCCTGTTCCAGCAGGGCGACAAACGCACTGATGTCGCTTCGGGAAGTGGGAACGACGGGCACGCCGGCATCCCTGGCTACCGAGTAGTTGATGAGAGCATCGTCCGTGGAAGGTTTGTCGGTGCCTATCATTACAACGCGGCAGTCTATGCCCCAGGCAGCAAGATGCCGGGCGGCGACGAGACCATCGCCGCCGTTGTTCCCGCGGCCGGCGAGAATAAGAAGAGGTTCGCACAGGTTGCCCGAGCGAATCTCGGCAAGGGTCTCGCGGGCCAGGTTCCAGCCGGCGTTTTCCATCAGGGAGACTCCCCGGATGCCGTACTTGTCCATGGCGATACGGTCGAGATTGCGAACGGCTTCGCGTGTCAGGGGAGGCACGTCCGGGCGGGGGAGAGGCGCCTGGAGATCCGGCGCATCCACAGTGACACCGCCCTGGTAGGAGACGAAGATCTTGTCCGGATTGGAGGATGTAGCGGCTTCGGATTCGGCTACTTCGGCCCGGAAACCGCCTTCCCCGGCGCTGGCGGCGACGATGAGGCAGGTGTTGTCGGACTGAGCCACAAATTGAGAGATGTTATCTTCCCGCGTGAGGAAACAGAGGTCCAGCGGCAGTTCGCGGGTACTCGTGAGGGCGTGATGGACTTCGCCGGTGGCGTAATCATCAATGCCCAGAAAACCCAATCTTACGCTGTTGGGCGGCAGCCAGTTTATCAGGAGCCGTGCGGCAGCCATGCCGACCATGCCCGTGTGGCCGGCGGAGGCCAATATGGATACGGTTCCGGCCGGCCCGGTTCGGCGGAAGGCTTCGAGAGCGCAATCCCTGGCGGCATTTTCAACGCCCAGGACCAGCCGGGCAAGGCCTTCTTCAAACATCAGGGAGTCTTTCCCAGTCGATGACGGAAGCATCAAAGACAGGACCGTCAGCGCAGACAGCCCTGGTCAAGTGTCCGTAGAGCGGATGGGGAGTCCTGGCGGGGATTACACAGCCCCTGCAGACGCCTATGCCGCATGCCATGCGTGCTTCAAGGGATACCTGTAACGAGATGCCCATCTCTCGTGTAGCGGACACAAGGGCTTTCATCATCGGCACCGGACCCGCAGCAAAGAGACCGACGGGACGTCGATTGGAAGCGATACGGTCTGCCACAAGGTGGAAAAAGGCGTCGACCGCCGACCCGTGGAAACCTCGGGATCCATCGTCCGTGGCGCAGTGAAAACGTTCGTCCGGTGAAAAAGATCCGGTGAAGGGGAGGCTGTCGCACGTGCGCGCTCCGAGAACGAGGTGGACCGTCTTGCCGGCCGCCCGGGCTTCCGCCGCCAGGAAATAGAGGGGGGCAATGCCTGTGCCGCCGCCGATCAGGGCGATTTCGTCAAAGGCGGAAAAGTCAAAACCGGTTCCAAGGGGACCGTTTACGTGAACGGTATCGCCGGGCGCAGCTTCGGCCAGGATTCGCGTGCCGCGCCCCGCGGGCGTGAACAGCAGGGAAAACGAAGATGCGGCGGTGTCGCGTCCCAGTACGGCAAGAGGTCTGCCCAACAGCGGGTCGGTAACGGCGGGGAGTGGACGAACCATGACAAACTGGCCGGGAATCGAAGCGGCACTGACATGTTCCGATTCGATATCGATACGGAAATGAGCCGGGGTGAGCCTGATGACGTCGAGAACACGCGCCGCAGAAGCCTTGGCGGAATCAGCGTGCATTTGTCCTCCATGTCGCAGCGTATCCGCACGGTAGCGGTGGACAGCCTGTTGCCTTATTCGTCGAAGAGCGTGATCTTGCCGGCATTGTCTAGGTTTTCAATAACAGCGATGCGTTTGGAGAGGGGAAGAATGGAGAGTATCTGCCCTTTTGTAACGTAACGCCAGTCGGAGCGGAGAGAATCAAGAGCGATTCTATGCATGCCGCCGTCCCCCACGAGATAGACGTGTTTCTCCGTCACAAGCGGGTCCAGGGTAATCACGCGGTCGAGGGCCGTTTCCGAAACGAGACCTTCGGCGGGATTCAGTACGTAGAGGAATTCCGCGGCGGCAAGATACAGCCTGTCGCGGTCGGCGACGAGATGCATGGGGGGGTGGATCTGCCTTATGCCTCCCATGGGCGCCTGCGACCTTGTCTTGCCGGTGGCCAGACTGCCGGAGACCACCGTCAACTGCCGCGATACGAAACCATACCATCCCATCTGGGAGATCGCAGGGCCGGCCAGAAGAGCCTGGGCCGGCTGAGTCCACGATTCTTTCGCCCCGATGCGTTCAACGCACACAAGGTTCTTGTCATCGTGGAGAATGATATACCCGGGTACGGCGGTCGAGGAAGCCTTGACGGCGCCGCAGGGCTGCGAGTCCCATACTATTTCGCCGTCGTCCACGGCGCAGCCTAGGGCCCTGCCGTTTTCATAGATGATGCCTGCAACAGTCTTGTTGGTCAGAAGGGGGGCGAGTTGAACGTAGAGCTGTTCTACTGCGAGGCCCCTGGGGAGCTTGTAAGTGATGGTTTTTGAGGCGGCCTTTTTCAGGTTGACGCTTACCAGTTTGCCGCCGCCCAGGAAATACAGGAACTTTTCGTGGCGCACGACGGCCTGCACCGAGTCCATGTCCAAGGCAAGGGACCTGGAATAGGTGCCGTCGGACAGGTTGGCAAGGCCGAAGCCGCACGGTTCGCCGGTTTCCTGCGGCGCAGTGACGACGGCGAGCAGGTTGGCATCGAGCAGCTCGGTGGCGATGATACGGGCCGGTACCTGAATCCTTGCGGCGGGGGTACGCTCAAGATAGATGCGATATATGGACTTGCCCGGGTCGTCGACCACTAACTCGGCGGTGTTGTATCCATCGCACGCAAGCCTGACCGGGGTGCGCCTGCTGGGCGACAGCAGCACCGTACACGGCGTGTTGCCCACCGGTTTGCCGTCGACGATCACGCTGGCGCCGGACGGTATGCTGTGGATTGTCGCCGGGATGACGACGGTGCTGATGTCGATGAACTGGGCATATTCGTCGAACAGGGAACGCGCAAGCTTGCCCACGCGCGCATTATCATGTTGTTCCAGGGCCCTGTTATAGGCTTCCAGGACGTCTTTGGCTCTCGACGCTCTGTCGTTGAGCGGGGTGAGCCTCTGGGCGGCCAGCGAGGCTTCCAAGTAGCCCTGCTGTTCGCTGACCGTCCGCAGGATCTTCATCGCTGCCACAAGGTCGCCCGCCGTCATGAGGCTGTCGGCCTTGTCAAGCATGCCGCGGAGACGTTCCTTGGTTTCTTCAATATTCTGAACGTGGCCCCGGGCTTTGTGTGACTTGGGGGATTGCGGAGCCCGCCGGATGACCTGGCGGTAGGCGGTGAGGGCGGATTCATAGTCGCCGCGGGTCTGCATTTCCAGCGCGGTGGCCAGCATGTCTGCCAGAACCTTGTCCAGGTTGGTTGCGTCCTTCAGGAGGAGGTCCGCTTCGGATCGCAGGTTGTCGGGGATGCCTTCGGAATCAAGCACGTTCTGCGCCAGTGTGGCTGCTGTTGCGAGATTCCCTTTCTGGAATTCAGCCCTGGCCTGCACAAGCTTGTCCTGGGCAACTTGGGCGGCGCTCTTGGCGATAAAAGCCTTCCATTCCTTGGTGAGCCGGAGTTTTTCATCTATCAGGCGCGGACCAACGGTGCTTGTCGGATAGGCGTCAAGCAGGTATTCGATCTTGTCGAGGGCTTCGCGGTACTCGTCTTCCGCTGCCAGCCGGAGGGCTTCTTCAAGGCCGCTGGTGATTTCCTTGTTTATCATCCGGCGCAATTCCTTGTGCCTTGCAAGAATTGCTTCTCTGGACCGCCCGGTAGGATGTCGCACAAGGAAACCTTCGTAGGTCTTGAGGGCGCATTGATAGTCCCCTTGCGTGAGCGCGTTCTGGGCGGAGTTGATGATGGAGTCCACTTCGGCGCTGCCCGGGTCGAAGAGCTTTTCATGAAGTGCTGGTACCGTGAAAACCGCTATCACCCCGCCGCACGAGACGAGAAGGACAACCAGCAATGCTATTGCCCAGACGCGGACTTTGCGTTTCCTGCGCGTCCTGGTCGTTTCTTCGACGCGTTCGAGCGGTTGAGCCTTGGTGGCGGCTTGTTCCGAATCCATCCTGGCTGCGACGGCGGTAAGAAACTTGGATTCCGTATGCTCGAGTTCGTCGAGATACGACAGCTGCTCTCTCGTGCGCTGGACTTCGATGGGCGCCTGGGCCAATTCCATGAGGCGCCTGTAGATAAGTCTTGCCGCAGAGTAGTCCTTTTTGCGGATGTTGTCCGCTGCAAGGTGTTCCAGGTCTTCGCGGGTGCGTTCAGCAATGCACACGGATTTAAGCAGGTCCGATATCGCCTTGAAGACGGAAAAACGTCCGAGGTATGATTGCCGGACGATTTCTTCAACGGGCAGACCTTCGTCAACCATTGCCAGGACGCGTCTGGCGGATTGGGAGGCGCTTCTCAGGAGGTCCATGCCGGAAGGGGTGAGTTTGTAGACAACCAGGGGGGAGGGGATATAGGAGGACGTCTGTTTCCATTCGGTGAGGCGTTTCGCGCTTTCGACCAGGAGCGCTCTCGGGTTGATCTCGAGAGTGATGGCTGATCTGAGAACGTCGTCCGACAGCTTGTCGTCCGGCCGGAATTCATAGACGCCCTGTTCCCATGAAAAAAGATCGCAGATCTCCTCTTCCACCTGGAACTTCAGGCAATCCTGAATGTCACCCTGTGTGATAAGACCCATTTCGAGCAGTACTTCCCCCAGCCTTTGATTGCGGAACTGTTGGAGCTCCAGGGCCTTCTCAAGGTCTTCACGACTCAACTTCTCCCGGGCTACAAGCAGTTGTCCGAGACCTTCCCGGCGGTACTTCCCTTCGCTTGCAAGGGCGATTTCGCCTTCTTTTATGAGAAAGGATTTCCTGCCTTTTGGCGAGCGTACTTCCAGCAGCCCGGTGGACCTGGTTTCGGCCAGATATTCCAGAACCCTCGCCAGGGCATAATCGGCTATGCTTCCGCGTTCCTTGTGTGCCAACGACTTGCCCCTACCTTGGCTAGAGAGAAAAAAGCACCGGAAAGGCCGGACTGCGTTTCCTTCCCGGCAAGTGCCGGTTACTTGCTCTTGGCCAGGGCCCTCTCGGCCCAGGAAGTGCCTGTATACTTGCTGGCACAATACGCAAAGATACGCTTACCTTCCTTTTTTAGCTGCGGCTGGTCCTTGGTGCTGATGTGTTCGCATAGCTCGCCGGCGTGGTAACAGGCTTCCGCGGCTATCGCCCTGGTGGATGGCCGGTCGTACAGAACGAACACTCTGACAAAGCTGTCGAGAGCCTTGGTGAGTTTGTCGATGTCCGTACGGCCCTGTTTCATTTCAATCTGACCGAGGTAATAGTATACGCTGGCAAGCGTTTCTGCCGGAGTGCCTTCTCCCCGGCTGAGTATGTCGTTGGCGACGGTGCGGACGTCGTTGAACTTGTCCAGCTTGAACGCGCAGCGCAGTTCCCCGGACTTGGCCTGCGAGTAGATGGCGTCGTTTACGCCGTCCGTCGCGGCGGCGACACGGGAATACGAACGGATGGCATCGTTGAATTTGCCCTGGTTCTCCTGGATGAAGGCGCTCAGGTACGCGGCGTTGTCGGGATCGACTTCCTTCAGGGGCGGGAGCAGGTCCTTGGCGCCGTCCCAGTCCTGCTTCTGAATCTTCAGGTGGATGCTCGTATCGATCGTGTTGTAGAGAAACTTGGTCCTGGGATGTTCTTTCAACAGTCGGCCGAAGATCTCGAGCGCCCTGTCAACGTCGCCAATCCTGGCGTAGGCGTCGCCCATGCCGTAGAGGATGTACTGCGTGAGCAGGGGGTTGTGCCGCTGGTTCAGGGCTTCTTCATAGCCGTCGGCGGCTCCTTCGTAATTGCCCAGCCGGGCTGCTGATTGCGCGGAAGTAAAGGCCGGTGGCGTCTGCTGGTAGATGACCTGTTTCACCTTGTCCTGTTCGAAGGTAAGCGTGCCGCTGCCTTCGGCGCTCCTTATTTCCACGGATTTGCAGTCGTCAATGGTGACAACGCCTCGGTGGGAAGCGTTCTCCAGAATAATCTCATCCGCTCCCAGGATGCCGGACAGGAGAAAGAACACGCATGTGGCGGACAGTTTCAGCAGCGTTGCGCGGTGCATCGGATACCCTCCCTACTTGATCGGTTCAAGCCCGGCGTCGGTATCGTCGTCCGGCTTGGTAGTCTTGTCTTCCTGCTCTTTCCATTTGAGATAGCTTACGACGTCCTTGGGCGCAATGCCCTTGTCCTCGACAACACTGACACAGGTCTCGCACAGGTAAAGGCCGTCGAGCCGCCGGGCCTTGTCGGCTTCGAGATCTTCGGGCTTGATGACGATGCCGCAGGCCTCGCAGAAACGGCCCTTGGCTGATATCAGGCGGCGGCTTTCGGTCAGTTCCTCGGGTATTTTGCCCATGGCGGCGTATTTGGCGGCCATGATTTTGCTCTTTCCCCCGATTTTGCGCTTCTTGCGGGGGACTTCGGCCGTGTCGTCGTCCGGTCCGGCCGGCTCCACTTCCAGGGCGAAAACGTCTATGCCGGGCAGACCCCCGCCGTCTTCGAATTCCAGCACGGTGTAGCCTAGGCGGATTTTATCGCCCTCTTCAAGAATGGTTTCAGATACCCGCATGCCGTTTACGAAGACTCCGTTTGTACTGTTCATGTCTTTGACCACGTACCCCGCAGGGCTCTTGTATATGGCGCAGTGTTTCCTGGAAAGCCTCCCGTCAGGGAAGTTAACGTCTCCCAGTGCCCGGCCGATGACAATTTCCCCTTCTTCGGGAAGAGTAATCTCCCTGCCGCGCTCATCGCCCGCCACCACAACCAATGTGGCCATTGTTCCTCCGGTGCCTGACTCCATCCATTATAGTGCGCTCCAGGACGTGCGTCAAGATTGTGAGAAAGAAGCAGAAACAGGAGAACCACGGGACCCTTAAAGACGTTTAACACTGATAGCAGGTTGCAATACGCCTGATCCATGGCTTAAATACTTGTGGACTAATTGGCGAGAGGAGTCGGACGGACATGAAAAGCAGAACTTGGATAATCCTTATCATAGGCGTTGTTGCCATCGGTATCGTGGCTGTAACAGCGAGACGTGCAAAAAATACGGACGATAGTAAAGTCGGCTCCGGTACTCCGGGCCCGTCCGCAGTGCCTGATGCGCCGGCAAGCCCCAAGGCCGCCATGCTGAAGAGCCTCAGGAAGGGCGTGCAATACCTGGAGGCCAGTCAGAACGAGGACGGTTCCTGGGGGCAGTTCCAGGCGGGCGTGGGTATAACGGCGCTCGGCGCCCACGCGATGCTGATTTCACCCCTTGGTCTGACCGAAGAAAATACGCCCGCCCTCAAGAAGGCCATTGCCTTCATCGTCGCCCATGCGCAGGAAAACGGCGAGATCAACATCGTGGACCAGGGACTTGGCAATTACAACACGAGCCTGGCGATTATTGCCTTGAACAATACCGGGAACAAGGCCTATGACGACGTGATAAAAAAAGGTCAGAAGTATGTCATGAGCGTGCAGCACGACGGTGGACCGGATGACGCCAGCACAGGCGGATACGGCTATAATACCAAGCGCGGCCGGGCTGATATTTCAAACACTCAGTGGGCTATTGAAGCCTTGCGGGAAACCGGCCTTTCCGAAGGTGACGAGCAGTTCAAAAAGGCGCTCACCTTCCTTCACCATGTGCACAATTCGAGCGAAGTCAATTCCTTGCCCTGGGCGGCCGTGGTCAATGATGGCGGCGCCGTCTACACGCCGGATCCGGATGATATTGACGAGGACCCCGTATCCAAGGCCGGTAAGGTGGAAGGCCGGGGCGGTCAGCAGGGCTGGAAGTCCTACGGCATGACTTACGCCATGCTGAAATCCTATCTCTATGTGGGGATGGAGAAGGATTCCCCGGAAGTCAAGCTGGCCTGGGGCTGGATTCAGAACAACTGGACTGTAGATGAAAATCCCGGACTGGGGGAAGAAGGTTATTTCTATTATCTTACGACATTTTCAAAAACTCTGGCCATGGTAAACGACCCTGTTGTCGTCGATAAGGACGGCCGCGAACACAGGTGGGCGGATGAACTGGCGGCCAGGCTGGCAAAGTTGCAGAAGGAGGACGGGTCCTGGAAGAACGAAGCGAGCAGGTGGTATGAGGCGGACACTACGTTGGTTACGGCGTATGCGATCCGCTCCCTGTCTTATGCCTACCCCTTCGCGTCCGGCAAAACCTCTGAGTAGGAGCGCGCAGTCAATGAAGCAAATCGTCACGATACCGGCAATACTCTTGTTCGCATGTTTTTCCATTGCCGCCGAAGAAGCTGAATCCGTGGCCAGGGAACCCTTCGCCGTTTCGGGCTGGAAGTATGTCCGGATGCGTAAGGGAAGAGGGGGCGAGTCCAACGTCGTCACCATTTCTTTCAAGTTGAAGAACCTGACCGGCCAGAAGCTCGAAAGGGTCGCTCTCGATCTCGACCTGCGCGAAGCCATGGGCATCCAGGCCGGCAGGATGAAGGCCCAGGCCATCCGCTACATGAAACCTGACGAAGAAGTGGACGTGGAAATAACCGCCGCTTGGGTACCGGTTTTCAGCACGTATTTCCTGAACTGCCGTTACAGGGTGGAGCGGCAGAACTGTGAAGCGAGCTATCTCGGCGTCAGCCCCTGGGACAAGCCGCTGTTTGTGCCGCCCAAGCCCGAAGGCCGCAACGTCCGCCTGCTTGTCATGGGATACGAACTGAGTTCCGATCCGAAGACGGGCCAGGGCCTCTTGTCGGTCAAGGTGAAGAACTTCGGCGGACTGCCCGCAAGAAGGCCTCAGATCAGGCTGAGAGTCTACTCCTCCGACAGGAAGCTCCTTGGGCAGCTTCAGGCGGATCTGAGGCCCCCCAAGCTGCCGAAGGACAAAATTGAGGCTGTACCGCCCGGCGAAGAACGAAAGTACATGCTGGTGATGTTCGGGGTACCCAACTACGACATGTACGACGTTTTTGTCACTCACGACGCTCCTTGGCCCGAAGAATCGCTGCCGGGCGACAAGTTTACGGATGCCAGGGATATCGAGATCATCGTGACCTCGGCCAAGGTTGAAAAACGGGAACTGGTCGTCGGCTGCAAGGCGAGAAACGGCCTGGCTAAACCGGTCGCCAAGCTGGACGTGGATTTCTGGCTTGTGAATCATGAGACCGTCAAGGACGAAGACGGCCGTGAAACGGTGGAGAAGAGACCTGTGGAAGTGGCGAGAACTAAAGTGGCGACGGGGCTCGCTCTCGAACCGGGCGACATGAAGGATTTTACTTTCAGGATGCCGGTCCCCGTAAAGAGGTTTGAGGACTACGGGTACCAGCTTGCTTATGAAGAGCCGGGTTCTGAAGTGTCTGCGGGGGAAGGCAAGGGTACGCAGAAACTGGGGGAAGTTTCCTTCGAAGTCACGGGCGGCGAGCGGTTGAAAGAAGGGGGCGTAAGGCTGGAAGGCTTTGTCCGGCAGACCGGGGGCGAGTCGGAAGTGCAGGTCTCGGTTGCCTTTATCTTCAAGGATGAAGCCGGCAAGGAAGTTGCACGCAAGACGTTGAATATGACAGTGCCGCAGGACGGGCGCAAGTTTTTCAACGAGACCTACGGAGACGTTACCGCGTTTGCCGATTACACGGTCGAACTGGGAGAAATAGTACCGCAAGCCCCGCAGAAGTAACCTTCAATGCCCGATGTCCACCGGCCTATTTCCGGATGAATCTGTACATCGCGTAATGCATGTTTTTTTCAAATCGCTCAGGATCCAGCCACTTGGGGGCGTTTTCATTGAGAACCTGGTCGACTTTTTTCAGTTTGCGACCATAGAACAAACGGGCCAGGAACCACAGGAAAGGCTTGTTCCGGCGGGCGGAATCCTTGACGAAGTGAAAAAGCTTCTGGCCGTACGAAAGAAAGAGCAGGGCGACTTCCAGGTTGGGCAGTACCTGCTTGGTGATATCCCTGTGATAGTCCGTTCTGTAGCCCGATGCTTCGGCGGCCTTCACGAATTCCTCCTCGATCCAGCAGTTGGGATAGGAATCGCCCGGCTGGATCTGGAAAAACTCGGCCAGAACGATGCATGAACCAGGTTCCGTGATTTCAAGGCACTTCGGGAAAAAGGCTTCCTTCTCGATGTACTGCGGGCTTTCGCCGAAAAGCAGGCAGTCGTATTTCTTGTCGGTCTTCAGGTCTTCGAATCGGGCCAGATGGAAGACCGAACCGGCGTTGATTTCCTGGAATTTCTCCCCGTGGTACTTGTCCGGACTCAGCCCTTCCGTGTCATAGCCCTTTTCAATAAGCATTTTCGACGTGTCTCCCAGTCCGGAACCCACATCAAGCACGCTCTTGACTCCGTCGGGTATCATGCCGGTAAGAGCTTCCTTGTAGTTCATCTGGGCCTGCTTGAGAGCTTCGAGAGTATAGGGCTGGTCTTCGGTGAAAAGGCCGAAGTGCAATGATTCCAGGCCAAACGCCTGCTGAAGGCATTTTAACCCAAGGTCATGTTCGTTTCGTTTCGCCATTAGTGGGTTCCCCTTCATGATTGTTGATACATATCAGTTAAGAAAAGCATAACCATAAAGTATTTCAGGACAGTTTACCCGGTATTGGCGTGTGGACAAGTATCATATTTGTCATGCAGGACTGCGGTATTTGATAAAGAGTACAAATACCACGGTGAGCACGGCGCAGATCAGCAACGCCAGCCAGGCGTTCGCCACAAAATACGGACAGGCGCCGAGCGCCACTCCGAAAAGAAGGTGATAAAGCCTGCGCTGTTTTATGCCGTACAGCATGAACGCCGTACCCACGGCATTGCTCAGAACCGTTATGAACCACCATCCGGCGCTCGCGTTTTCAAACATCTTCCACCGTTCTTCTCCTCGCACGTGGCACGCCGCTTATTTTACTTCCTCGAGGCGTTTGACCAGCGACAGTATGATATCCGGCGGTGCGACCCGGGTGTGGATGCAACGGGCCATTAAAGCATATTTGACTTGCAATCCTGGCAATATTGGTGGACAATGCGGAGCAATGATGTGCCCTGGAGTTTTTCCCGAAACATGGTTTCTTGAGCAGGAGTTGCTATGGAACACGTCAAGGATGCGATGGCGAAGGGAACCTGGCTTACATACCGTCCGGATATCAAGATCCTGGACTGCACGATACGCGACGGCGGCCTTATCAACAACCATATGTTTGAAGATGGTATTGTAAAGGCGGTCTATGATGCTCTTGTAAAGGCCGGCATTGATTACATGGAGATGGGCTACAAGGCCGACAAGAAGATATTCGCGCAGGATGAATACGGCAGGTGGAAATACTGCGATGAGGACGATATCCGCAGGATAGTCGGCGACAACGCCACTGGGACGAAGATTTCCGTCATGGCCGACGCCGAGCGGACCGATTATCACAATGATATCCTGCCCAAAAACGAAAGCGTGGTGGACGCGTACAGAATCGCCACGTATATCCACCAGATACCTACTGCCCTGGACATGATAAAAGACGCCCACGACAAGGGCTATGAGACGATACTGCAGCTCATGGCCGTGTCCATAGTCCAGGAAAGGGAACTCGAAGAAGCTCTTCAGGTCTTTGCTGAGACCCCTGTCAGCGCCGTATACATCGTTGACAGTTTCGGCGCCTTCTACAGCGAACAGGTCCGCGACCTGACGGTCATGTACATGAAAGCGCTTGAGCAGACCGGCAAGGAGGTGGGCATACACGCACATAACAACCAGCAGCTGGCGTACGCTAACACGATCGAGGCGCTGATTGTGGGCGCAAGCCGTCTCGATGCTACAATGAACGGCATTGGCAGGGGCGCCGGGAATTGCCCCCTCGAACTCATAGTCGGTTTCCTCAAAAACCCCAAGTTCCATATCCGCCCGATACTCGAAGCGATAAGAGATGTCTGCGAGCCGCTGAAAGCCCAGATGGAATGGGGCTATATGGTCCCTTACATGATTACGGGGCAGCTCAACAGGCACCCGCGGACAGCCATAGCCATGCGCGCCGGCGGCGCTCCCACGGATTACGTCAAGTTCTACGACGGCCTCATGGAAGAGGAATCCTGAAGGCTGCGTTCTCCCGCGGGGGGCGTGGGCGGCTGCTCCCGGCCGCTCTCCTCAGGCCAGGTCGAACGGTGATATGTGCTGGACGCCGTGTTTCTCCTGTGCCGTTAGTAGCCTCTCGCGTTGCGCCTTGAATGTATCCCAGACCGCTTGGGGAATATTCTGTTCCGAGCGGTAGACCTTCTCGATCCGGTCGAGTTTGGCGAGGTGCTCCGGTACGCGGACGGCGAACTGCAGGGCGTAGTCGTCTTCGCTGTAGGCGCTCTTGAGCGCGGTGTCGAAAATTTGCTTCAGATCCGCATACTTGGGTATGAACCCGGTGGGGGCCCTGACGGCGTCGATGTCGCCGTTGGCGCGCAGTTCCGCCCAGAGGATCCAGGCCTTCTTGTCGAGCTTGGAATTGAGATAATTGCCGTCCCCGTCCTTCAGAAAGTAATTTACCGAAAAGATGGACGGAATGTTCGGAAGGTCTACGGAGAACTCCAGGTAGTTGTTTATGTACTCCCCGAGAGGCATGGACAGAAAATCCAGTATCGACATGATGTCGAAGTTCCGCACCCCCTCCTTCCCCAGGGTGGCGGCGGTGCTTTCCGATTCCAGGCTGGCTCCCTTCGTGATTATCCCGTGCGCCCAGTCAAAAGCCTGCTCCACCGGAACGCACGTGTCCGAATCCCTTCCGCCGAAGATTATTCCGCGCACGCTGACGCCTTCCGGCGCGTCCGCCATGGCGTCGCGGTTCTTCAACTGGCTGATGCGTATCGTGTACCTCGCGTTCTTGTGGGCATAGGGGAGTTCCTTGCCGTCCGCCCCGGTCTTGCCTTTCTTGTAGCGCCCCTGGTAATTTTCGCCCGTCTCTGGAATTTCCACGTCTTTGCCCATCCCCAGCCAGTACGGCCTGTTGTCGGATATGAGGATGTTGGAAAATATGACTTCGCCCGGCGAAGTGAGGGCGTCCCATATCACCGGGTCGTCGTGGGCGTTGACGTCCTGGATAATGCCGAAAATGCCCGATTCCACGTTGGCCGCATACACGGAGCCGCCGCGCTTGCGCAGGTAAGCCAGGTCGTCTCCCAGAATCGTCTGACCCGATATCATGGACGTCGATGTCTTGCCGCATGCCGAAGGAAACGCCCCGGTGAAATAGCTGGCTCTGCCCGCTGGCCCGCGCACGCCCATCAGAAACATGTGCTCGGCCAGCCACCCTTCCCGGGCCGCCTTGCGGATTGCCAGCCGGAGAGCCAGTTTTTTCAGGCCGACCGTGTTGCCGGCGTATTGAGTATTCACACTGTAGACGATTTGATCGTCCAGGTCGATGTATATTCGACGCTTGTCGACGTGCGTGCTGCAGTTCCTGCCGTCCAGCTCGCCGGCCGAATGGAGAAAACGGAAGAAATCCGGCGAATCCCCGATCAGCTTGAACTGCTCATACCCCGGCCTGTAGAGTATGGTTTCGGAATGCGCCACGTAAAACGAATCCGTTATCTGCAGGCAAGATACGGAAAACTCGCTGTCCGTCGGTCCCAGACAGAAGAAACACACCAGCATTTCCTTGCCGGCCATGCTGTCCTTGAAGAAACCCGTTATCTCGGATAGCCCCGCTTCCTTGCCCGTCGAGTTGATGCGGTCTGACAGCACGGTGCCTTCGGGCAGCAGGTACTTGGTATTCCCCTTGTCGCGCGCCATGTCCTTCGGCCCGTCGAAATGAATCGTATGCCCCTCGGTTTCCAGGTGTTGTTCTTCCCCATGCGTCAGCGCGCCTTCGCGCAGGTAGGCGATATCAACAGGGTCGTCCGTGCATACAAACACGCGTTCAGGCTTGCACAGCGTGATGGCTTCCGCGATAAAACGGTGCATTTTCGGGTTGTTCACGGCCGTCAGTTTTGCCAGGTTGTCGTCGGTGAGATGCGCCTTGAGCACGCTCTGGTGGTCTGACATCATTGTTGACCTTTCAGGTAGGGGTTACGCGGCTGCAGGAGGAACGGTGATCATGGCCCCACTCCGCCTTGAGATCCTCATTATATGGCAATGGCCGCACCCGTCAAACGGGCTGACCGCATGCCGTGCCTTGCACGCGCGCGCAAAAGCCGGCCGGCATCCGATTCGGATCAGCCGCTACCTCGGCGATTTCAGCCACCGCTTGACGTCGTTGATGCGTGAGTCCGGGCTGCCGTCGGCAAAGATTGTGAACGTGTCGACGTAAAAAGCCCCGTCCTTGGATCGGATATCGAACCACCCGCAGGGATACTTTCCCGGCAGCTCCTTGAGCGTGGACCGTGAAGAAAAGATGGCGTCTCCCAGCGTAAACGCTACGAACGTATATTCGCCGGCTTGCAGCCGTATCGGCGGCGAATACCTGACGTAGTTCTTCTGGTCCAGGTGGGTGACTTCGAAAAAGATTTCCAGGGGCTTGCTTTCCGCCTGCATCGTGAGCACGAAAACAGCTGTTCGCGGAAGCTCGGCAATTGTGGACCATTGCGTGTACCTGATCGAAAAACGGAAATTCTCGGGGTCCGACTGGGTGGGCCCGGATGCTTTCCCGCTGAGCCCCTCTACAAAAGTCCGTGGCCGGTCCTTCAGTTTTGCCAGTATGGGCGCGTCCGGTTCGAAGTCCACGTGAAAGAAAGCGCCTTCCGGCGACCCGGGTATCGGCCCGGACCCGTTGGCCTGCGTTGCCGTTGCCTCGACTGGAAGCGCCAGCTCTTCCGCCGGTGCGGTCGCGTCGGGTCGAGGCGGAGGAGTAAGGGGGATCCGCTCCGGATCTGCCGGTGTGGTCCCTCCGATCGGCGGCCGGAGCGGCGTGGCGGGTTGGACGGGATCGGGCTGCGGCTGCTGGGGCTGAGGCATCTCGATACCGGGATCCACGGTGTCCTTGGGGACCAGTACGAAAGCAACCACGATGACCGCTATGGCTATCGCCAGTACCAGCAGAATGACGGCTGCCGAGCGCGGTCGGTGAGAAACGGCAACCTTGTGACGCTGTCCGGTTCTTCTGGCTCCGCGTCGGGATGCCGTATCGCTGCCGTCCCCGATATTCTGTACGGGCAGGGTCCCGGACGAGGTCAGCTTCTTGCGGGCGTCCGACGCGCACCTCTTGCAGAAAGCGGCTTTGCCTACGACCAGCGCTCCTTTGTCTCCTACGTCGGCGTCGCTGAAACGCTGGCCGCAGCTGTCACAGTAGAAAACCTGCATGGCCGAATCTCCGGAAGAAACCCCCAGGCCCCTATGATATTCGGAAGTGACTGATGGTCAAACCGCAATGAAAATAATACGACCGGTTTATTCTTGATATCGTTCCTGCCCCCTCGGGCCCTGCGCTTCGGTGCCGCTGATGCCGCAGGACAACCGCGCCCGTGCCAGGTTTGACTGTTTGCACGAGCCGCAGGGCGCTTATAATAATGCCTTGGCCATCACCGGTTCCGGCAGCGTATGCGCTGCCTGCCTGAAGGGAGAGACAGTAGAATGGGCATAATAGTTGGTGAGCGGATCAACTCTACTCGCAAGCGTATAGGTCAGGCCATTCGTGACCGTGACGTCGCAAGGATACAGAAGGAGGCGAAGAATCAGGCGGACGCCGGTGCCACGCACATCGATGTCAATGCAGGCACGAATCCGGACCGTGAACTGGAAGACATGCTCTGGTTGATTGATACGGTTCAAGCCGTTGTCGACTTGCCTCTTTCGCTGGATTCCGCCAACCCGGCGGTCGTTCGCGAAGTCTTGCCCAGGGTGCAGAAAACTCCGCTGATCAACTCGATATCGGGCGAAAGCAACCGCATTGAAGGCATGGTTGAATTGGTTGCATCTAACGCCGGCCCGGTCGTGGCTCTTACCATGGATGACTCCGGTCTGCCGGAGGACGTAGCGGGAAGACTGAAGGCCGCAGCGACTATTCGGGATGTCTTGAACAAGGCGGGCGTCGATGACGACAGGATTGTCTTCGATCCCTTGTTGCGGCCGCTGTCTACGAACCCGGACCAGGTGGCGGTGTTTCTCGAGGCCGTCAGCCGGTTGCGGAAGGAATTTCCGGCGGCCCACCAGATCTGCGGCATGAGCAATATTTCTTTCGGCCTGCCGAACAGGAACAATATCAACAAGGCCTTCATGACGCTGGCCCTTGCAGCGGGAATGGATTGTTTTGTGCTCGATCCTACCGAGCCGGGCATAATGGCCAACTACCATGCCGCAAGAGCTGTGTTGTGCATGGATGAATACTGCATGGAATATATCATGCAGTCGAGAGAGGGCAGGCTGTAGCTCCATCCTGCTGGAAATTGACCCATGGCTGACGGCAATACCGCTGCGCTGGATTCCGGGGCTCCGGAAGACGTGACTGAACTCCGGTCGCCCACCACCTCTTTCTTCACCGCAGAAGAAGAAAATTCGAGCGCCTATCGCAGCGCAGCCGGCCTGTGGACAATGACGATGTTGAGCCGGGTGCTCGGCGTCGTCCGAGACGTGCTGATGGCACGCCTGATTTTCGGCTGGATTATGGACGCCTTTGTTCTCGGGTTTACCATTCAGAACCTGTTCCGGAGGTTGCTGGGCGAAGGCACCCTCCAGGCCGTCCTCGTCCCAAGGGTCGTGCAGAGGCTCAAAAAAGCCGACCGTATCGCCGCAAACCGCCTCATAAAAGGCGTGGCCACTCGTACCCTGGTCTACACCACCGTGTTGTCAGGCGTGGTCGCGGTCGGCCTGTTGGTTTCGAGTTTCTTGTCCGGCGATACGACCTCCTTCAAGCTCAGGTTCATGGCCGTCATGTTCCCCTACGGCCCACTGGTCTGCCTCGCCGGCGCCTTTGTCGCGGGGCTCAACGCTTACAGGCATTTCGCAGTCCCGGGGCTTACTCCGGTTGTCATGAACCTTGCACTGATCGTCGGCTTGGCCATGGTGTGGATGACAGGCAGCCCTTATCTCGTCTTGGCGGGTTTGATGGCCGGCGGCATCCTGGAAGTCGCCGTCCTCCTTCCGCTTGCCCGCCATGAAGGCATAGCCTTGAAGCCGGTCTGGAGCGACGACACGGGGGAAGTTAAAGCCGTTTTCATGTCCGTGCTCCCCGTGGCCGCCGCCGTCGCGGTTTTCCAGGTCAATGTCCTTGCCGACCGGATCGTGGCATCGGCTTTGATACCGGGTGACGGAGCCGTCGGAACGGTCTATCTCGCACATCGCCTTATTCATCTGCCCCTGGCCCTGTTCGGCATAAACCTCGCTACGGTCATTCTGCCGCGGCTTTCCGCGCTTCATACCGAAAATGCCGGCGGCAGAATGGAAAGAGCCTTGATGGACGCGGCCAGAATGGTCGTCTTCCTGGCCTTGCCGGCGGCCGCCGGTATCGCCGTGACCGCCTTGCCAGTGGCCGTCTTCCTTTTCTGGGGCGGCAAAATTGCCCTGAACCCACAGGCCATGGACCGGCTGGTCTGGACCGTCGTCTTCTACTCGCCAGGCATTGTCTTCTATTCGCTGGCCGCCTTGTTTTCCAGGGCGTACTACGCCAAGGGAGATATCAGGCGCCCGGCCTATTTTGCCGCGGTTGCCGCCGTCTTGAATATCGTGCTCGACGTGCTTCTTGCCGCCGTCTTTGAAAAACGGATGTCCGCCGGCGAGGGCGGCCTCGCACTGGCGAGTTCGCTTTCAGGCCTGGTGCTCATGTGCCTCCTCCTCTGGGGCCTGGTGCCTGCAGGCCAGAAAAAAGGCCTGGGTTGGCGCCTGGGTTTGTCGGCAGCCCTGGTAGTGGTCTCTACCGGGGCGATGTGGTTGTACCTGTTGCCGTGGCTGATGGAAGCGGCCGGCAATATCAGCGATGAACCCGCCAAAGTCGGCGTCGCCCTGGCTCTGGGCGTCGGCGTGTTCCTGACGGCGTTCCTGCCCGCCGTCGAAACCCGGCTCGTCGTGGCCGCCAGGCACGTCGACAGGATGCTTGGTTCGCTGCTGAGAATAGTCCCTGCCGCCTTGCTGACCGCAGTGTTCGCTTTCCTCGTGGCGCGCAGCATACCGCCGGACCGCATGGGCTTCTGGCTGCCGCTGGAAAGAGCGCTCGCCCCGGTGTTCTTGGGCGCGTTCGGCTACTGGATGCTTATAGGAGTCTTCGGCGTGGTTGAATATGATGAGCTTCGAACGGCGCTGTGGAGGAAGCGGAGTGCAGATACAGATTGAATTGCCGGAACCGGATGACCTGAGCAGCATGATCAAGGTGGACGTGAACCGCGTCCGCCTCGAAGCCGATCCGGAATGGAAAAAAGCCGCACAGAAACTCGAAACCGGTCGCACTATGCGCCGTATCAGCGAAGCCGTGTACAGCTACCTGAGCACCCCTGGCGGAGTCGCTTACGAAGAGAAAAGCGGCGTCCTCAAGTTCCGCGACCTCAGCGGCAGGATCGATTTGCTTTTCAATTTCCTGGCCGGTACCCGGTCCGATCGCTACAGGTTCAGCATTACCCTTTCCCAGGACGGCCTTCACTACAATGTCGTGTCTGCGCTCAAAGAATGCGGTGAACCCTGGGGCGGCGGTGTCGTCCCGGATGAGTGGAAAGAGGTCTTTACCTCCCATATCGGCAAGCACCCCGTCGTGTGGGGGCTCTCCGAACGGATGGTCCGTGTGGTTGAACCACAGGAGATTTCCTGGGAATGGCAGCCCTCCTGGAATCTCAAGAACATTCTTGTCCCCCAGGTTGAGCAGACTCTCGACAAGGTCTTCCCTGGCGAAACCGATATCCCCAAGGTCGTCCTCCTGGCTACCTGGGGCTTCACCCTGGATGAACATGACTGGGGGGCCAACGGTAACAGGGTCCAGCTCCTCATCGACCCTTCCAGGGAAGAAGTGGTCGGCGCCTGGGAAGACGAATGGCATGTGCTGTACTAGCCTCGGCGGTACGGAATTCTGTAACGGTACCCACACGGCGGGAGCGGATGATGAACAGCAGGGATAGAATATCAGCAGTCTTCTGCGGCGGAATCCCCGACCGTGTCCCACTTTACGACCAGGCGATCGCTTCCACCGTCGCTTCGGGCATCCTCGGCAGAAAAGCGGATACGGGGTCTGTTGAGCTTCATTACGCGGAACTCTGCTCGTGGGATGCCGGCGAAGAAGCCCATGCCGAATTCGAACGCAAAATTTATCGCGACCTCATGGACGTGGCGCGTGAGCTCAATTGGGACGCCGTCCACATACCCTGGCGCATCAGTGCGAAGCCCGCAAGGCGCATAGATGAGTTCACTTTCATGATGGGCGACGAAGACGCTGAATTCGTGGTGCTGCGATACTATCCCGATACCCATGTGACCGGCGAGCTTGATTCCTCCCTCAAGCGCCACGGGGTTGACTATATCCGCGTCGTGACGGAAAATCTTGAGAAGGCCGTTCAGGATCCGGCCCGCTTGGAACTCGACCTCCACAAACGCGCCGGATGCTTCGACTGGCTGCGCGGCGATTCCTCGTTCCGGCCCGCCATAGCCGGCTCACATTCCATTGCCGTGCCTCCGGTTGAGGAATGGCTGCTGGGAATCGCGCTCTTCCCGGACGTCGTCGACAGGTATCTGGAGGCCCAACTGGCACAGATGCTGTGTTGGCTCAAGGTGCAGAAGGAACACGGCGTCGATTTCATCATGGGCGGCGGCGACCTCTGTGACAACACCGGGCCCATGTATGATCCCGCTTTCTTCAGGGCGCATCTCCTCCCCCGCCTCAAAAAAACCATCGACTTCTGCAATGAAATCGGACTTCATTACGTCTTCCGCTCCGATGGCCGCATGTGGCCTCTCTTGCCCATGATACACGAAGAGGCCGGCGCTCACGGTTACGGTGAAATCGACAGGGCCGCGGGCATGGAACTTGATGAGCTTCACGCTGCCTTTCCACGCATGGTCCTGTGGGGAGGGGTCGCTTGCGGCGCGGCCCTGGAACGCGGGTCCGTCGAAGATGTGCGCTCCGACGCCAGGGGTGCTCTGTCCAAAGGCATGCCCGGCGGTCGCTATATCTTCGGCTCCTCCAATTCGATACTCTGGGACTCCCCGCCGGCCAATGTGCTGGCCATGTACGAAACCGCTTTGGCCGAAGGCTCCTACTAGGCTGTGTCCCGTAAGTCCGCCGTGGGTCCGAGACCGCGCAAAACGCCAGATGCACGCTTCAATATGCCGCGGCTTCTCCTCGTCACCGCCGCTGCTCCCGGCCCCTATTCAGCTTTTTCCGCGGCCCACAGGAACCCACGCGTGGTCAGCTCCCGCACGTCCGGCTGGGCTGCTGTCTTGGCCACGTGTCCCAGCGACGTGTAGAAGACACGCCCCTTGCCCCATGCCTTAGTCCATGCGACCGGCATGGCTACGTCGTCGAAGTACGTCACTGCCAGGATGTGAACGGCCGGGTCAACGTGCATGTAGTACTTCTCCGATTTTACCTGTATCTCTTTCAGTCCGTTTGTGATGGGATGCATGTTGTCCACTATCTTGACCACGTATTCCACCCCGTCTCCTCCGGGGTGTGCCACCCACTGTCCGCCCGTCATGTATTGCCAGTCCACCGATTGTCGGAACGCGTCGCACATGCCCCCGTGCACCCCCGCTATGCCGGTCCCTTCGCTTACGGCTTCGAGCACCGGCTGCAGCTGTTCCTTCTCGATGCTGCCCATCGTCCAGATGGGTATTATCAGGTCGAGTTTCTTGAGTTTCTCCACGTCCCGGAATGAGTCGAGTGTATCGCTGACTTCCACTTCAACGTCATGGTCTTCAAGGGATTCCCGGAAAATGTCTGCCACCTGTTTCGGCTCATGGCCGTCCCAGCCCCCCCAGACTATCAGCGCTTTTTTCATGGCGTTCCCTTTCTCTGCCCTCTTTATCCATGGTGCCGCTTGCTCGGAGCATACTTCGAGCGCCTCCTCCCGCAAGCGCATTACACCATAATATATTGGTGGACTCCGGACCGTCCTCCTGCTATCCTGATGGCCGCTTCTGAAGGGGCGGAACATGTGTTACCATGAGCTTTATGCCAGAGCCGCTGGGACTCCGGTCGTCGAAACCCACGAACACCAGCTCGCTGAAAAACGCCGCATCGACGATAACCTCGGCTGGCGCATCCTTCTCGACGGTTATGCTGTCAGCAACCTGGTTTCCGCCGGCATGGACCCGGCCTGGTGGAATGCCGGCGCACCATGCCTTGATCCCATCGAACTGTGGCGCGCCGTCGAGCCATTTTTCAGGGCTTGCGAACATTCCTCCTATCTCAAGGCCGTAAAGTTTTCGGCGGCGAAATGCTACGGTGTCTCCGTGTGGAATGACGAGACCGTCGCCGTCCTGGAGCGGAAAGTCAAGGCTTCCCATGCGCCGGGCGTCAACAGGCGCATCTTTCGGGATCTTGCCAACGTCGACCATTACCACGTCAATGCCCTCGAAGACGAGCCCTTTGTCTTGATTCGTGAAGACGACGACCCCGAACTTGTCGAATACGACCTCTCCACCCTGGGCTTTTCCACCGTGCCTTATCTTGGCCCTGACGCCGCACGCAGACTCGGCAGCGCCCTCGGTATCGAAGTCGGCTCTCTGGACCATTTCATAAAAGCCGTGGACCTCTCTTTCGATAAATACGCCTCCAGCGCGATTGCTGTCAAGAACCAGGCGGCTTACACAAGGAATCTTGCCTTCCGGGAGCGTTCGCTTGATGACGTCAGGCCTCTCTTCGACGACGGCTTTCTGAAACGGGCCGCCTTGAGCCCCATGGAAAAGGAAATTATTTCCGACTGGCTCTTTTGCTATACGGTTCAGAAATCCGCCGACGCCGGGCTCGTTGTCAAAATCCATACCGGCTATCTCGCCGGAACGGGTTACATGAATACCTCCGCCGTCGATCCGACGCTCCTCGAGCCGCTCTTCAGGGCGTATCCTTCCTGCCGTTTCGACCTCTTCCACGTCGGTTATCCCTTTGTGGACAAAATGGTCTCCCTTGTCAAACATTACCCCAATGTCTATGCTGATATGTGTTGGGCATGGGCTCTTGACTGGGAAGCCGCCAAACGTTTTCTGAAACAGGCGATAACCGCCCTCCCCCATACCAGGATATTCGCCGCGGGCGGCGATACCTTCCATGCCGAAAACGCCGTCGGGCATCTCGAAATGGCACGCAGGGGCGTCGCTGCCGCTCTCTCCGAACTCGTCGATGAGCATTACCTTGGCGGGTCGGAAGCCCTCGCTCTCGTTGATCGCCTCCTGCGCGATAATCAGTTGGACGTCTTTGGCCGTAAACGCACTTCCTCTAACCGTTACGCCTGATACCGCGCTCCACGGAAAGGAATTCCATGTCCCTGAATCTCGACCTCCTCAACGGCCTCCTGATGGCCTTCATATCCCTCTTTGTCGCCGTCGACCCCCCGGGTCTGCTCCCGATCGTCGAAGGTCTGCTGGCCGGCGCTGATCAGCCCCGCAGGCGCCGTGTGCTGGCCAGGAGTATCATGGTCGCCCTGGTTGTCGGCGTCCTCTTCCTCTTCCTGGGCAGGGCGGTCCTCCAGATGCTCGGGATCACCGAAGGTGATTTCAAGGTGGCCGGCGGCGTACTCCTCTTCGTCATCGCTTTGAAAGATATGCTCTCGGATCAACAGGCCGGTATCAACCCGGAAGAACTCGGCGCAGTCCCGCTCGGCGTCCCCCTCATCGTGGGTCCGGCCACCCTCACGTCCCTCCTCATCCTTTCCGAACATCACGGCATGGGCCTCACGCTCGTGGCGCTGGTTGCCAACCTCGCGGTGGTCGGCGTCCTCCTCTGGCTGGGCGGCTGGTTGACGAGGCTTCTCGGCAATGAAGGTGCAAAAGTCATGAGCAAGGTTTCGCATCTCCTCCTGGCCGCGTTTGCCGTTATGATGATACGGCTCGGCGTTATCGATATAATAACCCAGGTTGACGGCTAGGATTGGCTCCGGCTTGAAACCGAAAAAGTTCATAGGCGTCCGTTTCGCCTGCTGTAACAGGTACAGAAGGCTTTATTTGAAAAAGGATGCGAAGCAATACCGCCTGGCTTGCCCCAGGTGCGGCAGGTGGGCCGTTTTCGTGGTGAAAAATGATGCCCCGCCGGGTAATTTTATCGAAGTTGGATGAGATCGCGCACCGGTTAGGAGATGCTCCTTGGCTATTCAGAAAGAATGGAAAATCCAAAAGTCCGACAGGAAATGCTCCGCCTGCAGGAACGGGTTTCAGGTGGGCCAGAAATACTTCAGCGCCATCTACCCCCTCGCGGGGGGCGGCATGTTCAGGCGCGATTTCTGCCTCTCCTGCTGGCCGCGCTTCCGCGACGGCGCCGTCCCTCCGCTCGATGCGCCGGATGGCGATCTGCAGCCTCTCGTCACCTCCGGCGAATACCTGTTCTACTGGAAAACTTTCGTCCCTGAACCCGCTTCCAGGGAAAAACCCTTCAGGTTCGATCCTCATGTCGCACTCGCCGTTTTTCAGAACTTGTCCGACACTCGCGGCGACCCCGAAAAAGAACGCCTCCGCTTCATCGTGGCGCTCTCCCTCGTCAGGCACAAGCTCCTCAAGCTCAGAAATATCGAGAGGCGTGATGTCGGCAGTGTCATGGTGTTGGCCGCGCGGGCGGGCGATTTGTATGAAGTCAAGGACCCTGGCGTGAGTGAACAGGAAATGCTCTCCCTTATGGGTAAAATTGGCCAACTGCTTGAAATTCAGCTCGATGGCGGTGACGCCGATGCCGGGCCGGATAATGAAGGCGGCCGGCCCGCTGACGTCCTCACTTCGGATGATGTCCCTGATGGAAGCGGGGCTGACGGTGTATAACTGCTGCAACGCAGGCATGGCCGCACGTGCCGGCTACCTGCTGCGGACTCTTTCCCTCGCCGCTGTCGGCCTCTTCCTGGCCGCCTCTCTCCACGGCCGGGAGGAGACCCCGGCCGAAGCCGGCCCACCGCCCGGCACTCCCGGCCCCAAGGCTGTCAAGGTTGTGCTCGATGCCGGCTCCAGCTTCGATCCCGACGGCGACGCACTTACCTTCGAGTGGCGGCAGGCCTCCGGCCCGCCCGTTGTCCTCTATGAAGCCTCCTCCGCTACTCCTTTCTTCTACGCAGTCAAGCCCGGTACGTATTCCTTTTCCGTCAGGGCCTTTGACGGCGAACTCGTCTCCGATCCCGTCACCATAACCCGTACCGTGCGCGGCGCTAACCGTAAACCTGTCGCCGTCGCCGGCAAGGACCGCAATGTCAGGCTCGGCCGCACCTTCCTCCTGGACGCCAGGGGCTCCAGGGACCCCGAAGGCTCAACGCTCCGCTACGAATGGAAGGACGTGAATGGTCCTCTGCCCTTGGTCGGCAGGGACGGCTCCGCAAGGCCCGTCGTCAGACTCACCCCGCGGAAACAGGGCTCCTACATCGTGCGCCTCCGGGTTTTCGACGGCGACCGCTGGTCCGATCCCGCCGAAATCCGCATAGACGTCCTCCCTCCCAACCGCCCTCCCGTTGTCAAGGTTGCCGACGCCGACGAAATATTCCTCCCAGAAGCCCTCGTTGTCAATCGCCCGCCGGTTGCAGTCGTGGCCGAAGGCTCCACCGTTAGAAGCGGCGAATGGGCACTCCTCGACGCTTCCGCCAGCTACGACCTGGACGGCGATGCCCTCGGCTTCTATTGGTACCAGCAAAAGGGCCCCAAAGTGCGGGAACTCCGCCTCGTCCGCGGCCGTTCAATGGTGAAATTCAGCCCCGATTCGCCGGGCCTTTACGTCTTCCGCCTGATCGTTTCCGACGGCCGCCTCGAAAGCGATCCCGCCTTTATCGAAGTCAAGGTCGTTGATGAAAATCAGCCCCCTAGGGTCGTGCTCCCTGCTGAACTCCACGGTATCGCGGGGCAGCGTCTCCTGCTTGACGGGTCCGCCACCGTCGACCCCGAAGGCGAATCCCTTTCCGGCTCCTGGAAACAGCTCTCGGGCCCCAGGGTCAGCGAGTTCTTTGTCGACGGTACCGAACGGGGCCTCGTTACGGCCTTTGCCCCCGATTCCGCCGGCGAATACCTCTTTGAGCTGAGCGTTGCCGATGCCTCCGGTCATAAAGCCTCCTCCACCATCAAGGTCCTTGTGGAACCCGCCAACCATCTTCCCGTTGTGGAAGCGCCCCGGATTGTCGTCGCCTCCGACGGGCAGGCCGTTATTTCATGCAGGGCCGTCGATCCGGACGGAGACGATGTGGAAGTCACCGCGAAAATTCTGGACGGCCGCATGAGTCTCAAGAGTACATCCCCCGCCTCTGTCGTTCTGCAGAATGTCGAAACTCCCGGCATTGTGCGCCTCTTCTTCAGGGACGGGCGGGGCGGGGCTCGCTCCGTCGACGTCTCCGTCGTAGTGGGCGGTACCGGCCACGCCGGTCCCATACCGGTTGCCATACAGGGCCGCAGGACCGTCTCGCCGGGCGGCAGGCTTCGCCTTGCCGCGGTCTTGAACGATTCGCTGGTCGAAGCCGGTGCCGTGCATTACCAGTGGAGGACGGAAAGCGAAGGTCTCTACCTCCCTCCGGCCGAAGCTACGGCTCATCGGCTGGTCCTGTATCTTGATAAGCCGGGTACTTATGCTTTCACTGTGGACGTGACTTCCGGCGGCAGAGCCGGCAGCGCCAGGGCCGTGGTCCAGGTCCTCCGGCCCGACGCCGCTCAGGAACCCGCCGCTGCTCCGGATGCCTTGACCGTCGCCGCCGCTGTGGCCATGCTCGTTTCTCAGGATGAAGCCTCCAGCGACGCCGCCGCCGCATTCCTGGTGGACAGGGGCCGCTCGGCTCTTCCCGAATTGAAGTCCGCTCTTGTCTCCGGCGATGAAGCACTGCGGCGTGAAGCCGCGGCACTCGTGGAATACATCACCGGCGAACCTGCTCAGAAACTCATTCCCCCGGCAGAATAGGCGCAAATGCTTAATCCGCAAAATGATTGCTGCCCCCATTTGCCAACGGCTTCTTGAGTTGATAACTGGAGGGATTGACCTGACCCCAAAAGGATCGGTGCGAATGGGTGCCTACATAAATGCACGGGTACTATAGGAGGTGGCTGTGAACACAGACTTTGATGAAGCTCC
>JAFGGJ010000061.1 GCA_016930595.1 Planctomycetota bacterium
TCGGTAGTCTCTGCTACCTCTTCGGAGAAGCCGGTTACCACACCTATTTATCCATTATTAACGTCATTCTTTTCGGTGAGGGGGACATGCAGTGAAACATGCGGAAATCCCGGACACCGCCCGGCAGGCCGTCGCATCGGGCAATATCTCCAGAATCCTGAATGCCGTAACACCGGGCGGGAAAAGGGGGAAAGCATGAAGACTGCAAATGTTCATACCCCCATAAATTCAGATTCTGCAATAGCTGCTGAATTCTGGAAAATGGGCCACAGTCCTTCCTGCCCCGTTTACGACATGCACGCTCACATGGGCGGCTGGCGTTCCATCTACTTCCCCAACGGTGAAACGGAGCAGATGGCGGAATCCATGCGCCGGGCCGGCGTCAAGATGCTCTGCTTTGCCCATCACGCAGCCCTTTTCTGTCCGGATATAGGCAATGCCGCCGCTGTCAGAGCCGTCCGCAGATTTCCGGACTGTCTGCGCGCTTATCTTTCGATCAACCCTCATTATCCTGAAGCCCTGAAGGCTGATCTAGCCGGTTTCGACTCGCAACGGGACGTTTTCATGGGTATTAAAATCCTTGCTGATTATCATGAAGTCCCCCTGTCCGACAATCGCTACAGGATCCCGCTGGAATTCGCCGATGAGCGTTCTTTGCCGGTGCTTACCCACACATGGGGAGGAAGCCAGCATGACGGGGCGGAGCAGATCTGCATGGCTGCCGAACGACACCCGAATGTGCGCTTTCTTCTGGCACACAGCCTGCACGACAGGTGGAATGACGCTGCGGAAATCGCCATCAGGTTCCCCAACGTGTATCTTGAACTCACCGCTGTAATCGGAAAGCGGGGGGCGGTCGAAACAATGGCCGAAAAGGCCGGCTCCTCCCGGATGCTCTACGGAACGGATTTGCCGTGGTTTGACGAGAGGAACTATATTGGAGCACTATTGTCGGCGGATATTTCCGATGAAGACCGGCATAATATTTTTCACAGAAACGCTGAAAAACTTCTGGGGATCAGCGGCGAATAATAATTTTCAATGGGGAAACTTGTTCTCCTGAACTGTTGCTTCCTGCCGCATTGCTTTCGAGGTCCGTGCAACCCTAATCACGCTGGACAAAGTAGAAAGTCCTGCCGTCCCGCATTTCCGTCCGGACCTCGCCGTCTCCGACAAGATGGTCGAGGTATTTCAGCGCCTCGTTGCGATGGATGCCGAGGCCGGATGCGGTGTCGTCCAGTGTGCAGGGGCGGCGCTTGAGCATGTTCAGCACGTCCTCTCTTGCGCAGGCGAATGTCTCTTCCCGGTGGACGCCCCTGTAGTCGGCGATCACTTCGGCCTTCTCGTCCAATATGCCCGCCAGGCGGACTATTTCATCCTGAGGCACCGCCGCCGCGGACGGCTCTGCAGGCGGCCTCGCAACTGTGTTGACGTGTATCCTGTCCGTGCGTATCCCTCGGATGTGCTCCGCTATCTTTTCAACTTCCCGTGTCGTGCCGGTGCTTCCCGCCAGCAGGAAGACTTCCAGCCAGAGTTCCCCCGGAAACAACCTGCTGAAACCGGCCAGCCCTTCAACCATCGTCTCGAAGACGATACTCTCGTGCGGACGGTTGACAAGCATGAACGTTTCGGCGTCACCGGCGTCAAGCGACGGGACTACGAGGTCCGCTTCGCAAAGCCCTTCACGCACGGCTGGATCCCACAACAGTGAGCCGTTTGTCAGTACGGCTACGGGCGTGTCCGTCATTCTCTTTGCGGCGCGAATAATCTCCGCACATCCTGAATGCAGCGTGGGTTCCCCTGACCCGGACAGCGTTATGTAGTCGGCTTCGACGCCCGCCTGGATTTTCCGTTTCAGTTGCCTCAGTATCTCCCCGGTCGGAATGTACTCGCGACGCTCCGCGGTCTTGCACGTGGTGCGGCCCAACTGGCAGTATGTGCAGTCATAAGAACACGTCTTGTGCGGAACGAGATCGATGCCGAGCGACCGTCCGAGCCGCCGCGACGGCACGGGACCGAAAATATATGACGTTTCGTTCATCTCGATGATCTATCCCTTGCCCGGGTTCCCGCTTTCCACGCTCTCCATGATTTTCACCGCCACGTCCGCCATCTTCACTGCTGAAACGCTCCCGGCCGCGTGTCTGATGAACGGCTTGCCGGCGTCACCCAGTTCGGTTACGGCCGGCTCAAGCGGTATCCGGCCAAGGAACGGAACGCTCATCTCGCCCGCCATCCGCTCGCCTCCGCCGCTGCCGAACACTTCCACGTCCTTGCCGCAATGCGGGCAGACAAGACCGCTCATGTTCTCTACCACGCCTATCACCGGCAGTGAAAGCTTGCGGCAGAAGTTGATGCACTTCCTCACGTCGGAAAGAGCGACTTCCTGCGGCGTCGTCACTATTACCGCGCCGTCGGCCCCTTCCATCAATTGCGCCACCGACAGGGGCTCGTCGCCCGTCCCGGGCGGCGCATCGACCACCAGGTAGTCCAGGTCTCCCCAATTCACGTCCTTGATGAACTGCTTTATGGCGCCGTACTTTAGCGGCCCCCGCCATATGACCGGATCGTCCTGGTCGCGCAGCATCAGGCCCATGGAAACAACCTTGAGCCCGTCGCCGTACACGGCCGGCTCGATCCCATTATCGCCGCCGACAAGGGCTGCTTCCTTCAGATCCAGCAGCACCGGCACGCTGGGCCCGTGTATATCGACGTCAAGCAGCCCGGCAGTCCTGCCCGCATCCATGAGCGCCAGGGCAAGGTTCACGGCTACCGTGCTCTTGCCTACCCCGCCCTTGCCCGAAAGGATCAGCACCTTGTGCCTGATGCGGGCCAGGCGCGCCGCCAATTCCTGCTTCTCCCGCACGGCGCCATCGGCCCCACCGGTCGCATTTCGATCCGGCCTGCAGTGCTCGTTTTGCTCTCCTGTAGGATGCCTGGGCATTGTTGAAAACCTTTCAGTATTCGAAAGCCGATCCCATCTCGCCGCCGCGGACCGCTTCATTGCCTTCTCGTCGGTACCCGTTGCAGCAACTATTCCCCCGCATTCCCCACACCTGTTTTCTCGAACATCAGCGTCTTCTTCCTGCATCCGGCGTAGCAGAAAAGGCTGCCGCCGGCGATCTTTTCTTTCAGCATCGTCTCCTTAAGGTGGTGGTCGCTGACGGAAAGCATCCCGTCAGCCTTCAGCAGCCGGTGCAGGTCCGCCAGTATCGGCCCCGCATCGCTGAAATCATGGAAAACATCGTAGAGGAGAACGAAGTCCACGCTCCCGTCTGGAATTTCGCCCAGGCCGTCCCCAGGGATCGTCCGGATGTTCTCCAGTCCTTCCCTGGCGGCGGAGCGTTTCACCGATTCCAGCGCGGCCGGGTTTATATCGATCGCAAACACGCGGCCCTCCGGTCCTGCCAGCCTGGCCGCCGCCACTGAAAAACCGCCCGGCCCGCAACCGAAATCCAGAACCGTCATGCCGGGGGCTATACCGACTTCACGGAGTATCTTGATCGGCGGATGCAGCCAGTCGCGTATGCGGAATTCCAGCGCCATGAAGCCAAAGTCGAATCTGCTCTGCACGCGTGGTTTTGTCATGTCCGGCATGTTCCTCCCTTCCCGTAGCCGCGTTTCCCTTTCCGGCCGGCCGTCTTGTCGTCCACTTCCTCCTGCCAGCCGTCATGGGCAGTCGTGATGCGGTCGAACCTGGCGATATATGGTTTGATGTCTAGCAGCGGTGTCCCGTCCAGCACATCCACCCCTTTCAGATTAAGAACGTTTCCTTCGCGCCCCACCAGTTCGACGATGCTGATGCCTATCGGGTTGGGACGGCACGGCGCTCTCGTCGCAAACAGGCCCCGCTCAACGTCCTGAAGAAAAGGCTTGACGGTCAACCTTGCCGAGCCGGCGCGGTGCATGTGGTAGATCAGGTATATATGCGAAAACCCTTCGATGTCCTTCAGCCCATCCGCGTACTCGGGGAATATCTCCGCCCGGCCTTTGCACTGTTCGGCGAACACGGGCTGGATGGGCGTGTCTTCCGCTCTTGTGTGTTCGCTATGGATAATACCGATGGACTTGTACCCCATGTTCTCATGCATGTGCCGGCTCCTCCGTTTCGCCCCAAGCCTTCCCGGCCCCGCCTCGCTGCAGGCCGGCCGTCTCAGCTTTTCCGGTTTGCTGTCCGCCGCTCCTTATCGCTTGCGGAAGCCCGTATGGTTTCCTTCACGACAAACGCCCCTTCCGGCACGCCCAGGTCTTCTGCCACCACCGGGCATTTCGCCCGCAGCAGGAACCAGATGCCCCGCGGCTGCTCGCTCAGAGTTTCGTAGTTGCCCTGCCCTTTGGCGATGACCGTCTCCGCCCGCGTGAACGCGTCGACAAGATCGCCCGAACTGCCCTTCAGCCAGGTTCCCGGCACGTCCGTCCCGGACGTGATGACACGGAAGCGCTCCGTAATCCCCGAACGGTCCGCGTCGTCCCGCGTGGCGTCATTTATCGTCGGATTGCCTCTCACTGCCACCGTGACTTTATCACTGCCGATAAGTTCGAGAAGCGGCCGGTCAAAAACTATCTCGCCGGCGTTGTCGGTAATGAAGAGCACGTTCCCGCATCCCTGCACTTCCCTCTCCAGGCGGCCTGCCGCTTCCTTGTCTACGGGCATTGAAAACGCCGCCTCGAACACGTCGCTCACTTCGACTTCTCTTCCCATCTTCGCACCGAGATCGATCGTGTTCCCCGCAATAGACGCCCGGACCGCTTCGTGGAACGGCCATTCGGAGGACGTTACACGCCGTTCAAGTTCCGGGAGCAGTTCCAGCGCCGCTTCGGTGGCGTTGATCTTGATGGCATGGTACGGATCCCGTTCCCCGGTTATTTCCCTTATCACCCGGTGGATGTCTCGGCCCATGAGCGGTGGAGGCTGTTGCCAGTCGAGTTCCAGGGCCATTTCCAGCACACGCCTTGTCAGCGTAACGGCCTGCTCTTCGTCAAGCCCCAGGTCTTTCGTCACCTCGACCGTCTGCCGTATGAAACAGGGTATGCACTCCAGATGCGTCTTCACGGGTCCGCCTTTCATGCGTTGTATCACGGCCGGGATGGCGGCCCGTCTTCGGGTTCCCGCGTTCCGCTGCCGGGCTGCATGTCGGTTCGGTTGTTTCTACAGTGTATCCTGCGTTCCTGTCAACACACTTCAGATTCCGTCTTATTTGCCCATGGCCAGGTACCGGTAATAGCATTCCAGGCTCAGTGCTCCCAGGGCGGTGGATCCTGCCCGGCCGCCTTCAGCCGACCACGTGCCTGCCGGATCCCACGACCCCTCTTCGTCTCCGGTCTTCAGTTGGTGTTCGGGCAGCGTTCTCCTGAGAGCATCGTTCCATTGCTTCCAGGAATCGCCTCCGACCTGGAACAGCGCATGCGAGGCCATGAACCAGTAAACAAAGTCCACCCCCGCATTCTCGTCGCCCCAGGCGGGAGGAGTATGGCCGACGATGCCCGCTGCATTCACGCACACCGAATCCGTAGTCCTCCAGCCCATCAGGATTCTGCCCAGCAGGACCGCAGCCGTGCTCAGGCTGTCCGCGGCCTCGCCGGGCCGCCCGCCGGCCGAGCCGAACCCGTCTTGCTTGGGGTCCGTTACGCTGACCTTGTCGAACCAGTTTGTCGCCCCCTGAAAGCCCTCGCCGGGCACCTTCAGGCCGACGACCTTGGCCGCCTTTAACTGTTGTACGAACCACGCGGTAACCAGCGTATCTGCATCCTGCTTCGGCTGCAGCCCGTACCCGCTGTAAGGTACCTGGTGAATATTCACGGAGTAGTCGGCCGCTGCCTGGGCCGCCTTGCCGGTGCGTCCGTTCCGCGCCAGCCCGTAGGCTTCGCACAGTGCCGTGCCGCAGGCGGCGTGTGTCGCCCCGTCGTCGCCGATGCGCCCGTCCTTGTCCTGCTGCTTGATCATCCAATCGACCGCCTTCAGAACGTTGCCCTTGTACCGGCCGGTCCGCTCGGTGTGTCCGGCGCCGAGGAACGCAAGCGTCGCAAGACCTGTCACGAACGCGTCGGATCCGCTCCCACCGTGCCTGGCGGCGTTCCACCGGCCGTCTTCTTCCTGGTTGCGGACAAGCCATGCAAGGGCGGCGTCCACGGCCTGTTCCGTCGCGGGGCTGCCGCCTCCGCGCAATACGGCCCGCTTTCTGCCTCCGCCGGTCCTGTACCCGAACGCGCCGCCGCCGCTTCCGCCGCCGATGCCCAGAACCCCCACCGTGCCCGTTCCCCCCAGAGGTATGTCGCTTATTGCGTCTTCGTCCCCTTTCTGCTTTTCTTCGTCGGCAGCTTCTTCGACGGTCGTCTCCTCGTTTGAAATAATCACGTCGGCGATCACTTCCGTTTCCAGCCCGGTCTCCAGCGGCACGACGTGCTCCATCATCGGGCTCGATGCGGCCGCTGCCGGCTCTTCCGGCCTCGTGTACACGGGGCCTATTTCGACTTCGCCCCGCCCGGGAATGATTCCGCAGAAAGTTATCCTCCATATGCGCGCCATGACGGCGCTCCGCATCGCCCGCAGCACCTTGCCGTAAGGCACGTCCGCTTCCGCCCGTATCCGGATGCTTGCCAGCGGCAGTCCCTCCCCATCTCTGCCGGCCGCGGCCGCCATCCTCTTGATCGTCACGTCAACCTCCACGAAATCCGGCTCTTCCGTCCCCCCGGGCCGGAACGTGTCCGGCGCGGCGAAGTTGATCTCGGCCCCTTCCTGCGCCAGGGCCGCTATTACGGGCAGCACCCTGCGGAACCTGACGGATTCATCCGCGGCTATTGTGAATCTTGTACCCAGCGGCTTATAGTCGCGGATGATCATTCTCACTTCTTCCAGTCTGGCGCACTGCTTCTGGTTCATCCGGAAGTAGTTCTCGCCTACGACTACCCGTATTTCCTCCGGCACTTCCTCGACTTTTCCGGGCACGGCTATCATACCTTCATCCCGGGGGAAGGGAACGCCCCGCCACTGCGCGACCATCTGAGAACCGGCCACGCTGGGGGGCGCGTTCACGGGGAGATCCACCGTTATCTTGCTCAGCCACCGCTCCCCTGCACCGGGCTCGTGCGGTCCGGCGTTCGTCAGCCAGGTTACGTCGAGTATCGGCAGGGACAGGCCCGGCCGGCCGACCGGCACATCGTCGTCGGACCTCCGCAGCGTACAGCCGACCGCCGCAAGCAGAACAATCGCCAGAAACGCATGTGTCTTCCTCATCGCTATTCCTCCCTGGCCGCAGACCGGCAATACGCCACTGGCGCACGGGGAAAAACAGAAGCCGGGCCGGCATGACGGATCGCTCCGTATCCGGCACCCGCAAGCCGCCGAGAAGAAACTTCCGGATATCCCCGCATTCGTCCCCCGCGTCCGGCGTGTGTACGTTTCAGAATAACGGAAGCGGCGGCCGAATTCAAGCATCGAACGGAAGCGGCCTGCCCCGGGCGACGGCCTCCTGCCTCACTCCTTCCGTCCGCTGCGGATGCGCTCCACCCAGCGGCGGGCGTTCCCGTAGAAAAAATCGTCCAGCTGCTCCGACGTCGGGGGCACGGGCAGCGCCGCCAGGATCTTCTGCCATTCCGCCATCCTGTGCTCTATCTTGGACGGCCAGCCATCGGCCCATTCCGGCGGATACATGCCCTGCGTGGAATCCGTGGCGAACGTTATGGCCTTCCAGGCGTTCTTCCGCCGGTGCACGGCCGAATGCAGGACGTACGGGTTCGCTTCGCAGTGGAATCGGCACCCCCCGGAACAGTCCCACATCAGGTTGTCGCAGAACTCCGGCCCCCACAGCGCCTCCTCTATGTTGGGACACCCAAGGTGCGCCCCCTGTATCAGGAGCTCCGGGTACCGCTTGGCCACCGTGTCCATCATGTCGGCGCGCATCAGGCTCATCCCAGAACCGGTCTGCTTGCCCCCGGACAACACTCCCGTGTGGAAAAGGCACGCCATGTGCAGTTCCTGCGCCCTTTTCAGCAGCGGATCGAAATAATGGTCGTCGTAGGCGATCGAATTCCCGATCCATTTCAGCCCCCAGAAACCCAGGTCGAAGGCATGCTCCACCTGCCCGGCGTCGTTCGACTGCAGGTCCAGCATGTAGTACGGCACCGCCCCCTTACCCACGCCCAGCGCGTCGTCCACTTCCTTCATCCACCGTTCCTGGTCCGGCTGCCTGCTCGCTATTACGAACATGGTCTCGATTCGGTTGACCGAACAGGCCTCCGCCAGCATCGCAAGGTCCGCCGGATCCCCGCAGTAATGTACGTGCGTGTCAATCATCTTCTCCACGTGCCCGGCGTGCCGCTCCTCAAAACTGAAATCGCTCAGTCTCGGGTCGAGTTTGTCCGTCATTTCCACGCTCCTTCCTTTCGCCGGGCGGTCACACGGCTGCAGCGCGCGGCAATCACAATCCCAGCATTTGCTTCACCACTTCGCCGCGCATGGTGTCCAGCGCGTTGCGGTCGCCTGTCTCCCGGTACAGAAATTCGACGTTGTCCCACGTGCCTTCGGCGCGTTTCCGCCCCGCCTTCAGCCCCAGCTTCTCGAGAAAGGCCGCAGACTCCCCTGCCTTGCCCCGCCTGGCGGCTTCCCTCCTGTACGTTTCGATGTAACGGCGGTCGTCCCATGCTTCACGGAAGCCCTCGAAATCGGGCTGTATCGCCACCCCGTACGGCGTGGTGTTCCCGAACACGCTCGGCCCTCCTCCACCCGACGTGTCGAAGTCCGCGTCCCAGTTGTATGCCCAGCACAATGCCCCCGTCGTTCCGAAGGCGGCGTGGAAAAACCCGAAAATATAGCGCATGTTCGCCGGGTCGCCCGTGTCCCGGCTGAAATCGTACAGCCAGAACTCCTTGCGCGGGTCTCCCGACGCGCGGACTTTCGTCCCCATCTCGCGGTCTTCATGAATCGCGTCCGAACAGAATATGTCGATGTCGTCCCGGAATACTATCCCGGGGCCGGCATGGTGGATGGATCCGTATATCTTCGCACGCGGCCACGCCTCGTGGATGGCGGCGCACGAATCCTTGAAGTGCCCCCTTATCCATTCCCCCGCTCCGCCCGAACAGATGAACTCCGGCTCTATGCCGCGGCCCTTGATCTCCGCCAGCCATTTCGCCGCGTCGCGCTTGCTTATGTGCGGCAGGGCGTCCCATCCGGTGCCGGGATCCTTGTAGATATAGAAGTCCGCCCCTCCCCAGCCCCCCTGCGACCACTTGGCGGGCTCGTCGAACGGCGAAAGATATATTTCCGGCCAGCCGGCCTTCTCCGCATGGCTCATGAACTTGGCCGCCCACTTCTTGTACAGCGGACGCACCTCCGGCAGCAGCCTGTCCGGCGCGGCGGCTGTTTTCTTCAGAAGTTCTATCCGTCCCGCCATCATGTCGCTGCCGTTGTAGTGGACGCGCCGGTATAACTCCCTTTCCAGTTGCAGCGTATCGGGGAATCCGTACGGGTCGCCGCCGAGGTAATAAACCACGCTGGTGATGCCGGCCTTCCGGGCGTTCGCCATGAAGTCGTCCGCCACGCTCAGGTCTATGTCGAACTCCGTGCTCGACCGCTTCTTCAGCTCTATCGGTATGGTGTAGGTGAAGAAACACAGCCCGGGCATGTTGTGCCTGACCATGTAGGCCATTTCATGCCGGGGCAGAAGCCTGTCGCAGCACATCGCCAGGTGGAAACCGGCTTCCTGCATCGTCACCAGCTTGACGGGCAGCACTTCGACTTCCACCGCCAGTTTCGCCTCTACCGCCTCGGCACGGATAGCGATCTCTCCGCGGTATTTCCCCGGCGCGGATTCCCCCGCCTCCGTCGTCACCCGCATCATGAACATGTGGCTCTCGCCCGAACGGATGTCCACCGGATATGCCGGCCACAGCCGCTGGGCCCGCAGCTCGCCTCCGCTCTGTACAGCGTATTCGGCCGTCATGAGCTCGATCCCGGCCTTCAGCGCCTTCCCCCGCCTGTCGCGTAGCCCGTTCGGCGCCACGTCCACGGTGCATCCCAGCAGGTCTCCCCCGTTGGCGTATATCCCGAACTGCGCCGGCTCCGTCTCGTTCCGGGCCATCCGGATCACGAGCGCTCCGCCTGTCTCGCCTTCCATGGGCGCCGAATT
This sequence comes from Planctomycetota bacterium, assembly GCA_016930595.1. Lineage (GTDB taxonomy): Bacteria > Planctomycetota > SZUA-567 > JAFGGJ01 > JAFGGJ01 > JAFGGJ01. Next base: position 10,128 of record JAFGGJ010000061.1, read on the forward strand.
CATCTCGATCGGCCGCATCCATGACCGTGTGAATGGAACCGCCTTCCACTGCTTGTACGGAAAATCCAGCACGGCCTCTTCGGCCGCCGGCCGTTTCGCCCTGGATCGCTTGTCCGCCTGTACCCGGCCGACCCACTCGCGCGTTTCGGCCGCCCATCGCCGTTCGTCCCGATCCGGGTCGCCTTTCACGACGCGGATCGCCCTCACGCTTATGCCCCCGTCTCCCGGCGCCTGTATCGCAAGGCTTGTGTAATCCTTGCCCGGAACGCGCATGACCATGTCCCACGGCAGCGGGATGACGGCGGTTTTCCAGGTGTTATCCCCATGTCCACCTATCCGGTGTACCCGGCGCCAGTTGGGCAGCCCCGCATAGACGTCCACCGTGGCCGGCGACCGGGCCGTGTCCTTGAACTCGATCTCCACACGGTAGGCTGTGCCTTCGGGCGGCCTGATTTTCCCCTTCCACCAGGCGCTTATGTTCACCGTCCCGCGGCTACCCGCCGCCAGCGAACGGCAGGCCGCTCCTTCCTCGTCGGCCGGCGCGCTCCACGCACCCTCCAGCTCCTTCGCACCCTCCATGTCTATCACGGCGCAGGATTTCTCTTCCCCGCCTGCGGCCCATGCGGCCGCCAGTACCAGTGCCAGAATCGCTCCCGTTCGCAGTTTTTTTCCAGCCATCGCCCAACCTTTCCGTCAGCGTGGCACGGCGAAAACAACCTTTGAGCCCCGCCGCCCGTTTGTCCAAGAGTGTACCGCCGGCAGTCCATCCCGGACAGCCGAAAACCCCGGTTTATGATAACTCTTCTACTTCTCCCACGTGGACGCTCACGCCCGGCGGCCGGTCCCCTGTTTCACGTTCGGATACCGCAGAAATTCCGAATGTTTCGGCAACGCGCCCTTCCGGCGAAAACGGCAATTGAGCGCCGCAGGCGCAGCCTTATAATACTCCCGAAGGGGCCTCCCGCGGGTTCCTGGAGGAACAAGGTGCCGGCGAACATACAGCCCGTCGCGTCCATCGCCGTCGCGTCGTCCACGGGCTACGCGCTCATGCACGACGGCGCGTCCATTCTGCTCGAAGACGGCCTCCATTCTCTCCCCTCCGGTGAACTCGCCCGCCCCGTCTCCATCCAGGGAGCACCGGCCGCCGTCGATCCCTCCGGCGCCAGGGCCGTCTCGCTCCTCCAGGAAAAACTCCTCCTCTGGGATCTCGCTTCCGGCGGGCAGGTCGGTGAATTCGCCGGCTCCCTCAACGAACCCGTCCAGGCACAGTTCTCCCCCTCGGGAAGCACCCTCGTTTCCGCCGGCGACCGTTTCGCACGCATCTGGGACGTCGCCTCTCTCCGCACCGCCTTCAAACTCAAAAAGCACGAAACCCAGACTACGCGGGCCCGCTTCAGCCCCGACGGCTCTCAGGTCATCTCCATTGCCGAAGGCGGCTCGCAGGTCCGCACTTGGAACGCCTCCGACGGCAATCCCATTCACGTCATGCAGATGCCCGTCCACGAAGGCAACGCCCCATGGATGGACACCCCCCACGATGTCGTTTGGAGTACCGACGGGACACGGGTCATCGCAGGTTCCTCGGCACTCTGCGTCTTCGACGCCGCCTCCGGGGCTCTGCTGGCCGAAATCGGCGCCGAAGGCGGCCACTATTCGGCCCTTGCCGCCCATCCCGATGGCCGGTCGCTTATCGTCACCGTCTTCTTCATGGACGGCGACCAGGTTTCCTCTATAGCCCTGCGTTCCGTGGACCTCTCCTCCGGGACCGCCGCCGCTGAACTCCCCGTCGAAGCCGCTTCGAACCTCGCCGTCTCCCCTGACGGCTCCCTTCTCGTCGCCGAAGCCATCAGCACCGTCGAAATCTACTCCCTCTCCTGATCCCCTCCTTGTCCCTTCACACTTTCCGGCTCGGAACCGCCCTCCGTCACTCTTCCGGTCTCGGTGCCCGGGGCCGCTCGATTAGCTCCCGCCCTGCCCTGCGGCGGCGTCCACAGCCCGTGAACTAGTAGCTTACCGTTACCGTCAGGGAAGCGCTGTTGCCGTTCCCGTCTTCCGTTGTGACCGGAATTACCGTGGTGTCACCGGCAAGAACCACCGCCTGCGATACCCACGTTCCGGTATTGCCGGATGAGGTGACGGCGACCGCGGTTCCATCGACGGTCACCGTCGCGGGGCAATCGGAATCGTCGGCCACCGCCCCGGAAATAACGGCGTATTCCAGCTCGATGCCCGGCGGCTCCGTCCCGCCCGAAACGGTCAGAACGTATACCCCGAATTCCCTAGGCGAATGCTGCGGTACCGTCGTAGCCGGGGAACACGGCGTCGCCATTTCCGTAAGATCCATGGGAATCGACAGCGGCGACCCGTCATACGTTCCGGACGCCACCGCCACACCTGTGACGTTCTCGGCGTCGCGGACCTCGTACGTCTCGCCGGGCGACATGAATGACGAAACGTCCACGTCGACGCTGTCTTCCTGCCGCCAGTTATAGATTATCACGTTGGCCCTCGCCGGCTCATATTTGTTCCCTCGCAAAAACACGTGGTTCTCCGGTGGCTGTGCCGTGCTGAAAGTACTGTTCGCATCGAAACCGGTCCGCGCCTTCCATCCGCCGAAGTCGTGGTATTCGTCGCCCGAAGACGTCTGCAGCCGAAAAGGAGCAGCCCCGCTTCCGAAATACGCGTTTCCGTCCCATGAATACGTCGGAAGTGTCCCGAACTGGTCCGCGTTCAGCCGCACCACGTGTTCCGCATTGACAGCAGTGTTGCCGCTTACGGTGAGTTCGCCCCAGTTGTTCACCGTCCAGTTCCCCGCAAAATAGTTGCCGGTTATCTCGGCGTTCACGTTCGCGGCGCTGTAGCCGAAGCGCGCACCGCCTCCGGCGTAAGTGAAGTTGTTCCTCACGATGATGTTCTCCGACGGGCATCCTCCCCCGACAAGGATGTTGTTGCCGGGGTTGTTGAACATCACGTTCCCTTCAAAATGCATGTTCCGGAGGAATGCGGCGCTCGATCCGTACGCATGCATCCCGTAACCCGAACCGAGCTGTCCGAATATGATGTTGTCCTCGTAGCGTTTCCAGGGCGCGTCGTTCTGCGTGTATATCCCGTGTCCCTGGTTGCTTCCGTCCCATCCGTTGTAGAATATTATGCAGCCGTATATCTCGCACCGTTCCGATTCCGTCCAGCAGCCGATGCCCCAGCCCCCCTCGTGCAGCACAAGGTTTATCAGCTTGATGTCGCTGCCTCCGTTCATCCAGACCGTCGCATACCTGCTGTGGTCGTACGGATCGTAGGTGTTGGGGTCGGGGTTCATTATCTCGAACCCCCAGAACCACACGTGCGCTCCGTAGTTTATGCTCAGCGTGGGCGTGACCGTCGCGTGCTCGCCGGGGTACCCCCTTACTATGATCGGAGCGGCCTCCGTCCCGACCAGGTGGTTCGAATACGTGTTCATGTCCGTACCGGTGTACGTCCCGCCGTGCAGCCATATCGTGTCCCCGGGGTTGACCGCCGCCGGGTGGCTCAGCGCATACTCCAGGCTCCACGGATCCCCGGCCGTCCCCGCACCGGTCCCCCCGGACGGACTCACGTGGAATTTGGCCCCCCATGACGCACCTGCACATAAGCCCCATGCGCATGCGGCGAGCACAATCCTTGCCTTGTACGTTGTTCTCACGCCGTTCCTCCTCCTCGCTATTCTCCGGGAACGTATTCCGGATCGCTCGTTATGATGATCTTGTCCAGCGTCGATCCCGCCTCCCGGCACCGGAAGACCAGTTCGTGCCTGCCGGCACGCAGCATGTAATCGACCGGCCTCAGCACGTTGTAGTAGGTTGCAGCTTCCCTTTCCCCGGTCCGCTCTGACAGCAGCGACCACTGCCATTCCCCGGACCATTTCCCTTCTGCCAGGTCGAATATGGCCTCAGGTCCTCCATTCATCGAAACATGGAATGAATCGGCGCCGGAATCCGGCGCGAGTGTCCGGCACCATACGCGGCACCGGGCCTTCGTCCCCGTCTCGAACGTGAATACGACCCTGCCGGCGTCGCCGGTCCCGGATGACGCATAGCTCCCGCCCGAAGCGTTCCCGTCGCTGCGCACCGCCATCGGGGACTCCAGCGCCGCATCCTCCGCCTCCGCTTCCATGAATACGATCGGAGTTTCCTCGAAGGCGACCCCTCTGCGCGCCGTTGCGTACATACCGGGTCCTATTTCCACGGATGCACCGTCGTCCCGCGACATCCGCACTCGACCTGCCGTTACGTCCACACGCGTGCTGCCGGATCGGACCTCTATCCTGAATTCGGTCCCCACTACTTCGACCTCCGCATTCGGCGTCTTCACGACAAGCCTGGTACCCGCCGGCTGAGGAGCGGCCTTCACCTCCATCGTCCCCGTCAGCAGCCTGCCCCCCTTCTTGCCCGCTCCCCTCGGAAAAACCATGCCGGTGTCCGCTCCCAGCAGGAAATAAGTCTCCTCTCCAGCCAGCTTCAGTTCGACTCCGCCTGCTCCCGTCTTCACCGTGTCGCCGGCCCGGATATCCTTGCCCGGTCGCCCTTCCGCGGCGCCGGCGGACGTCGTTATCACGGCGTCGCCGCCCGCCCCCACGATACTCGCCAGCACCGGTTCGGCCCCCGCGCTCCTGTGCGCCCTCAAAAAAGCCGCCCCTGCCGCAATCATCACCACGGCGGCCGCGGCCAGCGCCTTCCAGCCGTGCTTCCACCGCCTCCTGCCTGCCGCCCGCCCGCGCAGCATCCCCGCTATCCCGGCCATCACCCCGTCTACCACGTTCTCCTGTCTCTCGTGGCCCTCCAGGCATATCCGGACGCGGGCGATCAGCTCTTCCTCAAGCCTCGCCGGAGCAAACTCGGCGCGCAGCAACCCTTCCACGCATGCCAACTCCGTCAGGTCGTCGCCCAGTCTCCCCGAACCCCTCAGCGCCTCGTTCAGGCGCTCCTTTTCATCCTCGCTCAGCGAGTTCTCCAGGTACCCCGACACCAGCACGTCGTACTCGTTCATGCCGTCGTCCCCCCGCTGTGCCTCAACTGCCGGCTGATGCATTCCTTGAGAGCCTGCCGTATGCGGAGCAGGCGCACCTTGAGAGCGGAAACCGTCAGCCCCTGCTCCCCCGCCAGCCGCTCGGCCGGCCGCCCCTCCGTGTACTTCGCACGCAGCAGTTCCGTGTGATCGTCGGGCAGTTTCTTCAAACAGCTCTTCAGCGCCGCCCTTTTGGCCTCCGCCTCTTCCGCCTCGCTTCCGGCAGCCAGTCTCATCGCCTGCCGGTATTGCACGTAGTCCTTCTCCCGCCAGACGCTTGCCTTTCTGCGCCGGAATTCGTCCCGCAGGCAGTTCAGCGCTATCGTCTTCAGCCACGGCAGAAACGCCGCCCCGGCATCGTACTTGTCCAGGTTCACGTAAGCCTGCACGAACGCGTTCTGCAGATGCTCTTCCACTGCTTCCGCCGAACGGCAGTAGAACGAGAGTATCGACCTCAGGCGGTCATGGTGCCGGCGTACTATCCGGGCGTAGGCCTCCCTGTTGCCGCCTGTCACCTCCGCTATGATGTCGGCGTCGCTCTCCGGACCGTCTTCTTGCCGATGCGGCACCTCCTGCCTCCTTTCTGCATATGGTACGCAGGCTGTGCCAGAAGTTACACGTTTTTTCGGTTTTTCCCACTCAACCCCGGAACGTCCCGCACCGCCGGGCCCTCCGCGCAGGTTTCCTCACGCCGTTCCCGTCAGCTCCGGTACGGCGCCAGCGCCCTCTCCACTATCCCGTCGATTTCCCTCTGCGTCTCCGCAGGCGGCGGCTCCACGGCGTGCTCCGCCAGCAGCTCTTCCTTCCTCTCCGAACACCGGGACGCCATGTCGCGCCTCCCCTCCTCCGCCCACGCATCAAAGAACTTCCTGTCCAAAAGCTCCGGGAACCAGTGCTCTTCCCGGTAATGCTCCGCCGTGTGCATCTCCGCCAGGTAGTTCCCACCGGGGCCGATCTTCTCGATCAGCTCCACCGCCAGCGTCTCCTCATTCACCTCCACCCCGCGCATCATCCTCTCCACGTACTCGATTATCTCGTTCTGCATCACCAGCATCGACAGGCTCGTCGCCTGGTCCACCCCGCATATCCCCATGTGCCCGAAAATATCCGCCCCGGCCAGCGCCCCCATCGCCAGCGTCATCCCCGCTTCCAGCCCCGCCTGCGCGTCCGGTATCTTGCTGTCCGTCAGCCCCACGTTGATGTACACCGGCAGCCCGTGCATCTTCCCCAGTTGCGTCAGCGCCGCCGCCATCAGCCCCTGCTCCGGCCCGGCGAACACCATCTGCGTCGTCCTCATGTCCATTATGTGCGGTATCCCGCCGTAGCACACCGGCGTCCCCTCCCGGATCATCTGCGTCACGCACACCCCCGCCAGTATCTCAGCGTTCTCCACCACCATCGTCCCCGCAAGCGTCGCCGGCGCCGTCGCCCCGGACTGCGCCATCGGCCCTATCGACACCGGCAGCGGAAAGCGCGCCGTCTCGTACAACAGGTCTATCCCGTTGTACGCGAACCGCAGCGGGCTTATCGGCTCCAGAAAATTGTACGTCAGCGGCGCCTCCCCCGCCGCCTTCTCGCTCCCCCCCAGCGCCGTCAGCATCTCCGATATGTACTTCGCCGACTCGCGCGTGTTGAACCAGAACGTCACCGGCTTCGTCGTGTTCTTCACCAGCCTCGCGAACACCGCCACGTCCTGCACCTCGCTCGGAACGTCGTGCGGATCCACCATCGCACCCACCACGTTTATCCCGCTCAGGGCGTCCCCCAGGCGCGCCGCCGTGTCAACGTCGTCGATCACCGCGTATCGGCGCTCCAGCGTCTCCTCCTCCAGCCACGACGCCTCCCCAGCTATCGAATTGTAGTTCCGCTTCCCCATCCCGAAATGCGCCCTCTTCTCCGAGTCACGCCCGTACAGCGTGTACGACTTCCCCGCCGTCCCCAGGCACTTCTCCACCAGCGCCGCGGGAATCTTTACCCTCTTCTTCTCGAAATCCACCCCGGCGCCGGCGTCGGCGAACCTCTTCAGCGTCTCCTCGTGCGGAACCTCCACCCCCGTGCTTTCCAGTATCCTCAGCGACGACTCGTTGATCTTCCGCAGGTCTTCCCCGGATAACAGCGTGTAGACCATCTTTCCATCCTTTCCTCAACTCCCGTTCGCCGGGTCCCGCGCCCCGGCCCTGCCGTCACTTGTCCCCGTGCAGCAGGTACGCCTTTATTATCTCCATAAAGTTGATTTCTCCCGTCACCCGCATCCCGTCGTCGACCACCGGAACCTCCACTATGCCTTCCGTCACCATCACTCTTATCGCGTCCAGCACCGTCATGTCGTCCTTCACGTACGCCGGGTTGACGTTCATTATGTCTTCCGCACGCGCCGCCTCAAGGTCCCGCAGGAAACCCAGCACCGGCCTTTCTACCGCCCCTTCCCTCGTCAGGTACGGGAACATGAATCCCAGCAGCGCCGACAGCCTTATCGATCCGGTCAGCACTCCCTTTTCATCCACCACGTACGCGTGCCGGGTCACGGGGTTGCCGATTATCTCCTCCAGCAGTTTCTTCAACGGACAGTCCGCGCCGACCGTCGTCGGCGTCTTCACCACCGAATCGCGTACCTCCCGCACTTTTACCCGCGCAAGAACCCTCTCGGCCATGGCTCTGTCCCGTCTTTCCGTTTACCGGCACCCGCGTTTCCCCGCATTATAGCGCCACTCCGCCGCTTCGCCTCCCTCGTGCCGCCCCCGCCCCCGGAAAAATTCCGATTTCCCCGCTTGACGTCCCGCAAGGATGGTGCTATAATAGCAACATGAGCCCCGCACAGCCAAACCTCTCCCTCATCAACGGCCTCGCCTGCCTCCAGACGCTCGCCGCCTCCCCCTCCCCCCTCGGCAGCCGTGAAATGGCACGCCTCCTCGACCTTGAACCCACGCGCGTCAACCGCCTCCTCGGCACGCTCGCCCACCTCGGCCTCGCCGAACAGACACGCGACCGCAAATACCGCCCCGGCCCGGGGATACATGTCCTCGCAGCACAGAGCATCAGTGGCTCCGGCCTCCTCGCCGCCGCCCTCCCGCACCTCGAAGCCCTCCGCTCCGAAAACCTCATGGTCGCCCTCGGCGTCCTCTGGAAACGCCACGTCTGCTATGTTTTCAACGCACTCCCGGGCGATTCCCTCCAGTCCGCTATCGGCCCTCACCGCCTCTTCCCCGTCGAAAAATCCTCCATCGGCCTCAGCATCCTCGCTTCCAGAGACGAACGGGCTCTCCAGCAGTTCGTCCGTGACGCCTCCGATTACGGCGACTCCGTCAGCCGTCGCGAAGTCGAAGAATACATCCGCTTCGCCCGTAACCGCGGCTACGTGATCGTCGGACGCAAAGGCGCCCATGCCTCTCTCGGCGTCCCCCTCGGCAATCCCGCCATTGCCGGTATCGCCTTCTCCGGCGACATGCAGGGCCGACGCATCGCCCCCCTCGTCAAGCGCCTCAAAGCCACAGCTTCAGCTATCGCGGCGGATATGGAAACCTGACGTGTGCACCCTCCCCTTCACCTTTTCTGCCCGCCTGCCCCGTTTACGCGCCGCCTGCGGCCTTTCCCTGCACGAATTATGCCATTTTGTGTACCGTTACCTTTTCGCAACACTCCGCCGCAACCCGTTGAAGCCCAACCCCTTGCAGAATCAATATACTGCAGAGGATTGGCTTCGTTCTGTCAATTTTAATGTCTTGAAGGAGCCGGATCATGTCCTCCACCTCTCAAAATCCTGAAATCCACGATTTCGACTTCGTCGTTGTCGGAGGCGGCCTTGCCGGCCTCTGCGCCGCCGTTGCCGCCGCCAGGCGCGGCGCAAAGACCGCCGTCATCCAGGATCGCCCCGTCTTCGGCGGCAATTCCTCCTCCGAAATTCGCGTCGCTCCCCTCGGCTCGGCCTCTTTCAACGCCTGGACCAGGGAAACCGGCATCCTCGAAGAATTCCTCCTCGAAGAACGCTCTCGCTGCCACGACGGCGTCTACGACGGCATGGCCTCCTCACATTATGACATCGTCCTCCTCGAAAAAGCCAAGGCCGAGCCCAATCTCTCCATTTTCATGAACACTTCCGTCCGCTCCGTGGAAATCGAACCCCTCGGCGGCCCCGCCCCTGCTCATTCCTGCCCGGCGCTGCCGCTGGTGGATGGGAGCCCCAGGCGCATCACCGCCGTAAGAGGCTGCCAGCTCATGAGTGAAAAGGAACTCCTCTTCCGCGCTACCCAGTTCGCCGACTGCACCGGCGACGCCACCGTCGGCTTCCTCGCCGGCGCCGACTTCCGCTACGGACGCGAAGCTCGCTCCGCATACGCTGAACCCATGGCCCCGCTCTCCTCCGACTCCCAGACCATGGGCAGCACCCTCACCATGCGCGCCCGCGACGTCGGCCGCCCCGTCGATTTCTCCCCTCCTCCGTGGGCTTACGATTACCGCTCCTACGACGAATTGCGTAACCGCCGTCCCGCACGCTTCAACCGCAGGGACTATGCCGGCTGGTGGTGGATTGAAATCGGCTCCCCCTTCCACCAGATCGACGATAACCAGGATATCCGCGACGAACTCCTCAGGCACGTCCTCGGCGTGTGGAGTTTCATCAAGAACCACAGCGACGAGAAAACCGCCGCACGCAACTACGCCCTCGAATGGGTCGGCATGGTCCCCGGCAAGCGCGAAAGCCGCCGCCTGCTCGGCGACGTCGTCGTAAATGAGAACCACTGCCACTCCGATCCCTCCTGGCCCGACCGTGTCTGCTACTCCGGCTGGTTCATCGACCTTCATACCATGGGCGGCATACTCAAAAAAGACGAGCCCGGCGAGCCCGCCTGGGTCGATGCCAACTACCGTTACTGGGCGCGCATCGCCCCTGTTTCCCTTCCACTGCGCGCCTTCTATTCCAGGAATGTCGAAAATCTCTGGATGGCCGGCCGCTGCATTTCCGTCTCCCACGTCGCCCTCGGCACCACGCGCGTCATGATGACCCATTCCCTTCAGGGTCAGGCCGTCGGCACTGCCGCCGCCTACGCCGTCTCTCATTCCCTCACCCCAAGGCAGACCGCCGACCCCGACTCCCCCCATATACGCGCCGTCCAGCAACAGCTTCTTTTGGACGACTGTAACTGCTGGGGCCTCAAAAACCAGGACCCCTCCGACCTCGCTCTCTCCGCCTCCGCTTCCGCCTCCAGCGAAGCACTCCTCGACTTCGGCGACCCCGACCTCGACTCCTTCCGTCCCCTCGACGTCCCGCGCGCACAAGCCTTCCCGGTCACTTCCTCCCGCATCGACAGCGTCGAATTCTACGTCAGGAACGCATCCGCCTCCGCCGTCTCTCTCCCGGCCGAACTCCACGAAACGGACCTGATCTGGGATCGAAGTCCCGGCAGGACGCTTGCACAAACTCGAATCTCCGTCCCCGCATCCTTCCAGGGCTGGGTGGCCGCCCGGTTCGACGTGGATGTCACCCCGGGCAGAGTCCTGCGCGCCGCTCTCATGGCCGCCCCCGAAATCTCCCTGGCCACCGCTTCCCTCTACCCGCCCGGCACCGCCGCCGTCATGCTCCACCGCTCCCCAGGCGGCTGCGAACCAGGCAACGAAATCTTCGACACCCTCCGCCCGGACCAGACCGACATCCCGCCCTACGAACACTGGTCCCAGGAACGCTCCTCCCCTCTTGCCGTCAGGATCTCCCCCGTGCAGGCTCCCTACCCCGCCTCCGCCGTCAACAACGGTTTCGCCTGGCCTTACGGCATGCCCAACCTCTGGCTTTCCGACCCCGCCGCCGCTTTCCCTCAGTACGTCGAACTCGACTTCGGCTCCCCCAGGCGTTTCTCTCGGGTCTTCGTTTCCTTCGATACGGACCTCAAGCTCACCTACCATCAGATGCCGGCCTTCTTCCGCGCCCGCGGCTGCGCCCGCAACTGGAAACTCCATGTCCGCACCGCCTCCGGCTGGAAGGAAGTCTTTTCCGAACAAGGCAACTTCCACAGGCGCCGCCGCGCCTCTTTCGACCCCCTTTCCGCCTCGGCCCTCCGCCTGGAAATCCTGTCCGTCAACGGACACGGCGCACATGTTTCCGCCGGAGTCTACGAAATCCGTGTCTTGTGACGGCGCCAGGTACACCCGCGGCCCGGCCTCCCTTCCGGAAGCCCCGCTCCGGCTGCGTCCCCTTCTGCACTTTGAAACGTTCCCGCAGCCGGTATCCTTGTGTTCAGGATAGGTGTAAAAGACTACTATGCCGCGCCCCGTAAAGATAGTCCTGCTGGCTGCTGCCCTCGTATTCATCGCCGGCGGTGTGTACCCGGTCCACTGGCTGCTGGGCCGTCCCGACCGTATCGCCGCGGCAAAGGCGCGCGACGACATGTACCGCGTACGCGACCAGGTGCTGCGTTACGAATCCGAGACCGGCAGTCTGCCGGTCTCGCTCAGGGACCTCGTCCCACTCCGGTTGCGCCTTGACCAGATCGAGAAGGACGGCAGCGACCTCTACCGCTACGACGCATGGAAACGCCTGCTGGCTCAGCGCGAAGGCAGCCGGGTCAAGGGGATATGGAGTTACAGGATGCACCCGGCGAAAGCTTCCCTGCCACCGCTTTCCGAATATGCACATCATCCGCCGCCGCCGGCCGGGCCGGCTACCCCACCGGAAACACCCGTGTCACCCGCGGCCACGGACGTCCCACCGGAAACGGTCCCTGAACCGGTCGCTGTGCCGGACCCGGAGCCGGAACCGGCGGATGTGGCGGAAGCGCCCCCCGCCACACGTGCGCGCAAGGACCTGCTTGCTTCGGGCTCACTGCTCGTGCCCGCCGACCCCGGCCTCTCCGCTCCGCCGGACGGGGCCTTCGTCTTCGAAGCCGAACTCCTCAACGAAATGAACTACGGCTGGGAAGTCTTCCCCGACAAGGAAGCCGCCGGCGGCGCCTACCTCCACTGCAAGGAAGGCATCGCCAACGGCCCCGGCCAGCGCAACTACCGCATCGGTAACTTTTACGACGTCAGGACCACTTCCGATTACACCTACGTCAAGTACCATCTCCATTTACCGGAAACCGGCAGTTACTACTGTTACGGCCGCTTCTGGACGACGGACACCCACTGTTCGAACCACCTGTGCATCGACTTCGACAGCGGCGGTCCTTACACGGGCGGCATGGATAACCGTACGCCTTTCCGCTGGGTATGGAGCCCGATCGAAGGCAACCCGAGACATCTCACCAAGGGCGATCACTACATGCACATCTTCATACACGAAGACGGCGTGCGCGTGGATCAGTTCATTCTCAGCCCGACGCCTGTCTCCGGCAGCATGCCCTACAAGGCGAACCTCGTCCCGGGACAGGGCACGGAATGGCGGAAGAAGGTGGAATCGCCCGTCCATCTCTCGTTCGACCTCAAGAGCATGGTCGTCACTACGGCGATGCCCCCGGTGTGCTCAGTGGTCATGCGGCGCGTCGGCGACTCGAACGACACGGCACGCTTCACGGTGACGCTTAATGAAGCCGCTCCCAACGGCGCTGACGTGCAACTGGCGGACTACGACGTCAGGCTTTCGGACCTGCCTGAACTCTCGCTCTTTCCGATCGATTTCGAACCGCTGGACATGCATGACCTCCCACGCCGCGAATACCTGCTCACCGCCGTGCTCGCCGTCGGCGACGCCGAGGTCGCACGGGCCGCCGTTCCGCTGATGAAGCCTTACGACTGGCAGGTCTTCGGCCCGGGCCGCTTCATTTTGAACGGCCAGCCGGGCCCCCTCGACGCCGACGGCGAGCCGCGGCCGGAACACAAGGGCGCCTGGACGCCGTTCAAAGACTCATCGTGGGATCATTTCGGCGTGCTGGATTTCGGGCTCCAGACCTCCGGCAACAGCCTCCACGCCCCCACGTACAGGACGATCTACGCCAGGACGATAATCAACTCGCAGAAAGCCGGCACGTACCTCTTCAAAGTCCAGGGCGACGACCAGACCATCGTGTGGCTCGACGGCAAGCAGGTCTTCCGGCACGACTTCCAGCGGCCGGTGACGAGGGCGTCCTTCAAATTCACACAGTATCTCGACCAGGGCGTGCACAGGCTGCGCATGCGCGTCAACCAGTACGAAGGCCGCTGGCAGGCGTCGATCAGAATCCGCACCGAAGAAGACGACGTCTGCTCCGTGGCGGGCGTTGAGCTCGAAGCGCCCCCCGCGGAAGAAAAAAAGAAGGAGCAGTAGCAGGGCCATGCTCTACCTGCGCAATTCCATTATCGAACTGGCCGTCGCCGAAGACGCTTCCGCCATAACCATCCGCGACGTCGCGCGGGACTGCACCTGGAAACTCGACCCCTCAACGGCCGGCGTGCGGCGCTACGGCAGCGGCGATTCGGCCGCGCCGGCGCACCTGATGGGCATACGCCTGCCGGTGGCTATGGAGAGGCTGGCAGGAGGCGCGGCGTCCCCGCAGGCCGACGGCATCCTGGTCGAATATGATAGGCCGGAAGGATCCGTAAGGTTCCTCTGGTCCCTCGGCGACGACTACGTCTCCCTCGCTCTGCAGACGCACGCCGACGACCTGGAATTCGTTTCGATGCCGGGGGCTTTCCTCGTTTCCGATGGAAACCAGGAAGCCGCACTGCCGGCGTGGCAGGGAGTCATAAGCCGCTCCGCCGGCGACGATTACGAGGCCACGGCGGAAGGCGGCGGCCACACCTGCATGTCGATGTCCATGGCCGCGCTCCTGGCAGATACCGGCGGCCTGCTCGTGACACAGGAATCCCTGACCGACTGGGGCTGCACGCACGGACGGAAGGATGGCCGGCCGTATTTCTTTTTCGAAGCGCGCCGTGGCGAAGTCACCGCATGGTACCGCAGGGAAGTGCGCATCTACCCGGTTGCCCCGGATATCACGTCCGTGTGCGCAAAGTACCGGGAGAGAATGAAGGAAAGGGGCGAGTTCAGAACCTGGGAGGAAAAGCTGGATGAAAAACCCGTCCTCAAATACCTCTTCGGGGCGCTTATCGCCTTCCTGGGTTACAACAAGACGGACGAAATAGACTACGTCGAATCGGCCCGCCGCCTTAAGGCGTATGGATTTGATTCGGTCATGTATTATTCAACGCGGATGTGCCACTACTCACTCGACTTCAAGATGGGCGGTGACGACCCTATCTGGCTTACAGATGAAGAAATAACGGCCATGAAAGCCATACCTGGTACGCTGCTGAGTCCCTGGGTGTGGATTATCGAGGCTCTCGACGACGGAAGCGCCGAACACCAACGTATTTTCCGCAGGCTGCGCGACGGCGGCACAAGGCTCCACTGGCAGATTGACGACTACAAGTGGTACGAAGTCTGCACGCCTTACCAGATCCAGTACCTCAAAAAGCGCCTGGCTTCGGATATGCAGCAAATGGACTGGCTCCACTTCGACGTGAACGCCATGCGCCCCGGCCAGCCGTGTTTCAGCATGGAGCATGATCTCCACGGCCGCAAGCCGATGTCCAGGGAGGATTCGCTGAAACTCACGCGGGAGCTTTTCAGCGCCGCCACCGTGGGGAACAGGATAGTGTCGTCGGAAGGTTTCGTGGACAGGTACGCGGCATGGTATGATATCGGGTCGTCCAAGATATACCCGGCTTGGGGGGACGCCCCCTTCGTCCCGGTGCCCATGACCATGCTGGTGTTCCACGACTGCTGCGTGCACAACTGGTGGGAGGTGCACAACTACAACGAGCACCCCGGATTCAGCGCCGACGATCACCAGTTGCTCGGGTACAACAGCTGCGGGCGCCCCGAAAAAAAGGCTGCTATGGACGCCCTGTACGGCTGCCCCCCCACCCTGTTCCCGTTCGGAAAGCAGTACGGGTGGGCTAAGGCCGGGACAAAGGAAACCTATTCGTACCTTGTCCGCCTCGAAGACGCCGAGGTTCGGCGCGCTATAAAGGCGGCTCTGCCGGTGGCCAAACTGCATGGAAAAATCGGTACGTGCCGGCTCGAGCGTTTCGATTTCGTGACCGAAGACTGCGCCGTCCAGACCACCGAATTCTCCGACGGGACGCGTATCGTGGCGAACCTCTCCGACGCTCCGGCGGACGCGGGAGTCTACGGAAAGATGGACGCCAACACCTGGAAGGAAGTGCGCTAGGCGACGCTGGGACGGATCCGTGGTCTGTGTCGCTCAGATGACGCTGAAAACGATCCTGCCCGAGACGACGGTCATGTGCACGGGGATCTCCAGGACCGCTGCCGGCTCGACTCCCAGGGGATTCACTCCGAGAACGGTGATGTCGGCCGCAAAGCCGGGAGCGATCCGGCCGAGGTCGCTGCCGCGGCCAATGCTGATCGCGGCGCCTCGACAGAAGGCTGTGAGCGCTTCCGCCATGGCGAGCTTCTGGGCGGGGTACCACCCGCCCGGGGGACTGAGGTCGAAGCCGGTCCTGGCGACCGCGGCGAAAATCCCGTGCCGCGGGTCGGCGGAGACGACCGGGGCGTCCGTTCCGAAAGCGAGAACCACGCCCGCGTCCAGCAGGCTCCTGAACACGTAGGCCCGGCCGCACCTGTCGCCCAGGTATCTTTCGCAGGGGGCGATGTCGGTGACGATGTGGGAGGGCTGCATGGAAGCCGTGACATGCATGGCCGCCATGCGGGAGACGTCTCCAGGGCCGATAAGCGCGGCGTGTTCGACGCGGTTGCGGACGGCCGCGACACCGTGGTCCATGACGGCGTCAAGCACGGAAGACACGGCGCGGTCCCCTATGGCATGAACGAATACCGGCAGGCCGGCGGCATTGGCGGTGCGCACGGCATCAGCAAGGCCGGCCGGATCGATCGTCATGACCCCAGTGTCCTGCGTGCCTTCGAACGGTTCGAAAAGGGCGCAGGTGCGGGAATTGATGGAGCCGTCGGCAAACAGTTTGACTCCGGCAATGCCGGCGAGCGAATCCCGCGGAGCCGATGCCGCGGCGTCGCGCGCTGCGGCGATCTCGTCGGGCCCGCACGCGCCGGAGAACCGGACGGTGAGTTCGCCGGAGCGCGCCATCTCGGCCGCCAAGGCAAAGTCGGAGAACCCGTTGACGTCGTGTACCCCCGTGACGCCCAGCGAATTCAGCCGGGACTGCGCGCGCCGGATGGATTCGCGCCGTTCAGCGGGAGTAGGTTGCGGCACGGCGGAGCGGACGAGTTCGATGGCGTTTTCACGCAATACCCCCGCGGGAGCGCCGGACGGGCCGCGGCCGATGATGCCGCCGGGAGGGTCCGGGGTGCCGGAAGAGACGCCCGCGAGGCTGAGAGCCCTGGAGTTGACCCACACGCTGTGCCCGTCGAAGGAACGGCAGAAAACGGGATTGCGTGGAACATGCGCGTCGAGCAGGGCGGCGGAGGGAAAGGAATCGTCCGCCCACGTCGAGGCGCGCCAGCCGCGCGCCACGATCCATTCGCCGGGGGGGCGGGCGGCAGCGGCTTCGCCGACGAGGCGTGCGCATTCGGCGGCGGAGGCGCAGGAGGAAAGGTCGACGTTCAGCATGGATTCGCCGAGCGAGGCGACGTGGATGTGCGAGTCGGTAATGCCCGGCATGAGAAAGGCGCCGGGAAGACGCACGACGTGAACGGAAGAAGGGACGTCCGCGACGGGCACGACGGCCTCAATGCCGCCGCCGTAGATGATAACAGCGGGGGCGCCGGGGAGGATCCCGGTTCCGTCGAACACGGTCGAAGCAGCAAGGGCGTAACGTTCGCAGGACAATGAAGTCCTTCCGGCGGAGCGTCAGAAGAAGAAGTCGGCGGCTTCTTCGTGGGCGGCGTCGCGGCGGCCGTTGAGGTAGTTTTCGACGAAGACGGGATGGTCGGACCGAGGCCTGGCGCGATCGCCCGCGTTGCGTTCGATGACGATATCGTCGAACTGCATGGGGACGCGCCAGGTGTAGAAGCAGAAGAGGTCGTGTGCGTTATCGGTATAGGGATACGGGTCGGTCCACGTGAGGACCCGTTCGCCTTCGGTGTACATGGTGACGACGCCGCCGACGCGTTCCATCATGCAGTCGAGCCAATCGCCGGAAGACCGCTGCCGGGGATACGACACCGAGACACCAGCGACGCGGCGGTTGCGTTTCTTCACCTGGACCTGCCAGTAGTTCCATTCGACGAAGTAGCCGTCTTCGCTGCGCAGGGAGCCGCCGAGGGAAACGAGCAGGCCGAAGAAGGGAGGCTGGTTGGGCTTCATGCTCCTGGCGCGGAAGCGGACGCGCAAGTCTCCGGGAAGGGACATCTTCAGCATGCAGTAGACGTCTTCGATGCCGACGGCTTCGGCGGGGCCGATGTAGAGGGCGCCATCGGCGCGCTCGAAGCGGCCGCCGTTGGGGTAGAGCTCGAAGGCGCCGACGGACTCGTCGTTGGAAAAATTCTCCCTGTAAACGACGTTCCACCGGGGCGGCGGTGCGACTTTCGGGACCGGCGGGTCGGAGTAGTCTTCGGAGTTGCCGAAGGAGAGGCGGACGCTGCGGATTGCGACCGGGCGAACCTGCGCGGTGACCTGGAGGGGCGTCCTGTCGGCGGGGTCGACGGGGACGGACCTGGAGTCCGCGCCGTCGAGAGTGACGGTGAAGCTGGAACCGGAGCGGACGAGTTCGAGGGAGTGTTCGCGGGCGGGATCGAATGAAATGCCGGTGCCTTCGAGATCCCTGCCGATGACGACACCATTCGGTTCGACGGCGATTTCGAACGCGCCCCCGACGGCCAGAAAAGAAACGTTCCACATGACGACGTGCGGGATGCGTTCGGAAAGGCGTATCCATCGGTCGCAGACGCGCGATGAGTCGAGGAGGTATTCGGAGTCGGGGCGGTAATCGACTTCCGGTTCATCGGCGTAGAAATGCCAGCGTATGAGAGCGGCGTTGTTCGTGGCCCCATGGCGGCCGGCCTTGATAACGTAGTGCGGCAGGTAGTGATCCGGGAGATTCCTGCCGGAGAGGATGCGTTCGTCGATGCGCCGCCATGCGACTGGTGCAGGAGGCTGCGGGCGCGGGGCGGGTTGTTCCGGGACCTGTTCCGCGGACAAGCGAAGCGCCACCGGCAGGAGAAGCACGCATACCAGCCTTGGGTGCATGACGGGAGCCCCCTTTCTCAGTCCAGGGAGACTTTGTCCATGTATTCCGGTACGGAAGTCTTCCAGCCTTTCTGCTCGGCGAGGTGCCCGGCGAAGGCGAGAGCAGCGGATTCTTCACCATGGGTGACGAAGGCATGTCCGGGGAGGGAAGAGACGGAGGAAAGCCATCGGAGGAGTTCGTCCCTGTCGGCGTGGGCGGAAAAGCCGCCGATCCGTACGATGCGGGCCCTGACCTGGAACTGCCGGCCGTGGATACGGACACGGTCGGCACCGTCGGCAATCAGACGGCCGAGAGTGCCGGCGGCCTGGTAGCCGACGAAAACAATGGAGCATTCCGGCCTTTCGATATTATGCACGAGATGATGCTTGATGCGACCGCCGGTGCACATGCCGGATCCCGCGATGATGACGGCGCCGGAGCGTATGTCGTTTATGGCCTTGGATTCGTCACGCTCCCTGGTAAACCTGAGGTTCGGGAGATCGAAGGGGGACTTGCGGCTGCGGATGAGACCGATCATTTCCTGATCGAAAAGGGAGGGGTGGTTCTTGAAGACGTCGGTGACGCTGATGGCCATGGGGCTGTCGATGAAGACGGGCATGGAGGGGATGCGGGAGGCGGCCAGGAGCCGGCCGAGGTGGTAGAGCAGTTCCTGGGAGCGTTCGACGGAAAAGGCCGGGATGACGATGTTGCCGCCGGATTCGAAGGTGGAATTGACAGTCTGCTCGAGAATACCGTCGATATCGGCCGCCGGTTCGTGGAGCCTGTCGCCGTAGGTGGATTCGACGAGAAGATAGTCGGCGGAAGAGGGCATCGTGGGATCGTGCAGAATGGGTTTGCCCCAGCGGCCGACGTCGCCGGAGAAGACGACGGTCCTGCCGTTGGGAAGGGTGAGTTCGAGCCATGCGGAGCCGAGGATATGGCCGACGTCACTCCAGGAGGCCGTAATGCCCGGGGCGACGTCTACGGTTGCGCCATATTCCACGGGCCTGAGCAGCGAGGCGGCAAGACCGGCGTCTTCGGCGGTGTAGAGAGGGACGATGGGATAGGGCCCCTTTCTGCCTTCGGCGGCGTGGCGTTTCTGCTTGAAGCGAGCGTCTTCTTCCTGGATATGGGCGGAATCCTTGAGGATGATTTCGGTAATATCGTTCGTGGCGGCGGTGCCGAAAACGGGGCCGCGAAAGCCGTGCTGAACGAGCCTGGGAAGGTATCCGGAGTGGTCGAGGTGCGCGTGGGTAAGGAGGACGGCGTCAAGTGAAGAGGGATCGACGGGGAAGGCTTCCCAGTTCCTGTCCTTGAGCCTGCGTTCCTGGTAGAGGCCGCAGTCGACGAGGACCCTGGAGGAACCCGTGTCGAGGAGATACTTGGAACCCGTGACGTTGCGTGCGGCTCCGAGGAAGGTGAGTTCGGGCGACATGTGAATCCTCCGGTGCTGGGGCTAGCGGTTGAAAAGACCTTTAAGGGCATCCTTGAGCTTGTCCGGGGCCTTGTCTTCGATCAGCTTGTTGACTTCATCCCTGGCCTTATTTTCCAGGCGGTCTTTTTCTTCGTCGATCCTGCGCCTGAGTTCGGCTTCACCCGCCTTGCCGGCGGAAGCAGCCAGGTCGGAAAGAATCTGTTTTTCATCAAGGTCGGGGAAGACGAAGGGGAGACGGCCTTTCAGGACGCCGGAGACCTTGAGCTCCGTGAGCCCGCTGAAAACTTTCCTGGCGGTGTCGTTATCCATGCCGAGGACGGAGCGGCCGTCGAGGACTTCGGTCCGAAGGCCAGTGAGATGAACGGTGAAGGGAACGTTGACGGAGGCGCCGTTGAATTCGCCCCGGGCCGAGACGGCGGCCGAGCCGCCGTGTACCCGCAGCGGAGACCTGGCGCCGAGCCTGACGGAGCCGCCGAGGGCGACCGCCGGCAAGTTAAGCTCGATTTCGTGCATCATGTCCGGGACGTAGAAGTTGAAAGCAGCGGCGGCGATGGGGGGCGCGTCGTCCGCAGCGCCGACGATGATTCTCATGGGAAGGTTGACGAGGGCCGGATGAGAGGAGATTTCATAGCCTTGAATCGTCTGCGGTCCCCACGCCTTGTCGAGCACGACGTCGGTAAGCGTCAACTGGTGAATGAGGATATCCGGGTTGCGCGTGAGAGAGGCTGCGGCGGAAAGGCGCGCGTAGCCGTCCGTCCTGCCCATGTATTCGAGGGCTTCGACGGAGAACTGTTCGGGTGCTTCGGACTTGGGCGGGCCCTGCGCTTCCACGGGCTCAGGCCCGGAACCGGAAAAGCGGTTAAGGAGGTCGCGCGCCCTGTTCAGGTATTCCAGGGCGCGGTCGGTGTTTTCGAAAAAGGAGAGGATGGAGCTGTCTTTGCCGGGGGCTTCCTCTTCGGGCGGGGGAACCTTCCTGTAGACGGCGCCCGGTTCGGCGCGCTCGCTGCCGCAGCGAACACCGCCGCCGGAGACTTCGTCGATGACAAAGCGGCCAGCGAGCAGGTCGGAGACACTGATATCCGCGGCGAGAGAGGAAACCTGGACGAGGTTGTGCGTGGGCCTTGCAGGGTCGGTGACCTGGAGACCGGCGATTTCAAGGCGGCCGGAGGAAAGGGACAGCGAGGCGGATTCGATGTTGACTTCGGCGCCGACGACCGCCCCGCAGACCTGCTGGAGGGAGGATTTAAAGAAGAAATTGAGAAACACGAATTCCAGCCCGAGAACTGCGAGAAGAACGAGTACGGCAAGGCCAAGGCCCCACGAGCGGAAGAAAGGGGATTTCTTCCCCTGGACCGGGGCGGAAGCAGCGGCGGGGGCGTCTTCATGCGCAAGCCTGTCCGGGCCGCAGAAGATGCGGAGAAGGGCGCGGACGATAACGTTGCGGGAACAGGATTTAAGGAACGGGTGCCGGGCGGCGCTGTCCAGCAGGCCGGAGCGGAGAGAAGTTACGAGCCTCGCCAGAAGAACGCCGAAAATGACCCCCGCCACAACGATAAAGGGAATCGCCCCGGTAAAGCAGTACTTGTCCAGTCCCATGAGTGCGACAACGGGAGTCTGGAAGAGCCGCGCAAAAAGACGTTCCATGCCCATGCGGTGAATGATGAAGTAACCGGCCTGAAAGGTGTATGGCGCCAGAAGAATGGCGGCCGCCTTGCCTAAACCGTACGATGGCACGGCGACGCCGATGTTTGCATTCAGAACGAGAAGAACGAGGAGACCTGCGAGCAGCGTGAAGTTGAAGCCGGGCATCATGCCGAGAGCAAGGCCCAGAAACGCGCCGAGGAAGAGTTCCCTTCCGCCGGCGCCCCCACGCAGCCATCGGGCAAGTTTACGGAGAGGCTTCAACAGGAGCATGCGGAAAACCTTTCGTGGAAGGGGTCACCTTTCGCCGAAAACCAGCTTGCCGAAGCCTTCGGGGTTATGGAAACTGGCGCCCACGAAGGCCCATGACGAATTCTCGGAGCGGCCCGCCCAGCGGTCGCGGCAGAGGTTCATGCCCCACGTGTCGCCGGGCTTCGGCTTTGCGTTGATGGAAGCGAGATCCACGGCGATTTCGACGTCCCAGAAACCCTTGCCCTTGGAAGCGGCGGCCTGGACGTCGCCGTTCCAGAGGCTGTCCCTGCTGAAGGAATCCAGGACGGTGCCGAGAGTGTTGACAAGGACCTGGTAGTAGGTCTTGGCGTCGAGGTCGGTGTCGAGGAAGATTTCGACGGCATCGTCTTCCCAGACGGCGCCGTCCCGTTCCATGGCATAGGCTTTGAATTCGCCGTAGTTCGGTTCGACGCAGTGGAAGGCGAAGTAGAGCTTCCTGCCGTCGGTGACGATCCGGACCTCCGTTTCGACGCTGGCTTTTTCCGCACGCGGGATGCTGACGAACGCGGAAGCTGCAGGGACGTCCTGCCAGGAGCGGTCATCGATGGAGCCGTCTATTACGGGAGCCCGGCGGACCCAGTTGACGGTATAGGATTTTTCATAAGCCTGGAGGGCCCTGGGGAACATGGCCGTGGCCTGGGGCATGAGCACCGGCTTGCGGTCTTCCGTGATGGCGGAAATGAATTCGGTGATCTGGTAACGCCAGGCGTCGCAGTGACGGCTGAGCGCATCCGGAGAGGTGCCTCCGGCGTCGGCGCCGCTCTTGAGCCCGGTGTGGGGGTATTCCGGCAGAAAAGCCTTGAGCTGCTCGAGGAACGCCTTGGCGGCGACTGAGGCTTCGGCGTCGGGAGCGGAACTGATGGCCTGCTGGAGAGTGCGGATGTAGCGGTAGTCGGTGATGCCTTCACGGACCCATTCATACTTGACGGTCGGCGCATAGCCCTCCGGATAAACGAAAACGGCGGAGGCTTCGCCCGAGTTGAAGAGCGGGAGCCAGGCGTGGGAGTTTTCCCACGAATAGACCCACTGCCAGTTGCCGGAGGTTCCGGAGCGCCAGACGTAGAAGCCCCAGACGTACCGGGACCAGCCGTTGTTGTAGGGGATGCCCTTGGTGATGTGCTCCTTGGCAGAGAGGAGCATTATCTGGCGGGAGCGCTCCCACGCGTGCGTCATGACGACGTCCATGAGGGGGACCATGGGCGTGTAGTCGTCGCCGAAGCCGTCGCGGTCGCCCATGAGGGTAATGGTGGTCTTGACGCCGGGAACTTCGCGCGCCATGCGCAGATACCTGATGCAGTCGACCCTGTTGCGGTTCCACGGCTGGATGTTGTTTTCACGGGGCTCGTCAACGAGGTAGACGATTACGTTGATGTCCTTTTCCGCGGCCCAGTCAGCGATGTTCCTGAGCATCTGCTTGTAAGCCTTGTTGAACTCGGGGCTGAACTCTTCGATGCCCCAGCGCATAAGCCTGTAGTTGACGGCGCCGATGATGCCCATGATGGATTCATGTTCGCCCATGCCGTACTTCTTCATGGTGTCTGCAATAAGCGTGTTGTGCGAGAAGTCCATGACGGGAAGGCCCTCGTCGTCGAGCCTGCTGGGATAGGGTTCGTGAAAGGCATAGCCGGTAAGACCGTGTGCGGCCTGGTCGGCAATTTCGGCGTCGATGACGGCACGGGTGATCTGTTCGTCGCCGCCGAAGGCGCCGAGTTGGTGAGCGCCGGTGGCGCCGTTGTTCCACATGCCGAAGGAAGCGCCGGGCGCGGCGAGCTTGACGGGAGGCACTGTCAGGTCGAGGGCGAGCTCAGCGGCAACGGCCTTGGGGACGTTCACGAGGACTGACATTTTGTAGGCGCCCGGCTTTGCCTCTTCGGGCACGGTGATGGTAAGCCAGTAGCGGCGCAGCCACCCCGGAACGGCCGGCAGGGGCCGGTCCGGGACCAGCAGCGTCGGGACGGTTTCGTGGTAGGGGCCGTTTTTCTGCAGCAGGTGTTCCTTGGCGATACTGACGGTGACGCGCGCAGGGCAAGGGCCGTCTTTCGCTTCAAGGCTCTTGACGCTGATACCGCTGATTTCGTTCATTTGCCCCACCGGCCGGAAAACAAAGGACGCACAGGTGGTCTGGCCGGGCGCACAGGAGACGACGGTTTCCGCAGGCAGGTCCACCGGGTAATCGAGCGGGCTGAGGCGGTCCTGCACGTCCACCCAGCCGGCGAGGATCTCTTCCTTCGTCCCCGGTGGCACGGGCATGGCGGGAATATTGCGGACGCGCAGGTGTTTCTTCCAGACGTCGAAGAAGCAGTCCCGGTAGAGCGCGTCGACGGCTTCCTGGCCTTTGGTCCCCGCCGGCCAGATCATGACGGCGAACACCGCGGCGTTGTGGAAAAGGAGGTCCAGCCTGCCGTCTTCCACGGTGACGGCGAAGGCGTGCGGTTTGAAGTATTCACCGAAATACTGTTCCACCACGGGCTTGCGCGGGTCGTAAAACACGTCCGCTCCGTAGTAGTGGTGGTCGAAGGAAAGGAAAGACCTGATATCGAAGCCGGAACTGTAGACTTCGGCCCCTTCGGCGTCGATCGAGTAGTTCGCATTGTCGCGTACGCCGTCCCAGGACCTGTGGAAGGCCACGGCGCGGACTTCGTATTCGCCGGGGTCGACCTTCATCGCAAAACCGACTTCGCCGGCCTGGACGCCGTCTCCGAAGAGCGTAAAAGGCTCGATGTGGACCTTGTGCTGGGCGTCCGGCGTGGTCAGGCCGTAACCGCGCTCGTCGGAATAGGCCGTGGAAGCGTCGACCGGTATCGCTCCCGGCCACAGGGCGTAGTCGTTGCCGAAGTCGAAGACGGTTGCCGCTGGCAGCCGTGCCGCACTCCAGACAAGATCGACGGAGACGGGGCGGAAGACGAAAGGTTCCTGCATCCTGCCGAACGCCAGGGCGACGGATTTAATTCCCAGCGGGTCCAGGATGCTTTTGCGGCCGTCGTGGAAGAGGTTCCTGAGGGGTATGCGTATGACGTTGATGCCGGGGTCCAGCACGTACTGCGCAGATGCGCGGCCGTCGGCGTCGTGCACGCGCCAGGCCGTATTGACGAGACCTTCGGCGGTGGACTCCAGCCTGATGCGGAGTTCGGCGTACGCCCCGCCGCCGGGGTGTTCCAGGACGGAATCCGGCCGTGCGGTCCACAGTGTCACCTGTGTTTCGCTGCGTGCCGGCACGGTGACCGTCCCGGCGCGCCTGTCGACAGACATGCCTTCGTCGAGCACCAGCAAGGAGAGCGCGTTCCGCTGGGAAAAGTCGGCGAGGGTCTTCATGTCGTGAACCTTCATCTCCGGCTGTTCGTCCGCCAGGACGAACCCACACAACAGCGCCGCCGCCACAAGCATCTTTTTCATCCTCGTATCCTCCCTCGCAAACGATTCTATTTACCATTGTCCGGGCCGGCAACGGAACGCCGGCCCGCAGGCTTACAGAGCGGTTAGTCTTTTCAGGTTTTCCCGCATGACAAGTTCGAGTGAGCGACGGTCGGGGCATGCGAGTTCCGTGCGGATGCGGGTCGTAATCGGGTCGTCGATGAAGTAATCGGTGCCGAAAAGGACGCGTTCGGCGCCGAGTATTTGGATTGCGTGTTCCGGCACGCCGGTCCGGAAGACGGCGGTCCCCGAAACATCCACCATGGCGTTGGGAAGATCGGCGATCTCGGCAATGCGCGTTATGTCCCCGTGGGCAAGCCCGCCGAAGTGCGCGAAGACAAAGGTGGTTTGTGGAAAGCTCCGGGCGAATTCCGCAGCCTGGTCGAAGCCGTACAGGTGGATGTCGACCGCGATGCCGAGTTCGCCTGCGGCTTCAAGGATCTTCCTGATGCCCTTGCCCTTGTACTTGTGGCCGATTATATAGCCGCAGATCTCGCCCGCCATGCGGATGCCGTTGTCCAGCGCCCACTTGAGTTCGTCCACGGAGGCAGCGGGGAAATGCGGATTGACCATCACCTGCGGGATAATGAAGCCGCTGCTTTCTTCGGCCGCGCTCAACGTCGTCCGGTTGCCGGACTTGAGAGCGGCGGCATCGGGGGCGTTGACCACCTCCCAGACGTTTCCGACCGCTCTGGATATGCCGGCCTTGCGCATGGCGCCGATGAAGTCGTCGAGGTTCCGCGGGAGCGAGGGACCTTCGATGACGCCGGCGTAAGGGAAATGCACGTGGCAATCCCATGTTTCCGTGAGCGGCTGATGGCGTTTACCGCCGTTCATATCCGGCCTCCAACGGGCACCGATTGTACCCACTGCGGGCTGCGAATACAAATTACCCCGCGGCGGACGGTTCGTGCAAGACCTGTTGACACGCGACGGATTCCGGAATATGCTGTGGTGGGGCGGCAGGGGATGCGGGAGGCTCGGAGTGGCCAGTCGTGTTCTGACGATAATGATCACGGACATCAAGGGGTTCACCGAACGTACGTCGCAGACGTCCCGCGAAGAGATGCGCTCGCTCCTGGAGGAACATGAAGCCCTGCTGCTGCCGATGGTGGCCAAGTTCCGCGGTACGCTCGTCAAGAACATAGGCGATTCGTTCCTGGTGACGTTCGAATCCCCCACCAACGCCATCCTGTGCGCGATCATGATGCAGGACAAGCTGCACTCCTTCAACGAGGACAAGCAGAATGGCGAGCGCATCCAGGTGCGCATAGCGCTCTCGTCGGGCGAAGTGGAAGTCCGCGAGGGGGACGTTTTCGGCGAATGCGTGAACATAGCTGCCCGCATCGAAGGGATAATGGAGGCCTCGGAGATATATTTTACGGAAGCGGTCTATCTTTCGATGAACAAGGCGGAAGTGCCTTCCAGCGAAGTGGGCGAATTCAGGCTGAAGGGCATCCCTGAACAGATACGCGTCTACCGGGTGATACAGGACAGGAATTCGGACAGGTACCTCCAGCTCCTGGACAGGCTGAAGACCAGCAAGTTCGAAGACGTCGCGGTGCCTTCGGCGGGCAACGGGCTGCAGCCGGTGCGTCATCGGGCGGGCTCGAAGCTGATCCTGATGATGCTTGTCGTACTGGCTCTTTTCACCGGGACTCTTGTGCTCATCGTTCCGACGCTGAAAGGCACACGTATCAGGAAAGGGCGCAAGTCTGTGGCCGAAGCGGTGGAAGCGGGCGATTTCGGACTGGCTCTGGCCCGTGCGGACAAGATGATGCAGGAGTTCCCGGAAGAAAAGGCCTCTCACGACGCCGTGATGATCGTGGTGGCGGCGGAAGTCGACAAGCTGCTGTCGGCGGACAAGTTCGAAGAAGCCCTGGAGCTCATCGATGGACGTGGTGGGGAAAGGCCCTACCTGGACCTGTCGGGGCTCCGGAAAAAGGTCCTGTTCGCGTACGGCGCGGCGTATTCGGCGAAAGCCAACTACCGTGTTTCCGGCGCGGTCTACAGGGAACTGTTCGACAAGTACCCGGGAGATATCGAAGTCTACCGTGAAATCGCCACGCGCCACGGGTTCGGGTACGAGGGCGGGCCGACTTCGTACGCCACGCTCGCGGCCTACCGCATAGCCGAACACTCCCAGGGCCCTCTGGACACCCTCGCCGGCGACCTGCTGGTCTACAGACTGAAAGACAACGGGCCCTACGGGGAAGACATCCTCACGGTGAGGAAATGGCTCATCGAACGGTATCCTCCGGCAGCGGACAAGGTGAGGGATTTCCTGGGCGAAGACGACTACGAAGCCCGCATGAACGCCTTCTACCTGCTGAAAGAAGCGGGGAAGATCTCGCCCGAAGAAGAGTTCCGCCATCATCTCCGCAGCCTGCTTGAGTTGACCAGTTCGTACGCTAAGGCCGGGAAAGAATCGGTTGAATATTTCCGGGAAGCGCTGAAGGACGCCGCGTGGAGGGACCGAAAGCAGGCGATGGCCATTAAGCATTTTGATGACGTGAAGTGTTTTCACGGATGGAGCAGCTATCAGGAAGAAGTCTCCGGCGTGCTGGCGGAGGCGTTCCTTGAAGAAACCGAGCCCCTCATGCTGAAATGGGCCGCCACGGATGATTCCTACGAGCGTGCCAACGCCTTCAGGTTCCTGCGCGACGCGGGTCGTCTCGACAGGATAGACCTCTGGGCGTTCCACGCCAAAACGCTGACCAACTACCATGTCGTCTACACGCCGGCACACATGCAGGACGCGGTGAACTTTTTTGCAGGGCAGGTTTTTACGGAGCGATCCGCCGACGCGATGGCCGCGCTGGAAGCTGGCAAGAAATACGTCATAGGTGAGATCGAAGCGTACCTGAAGGACGGACTGAAGTCGCAGGCCGAGAGCGCTAACCGTGGCCTGCTGATGATCGAAAAAGCGCTGGCGGCATTCGACGCCCTCCATTGAAGAGGTGCCTGCGGCGGCCGGCCGCCGCTACTCTGCTCTTCTAGGAAGCCAGCACGATTCCCAGCACGCGCCGTATCCAGGTCTTTTCGGTATCGCCCAGGTGCCCCCCGAATTTCATGACGCCGGTTTCCGCTAGGATAATCACCGGTCCGTAAGTATCACCTTTGCGCGGCACGACGATGTCTTCGACCCGTTCCGCCGGCGACGTCATGACCTTCCACCCCAGGAGCGTGCGCCGGCGCGTGGTCACCGATTCGGGCGAGGCTTCCACGACGGTTATGCCCAGCACGCCGTCCACGATGAAAAATAATCCCACGATAAACGGCACGAGTCCCAGCATGCCCGCTCCGAAAACCAGAGCGAATATCATGGCGGCGGCAGGCACGCCCGTGCCGGTGAGCACGGCGCAGGACAGGTAACCGCCCATCGCCAGTCCCAATAGCAGCATGAACCCCCCGAATACGACCGGCTTCGCTCCCGGGGGCGGGATGACAAAAGTGACCCCCGCGCCTTCCACGGCGCAGGCCGAGCGCCTGTCAGGCAGGTCCGAAGGGATCTTGGGAGGACCTCCCTTCAGGTTCCTGAACCTGTCCTTGATGCTGACGTCCAGGTCTTCCGGCGCATACCTTGCCGACCCGTCGATAAGATCCAGAAAGACGACGCGCGCCGAGCGAGCCACGCGCTTTGCGATCTGCCTCGCTTCGAATTCGTCGGATGCGGTCCTTACACGCCATTCCTTTCCCCCGGGCAGTGTGATCTCAATGGGATAAGTGACGTATTCCTGCGCCGTGTACCCGTCTTCGGAACTCTGGGTTTTCACTTCCCTGGCGACCGAGATGGATTCCAGTTCGTCGAAGCCGCCGCGTTTCACGGTGAGCATGACGACAAAGCCGCGAAGCACTCGCCAGGTCTTTTTCGCTGTATCGAATTCGATGCGCGATCTGAAAGTAAGCAGGGCCGCCCCGGCGAGAGCAACGGCGATACCGGTCGCCAGCATCGCCGCCGTTCCATGACCCTGCGACTCGTTTAACGCAAAAAATATGAAAACCAGGCCCGTGCCCGCCAGGGGCGCACCCGCCACGTAAGGGAGTATCCTGTTCCTGGTGTATCCGAAAACACCTCCGCCGTCCATCCCGTGTTCTCCGTACTCGATGGATTGCAGGCAATGATAGCAAGGTACGGCCCCTGTTCAAACCACCTTGCCGGCAACGCCGCGCTTTCAGCACGCGCCGCCCGCGGCAGGGCGTTCATCTAACCATGCCGACCACCCCGGATCGCCGCTCAGTGCAGCCATGATATCCCGCGCTGCCCGGTCGGATTGCCGGGGAGCGTCATCGGCTGAATAGTCCACGGGGGCAATATCGAAATGCAGCTTCGCGGCCAGGTTGTTAATGGCGTAAGACCTGAGCCGGAGGTTGGATTCGTACAGGCCGGCGATGGCGAACGGGATCATGTCGTGCGCCTGCGTGGCGTCCGCATATGCGGTGAGTATCTCGGTTCCGCTGTCGTCCAGCGGCGCCATGCCGGAAGCGGAAATGTTTTCATCGACGGCTTCCGGCGAGTTGGCGGCAGGCACGCACGTGGCAACCGAAAGGTTGTCCAGCACGAACCTGTGCGCCAGCCGTCCGATCGGAACGTCGGCATCTATGCCGAGATCGCGGCACCGGCGGCCAAGGTTCCGCAGGCAGGTAACGGGCAGGCCGTATATCCGCCACACCAGTGTTTTCATGGCGATAAATGCAAGGTCGCGTTCTCTGGCAGCCGGCAGCAGGGCGGCTTCCGCCTGGCGGTTGGCGAAGTTATACGGAGCCATGACGGCGTCGAAGCAGTCGAAAGCCTCAATGATCCGGGCTCCGTAGTCGGGATCATGGCATGAGAAGCCGAGATACCTGAATTTGCCCTGGTCGCGCAGGGTCAGCAGTTCCGTGACGGCGTCTTCCAGCAGCGAACGTCCGTTTTCCAGCGGTCCATCGAAATCCAGCGCTCCCAGCATGAACTGGTCCATATCGTCGAAGCCGAACTCTTCAAGGCGGGATTCGACCTCCCTGCGGGCATATTCTTTAGGAGGGTGCTTTTCGCGGAACATGTTCTTGAAGAAATCGACGCGCATGCCCGACACGAAAAGACCGTCGCGCTTCCCAAGTATCCGCAGCGATTCGCCCAGCGATTCAATCTCGCATCCGTACGTTGTGTCGAAGTAAATGACACCGCTGTCGATTGCCCGGCCGACCACGGCGGCACGGACCTGCGGGCTGTCGAAATACCTGGCCGTGGTGTCGGAACCGCTGCCGTACTCCACGCCTTCCCGGTGGCCGCCAAGGCCTATTTCGGATACCAGAAAGCCGCTCTTCCCATAATCGCGGTATTCCATGTCCGCCTTTCACGAAGATGTCGCGGTGAAGTTCCGGTATCTGCGGATGTCCGCCGTGGGGTGAAAAAGCCGTTGCCCATGCCGAAGGGGCGGGTGGGATACGAGTTCAGGGCCGGGCTTCCCTGGGACGGCGGGTCCGGAACGAAGTACGCATTTCCTCAAGGGCCTTCGCCACCTCGTCCTGAACGGCCTTGTCGATAGCTTCCCGTACCGCCTGTTCGTTCACCTGCACGTTCGCCGCCGGCGCGGAAGAACTCTTCTTGGCAAGTTCGCTGACACGAGAGTCCAGGGAGTCCAGGCGTGTGGCCAGATCCTTCACTTCCTTGGCCGCGGGAGCGCTCTGCGCCGTATCGGCCGCGGCGGATGCCGCAGGCTGTTCGGCCGCCGCTTCGGCGATTTCCTTCACTTCGGTGATGTCGTTCCTCAGGGCGGCTATGTCCCTCTTCAGTCCTTCCAGGTCCGTGGCCGTCACGGACTGTTGCGTGGATTTCATCGCTTCCACGTCGGTACGGAGCAGGGACACGCTTTTCTGCACGCCGTCAAGGAGTTTGGACCACAGTTCCAGGTCGGATTCCAGCGTCTTCGTCCGGCGCGACAACGCCCCCGTACTGCTCGATATTTCCGCCTGATGCTTGTCCATGGCCGAACGGTTCGATCCGGCATAGTATTCCAGGGCGCCCAACCTGCTCGAAACGCTCCAGACCCCGAACGTCAGGATGATGGTCAACAGTGCCAGGGCGACCAGGATGTAGATGACGACGGGAGATTGCTTCATTATTCACCTCCATAACGGCGCACAGAGACACGCCCGCACGGGCATCCCGGCCCGGCCGGTCCCAGGGGAAAGCGGTTCCCTCCTGTCAGAAACCGGTTCGTCCAGGACAGGTCACAGACGAAAAAGAACGGGCTCGGACGGAAACACGCGGATAAACGCTTGCCGGACCGCTTACGATGATATGCTTTGACGGGTCGGCAGACATGCGGCAGGGCCAGCAGACATGAAAAAGACCACCGCCAACATCTTGTGCAACGCCTTCGGCGAAGGCCTGTGGGGCATAGGCATGAACCTTGCCCCGGCTCTTACGGTCCTGGCGTTCGTCATAACCCGCCTGGGCGGCAGCAAGCTTGAAGTCGGCCTCCTGTCGGCAGCGGCGGCCGCCGGGTATCTCTTCCCTCAGATAATAGGATCCCTGTTTCTGCAGAGCGGTGCTGGCCGCAAGTGGTTCCTCATAAAATACCACTTCTTCGTGATGATGCCGCCGTGGGCGCTGATGGGTGCGGTGATACTGCTGTTTGGCGAGAATCGTCCCGTCGCCGCCAGGATCGCACTGCCGGTCCTTTACGGCCTGTTCATAATGTCGATGGGGCTGATAATCCCCATCTGGGTGGACTGGCTGGCCGGCATTTTCAGAAAACACCTGCGCGGATCGGCCTATGGCTGGTCCACGCTGGCTTCGGCGCTCGGAGGCACGGTGGCGGCCCCGATGGCCGCCCTGATTTCCGCCCGGCTGTCGTATCCGTGGAATTACGCGACGCTGTTTTTCATCGGGATAGGGTTCTTTTCCGCCAGCATGGTGGTTTTCATGTTCATAAGGGACGACGACGCCGAGCCGGGACCTCCGCGCATGTCTAGGAGCGAAATATTCACCCGTTTCAGAATATCGCTTGGCGAGCCCAACTTCCGCCGTTACCTGCTGGCCAGGCTCCTGCTGAGCGCCGGCAGCGGCCCCGTGGTTTTTCTGGCGGTTTATTACAAGTCGTCCGAAGGCGGTGGCGTGGCCGAAAAGACCGCGATCACGCTCAGCGCCATAGTCTGGATCGCCCAGGCCCTCACCGGCCTGGGCCTCGGCAGGCTCGGCGACAGGCTCGGACACCGCCTCGGCGCCGCCGTGGGGGCCGGCAGCCAGCTGGCGGGCCTGGCGGTCGCGCTGCTTGTTCCGGGACCCGCCGGGTGCGCTATCGTCTTCGCCTGCATAGGTATGGGGATTGCCAGCACGTGGGTGTCGCACCAGAACCTGCTGCTCGAAACCTGCCCCCACGACAGCCGCACCGCTCACATCACCATCACCAATCTCGTGCTCGCACCGGTAACCACCATGATCCCCCTCGCCACCGGCAAGGCCATGGAAATCTGGGGTGCTCATGCAACCTTTGCCGCGTGCCTTGTACCCACGGTTCTGGGTCTGCTGTGGCTGCTGCTTGTGGTCAGGGAACCCAGGACGCTCCCCATGTCCTGAAACTGCCCGGGACCTGATTGCTAAGGCCGCGGCGGGCGTTAGAATATTCCTTGCCGTCTCAGCAGTGCCGGAGGAACCGTGCCTGACGTTGCCGTTATACCGTACAAGAAAACCAGCGAAGCCGTCCTCAACCTGCATGTTATGAAACCGGAATCCCCAAGGGGAGGAAATCCGCCTCCGGTGATCCTTTTCTTCTTCTGCGGCGGCTGGCACGGTTGGAACCCGCTGAAATTTTTCCCGCAGAGCGAATACCTCGCGTCCCTGGGCATGACTGCAATTTCCGTCGAGGTCAGGGTTGAGCCGAGGCATGGGACCACTCCTTTCGATTGTGTCGTGGACGCCAAGTCGTCTGTAAGATGGGTCCGGCGCCATGCCGGCGAACTCGGTATCGATCCCGACAGGATTGTTACCGGCGGTGGATCGGCCGGGGGCCACGTCGCGGCCTGCTGCGGCGTTATCGACGGCCCCGACGAGCCGGGCGAAGACTTTTCAATCAGTTCCCGCTCCAATGCCATGGTCCTCTTCAACCCCGTCGTCGACCTGTTGTCGCTGGAACGGAGGATCGATCGCTTCGGCGGCAGCGAGCGTGCAGCGAGGGTGTCTCCGCTGCAGCACGTCGCTCCGGGTCTCCCACAGGCTCTCGTCATGCACGGAACCGACGACGAAGTCGTGGATATCGAACAGGTCTACAGGTTCCAGGCCGCCATGCGCAAAGCCGGCAACCGCTGCGATCTGCGTGTCTACAAGGGCGAAGGCCACGGCTTCTTTAATTGGTTTGATGGCAACAATCCGATGTTCTACAATACGCTGCGCGATACGCATGAATTCCTGGCTTCCATCGGGTTTCTCCAGGGTCCGCCGTCCGTAGATGATTTTCCTTTCTCGACTCCGCCCCAGTCCTGCTGAAAGAACCCCTGCCGGAGCCGCATTCCCAGGTACGCTGCTGGTTGAAACATGGGCCGTTTGCCGGCCGCGTTGATTTGCCATCGCTCCCGCCGGCTATAGAATGGCGGCATGACTCGGGAAAGCCTGATGGGACAATCGGTCCCGTGGCGGGCCGGATACGGAGGGAGAGAATCCATGCGTAAATTACATGCCGTGGCAAGCGTCTGCATGATTTCTGTGTTCCTGGCAGGATGGGCCGGATGCAGCAAGCCCCCGCGCCCTGCACCGACTCCGCAACCAGTTCCCCCTTCGGCGCCGGTCGCCACGGTAGCCCCCGATAACCCTCAGGCCCCCGCAGACGGCATCCCGGACGACCTCGAGAAGCAGGGCGTGGTTATCGACGTCAGGCCGGGGACGGTATTCGCCGCCGATAAAACGGTTTTCGGCACCGAAGACGCCGGCGGGCAGGGCGGCGAATCTTCCACCGTCATCCAGGATTTCGAAAAAGATATCCCGCTGAACCCGTGGCCTGATACGGGCCGTCTGGAGTTCTCTTCCGACTGGAAGAAAGACGGCGCACGGTCGCTCAGGATCTACGGCGGCACCATGTTCGCCTTCCATGAAATGACGAGCACCGACTGGAGCTCATACCAGGTGCTTCGCTTCCATACCTACGTCCCCGGCACGAGCGGGGTCGTCATGGGCGTCGAAATCACCGATAACCACACCAGCTACCATAACCGGCATCAGAACAACGCCAGTGCCCCGGCGGGCGAAGGCGTCGTCGATATCGACATTGGCGGCAAGCTGTGGCGCGGCGAAATCAACCGCCCTTACCGCGACGTCAAGACCCCCATAGATACCTCCAGCATTACACGTCTGGCCCTTTCGGCCGCCGGAGGCGACGTGTTCGTGGACAGGGTCGAACTCGTCATGGTGCGCCAGATAAAGACCGACGGCGGTTTCGCCTTCGATTTCGGACGCAAGGGGCAGATGGGTCAGAGCCAGTACATTGAGGTTAACGAGGACACCGTCTACGACGACGATAAGGGTTTCGGGTTCGACCGGGCCGGCGCCTGGGGCCTTGGCAAGGTCACTCCCTACCCCTCCCCGATGATGGGCAACGGGCTCGATTTCCGCGGCCGCAGGTTCAGGGTCCGGCTGCCCGGCGGTCCTTACACGGGATGGATCGTCTTTGAAAGATCCGGTTTCTGGGGCGGTGAACAGGCCGTCTATGAAAAGGCACGCCTGGCCGTAAACGGCGCCACTGTTCACCAGCACGAACAGTCGGCGGACACGCCTTATTTCGCCTTCCAGGACCTGGAAATCCTGACCCAGGAACAGGTCGTCGATATGGTCATGGCCCGCCAGAAAACCGCCGACTTCTCGTTCCGGGCGCTCGCCGGAGTGAATGAATTTGAAATCTCCACGGAAGGCGTCAAAGGGCTCAACCTGCGCGTGGCAGGTATCGTCATGGCGCCGGATACCGCCGCAGGGCGTGATTTCGTGAAGGCCCACAAGCATCTCCAGCGCGCCGCCATCCTGCAGGCCCACCGGGTTATCGACAAGTCCGACAGGCGCAGCGACCCGGCCGGTGCGGCGACGCCGCTGCTGGTCCTTCCTCTCTCTTCCGACTACACCATGCGGCCTGGCGACCGCCCCGCCGAGACCGTCTCGAAACCGGTGCCTGCCCTTCACAGCTACGCCGGGCTCAACGCAGTGCGCCTCATCGGGCTGTACGCCTCCGGCGAGATGGAACTCGACGCGGCAACATCCCCCCTCAAGGGTCCCGCCGGCGAAATCCCCGCCGCCGCCGTCAGGCTCCTTGTCAACAACTACATGCCCATGCGCGATTACGAAACCACCGCCCCCGCCATCGAAACCCTCTACTATCGTCCGATGGACGGCTCCCTGTGGCTGTCGGACAAGGTGGCCAGGACCATGCTCATCAGCATCGACGTCCCGGACGACGCCGCTCCCGGCCGCTACCGCGGCGTGCTGGAACTCACCGGCTTCCAGAAAGGCATCCTGGCCGAAGAGCCTCCTCTCAGGGCACGCGTGCTGGTGGAGCTGGTTGTCCACAAGGGCCGCCTGCCGCAGGTCGATTTCCCGAATTCGCTGTTCATGAGCGGAGTCGCCGTTCCACAGAACCTTATCTCCGACGACGACTTCTGGCGCCTCAGCGAAGACGTCATCAGGATGCTTTCCAGGGCCGGCAAGACCTTCCTTACGAAAGGCCCGAATTTCCAGGTCGACTGGCAGCAGGACAAGGCCGTCGTCAGCGGCGACGACGTGGTCAGGATGATACGTATCGCCGAACGCTACGGTATGGCGCAGGCGATAAGCAATTACGGCGGTTTCGACATGCCTCTCAGGCGCCTCCCAGAGCGTCCCGGCATGAGTCCGCAGCAGGTGGCCGACGCCATGTTTGCGGCGTTCGAAAAATTCCGCCGTGACAATAACCTCCCGCAGTATTACTACTATTCCTACGACGAACCGGGCACGCCCGAGGATTTCGCCCCCGTCAAGGCGCTCCTGCCCGTCCTCCGCAGCGCAGGTTTCAAGACCATCGGCTATACGTCGATGAACGATCCCGATTCCGCCGACGAGAACCACAGGTTCCTTGCCGAACAGACCACCAACCCTTCTTTCAACCTCCATTCCCCCAAGACGCTTGAATACGTTCGCGGGCTCGGCAACGAACCCTGGGTGTACAACAACGGTCTCGGCAGGTACCACCAGGGCGTCCACCTCTGGCGCAACCACCGCTGCGGCGCTGGCGGCCGTTGCGACTGGATTACCGCCATCATACAGGGCTTCCAGTTCGACACGCTGGATTCACGCGAGCCGGACAAGTCCTGCATGTACTTCCACAGGAAAACCGGCGTGCTGGTTTCGCCGCGCTTCATGGGTGTCATCGAAGGCGGCCTGGACGCGAGGCTTCTCTTCCAACTGGGGAAAAAGGCCGCCTCGACCTCGCCCGTATCTGCAAAAATACAGGCCCTGTTCAAGGAACTTGACGCCGGGCCCTACCGCGACCCCGCCATGTCCTGGGAGGAACTGGAAGACCTCCGCACCCGCATGATACGGCTTCTCGACGAAGCATCCTGACACACGCCCTGGCGGCGGCCCCCCGGGCGGCCCTAGAGCGCCCTTACGGGTACCCTTCTGCCCTTGCGGGAGCTTTCTATCGCCCCGAAGACCATCGCAAGACTCTTGATGTTGTCGTGACACTCGCTCTGCGGAACGCCGCCGCCGCGCAGGAACACCAGCATTTCACGCAGGGCGCCGCGCATCGTGTCGTGCTTCAACGGCGATTTCACCACCTTCAGCGGCTTGTGCGGGCGGATGAAACCTTTCTTCCCCGCCAGAACTTCCCCGCGCGGCTCGGCGTCGTTGTCGTACACGAGCGTCCCGCGGTCGCCTATGATCCGCCAGTTCCCGTTCCAGCTCGTGTGGCATCCTTCCGAACACCACGACCCACGATACGCGAAGAACACGTTGTCGGTCATTTCGAATATGCAGTTCGCCGCCACGTCTCCCTTGTACCAGGACCCCTTCGGGTTAAACTCCCGGGCGTAGACCGCCGCCGGATCCTTGCCGCACAGCATCCGGGCGAGGTCGAAGTGATGGATAGCCATGTCGAGTATCAGGGGGCTTTCCATCGCGTCGCGGAACCCCCCGAAGTGCGCCGCCAGAAAAAAGTCGCAGTTCAGCGTGCTTACCGTGCCGAGCGCTCCCTTCGACACCGTCCGGGCGATCCGGTCGTGCAGCCTGTTCCACCGGCGCGACTGGCTTACCATGTAAAGCTTGCCCGTCTGCTCCGATGTCCTTACCATCTTCCTCGCCTCGGCCATGCTCGCCGCCATGGGCTTTTCACCGATGACGTGCAGCCCTGCCCTCAGCCCGGCACATACCACTTTGCAGTGAGCTTCCGGAATAGTGAGGTCCACCAGAAAATCGGCACGCGTGTCCCGCAGCGTCGCAGGGAGGCTGTCCGACGCCTTCGCACCGCGCAGCCCGTATTTCTCTATCTGCGCCTCGGCGGCATCCCTGCGGATATCCACCACCGCTGCCACCTTCACCTTCTCCGCCTGCAATGGAGGAAACCACGCGTTCGATATCGAACCAGCCCCCGCTACTATCGCTACAGGTGCCGCCATGCCGCTGCCCTCCTGTTCCCTGCCGTCCGCCGCAGTTACAGAATTATTTCCCAGATGTATCCGGACCTGTTCGGCACGTCCGTCTCCGCCAGGTAGAAACTCCCCTCATGGTACATCAGGTCGTGCGGACGGTAGCATTTCGTCCCGTCCTCAGCTTCCAGGTGCCCCAGGAACTCCCAGCTCCGCTTCTTCCTGTCGTAACGGACCATGTGCGTCACGTCCCGGTCTCCCCCGGCGCCGTAAATGAGTCCGTCCGGCCCCAGGCATATGCCCGGCATGCGGTTGTGCGTGGTCGGCCGTCCGACGTACTCGCTGTCCGCCGTTTCAGGATCCAGCCTGTACAGTTCGCCCAGCGCCGTGCCCACGTACATGAACCCGTCTCCGCCGTTTATCATGCTGTCTATCGGTCCGGCCCCGTAGTACATCACGTTCGCCGCAGCGCCGGCGCTCTCCATGGCCTTCTCGTAGAACACGTAGTCCATTTTCTCCGGGTCGAAACAGCACCACTTGTGTCCGTGCTCGTATGTGCTCCAGCAGCGCCCCGCATCGTCCAGGGCGGCGATGTGCGGTATCGAATCAACGAATATGTCGCGCACTATCCTGCGTTCCTTCACGTCGAATACCCCGAACGACTGCGCCCTGTAGCCGAAGAAATACAACAGCCCGCGTGCCGCGTCGTACACCGACGCCTGCGCGTACTGCCCCGGCCTGTTCTGTCCCAGGACTTCCAGTTCCCCGCCGTCTATGTGGTAACGGGTGAACTTGCCGCCGGGCGCGTACGCAAGCTTCGATATGGGCGACAGCGTGGACGTCGCAAAAACCAGCGACCTGTCGCTGCCGTCGTACCACAGCCCACGGTGTATCTTGTGTTCGTTTTCTTCGTATATCTCCGGGTATCCGCAGGACCGGATCTTCTTCGTCTTGAGATCCAGCGCCAGCAGAAAATCCCCGGCGTAGTGCGTGCATCCGAAATACAACGTGTCGTCCACGACGTCCCTGCACAGGGACGTCATCTCGTACCTGTCCTTGCGGAGTTCCGGGTTCTCCTGCAGCAGCTTGTACATCTCGCGCTCGCCGACCGCCTCGTACCCTTCTGCAAAATTCTTGAAACAGTGATACCGTATCTTCATGGAAAGCCTGCCTTTCTTCGCACCGCCCGGCGTCGTACGGAGCGGGGTCACCCTATCTTTATCAGGCGAAGATGCCGCCGCAAGATATAAAAGCGGCATAATTCCACGCCCCCCTCACCCCCCACGTCCCCAAAATACAGAACCCACCCTCGACAGGTGGGTTCCGTACCGGGCCGGTCCTGCCGGACCGGCCCGCGTGTGCGTCAATACTGGTGCTTCTGTGCTTAGCGCAGGTGCTTGCTTACAAGCTTCGCAAGCTCAAACATCGTCACCTGGCCCTTGCCCCCGAATACCACGCGGAGCTTCGCGTCCGCGTTGATATTCCGCTTGTTCACCTTGTCCTGCAGGCCGTTCTTCTTGATGTAGTCCCACATCTTCTTGACGGCTTGCGTCCTGGGCAGCGGATTGCTGCCGATGACCGCGGCAAGGTCCGCGCTCGGAGTCAGGGGCTTCATGAACGCCGGGTTGGGCTTGCGCTTCGACTTGGCCTTCTTCTTCTTTGCCATAATGTTCCTCCTTCAGATTTCCGGTTTTTTTCGAACTGCCTTCCCGTCGCCCGAAAGTATATTGCTCTCTCGAGCGAAGTCAACACAAGTTTCCTCTCTCGAAGCAAATACACGCCCAGGAACGCGAGAGCGGTGTCACGCGCGTTCAATATTTCAATGCCGCTTCGGCAATCTCGTATGCCGCCTTCGGGCGGCCCAGCCGCGCAGCGTTCCTCTTCAGAAAACTCATCCGCTTGCCGTCTCCCAGCAGTCTTTCGATCTTGTGCGCCAGCGTCGCAGTGCTGTTTATCTTTACCGCCGCCCCGCTTTCCAGCAGGTAGTCGCTGTTGTGCGCCTCCTGTCCGGGTATCGGGTTGATTATCGCCATCGGCGTCCCGCGCGCCAGGCTCTCCGACGAGGTCAGCCCTCCGGGTTTCGACAGCACGAGGTCCGCCGCCGCCATCAGCTCGTCCATCCTGTCGGTGTATCCCAGCACCTTCAGGCGGTGCCTCCCCGGCGCACTGAGACCTTCCAGCCGGCTGCGGGCCTTCTCGTTGCGGCCGGCCACCACCACCAGCTGCACCGGGATCGCCGTCTCCAGTACACTGCGGGCTATCTCCTCTATCGGGCCGACCCCGAACCCTCCTGCCAGTTGCAGGATGACCGGCACGTCGCCGGCAAGGCCGTGCTCGGCGCGGCACTGCTGTTTCCTCTTCTTCACGCTGAACACCGGGTGTATCGGGATGCCCGTCACGCTGATCCGCCCGGGCTCCACGCCGAGCGCCGCCAGGTATGCCGCCCCTTCTTCGGTGGCCGTAAAGTATCTTTCCGCAGGTTCGGCCGCCCATACCCGGTGCGTGTCGAAATCCGTCGTCACCACGAAATGCGGCGTCTCGAGTTTCCCCTTCCTCCGGCGCGACGCGATGATCTCCGCCGGAAGAAAATGCGTGTTCAGCACAAGGTCGTACTTCTCGGCGCCCAGCTTCTTCAGCAGCTTGCCCATGTTGAGCCGTTCCAGCAGGATTCGCAGCCTCTCGCGCTTCGGATTCTTCTTTTTCGACGGCCCGTCCATGGCGTCGTACAGGTAGCCGAAGACCCTCGGTGCACGGTTCACCAGTTCCAGGTAGCTCTTCCGGTACAGGTTGCGGAAACCGGCCGTCGTCAGGTTCAGCACGTCTTCGTTCGTCACTTCGACCCCGCCGTCCAGCTCCCTTATGGCCAGCTCCAGCGCTTCGGCCGCCCTCAGGTGCCCGGCTCCCACGGATGCCGATAGTATCAGTATCTTCCTGGCCATCCGTTCACCGGCCTTCCCGTCCCGCCGCCTCTTCCAGCTTCGCGCGCACGGCCTTCGCATCGAAGCTCTTCACGTACGCCGGGATATCCTTCCAGATCTTGTGGAAGCCGTAGCCTCCTTCCGTCATTTCCGCAAGCGCATCCTCGTTGCTCCAGCCTTCGACCGCCATCCTGTAGACCGCCACCATCATGCCGGTGCGATCCGCCCCGTGCTGGCAATGGATGAAATACGGCGCTCCGGACTTGTCCGTCAGCGCCTTCAGCACCTCCAGCACTTCGGCATCGTCGGGATCGCCGGCCGTGCATCTCACGTGCACGTAGCCGATGTCCGTGTCGCCTATCTCGTCCCTGTCCGAATGCGCGGACCTGAGGCTCACGACGGTCTTTATCCCCATCTTCTTCAGCGTTCTTATGCCTTCGGCCGTCGGCTGTTCGCCCCGGTAGAGATCCTCGCTTACCTTGTAGAAATTGCCCAGTCCAGGACCTTCCATCGGCACGGCCCACCTGGGGTTCCGTTCCGCCTCTCCGTGCACGGCCCCGTTCGCCCCGGTGGCCTCAGGAGGCTTCCTGCACGAACATGAAATCCCCGCGAGAATCACCGCCGCCGCCATGTATCTCGTTCCTGTCATCGCTTGTCCTTTCCCGGTCCCGCTCTCAGTACCTCCACGTCGCCGTGACGGATATCCTCCCCCCCCGGGTCTCCGCCCCCTCCACAAGCCCCGCATTCCTTGTCTCGACGGCGGCGCACGTCACCTCCAGGGCGTTCCTCTCCCCGAAATCCAGTCCCATGCCAAAGCTGTACTCCCTGCGTTCTTCCGGGTACGCCTGCGACAGTTCCCTTTCCTCGTAGTCATACCCCAGCCTGAACCTCACCCTGTCGCCCGCTTCTATGCCCAGTTCGATGAACAGGTCGCGGGCGTCCGTCCCCATGTGGTGCCCCATGATCCGTCCGTAATACGTGTAGCCCGACGTGTATATGGAATGATTGTACCACACCCCGTCCGCGCCTCCATGCCCCCCCATGTACGTGTCGGCGTACTCCGCCCGCAAAGTGATCCTGCGGTTTCCGCCGATCTCCGGCAGGTACACCCCGGCCAGCAGTGCCTGTTTCGTGAAGTACACAGGGTCGGCCTGGTCTTCGCCGCCGAGTTCCCCGTAAATGCGTACGGGCTGTCCCCAAAGGCGCGTGTCCCAGCAGATGTACGCCGAAGCCAGCTGGTTCCCGGGCTGCCCGGGGGTGTTCTCGTTCCTTGCCGTTATGACGTCCCACAGCGTGGACAGCGTCGCCTCGCGCCCTTCCCCGCCGAACATGGCGGTTCGCATGAGCCCCAGTTCGAGCCCCGGCGTCGGCCTGCACGAAAACCTCATGCCCAGAAGATACGGCTCCGGCACCGCCCGGTCCACTTCCAGCCGCGTCATGAACGCTTCCAGGTTCACCAGCCCCACGAACGACAGAAGCCCCGGTGCAAGCAGCGGCTCTTCCGTACCCACTCTCACGAGGTCGAACGGGCGGGCGTTGTTCGACAGCAGCAGCGATCCATGCCTGCCCGGTCCCCACCACAGCGATTCCCTCCCCGCCTCGACGTACCACTTGCGCAAGCCGAGCTTCAGCACGGCTTCCTCCACGCGCCCGGCCGCCGCCGCTTCTCCGCCGGCGTCCCTTTCCAGCCAGCGGCCTTCCCAGTACAGGCTGCCGCTCAGTTTCCATTTCCTGAAGCCCAGCCCTCCCCCGACGTACACGTTGCTTCCCTCGTGGTATTCCCGCCCCCTGTCGTTGTACGGGTCCCAGTCCCTGTCGTGCAGCGTGTAGCTCAGCCGCGCGCTTTCCAGCGGCTTGATCCACCTCTCGCTCCCCCCGGCCTCCTCTTCCTCGATCTCCGCGGCGAATTCCCTGGCCGCCTCCACGGTCGCTTCTTCCATGTCGCCGCCGGGAATTGCTCCGGCTTCGCGCTGAGCCTCCACGACCAGCCTCGCCGCCCTGCGCCTCGAAAAAGGCCTCCCGGTCAGGCTGCCGCTCGGCAGAAGCCCCGAAGCCTGCAGCTGCTCGAAGAATTCGTACGCCCGCGACTCGACCGGCACGTTGGTCTCTCCACGGGCCGGCCACATGCCCGCCGCCGCCGCCATGATCACGAAAAGACGCGCCGCCCGCCCGGCCCGCCTGCCCCTTCCCTTGGTTTCCGCCGCATCGCTCAATTCCTGGTCCCCGCGCGGGCCGTGTCCGTTGTTCTCCCGCCCGCAGAGCGCGGCATTGTATCATGTCCCCGCCAGTAATGCCGTCCCGGAACGGCGGTCTACATGCGGACCGGTATCCCTTTGTCTTTCATGTACTGCTTCACCTGTCCCACCGTGAACTTCCCGAAATGGAACACCGACGCCGCCAGCACCGCCGACGCCTTCCCTTCCCTCACCGCCTGGACGAAATGCTCCAGCTCGCCGCATCCGCCCGACGCCGTCACCGGTATCCCCGTCGCTTCGGCCACCGCACGCGTCATCGGTATGTCGTAACCGCTCTGCACCCCGTCGGCGTCCTTGCTCGTCAGCAGGATTTCCCCCGCTCCAAGGCCCTCCACCTTCTTCGCCCATTCCACCACGTCCAGCCCGGTTCTCTTGTTCCCGCCGCTTACCAGCACTTCCATCCTGCCGTCCACCGTCTGGCCGTCCACGGCGACCACCAGTCTCCCGCTCCCGAACCGTTCGGCTGCGCGGCTAACGAGACCCGGGTCCCGGACGGCCGCGGAATTCACCGACACCTTGCTGACTCCGATATCGAACAACTCCTCCATGTCGTCGATCGTCCCGATGCCTCCCCCCACGGCGAACGGCACCCTTACGGCTTCGGCCACTTTCTTTACCCACTCCATGCGCGTCCGGCGGCCTTCCACCGTCGCGGCGATGTCAAGAAACACCACCTCGTCCGCACCCTGCTCCGAATACGCCGCCGCCGCTTCCGCCGGGTCGCACGCGTCCCGCAGCTCCACGAACTTCACTCCCTTGACCACCCTGCCTTCCTTTATGTCCAGGCACGGTATCACCTTCACGGGTTCCATGGCTCGATCCTTTCCTGTGTGCGTGATCGGACGGAAAGATGTTATTGCCCCAGCCGTTTCCGGTCAAGCGGTCCCGGCGTTTCAGTACCTTCCGTGTTCGTCCAGCAGCTCGATCGCGCGCACGTAATTGTCCCACGACACCGCGGGAGGCACCGAGTGGTCCGAATGAAATACGTATCCCTTCGCACGTTTCGCAGCCTCCAGCTTGCACGTTATCTCGTGTTCCATGGCCTCCCCCCCCTTCGCCAGGAAGTCCACCCCGATGTTCCCCATGAACACGTAGTCGTCCCCGAATTCCTCCACGATCTCGCGGATGTCCAGCCCGGCGTGCACTTCCATCGGCTCGATCCCGTCTATTCCCACCCCCCGCAGCACCGGCAGCAGTTCCCTGATGTCCCCGTCGGAATGCAGCATCACGTTCAGTCCCAGCTCGTGCGCCTTCTCGCATATCTTCCGGTGCGCCGGCTCCAGCAGTCCGTGGTACGCCGCCGGCGAAAACAGCAGCCCGTTCTTGTACCCCATGTCGTCGCCCAGGAATATCCCGTCCGGCTCCATGCCCTCGGCGGCTATCAGATCCAGCATCCCCGCCGCAAGGTTCGCATGCGTGTCGAACATGTCCTTCAGGGTTTCCGGTTCCTCTATCATCCACATCAGCGCGCGCTCGGCCCCCGTCTGGTGCA
The DNA here is from genome assembly GCA_016930595.1 of Planctomycetota bacterium. Lineage (GTDB taxonomy): Bacteria > Planctomycetota > SZUA-567 > JAFGGJ01 > JAFGGJ01 > JAFGGJ01. The sequence goes on from JAFGGJ010000061.1 coordinate 54,267, forward strand.
TCGCACCCTCGAACGGCCCCCTGACGAACACGAACCCGTATCTCTCCTCCGGCCGCCCCTCCCACGACTTCCTGGTTTCCTCCCACGTCGGGCCCGCGTCCCCGCTGTATCCGCCCGTGTCGTACGCCCCGTATATGCTCGTGAAAATCCGCTCCCGCGACGGCGCCATCCTGTCGCGGAGTTTCCTCCAGTCGTCCGGCGTCTTTACCGTCCAGTCCACGAAATGCGGCACCCCACTCTGCTCCAGCCAGTACTGGCACGTGGCCCCGTCGCCGTCCACTATCGTGTGGCATTCCGGAGTCTTCTCAACCACCCGGCCCGGCAGCATGAAGGAATAGTCTATCTTTATCACGTCCCTCACGTCCATGTCGAAAAAGTCGCAGAACGACGCAAAGTCCGCTTCCGTTCCCGCCGGCCGCTCTCCCCGGGCGCCGGCGGGCAGCCCCTCCTTTTTCCAGCGCGCTATGGTTTCGGCCCACGGCGCGTCCGCCCGTCCGACGCGGTCGCCCTTCTCTCCCCTGAACAGCCCCTCGATGCGTTCCCTCGACGTCATCCGCAGTCTCCTTTCCCGAAGCGCCTTGAATGATAGCCCTGCCGCAGGCGAAAGCAATCGGCACGCCGCTTTCGCCCACGGTTTTTTCTTCCCGCAGGGTTGACTTCACGCCGTCCATGCCTAAAATGTACTCTCGTCAGACTATTGCGGGGAGGTATCCATGTTCTGTCCGAAATGCGGCCAGGAAGTTTCCGGCGACGCCGACAAGTGCTACAGTTGCGGCGAGCCCCTCAACAACCCCCAGGCACCCAGGCAGCCCGACGCGGGCGCTCCGGCCGAACCCGTCCAGAATAACCTCGTCTGGGCCATTCTCACCACCATCTTCTGCTGCCTCCCCTTCGGCATCGTCGCCATCGTCTACGCCGCACAGGTGGACGGCAAAACCGCATCGGGCGATCATGCCGGCGCCCTCGAAGCCTCCAAGAAGGCAAAGACCTGGAGCTTCGTCGCTTTCCTCTGCGGCCTCATACCCATGGTCCTCTACGCCATACTCATGATCATCGGCCTGGTGGCCGGCGCCATCGCAGAACAGCCGCCCGCGCCTCCCGCCCCCTTCAACAACTTCTGACCCGCCCGTCCCTGTCAGGCCCGCTGTTTTTTTCGGCTGCAGGATTGACCCGCGTCTTCGTGCCGCTAGAATACCGGAAACCTTACTCTGCGGGGAGGCGCCCATGTTCTGTCCTGCTTGTGGTGCGGAAATGCCTGACGATGCCGACAGGTGTTCGAGCTGCGGTCAATCACTCGGCGATGCCCGGCCGGCTGCGCAGCCGGCGGACGAAGCCCCTTCCGAACCCGTCCCCACCTACCTTGTCTGGGCCATACTCACAACTCTCTTCTGCTGCCTTCCCTTCGGTATCGTCTCCATCGTCTACGCCGCACAGGTAAACGGCAAGGCGGCGCAGGGCGACTATACCGGCGCCCGCGAAGCTTCCGCCAAGGCCAAGATGTGGGGCCGCATCGCTTTCTACTGCGGTCTCGTGCCCATCGTTCTTTACATCCTGGCAGCGGTGCTCATACCTGCGCTTTCGCGTTGATTGCATCCGTCCTTGACGACCCTGCCCCGCGGCCGGACGGACATCCGCAGGGCCTGATTATACCGGGAGGTGCCCATGTTCTGTCCTAAATGCGGTCAGGAACTCCCCGACGACGTCGCAAGGTGCTACAGTTGCGGCGAACCCGTGGAACATCTCCAGGCCACGGGCCCCGTTCAGCAGCGGCCGCCGCTGACACCCATCCCCTCGAACCTCGTCTGGGCCATACTCACTACTCTCTTCTGCTGCCTCCCCTTCGGCATCGTTGCCATCGTCTACGCCGCACAGGTGGACGGCAAAACCGCATCGGGCGATTACGCCGGGGCGCGGGAAGCCTCCAACAAGGCCAGGACATGGAGCTTCGTCGCTTTCCTCTGCGGCCTTATCCCCATGATCATCTACATCATCCTCATCGTCATCGGGGTCCTTGCCGGTGCCGCAGACCATAACTTCTGATGCTTCCCCTGCGCGCTCCCGTCCCCTGCCCCGCGTCTCCGCACGGCACGCGGCCCTTTCCTCCGCTGCACGGTTGACCTGTCATGGCTCCGGCGGACAGACCTCCCCCGCCTGACGTCCCCGGCAGTCCCCCGGACCGCTCAGGCTTCTTCCGTTCCCGGGCGTTCCGCGCTTCGCTGCTCCTCGCCGGCGGCCTTGTCTTTATCGCGTGGGTTTATTTCCGGGATCCGGCCGAACCGGGCAACATGCCTTCCTGCCCATTCAACCTCGTCACCGGCCTCTATTGCCCCGGCTGCGGCTCGGCGCGCGCACTCCACCAGCTTCTTCACGGCCGCCTGCTTGAAGGTTTCGCACTCAACCCCCTGATGGTCCTGTCCATCCCTTTTGTCGCCTACGGCCTGGCGTCGTATTTCCTCAAGTCCTTCACCGGCCGCGGCCTCCCCGTCATCCCGTCGCCCTGGTGGACCGGCTGGGCCGTCCTCGGCATCGTCGTCGCCTACTGGATACTCAGGAACGTCCCCTTCTTTCCGTTCACCCTCCTCGCCCCGTAGCGCGGCGGTAACGCGCCTTCACAACGGCAGCCCGGGCTTTCGGAAAAAACGGCGTCCGGGGAAAGGCGCGCCCTCGGCCGCCACGCACTCACCAGTAGAAAATGAACCCCCCGGTGAATTCCCAGTGGTTGTAGTCCGGCTCGTCGCCGGTCAGCAATGAATATCTTACCGTCGCGCTCAGGCCGGCGTTCCTTGCCGGCAGGACTTCCAGTCCGAACCCCACGTATGGCCCCCAGTTCAGGGCGAACGGCCGGTTTTCGAAGTTGATGCCCGTTATTTCCAGGCCGACGAGAGCGTGCCAGCGCGTGCCGCTGTTCAACCCTCCCATGAACCTCGCCCCCAGTCCTCCGCTCGCCGTCCGCACGTCCCCGCCCGCGGTCAGGTCTTCAGCGGATGTCCACGAAAACATCGCGTCCATGCCCATCCCGGTGATCTTGAACGGCCCGCTTTCCTCGAACGCCGTCGCCTGCGGCCACCACGGCTGTGCCGGAGGAAGTTTTTCATGCCGCCATTCCCCGTACGGCGCATACGGCACACGGTCTCCCGTTTCCGGCTCCCGGTCGGCGGCTTCCGGCAGGACGTCCGGCGATCTTCTTTCAAAATTCAGGTTCAGGTCCAGGTTGCAATCCCCGTCGCTCAGCGCCGCCACCGCCAGCACCGCCCCCACCGCAAATGCCGTAACAAACACCCCCCGCGGCGGCACGTACACCGTCACCGTCGTCCCCGGTTTGATATCGTCGCGCCCCGGCAGCCCGCCGACACCCACTCCCGTGTGCAGGTAGCCGAAAACCTTCCTCGGGCGAGTATGCTGAACGTTTTCCCACGCCACGTCCGTGGTCCGCGTGCTGCATCCGGCGGCTGCGCCCAGGATCGCCAGCACCGTCAGGAACCTTTTCATAACCGCCCTCCACCAGGGCTTCCCCATTAATTTGTACCACCTTTTACCGCTCCAGTCAACCCACCCACCCCATTCGCCTGTGGCGCGCCTGCCTCCGGCAAGGAAGGTTTGCTGTCGCGCAGGAACAGGAATACTGGCGTTGGGAA